>JANSYO010000008.1 GCA_024742395.1 Cytophagales bacterium
CGACGGGGAGGTTTGGCACCTCGATGTCGGCTCGTCACATCCTGGGGCTGGAGAAGGTCCCAAGGGTTGGGCTGTTCGCCCATTAAAGTGGCACGCGAGCTGGGTTCAGAACGTCGTGAGACAGTTCGGTCCCTATCTGTGGTGGGCGTAGGAAGTTTGAGAGGCTCTGATTTTAGTACGAGAGGACCGAATTGGACATACCGCTGGTGTATCTGTTGTCTTGCCAAGGGCACGGCAGAGTAGCTACGTATGGACGGGATAAACGCTGAAAGCATCTAAGTGTGAAACCCACCTCGAGATGAGACTTCCATAGAGGAACGTTAGAGATGATGACGTTGATAGGCTACAGGTGAAAGTGCAGTAATGTATGCAGCCGAGTAGTACTAATGAACCGAAAACTCTTCAAATTTTTAATTTATTCTACTCAGTTTTTCTTCATCCAATGATTTATTCGAAGAATAGATCAAGAAAATGTCAACATAGTGTATAGCCCCTGACAGAGAAGTCAGAGCTATCAAAGAAATTGAGAGCAATCTCAGAAGACTTTGATGGTGTAAATAGGGCGGGTGTTCACCTCTTCCCATTCCGAACAGAGTAGTTAAGCCCCGCACCGCCGATGGTACTTGGATCAAACCTGGGAGAGTAGGTAAACGCCACAATTTAATTATAAAGGCCTTAACAGCAATGTTGAGGCCTTTTTTTTGCCTCAAAGCGAAAGAGAAAAGAAAATCACTGAAAGATACGGCAACCGGACTGGGCGTCCCCCCACCATTAAATTATAAAGAACCTTAACAGCAATGTTGAGACTTCTTTTTGCTTCAATGCATCAAGCATTTAGGCCGTTTTACCTAAACTATATCTTGGGTCTAACATATAATTAATTCTCTCCATTTCGGCGATCTCTAATGTTAGGAAGCCGAACTCCTCTACCACTTTTCCGGTCAGCCTATAAATACCTTTTCCACGAAAGGGATATTTTGCTGCTACAGGTGGAAAATGAACAGTGTCTATCCACTGACCTTCCCTATCCAGGAATGTGCCAAAATGCATGCGATCTCCCTTTGAAGTAGTAGTACGTTTTGTTGTAACTAAGTACCCGTATAGGGTCATCATTTTATTAAGATGTAAAATCATATCTGCTGCCAGTAGCTTGTTAGAGCACTCATTCTCTATAAGAAGGAAAGGATCGCACAGTGGGTAGCCCAGAATCTCCATTTGGTCAAAGACATCTTCGAGGTCCGTTGAGCTTAACTTTGGTAAGCTAAACTGTTTTGTATTTACTTTGAATAGCTCGTTTTGAAGAATACGCTTAGGTTCTTTATTGAGTTTATAGAGAGCTTTCCATAATAGTTCTCTTTTATTGATTCCGGTAAAGTTAAATGCACCTATACGTAGTAGAATTTCGATTTGCTCAGCACCGATATCAATTCTTTCCAGAAAATCTTCAAGGCCTTGGTATTCACCATTTCGCTGTCTTTCATGTAAAATAGTGTGAATAAGTTGGCTGTCTAAATTATGCAAATGGCCAAAACCGAGGTAAATATCTTTACCTTTTATGATGGTTTCGTCATGACTCATATTTAAATGTGGACTATGTATAGTAGCTCCGTGAAGTCGGGCTTCATGTACATAGGTTTCTGTCCTGTAAAAGCCGCCACCGTTATTAAGAACAGCTACCATATATTCCAGCGGATAGTATGTTTTCAAAAACAGGCTTTGATAACTTTCTACGGCATAGGAGGCAGAATGCCCTTTTGCAAAAGCATAGCCTGCGAAGCTCTCTGTTTGGTGCCACACCTCTGAGATTATGTTTTCTGCAATTCCCTTGTCACGGCAGTTTTGGATGAACTTTTTCTTTACCTTGGCAAACTCTTCTCTAGACCTGAATTTGCCACTCATACCACGTCTGAGCTGATCAGCTTCACCAAGATCAAGCCCTGCAAAGTAATGGGCTACCTTAATTACATCTTCTTGATAAACCATAACTCCGTAGGTTTCAGGCATAATGTCCCACATGACGGGGTGAGCCATTTTTCTGCGATCGGGATCTCTATGCCTCAGAATATATTCCCGCATCATACCACTTTTAGCTACCCCAGGCCTTATAATAGAGCTGGCAGCCACTAAGCCTAAATAGGTGTCAACCTCCAGTTTCCTAAGGAGCATACGCATGGCAGGAGATTCTACATAAAAACAGCCTATACACTGAGCTTGACTTATTTTTTTATTAATAAGGGGGTCTTGCATAAAACGTTTGACATCATGTATGTCAATGTGAGGTAACTCGGGTCTGTTTTTCTTTATAATACTGAGTGTGTCTTTTATTTTACCTAAACCTCGCTGCCCCAGGATGTCATACTTGAATAGACCTACATCTTCAGCTATTTCCATATCAAATTGTACAGTGGGGAAGCCTTTTGGTGGTAAGTCTGTAGCAGAAAAGTAGTGAATAGGCTTCTCTGAAACGATAATGCCACTGGAGTGTACACTAAGATGATTGGGCATACCAATCAGGGCTTTTGAATATTTTAACACCAGCTTCTGGAGTTCATCAAGGGTATTGAAGTCAAATTCTCCATCGCTAAGGATGTCAATCTCACTTTTGGGCAGGCCAAACACTTTTCCTAATTCTCTTACAGCTCCGCTATGCTGAAAGCAATTATAGGTAGCCAAAAGGGCTACTTGTCCCATACCATGAAAATATTCAAATATAAAGCGTGTAACATCGTCTCTGTCTCTTGATGAAAAATCTATATCAAAGTCTGGTGGGTTAGCTCTGTATAAATTCATGAATCGCTCAAAATACAAGTCTAACTTTATGGGGTCTACATCTGTAATACCTAACAAGTAGGCTACGATACTATTGGCTCCGCTACCTCTGCCTACATGGTAATAACCTTGGTTTTTGGCATACCTTACTATTTTCCAGTTGGCCAGAAAGAAGGCCACATAATCCATCTTTCTGATTGTGTCCAATTCCTTCTCTACTCTGGTCTGTATAGCTGGGGTAATTTCGTCGTAGCGTTTTTTTAGGCCTTTGCTGCAGAGAATCTCTATAAAATGATAGTCTCTGTCCCGGTCTCCAAAGAAACTCAACAGGTTTTGATGTTTTCTGTTAGGGCCAAAATCAAATTGAATACTACATTCATCCAGTAATTTTTGACTGTTCTCCAGAAGAAACGGGTAAGCAGCTAAGCGATTCTTTATGGTTTCCTGATCCAGAAAAGTATGGTTAGGTTTCCCCTCTTCGCTTTTGGGTAATCTGCTTAAGAGTTCATTATTATCAATAGCCCTGAGCAGTCGATGTACATTGAAATCCAGTTTATGCCTAAAACTTACCTGGTGCAGAAGTACCATTTTGCTTTTATAACGTAGCCACGGAGAACGATGAAGGTAGTTTAAATCTTCTTGAGCAATGCCAATGTACTCATTGATAGCAAACACCTGTTTATTGAGCAGCATCACCTGTTCTAAGGGATAGATGATTTTTGCAGCTGTAAATGAGGGGGCTTCTGGCGGAATCTCCAGTCTGTTATGTGAATGGTAAGAGAGATAGCTGTTTATTTCATGAAAACCTTGATTATTTTCAGCTATGGCCACAAAGAGCTGTTTAGCTCCATTTCTGAAGTCAATACCTATGACTGGCCTAACTTTATATTGCGGTGCTAATCTTACAAAAGACAAGCAGCCAGAGGTGTTATTTATATCTGTAAGTGCTATTACTTTCTGACCGTTTTGCTGAGCCAGAATGAGAAGTTCTTTCTCTGAAAAGGTGCCGTACCGCAGACTGTAATATGTATGACAATTTAAGTACATATTCAGGCAGTTCTGTGGGCTAAAACTATAGGTGGTTCGCCATTGAAGGGGTTCATCATACCGCCAATAGAGCGGGCTCCAAAAGTAGAAGCTCTCATAACACTTCTAGGCCCAAAACGATCTCTGATTTTATCCATACCTACATAAAGGCTGGCGGTTTTTCTGGTATCTTCAAAGATGCTTAACTGATAGCTTCCGTTTGTGATGTCACTAAATTTTACACCTACAAGACGTACCAACAGTCGTTTGTTGTACAGGCTTTCAAATAGCTCCATCACTTTGGGTATCATGATGTGATCTGCTGAAGAATAGGCTATGCGACATTGTTTTGAGCAGGTACTAAAGTCTGAGTAACGGATTTTGACAGAAACACATCCTGCTATTTTACCACCGGAGCGTAGCTGATAGGTTAGCTGCTCAGCCATAGCTTCAATAGTGGTTTTAAGCTGACTTACATCTGTGGTGTCTTTACCAAAAGTACGCTCATTAGAAATTGATTTACGTTCATGAAATTCAATGACAGGGCTGTTATCAAGGGCATTGGCCTTTTCCCAAAGAGAAAGTCCGTTTTTGCCCAGCACAGAGCTTATCATTTCCATGGGCAGCTCTTGTACATTTCTTACCCGTTTAATCCCCAGATTACATAAAGTATGGAAAGTGTTTTCTCCCACCATCGGGATTTTCCTGACAGAAAGCGGAGCCAGGAAACCTTTTTCAGTACCGGGTTCTATTTTTAGCTGGTTGTTAGGTTTTATCTCATTGGTGGCTACTTTAGCAACGGTTTTATTGATAGACATACCGAAAGAAATGGGCAGGCCTGTTTCATTCATTATAGTCTTCCGAAGCTCTTTAGCATACATAAAGCAGCCAAAGTGCCGGTCCATTCCTGTGAGATCTGCGTAAAACTCATCTACACTAGACTTTTCCAGGACGGGTACTTTTTCTTTTAGAATTTCTGTAACCATTCTGGAGTAGTCTGAGTAAACGCCTGCATTTCCTTTAATGATAATAGCTTCAGGGCAGTACATTCTGGCAATTTTCATAGACATGCCTGAATGAACATTAAAGCGGCGTGCTTCATAACTAGCTGCTGAAACTACACCCCTGTCTCCGGTGCCACCCACCAAAACGGGTTTTCCGATAAGCTCATTGTTTAGTTTACGTTCTACAGACACAAAGAATGTGTCCAAGTCCAGATGAAGGATGGTGCGATCCATTGGGTATTCTTTGATATAGATGATTCACTAGGCAGAGGGTTCTTGCCAGAGCCCGGTGCTTTGCCTCAAAGATACTTGGAGAATAAATCCTGCTACAAATATTTGCTTTCTTTGCTAATAAAATTAGAGACTTTGTGTTTAGAACAGGGATATTTGCCCTTGATTATTGTCCATCGGGATTGATTGAACACCCAGAGGTAATTCAGGATAGGTAAATTCCTGAGTCGCATCTTCATTATTTACGGGGACTCTGCCATCTCGTAATTTCCTGACAGTATGAGCTTTGAGCAGGTCATCAGGGTAGGGTTCAAAGATACAGTCGATCTCATTATTTTCTTCATCTATAACCTCACCAAACAACCAGAGATTGTAGAACTCTTTATGTAGAATAACAGGCATTCGGGGTTCATCTAATTTGGGATTGTTATGAATCTTACTCATTAAAGCATTGGCTTTAGTGGTAACAATACTCACGGTTTTTTGCTCTATACCTTCAACCACAGATTTTTCATAAATACCGGCAAGCATCATTGGGGAGTCATCTGCGTGAGAGATATAAAACGGAAAAGTTTTTCCTTTGAGATGATAATGCTCAAAAAAACCATCGATCATGATGAGACAACGGTTTTTACGTATAGCATTTTTAAAGGAAGCCTTTTCAAAAAGAGTCTCACATCTGGCATTGAGGGTTCCTGTACGTATTTTGTTTGCCTTTTCGGTAGAGTTAGCCCATTGGGGTACGAGTCCCCAATTATAAAACTGAAGAGAGTAAGGCGAATCATTGGTATACACAGGTAAGGGCTCATGCTGAAAACCAGAAAGATGAAAAAAGACGGGAGTGGGATCTTTAATTTTCTTTTTAAGATCTGATAAAGTTTCCTCAATTTCTTCTTCCTCAATACCGCGTAGCCGGGCATATCTCTCTAGTTTTTTTAATTGATAAGAAACATCGTAACACATGGTAGTAAAGGGAGTTTAAACGAATATAATTAAAAGGGCCTTCTTATACACAGAGCAATAAAAAAAGCCAGCTCTTTCAAAGAGCTGGCTTTACGAAAATGAAATGTATTGGTATTAATGTTTCAATATTTCTACTTCTTTTTCAAGTTTTTCAATTCGCTTATTGGCTTCTATGAGATGAAGAGTAAGCTCTTCAATTTTCTCCATATGCTTGGCTGACATTTCGGCTACATCAATTCCACCTTCAGCCACTTCCTGAGCTGATGGCAAATTAGGTAAGTGATTGTTTCGTTCGATGAACTCTTCTACCTCATTTAAAGGCATAAGTTTATAATCATCGTCAAAAACATAATCAGCCCATTTAGCAGAGTTTGCTATTGCCACTCTAACGCGTTCTGCCAGAATTCCTTTTTTTACATAAAGAGAGAAACCGTCTGGCAGGGTATTCATTCCTGTACCTATTACCACCTTATCATCTCCTGGTGTTCTTAGAATATTTCCTGCGTAAGACCAAACCGAGCTTCCGCTACTTCCAGATCCTCCATCAGAGTTTACTGTAAGAATAACATGTCCATATTCATCAAGAGAAAGGGCCAGCCCGTTTGATGGGAAAGGATTGGCATAAGTGCTGTTTAGTTCAGTAAACTTAATTCCTCCCCATCCTAAGTCAAGGCCATGAGCGGCAATCCTCTTGCTGGTATAAATATCGGCAGTACTGACAGTCGGTTTAATTTTTCCATCTGAATCTTGGTACCAAAGGCCACTATCGCCACCTCCGCCACTGGTAACCACCGGCTTATCTACCGCTATCACGTTTCCGCTATTATCTAGTCCCAGAATTTTGTCTGACATATTATTAAGAGAAGACAATTGAAGCCCACTATTAATAGTCACTTTCCCAGTATTGGCATTAGAAATATCATTACCACTAGCGTTCCAATAAGACGTGGTTTGCGTTACAGAACCTTCTTTGTCATTTACTAAGATTACATCACCACTGGTATTAACTGAAAGTACTTTACCGTTTGATGCCGCTACAGGAGACTGACTGGTTAGATTAGAAAACCTAAGTCCACTTGAGTTTGCAGAGCTACTCTTTATGTTTAGCGTATTCGATAAATCTTCTGTATTAATACCAAGCTTTCCTGTTGCAAAGTCCCCATAGATTAATGCTTTCCTGTTAACGTCATTCCCTATTACCAGCTTGTTGCTTCCTTGCTCTGCATACCCGGATTGAAAACCTAGAAAAACGTTTCCAGACCCGGTAGCTTTATAACCTGCCAATGAGCCTACGGCTACGTTACTGGTTCCCGTGGCATTTGCAGCCAAAGAACCTGTACCTAGTGCTACGTTATGTCCTCCACTTTCATTTGAAAACATAGATTGAAAACCTATTGCCACATTATTACCGCTGGTGCTTGCTTTTTGCATTGCAAGAGAACCTAAAACCACGGAGTTATAGCCGGTAGAAATCTGGGCTCCTCTGAAACCCATAAAAAGGTTGCCTCTTTCCGGGTCTATCATACCTGATTTAGTATTGTTTACTTTAAAGACTAATGCAGTAGCATCTGTAGTACCTATAAAGTTACTTGTCGCATTGAGTCCTGCATTACCTACTGTACTCCACACGGTATTATCTGCAGCGGTTAGTTTTGCTTCCGTATTTCCTACAGAAGACCAATCAATGCCGTCATAGATATATAATCCTGACATGAAATCTGTTTGATAAACTAATAAACCTTTAGCAGGGTTAGAGATTTTTGTTCTTTCACTTAAACTCATTCTTGGGAGTAGAAGCCCCTTACTGGTAGAACTCAAATCTAAGATGGCGGATTCGTCAGGAGCAGTGGTTCCAATACCTACGTTTCCTTGACCTACTGCATTACTACCGGCTAGGGCTGTCAGCAATGCTATTAGTAGCACTTTGTAAGATCTAACTTTCATTCTTTTTTAATTCTAGTATTTTCCTTCGACAAATTTTTTTATTCTCTGCACCCACTAGGTAAGCTTTATATTAGAAAGCACAGATTCCTGTACTGACAGAACACTCAAAAAAGATGCCAAAAGGAGTTTCGTCATTATTAAGGTTTTACAGAGAAAGGCGGAGATTAGAGAAAGCGGCCTGAGAAGGCACAAGAGAATGGAGGGCTTGAAAATTTGAAATTATATATTGGTTTAATTCTATTAAATAGAATATTCACTAAATAAATGAAGATTATGAATATAAAATCAATTGGTGTAAATTCAGAAATCTAATTACTTTTGCCAGCGTCGTATAAAACGAATTTAAGGAAAATGAAGAAAGTTGCTGTCTTTACCTCAGGAGGGGATGCTCCAGGAATGAATGCTTGTATTAGGGCTGCGGTTCGTGGTGGTATCTACCATGGTTTAGAAATGTATGGCATTAGAAGAGGATATAATGGAATGATCAGTGGGGATATTTTCCCATTAGATTCACGATCTGTAAGTAACATTATTCAGCGAGGGGGTACTATTTTAAAGTCTGCCAGGAGTAAAGAGTTCATGACTCCCGAGGGGCGTAAGAAGGCTTATGAAAACCTTATGTCTCACGGAATAGAAGGATTGATAGCTATTGGTGGTAACGGTACTTTTACGGGTGCAGAAGTTTTTTACAGTGAATATGAATTACCTACAGTAGGCTGTCCGGGTACAATTGATAATGACCTTTACGGAACAGATTATACTATTGGCTTTGATACTGCAGTAAATACTTCATTAGAAGCCATAGATAAGATCAGAGATACTGCTGATTCCCATGATAGGGTATTTTTTATTGAAGTGATGGGGCGTGACTCTGGTTATATTGCTATTCAGTCTGGAATAGGTGGTGGAGCTGAGATTATCATGGTACCAGAAACGCATACTCCGCTTAAAAAGGTGGTCTCTGCCTTAAAAGATGGATGGAGCAGGTCTAAGTCTTCATCAATTGTAGTAGTGGCAGAAGGAGATGAAGAAGGGCATGCACCTGAAATTGCCGATAAAATCAAAACCAAAGTTGGTGACAAGTTAGATATACGAGTGACTACTCTTGGTCATATTCAACGAGGTGGAATTCCTACTGCATATGATAGGATTTTGGCGAGTAGGCTTGGTCTTGGAGCTATTGAAGGGCTAATTAATGGTCAGAAAAATGTTATGGCAGGTATAGTAAACAATAATTTAGTGTTTACCCCTTTCATTGATACTATTACAAAACCAAAGCCTATTCATGATGATTTGTTAAGAATGGTTCACATTCTTAGTATTTAAGCATAGCCCATGATTTTATAGGCTACCAATCCTATCCATTCTTTAATTATCATTTCAGAAACCCCAAGCATTCCGGAGTTCGGAATGAAATCGATAATGTCTGAGTTATTGGTGTAGCCTATAAAACTGCTTGGAAAGGCGGTTGGCGTTATATTACTTTTCTTAAAGCAGGCCATTGCTCTGTTCATATGAAAGGCTGAGGTAATCAGTACTGCTGATGGCTTTTGGAAATTTTCCTTGATTATTCGCGAAGTAAAGATTGCATTCTCATGGGTGTTACGTGCTTCTTTCTCTAGGATTATCTGTTCTGCCGGAACGCCATTTTTTAGTAAGAACTGATACGCCAGATCTATTTCGGTCAATTTTTTCTTAGATAAAATTGAAATGTCTCCTCCTGAAATAATGATGTAATCAATTTTCCCTTCTTTATATAGAAATAAGGTTTGCCAGAGTCTGTCGCCACTAAAATCTAAATTTAGATTTCCGGGATACTTCACCCCTGCGTTATTAAGACCTCCAGTCAGGAGAATACCAATTGTATGCTTTTTGATGGATTGAATCTGTGTTTGAGGAGCCTCCCATTTTGCGAGTACAATATTCACTATTGCAGGGCAGCTCATGATATATGTTAATAAGATTATAAACGCTCCTTGTATTTTTCGTTTGGTACGGTTTTTAGTTAGTATTAAACTGATTAACAGTATCAGAAGTATACCCAAGGGCATTATCAGAAAGGCTAATAATTTTGATAAGAGGTAAAACATAAAGAAGTGTTAATATTGAATAAGAATATTCGTTAATTTTTAAATTTGTATTTGAAAACTTGAAAATAGTCTTTGAAAACCAATTAATTCATAATAAGACTGTTGGAGAAGCAAAATGCTTTCAGCTCTTTAAATAATTACATATGAAACGTTTTACATTAAGTGCTTTACTAATCTTATTTACTTTACTTCAGTCTCATGCACAGCAAGAGTATAGTATAAAAGTTAAGCTGGATGGCGGGCCTACAGACAGGTACATTCATCTTGCTCATTTTCTTGGCTACAATCAGTATATAAAAGTAGACTCTGCAAAATTAGAAAATGGATTTTACCATTTTGAAGGTGAAGAGCCATTAAAAGGAGGTATTTACCTTGTAGTATTAAGTACTTCAAAATACTACGATTTTATAGTTAGTGGTGACGAGAAGGCTTTCACCATTGAAGCAGATACAGTTGATTTTGTAAAATCTGTGAAATTCACGAATTCAAGGGAGAATGATATTCTGTTTGGTTACCGAAAGTTTCTTAGCGAAATGAACAATAAGGCCGGAGAGATTAATAAATCTATAGATTCGGCTGATCCAAACGCAAATCAATTGAGACGAGAGAAGATGGCTGGCCTTCAGGAGGAGGTGACCAATTATATAAATAAAACACTTAAAGAAAACGAAGGTACTTTTGCGGCCAAAGTAATTAAAGCTAATCAGGAAATTGAAATTCCTAAAGAGATTCCGTTAAATCCTGATGGCTCAAAAGACAGTACGTTTGCATACAGGTATTATAAGGCACATTTCTGGGACAATGTAGATTTTAGCGACGGAAGAATTTTAAGAACTCCTTTCTTACAAACTAAACTGGAGAAGTACTTTAAGGATTTGGTCTACCAAGTTCAGGACAGTGTTATTAACAATGCCGACCATGTGATAACACTTTCTAAGCAAAACAATGAAGTATACCGATATGTATTATGGTGGGTTACGAATAAGTATGAAAACTCTGAGATTGTAGGCCTGGATGGTGTTTTTGTACATTTGGCAGAAGAGTATTATTTAAAAGATGCAGATTGGCTCAGTGAAGAGCAGTATAAAAAGTTTGCCGATAGGGTTAAAATCTTAAAACCACTTAGAACGGGGGAGGTGTTTCCGCATTTATACGTTTATGATGTAAATGATAATGTGGTAACAGTTAATCAAAGTAAAGGCAAGTATACCATAGTTTACTTCTACAGCCCAGACTGTGGACACTGCAAAGATGCAGCCCCGGAATTAGTGGAGTATGCCAAAAAAGCAAAAGATAAAGGAATTGTCATTTATAACGTGTCTGTAGACTATGAACTCGACAAAGTGAAAGAGTTCATAAAAAAATATGGCACAGACGAACATATGCTAAATCTGTGGGATAAAGGACATCATTATTATTTCAGAGATAATTATGATGTATATGCTACTCCTACCTCTTTTATTCTGGATTCAGAAAAGAGGATTATTGGTAAAAGAATTCCCATCAATGAATTTGATAGGTTCATTGAGTTTTATGAAAGTAAACAGAAAAATTTAAGCCAAAGCAAATAGATTTAAAGAGCCGCTGGTAACAGCGGCTCTTTTTTTTGTGCATTCTTGTTCTGTATCTTTGAACGGTTTAGTTTAAAGTACCCATATGTTATTCCAATTACAGCTTTTACTGGTTATTTTTCTTGGAGTATCCTCTTGTTCGTTAGATTCAAAAGGAGACTCATCTTTTAATAAAAAGAGAGATTTTAAGCAGTTATTAACAGACATACGTGAGCAAACTATTTCTCCGCAAGATGCAGAAGAGGAGTTTAAAAGAATAATGGCTGACCTTCAGAAGAAGTATAAACCCAAAATGTACGATTCGCTGGCCGTAGATCTGGTTTTTCCTTTAAAAGGTAGGAATTATCGTGATGTTGGAGGAAAGGGGCGGGGGTTTTATGGCCGTCATTTTGACCTTTTTGATCACAGTGTGGCCAAGAGTCACCCGGCCCATGATATTTTCATTTACGATCTCGACAGAGATTGTAAAGATGATAATACTGGTGAATATGTGGATATTCTGGCTGTGAATGATGGGGTTATTATCGCCACCGAAACTGAATGGAGCGAAACAAACGGATATAAAGGTGGCAATTACGTTTGGCTTTATGATCTCACTACTGGAGGATTATGGTATTACGCACATCAACGCAAAGTATATGTGGTGAAAGACCAGCTGGTTAAACAGGGTGATAAACTTGGTGAAGTTGGAAGATCAGGATTTAACGCTGGCAAAGGTCGTTCAGATACTCACCTACATTTAATGTTTCTAAAGGTTAATGAAGTTACACATGAACCCACTCCGGTAAATCATTACTTGTGGTTAAAAAATGCCAGAACTGTTCATAAGACACAGTTACCTGAGCATTATCCCAGAGTTACTCTTGAGGCTACTGAGCTTACCCCAAAAGCACCATTTACATTGGTGACGAATTTTGTTAGAAGAATATTCTAATCGGTTTTGGGCTTGTATATTATTGATAGAAGGGTGTAAAACAAAAGTATTGCAGGAATTGCAGCATACCGCAATATCAAAATCAAGAGTAAAGAGGCCACTAAAAATGAATATCTAACTTTATTGCTTGCCCAGGTAAAATCTTTAAATTTTAGAGCCATCATTGGTATGTCAGCAATCAGTAAGAAGCTTATAATAATCGAGTAAGCAATGAAGAAATATGAGAGGTCAAGGTTTTGGCTATTGATAAAATTCTGACCTATTATCAATGGGAAAGAAGCAACAGTCATGGCATTTGCCGGTGTAGGCAGTCCGAAAAACGAAGTACTTTGTCTTTCATCAATATTAAACTTGGCGAGTCGTAGAGCAGAAAACAAAGCAGGAACGAATCCTATAAAAGCAATCCATCCTTGATCTTCCAACAGCGAAAAAAGGATAAAAGAAGGCAAAACACCAAAGCTGACCATATCAGCCAGCGAATCCAGTTGTTTTCCTATTTCTGAATGAGAATTGGTTAACCTTGCCACAAAACCATCAAAAAAGTCAAGTATCAAAGCCACAAAAATAAGAATGGCTGCAGAGGACAAATCTCCTAATCCTATCAGCCTGAGGCCTATCATTCCACAAATGAGATTGCCGAGAGTAATAAAATTAGGAAGGGTGAATATTTTCATTTTTAGAAAAATGGATTGTGTTTCTTCTCAAAACCAATGGTAGTTTCATCCATATGTCCTGCATATAGGGTGTAATCTTCAGGCAAGGTAAAGAACTTATTTTTTATACTTTTCATAAGGTCTTCATGACTGCATAATGGAAAGTCAGTTCTACCTATGCTACCCTTAAAAAGGCAGTCACCTCCAATGATATATCGATCTTCGTGATTAATAAAAGCGATATGCCCGGGTGCATGACCCGGCACCCATATTACATCTAATTGGGTATCTCCAAATTTAAAGACGTCACCTTCTTTAAGGAATTTATCGGCTTCTACAGGTTCAAAGCCAGGAATTCCCCAGGTTTTGCACCGCATCTCTACATCAGACAGAACCGGTAAGTCTGCTTCATGCATATACATTTCAATCTGGTATTTTCGTTTGACAAACGCACTGCCAAACACATGGTCAAGGTGAGTATGAGTTTGCAGTAAAGCCACTGGTTTGAGCTTCTTACTTGAAATATATGCGGCAAGTGTCTCCTTTTCTGTCTGCGATAAGCACCCCGGGTCAATTATAACTGCCTCATTGGTTTCATCTGAAATTACATAGGTGTTTTCTGAGAAAGGGGAGAAAATAAATTTTTTGATTGTGCTTTTCATTCTGGTACAAATATACGTTGGTAGAAAAAAAAGTAGTAGATTATTGTATCTTTTAATACATGAGGCCGTCTTAAACGTAAATAACACCGAATAATAAGAATGTTGGTGGTAATTTTCAGATAATCAAGCTTTTGCATAAATAGCAGTTGTATCCCTAATTTAAACGCACATGGCCGGATCTAGTTTTTCAAACGAAAAATGGGTAAGAATAGAAATTAATGTAGTAGAGAACCCTCCTCACTATGAAGTATCAAACTTTGGAAGGCTCAGAAGTTTTCAAAACAATTCTGATGGTAAGATTTTGAAAGGCTCTGTCATTCAAGGTTACAGGTCTTTAAATATAAGGCTTCCTAAAGGCAAGTCTTTCAACAGATATATACATAAACTTGTTGCAGAATATTTCTTAGATACACCTTCTGAAGATAAGAAATATGTAATTCATAAGGATTACGATAAGCATAACAACGTGGTAAGCAATTTAAGTTGGGTAACCAAAGAAGAGATGATTGAGCATAACAGAACCAATCCAAATGTGCTGAATCGTCAGAGGCCTGTAAAATCCAAAAACTATAAGCTGAACGAGTCTAAGGTTAGAATGATCAAGAAATTGTTAAAATCTGATAGTACGAGACTGAAGATGATTGCCAAACAGTTTGGTATTACACATACACAACTTAACAGAATCAGATCTGGAGAAAACTGGGGGCATGTAAAAACCGACGATTAAGAATTACCGCACAGCCAAAGGAAGATCCACATAAAACGTAGAGCCAGAATCTATTTCGGTTTCAAACCATATATTTCCACCGCTATGTTCTACTCCTCTTTTGGCCATTGCCAGTCCCAGACCAGAACCATCGATTTTAGTGCTGAAATTTGGCATGAAAACTTTGTTTCTATATTCTTCAGCAATACCGCTGCCGTTGTCTTTGACTTCAATGATGGCAAACTTTTCTCTGTCGTTTCTATAAACTTTAACCTGAATTTTTGGTTTAATAGTATCTGGAACAGACTGTATTCCGTTAATAATTAAGTTGGTGACCACTCTGTTTATTAACTGATGATCACTTCTGACAAGAATAACTTCTTTAGGGGCTTCCATTTGAATATCCAAACCTTTATTCTGAGCATAAAGATATACGGTCTTCTGTACCACGTTCACCAGGTCAAATACCTCTGAGCGTGGCACGGGCATCTTGGCAAATTCTGAAAACGAATTAGCAATTTCAGAAATATTGTCTATTTGCTCTGTGAGCGAGTTCAAGGACCTTTCTATCCTGGCTCTTGATTTTTCTTCAAGGGAAGGCAATGTTCTTTGAAGCTGCTGTATTGAGAGCTTCATAGGTGTTAGTGGATTCTTGATCTCATGAGCCACTTGTTTAGCCATTTCTCGCCATGCTGTTTGTTTTTGACTTTGAGACAGGGCGTCTTTGCTGTCTTCAAGTTTTTTAAGCATGTCATTATAAGAGCTTGTGAGCACACCAATTTCGTCATCAGCTTCCCAATGAATAGGCTCATTGTGTTGGTCTAAACTTATTTTTTTAATCTTCTGAGCCACCATTTTCAGTGGATTGGTCAACTGATTCGAAGCGAAATAGGAAAGGATAAGCAAAGCCAGGAAGAGGGCAATACAAATGCTCAAGATGGTGGTGAAAACTTCTTTTAATTGACTTTCTAAGGCGGTGGAAGAATTAAAGAATGGAACACCGATAACTCCCTGCTGAGTATTAGGTCCGCCTTTCACTGCCATATATACCGCTCTGTAATTCAGATCTCCGAGAGATTCTGCAAGTAAGATTTCGTTTTCTCTTTCTTCAATGATGGACCTGTAAGCTTTTGAATTGATCTTCTCAGACAGGAGATCGTACTCGTAAATAAGGGGCCTGGTAGTGTAAACCAGATCTCCATTTAAATCGAAAAAGTTTATGTCTGTACGTGTGTCTTGAGCTAATTTATTTACCTCTTGCTCAAAAAAAGCTTTACTGTATTTTCCATCACTGTAATTTTTTAAGTGAATGCGTAATGTAGAGCTGATGTTTTGTGTGTTCTCAAAATAGAAGCTTTCCTGTATATCTAATAATGTACTTCTGATTATACCAATAGTTACAAAGAGTAGTAAGATAAATGGCAATAAAAAGGCGGCGTTAAGGTAGATCTGAATCTTTGTAGAAAAATTCATTTTTAGCTTTTTGTAGCCAAAGTCAAAAGCGTAACTAAGAATGATAAGAAAGACAATGATAACCAAACTTAGATAAAGGAATGAGAAATCAGCAAAAAGTGATTTCCATGTATTGTCTTCTGACGAAACCACAATTTTCCTTCCGGATGCATTGCTCACACCAATATGATCATATCCAAAGGCTTCTACCCCTTCAGTATATAACTCAGGAATTTTTAAGAGACTGAGAGTTGAATTTTTCAAGTAGTTAAACTTGCCACCGGAGTAAACTAAACTATTGTTTTCGTCATATATGGCGTAACTATAAAGTTTGGTATCTGGGTTTTGAGTAAACCGCTTCTCCATTAAAAGCTCAGGATAGACGCTTTTCTTGTCAGCATTTTTAAGCTGCATGTCAATTAGCAGGGTGCCCTTCTTCTCTTTTAAAGGAATGAAGACAATGTATTGCTTAATAAATTTATCTCCGGTTTCATTGATGAAGAATATATTGGGATTGCCTGTTCTATATTGAGCTTTTTTGTAATCATTTTCATAGGCTTTGAGGTCCTTTAGATCGTCCTCAAATCCTAACTGCTCTCCGAAAGTATTAAAGGAATAAACTTCGGTGTCATATTTATCAAAATACAGCTCTAGATGATTTTCTTTGATAATATTTTCAATGGTTTCGCTGGCAAATGTTTCCCTGCTGATAGCTTCGGAGATTAAAGAATCCTCTCTTATTGCAAGCATGGTTTTCGTTAGTAGTCCTTCACCCAGGGCGTCATTTTCAGCAAGAAATTGTTCGCCGTATATCTGCTTGTCAAATATGTCTTTTGCTTTGTTTTCTTCATGAAGTACCTTCATAGTAATACTCGTAAAAACAAAAGCACCAAAGAAAAAATAAATGGAGGTTGGGTACTTTAAGGAGTACAGATAAAGCGGTAATTTAAATTTATAGAGTAAAAAGAAATACACTGCTCCAATTACCACTACCCATGAGATGCCTTCAATAAACACTAAGAGGAATAAACTTAAAAGGGCTCCGTAAAGCCATTGAAATAATCCGGTTCTGGAATTTCGATTCAACCTGATAAATATTGCCGCTAAAACATGCTGAAGTAAGAAGAAGCAAATTGCGAGTATAATAAAGAAGGCCAGTGCTCCCAGTTTCAGTGAGGAGAATGAAGTACTTACCGAAAGGTCTAAAAGGTAGTTTGACCTAACATAAATAGCTTTTAAAGATTGATGGCAGAACAGGGTAACAAATGTGCTGAGCAACACTGCAGCAACTGAAATGATACTCTTTGTGATGCTATCGGCTTTTATTGCGGCGTAATAAAGCCTGGATTTATGGAATCTATAGGCCACGAAAGAAATTATGATAGCTAGACAGCCTGTATTTAGCAAAAGATCTCCGAGAGAGGGAGTAATGGCATTTATGACAAAGAATTTGGGATTAAACAGGTCTGCTTCATATAAGGAAAACGGTAAGCTGTTTGCCAGCATAAACCATCTTATTGCAATCATAAAAACCGCAAAAAGAAGAAGTGTTTTTTCGAAGCCTAGTTTTTTGCATATCCATTTTGTTCGGGACACAAGGAACAGGCCAATAAAAAGAAGAGCTAAAGCGATACATATCAGAGTATATGTTGATATATAAGGTATGTGTAGCTCGTCTACTTTTGGTGGTTTTATGGAGAAGAGGAACCTGCCACTTTCATCCAGGATGTTTAGAAACTCCTTTGAATTTGATTTATTATCAATTTTTACCGGACTAACCGGAAACATCTTTTTATCAAAACCAGAGGAGAGGTATTCGTTTTCTCTTTGATACTTTATATAAATGGGAATTAAAGAAATAAGCTCCAGTTTATCCTCATTGTAGAAGAAGGTTTCCTTCTTAACTAATGCCACATGGTTCTCCTGAGCCAAAAGGCCACTGTCATGAATATTGGTTATCCAGCTATATTCAGGAACAAACCTATGGTCTGACCAATACACCAGTTTACCATCTCTGTAAATAAAATAGGGGTATTCTGTTTTAGATTCTATTTCTGAAAAACTAAGAGAGCTGCTTTTTTGAAATAGGCTCGTTACTTCTGCCAGCTCATCAGCAGCCTGTAAGAGACTTTTGTTGACACGCGTTTGTACAGACTTGCCATATCTGATTTCCGAGGACTCATTTTTGGAAAGCTTATCGCTGATATAGCTAATTCCAGAGCACAGGAAGGCTATAAATGCTAGAATTAAGAATAAATATTTTTTTATCAGCGAGCCGATCATTCGGTCTTCTTTGGTCTGTTTACCTTATGTATTGAGAAAAAACCGTGCCAAGCAGGGCCTTTTATTCAATAGCGAAGTACCCCTCACCGTCTTCGATTTTATAATGCACTTTTCTTCCAATCAGATGCATAAGATGTTTTTTATCAATGATGATTTTAATATCATCAATTTCAAAGGATTCATCCGTGTCTGTAAGGGTGTCTAAGCCAAAAATATATTTGCCTTCACATGCACCACCTGATAGGCCAAGGCGTACATAATACTTGTTTTTAAGATCTGGATTTTGAAGTACTTTTCTGATTTCAGTTTTTGCCTTTTCTTCTATTTCTATCATATTAGATAAGAAAATTACGGATTGCTTTCAGGTGCTTTAATAAAACGCCAAATTTGTTCAAATATGGAGATAATAGCTGATTTATTTAAAATTCTGATTCCTTCGGGATTTCTACTTTTAGGAATGTACTTACTGGTGAAAACATTCCTGAATAAGCAGTATGAGCAGAAAAAACTGGAGATGAATATGCAGTCTAACGAGACTATTATTCCTTTAAGATTACAGGCATACGAGAGAATGACTCTTTTTTTAGAACGTATTACACCTAATTATCTACTTCTTAGACTTTATGAAAAGGCCAATCAGGTCGGTGATTTTCAAGCATTACTCTTAAGAGAAATTCGTGAAGAATACTATCATAATCTGGCTCAACAGGTTTATATAGAGGAAGAAACATGGGAAGAAATTAAAGGTGCCATGAATAATATGCTGACTTTGGTAAACCAGTCGGCCTCTGAATTGAAAGCAGATGAGCCCGCCATTAAACTATCTAAAAAGATCTTTGATAAAGTGGTAAATGAGGAGATGGATCCTACAAAAAAAGCTTTGTCTTTGTTAAAAAAGGAGGCACAAAAGCTTTTCGGATAAGCCATAGAAATTAGGCTGAAATTGACTATATTAGACAAGTAAATTAATCTAAAAATCATGTCAGTTACATCAAAACATTTAGCAACTTTTATTTTAGGGGCCGCTGCCGGAGTGGCTATGCATAAGTACCTTCAAACAGAAGAAGGAGAAAAACTTATGGAGAACCTTAAGACCAAGGGGCAGGAGTTAAAAACCGAAGCAGAAGGAGCCATTGATAAGGCCCCGGAGTATTTTGAAGAATTAAAAGGACAGGCGTCTGGGAAGCTAGAAGAAACCATTAGTATGCTAAAGGAGAAATTCCCAGGAGCAGAGCAAATGATTCAAGAGCTTTTTGGTGGTCCTAAGCCAAGTCCTAAAGCATAAAAAAAGGTGGGTACTGCCCACCTTTTTGTTTCCTTGTATAGAGAATTATTCCCCTCTGGGTCTGGCTACTTTTACTACTATAGTTCGACCATCCAATTCGGTGTCATTTAAAGCTGCTATAGCTTCTTCTGCCTCGCTATCGTTTGGCATTTCTACAAATCCAAAGCCTTTAGATCGGTTGGTGAATTTGTCCATAATAATTTTTGCAGAGTCTACCGTACCATACTCTTCAAAAGTGCTTCTTAGAGTGTCCTCTGCGGTGTCGTAGTTCAATTTTGCAACGAAAATATTCATATTGAATAAAATTAATTAAAAAAATAAGGCTAAGATTCAAGTTCAGGATTGGAATAAAACTTCACTTTTGTCACTGGCCACTTAATAAATAAAGATAATTATATTTTTTTCAATTTAAATATCATTCTTCGTTCTTTCTTCTTTATAGAACTTGCTAAAAGTGAATAAGTTACGATTGAACTATTTTATGGGCTTCCACCACTCAGGCGAGCTTGATGTAGGTGCAGAAATCTCAAAGCTCTCCCCAATTTGCGGCACTATCGTTTGTACATTTTTCTTCTTAGCCTCTGCAAGGGCTCTTTGTACAGGCTCTTGCCACGGATGTAGTGCCAATGTGAATGCACCCCAATGAATAGGCATTAATGTATTCGCTTTTACATCTATTCCAGCCTGAATGGTTTCTTCCGGCATCATGTGGATATTATCCCACCTTTCATTATACTGTCCGCATTCCATCATGGTAATGTCAAAAGGGCCATACTTTTCTCCAATACTTTTAAAGTGTGGTCCATAGCCACTATCTCCACTAAAATATATGGAAGTAGAATCAGTCTTGATTACCCATGAAGCCCACAGAGTACTGAATCTGTCACTGAATCCACGACCAGAGAAGTGCCTCGCCGGCGTGCAAGCCAGCTGTATATCCATATATGTATCTTCTTGCCACCAATCAAACTCCTTTATTTTGGATTCTTCCACTCCCCATTTTTTGAGATGGGCACCCAAACCAAGTGGTACGTAGAACATGCTGACTTTATCTTTGATCTTTAGAATTGTATGATAATCCAGATGATCGTAGTGATCATGAGAAAAAAGGACCAGATCAATAGTGGGTAGTTTCTCTATCTCTAGAGGCAATCTACTACTATATCGTTTTGAGCCCAGAAACGAAACAGGAGAGGGAGTTTCGCCAAACATGGGATCAATCAACACTTTTTTGCCATCAAGGGTCATGAGAAAAGCGGAATGGCCAAACCATGTGAGCGTGTTCTTTTGTAGTAGACTGTTTTGGATACTGGTAGAGTCTAAGTTAATCAATGGTAAGGATTCTTGTGGTTCGCGTCCGGGATGTTTACCAAAGTACTCAGGGAGCAGTTTTATCCCTTCTTTGAAACTCATGGTCATATTCGTTTCAATACTATTGACAAATATGCCGTCTTTGTAATTGGCAGAAGTAGCATAAAGGTCTTTCTCTGTTTTACTGGGTTTACCTCCGAAAACCGGGTGAAAACTCATGAAAAGGTAGGTTCCCACTGCAATGATTGCAAGGGCTGATAGTATAAATATGGCTGTCATTTTTATCAATTTTATCATTGCACTTCCTGAAGTTTTTTAACTGTTTTTAGCATTAGTCTTTTAGGCATAAGAGATACAAACGGAATGATAAGTAAGAAGGGTAGAGGGACACCAGCAAAAATATTTAGCTTGCCTTTTAACATGCCTTCATAGCCTCTTTTTGCCACATAATATGAACTGGCAGCTTTCTTGAAAAGTGGGGTTTTGTCCATACCGGAAGTGGTAGCGAAACCCGTTTCAGTAGCACCAGGCATCAAAGAACTTACTGTGATGCCTGTGTCAGACAATTCTTCATTTAATGCATTGCTAAAGGAAGTTACATAAGCCTTAGTGGCGTAGTAAACCGCCTGAAGAGGCCCCGGCATAAGAGCTGCTGTGGAAGACACATTTAGAATCTTTCCAGTGTTTCTGATGACCATATCGTTTACATAGTAGCGGGTAAGTTCTGTTAAGGCTAAAATGTTAAGCTGTATCATTGCCTTATCCTCTTCCCAATCTCTTTCATTGAATTTTCCTAAACCGCCAAACCCCGCGTTATTAATCAGATAGTCTACTTCTATTCCTGCATTTTTTGTTTCGTCATAAATTTCTTTTGCTGCCCCTGTTATACTTAAATCTTTAGATATAATTGTGACCTTAATACCAAAACCACCCTCGAGTTCTTTTTTTAAGCTTTCTAACTTATTTGTACTTCTGGCTATTAAGATCAGATCTCCTTTTGTTCTGGCATGAAGCTTGGCCATCTCTTTCCCTATCCCTGAGGAGGCACCGGTTATTAATGCTGTCTTTTTCATAAAATGTTAGTAAGTAATTACTTATTTTTTCTTTAAAATTTTTATAAATCGTATTTCTTAATCAAAAAGCTTTCTAACTTTTCTTTGTCGATAGGCTGACCCATAAGAACAGCAGAACTGATTCCATCAATGATATGTAAGACCACAGCGGCTTCCATATCGGGTTCGGTATACCCTAGTTTTTTGAAAGCTTCTTCCAGGGCCATTTTAAGTGGTAAAATCTTTTCAATATTCTCCACATCCATTTACCATTTTAGCTT
This sequence comes from Cytophagales bacterium, assembly GCA_024742395.1. Lineage (GTDB taxonomy): Bacteria > Bacteroidota > Bacteroidia > Cytophagales > Spirosomataceae > Jiulongibacter. Next base: position 22,218 of record JANSYO010000008.1, read on the forward strand.
CATCTGAAGTTTCCAGAAGGTGTAATCTTCCTCAGGTACGTTAAATAACATGCTTAGGGCCCCTTTAATTACTTGTTTTGGGTCTTCTTCAAAAATAATATTGGCATAAATAGCCTTGAATTTTTCTTTCCCAAGATTTAACACTGCATCTAGGAGCCCTTCTTTATTTCCGAAATGTCTAAAGATTAATCCTTCAGAAACTCCTGCAGATTTGGCTACTTTATTTGTAGAGGTGGCATGATACCCTTCAGAAGCAAATAGCTTGAGGGCAGCTTGAAGTATATTTTCTTGTTTCTCAGTCATATTATGTAAGTAATCACTTACAAATGTAACTTGAAAAATTATTTTTCCAAATAGACAGGGCTAGTTTCTATTTTCTTTAAAGAAGAATACCTCTGAAAACTATGAGCAACTAGAGCAGTAGTGTAAGCATCAGAATGCCAATATAAAATGTTTCTAAGGGCTGTTCCGCCTGTAAAGTAAACGCCGCCTTTCCAGAATACTCCCTCTTGGCAGTTTTGCTTCACGCTAAGCAGGAATGAAACAGCTTTATCTATTTTTTGTGATTCAACAGGTAAGCCTGCTTCTTTTAAATCAAGCAGGGCGTGTAGAGCATAGGCTGTAGATTGAATAGTATCACCATGATTTACCCAGTAACGGCTTTTAAAAGAGCCATTATCCAGTTGGGTTTCGTTCAGCTGCTTCAGAGCATTTAGGCTGGCGGGTTTCAGCTCTTTTACTCCGTTTTTGAAGGCTTTTGCTATACTATAGGTTAAATGATAGGCATTTGGGTAATAAACCCCACCAGTACTCCACATCTCTCTTTCTGTCATCCTTTCTATCATCCTGATCGAATTTTCGTTGGCAGGTGTTGGATAATATTGACCGCTTATTGCCAAATAGTTCAGGATGTTGGCATTTACTACCGGGTCTACATCATTGGCTCCCCATGGTATCCAGGGTACATATGCTTTTGGATAAGAACTACTGGTAGGCAGAAAGATGCCCAGTACAGATAAGTATGCGTAAACAGGATTCCAGATACCGTATTTATATTCAGGAGCCAGCCAGGTTAAATAGGCTCCGCTGTTCTTTTTGGTATGAAATAAATAATTGAACCAGTTACGATTTTGTCGTTTTTGATCTGTCCATTCTTCAAATAGTTTTGCACTAGCAAGAGGCAAATTCTCCTCAAAGATCTCATTAAAATAGAATCGTGCCTGATTTGCTTGATTGGTATCATCTGCGTCATTAGCTATGTTTGACATTTTTTGAACCAACCTGGGCTTTACCTTAAAATTAGTTGGGCGTCTCACTAAAGGAAGCTCACCTTTTTTCGGAAAGAAGCGATGATCTTTTAGCGGTGGAAGTGCCTTCCAAAAATTAAATTCAGTTTCGGTACTGTACGTGTTTATTTCCTTCATGGATCTAGCCAGAACGGGCATAAGACTGTCTAGAGTAGGATCTCTTAAGTAAATTTCAGATAGAAAGTTATGAATGGCCGAAACATTGAAGCAGTTTGAGTCCCGGGCTTTTTGCCTGCGGCCAATAAAGAAATAGGGTTCTGTCAGCTCCATATATACCGGCCATTCTCCCGCATACTGTACTCCCTCTATAGTAGTGTCTGTTTGTGTATTTATCAAAAAGCCGATGGCTTCTTGGAAGACCGTATCTATTTCATCCTGTGCTTTTGTAATGACAGTGCAAAACAGGAAAACAAGAAAGGTTAAACTTCTTTTCATGGCTTAGCCAAAATCAGAAAAAGCTGTGATTTATCCAAAGAATAAACCACAGCTTTAGTTTACGGCAGAAACCCGTCGTTAGCTTATTTGTATTGACACAAATAAGAGGTTATTCCATCAGTCTTAACCTGAAAAGAACTGTTTCCAATAATACTAAAAGATTCACCACTTTTATAAATTTTACAGTCGGACTCACCGGCAAGTTGGATAGTCATCTGACCTTCAATAACAGTCATAATTTCCGGGCTTCCAGTGTTAAAAGTGTACTCTCCGGCTTCCATTACGCCCACACTTGATTTTTCATCTCCGCGATTATAACCCAGAGATTTCACATTGCCATCAAAGTACTCGTTTGAATTGATCATTTCCTTAAATTTGGTTTGGGCTGCGAATATACTACAACATTCTATTCCCTTAAAATGCCCTCCTCAAATATGGAGTTATTCCGGTGCTATGGCTATCACTGCAATTTCAATTGAGGCCCCGGCAGGCAGTGAGCCAGCTCCTACCGTGGTCCTTGCAGGAAATTGACTCGTAAAATAACCCGCATAAATTTCGTTGAATTCCTGAAACTGACTTAGGTCGGTTAGAAATACGGTAGTGTTAACTATGGCATTCATGTCTGTACCTGCTTCAGTCAAAACTGCCTTGATGTTTTCGAGAGCCTGAGTTACTTCAAGTTTAAAAGAAGAATTGACCAACTTCTTGGTTTCTGGATGAATACCTAGCTGACCTGCCAAAAAGAGAAATCCATTAGCTTTTATGGCCTGGCTGTAGGGGCCAATAGGATTAGGTGCGTCTGTGCTATGAATTACTTCCTTTTGCTGTGCATTCGCAGAGAATGTCATGGAAAAGGCAATAAAGAGAATAAAATAGATAGGTTTCATGAAATTAGAGTTTGTATTGATTTCTCAAATTCTAAAAAGAAGGCATCGTTGTCAATCCATTGGACTCAAATGCCTTCTTAAATTCTAAAAGCTCATGAAATGGTGCAAAATGGTGTTATGATGCCACCGCCACCTTTACCACTAAAACATACTCTTCCATTTCTAATTCTACAGAATTTGTAACAGAATCTGCCACTTCAAGTGATAAGGCCTGAACTTCTTCGCAGATATAAGCCTTATTAGCTTCAATAGCTTTGGCCAGCTCTTCGTTATTGTTTTTAAGTTGGATATTGATTTTGTCTGTTACTTCAAAACCTGAGTCTTTTCTGTAATTCTGAATTTTATTGACAAAATCACGGGCAATGCCCTCATGCTTTAAATCTTCAGAAATATTAATGTCTAAAGCCACAGTCAAATTACCATCTTGTGCTGTTAAATATCCTGGTAAATCTTCTGTCAAAATTTCGACATCAGAAAGTTCAATTTCTCCAACACTTAAAACAAGCTTTCCGGCACTTTCAAGATTTTTGAGATCATCTGCAGTCATACCGTTTATAGCCGCTACTACAGATTTCATGTCTTTACCATATTTTGGTCCAAGCGTCTTGAAATTTGGTTTGACCTTTTTGCTCAATACACCCGAGGCGTCGTCCAGGTATTCTACAGATTTAATATTTACTTCTGACTTAATGAGCTCATCTACAGCCGAAATGCTTTCTCTGGCTTCTGAAGACAACACAGGAATCAAGATTTTGGATAGTGGCTGACGTACCTTTAGTTTATTGGCCTTTCTAAGAGCGTGCACCATAGAGCTGATTCGCTGTGCATAATCCATTGATGTTTGCAGGCTGTCGTTTATCCAATCTTCATTTGCCACAGGCATATCAGATAAATGCACAGATACTTTCTCAGAGTCTGCTACCAGGTTTTTGTACAACCAGTCACTATAAAAAGGAGCGATAGGCGACATCAGTTGAGAGACTGTTTTCAGGCAGATGCCTAAGGTCTCGTAAGCCGATGCTTTATCCTCGGTCATTTGTCCTTTCCAGAAACGCCTTCTGCCTAAACGCACATACCAGTTAGAGAGTTGATCGGTCACAAACTCCTGTATGGCACGTCCGGCCTTGGTGGGTTCGTAATCTGCATAAGCTTCATCTACCTCTTTAGTTAAGGTTTGAAGCTTTGACAACACCCATCTGTCAAGTTCAGAAGCTTTATTAATATCTATTTGACCTGTAAATCGGTATCCGTCTAAATTGGCATAGAGAGCAAAGAAATTATAAGTATTGGTAAGCGTACCAAAGAACTTGTTTCTAACCTCTGTAATACCAGCCAGATCAAAACGCAGGTTATCCCATGGCTGAGCATTGGTGATCATGTACCAGCGGGTAGGGTCGGCACCATAATTTTTCAAAGTCTCAAAAGGATCAACAGCATTGCCAAGACGCTTAGACATCTTGTTACCGTTCTTATCCAATACCAAACCTGTAGAAACTACATTCTTAAAGGCTACAGAATCATAAAGCATTCCTGCAATTGCATGTAAGGTAAAGAACCAACCCCTTGTCTGGTCCACTCCTTCCGAAATGAAATCTGCCGGGTAAGCTTTGTCAAAGATTTCTTCATTCTCAAACGGCATGTGCCATTGAGCATACGGCATGGCTCCTGAATCAAACCACACATCAATCAGATCAGGCTCACGATACATTACTTTGCCAGAGGCAGAAACTAAGAATACATCATCCACATACGGTCGGTGAAGATCTTCCTCTCCTTTGGCCAGAAGGTCCAAATAGGCTTGGTTCTTCTCTTTTTGTTCTTCTGTAAGTGCACTATTCTTTAAAGCATGTCTTATTCCGTCTTCCAATTCCTGAAGAGAGCCTATGCACACTTCCTCATCATCTTCAGACCTCCATATAGGCAGAGGGGTTCCCCAGTACCTAGATCTTGACAGGTTCCAGTCTACCAGATTCTCCAGCCAGTTGCCAAAACGTCCTGAACCTGTAGATTCTGGTTTCCAGTTTATGCTTTTATTTAGCTCAGCCAGTCTTTCTTTTACCGCAGTAGTTCTGATAAACCAGCTATCAAGCGGATAGTACAATACAGGTTTATCTGTACGCCAACAATGTGGGTAGCTGTGCTCATAACGCTGCACATTAAAAGCTCTGTTTTCTTCTTTTAATTTAATAGAGATACGCTCATCAACTGACAAATACTTATCTCTTCCCTGCTTTTTTCTTTCGGTTTCGAGTTCTTCTTCAGAATAGTAGTCTGCCTTAACATATTCCAAAGCAAAATCTGTCACCTCTGCCACAAATCGCCCTTTTCTATCAACCAGCGGCATATCTTTACCAGCTTCATCTTTTACCATGATAGCAGGAATGTCGTTTTGTTGTGCTACTCTAAAGTCATCTGCTCCAAAAGTAGGAGCAGTATGTACCACACCTGTACCGTCTTCTGTAGTGACAAAATCGCCAATGATAATTTTAAATGCCTCATCTTCTGGTTGTACATAAGGCAGAAGCTGTTCATACTTTATTCCAGCTATTTCGCTCCCTTTGAACGTACTTAAGACACTCCATGGAAGTACCTTTTTATTGCTTTCGGCAAAACCTTCAAAATCTCCGTCTTTGCCTTTCTCTGAGAAATATTTTCCTATCAAATCTTTGGCTAAGATCACATTAACAGGCAAAAAGGTATAAGGGTTAAAAGTTTTAACTAAAGCATATTCTATTCCTTTACCAACAGTCAAAGCTGAATTGGAAGGAAGTGTCCAGGGGGTAGTGGTCCAGGCCAAAACAAAAACCTCATCATTACCAGCAGCATCAAACAGAAAGACTGATTTCTCATTTTTTACGACCTTAAATTGAGCCGTCATTGAGGTATCCGTGACATCTCTGTAACAGCCCGGCTGATTCAGTTCATGAGATGACAAGCCGGTACCTGCTGCCGGAGAATAGGGCTGGATGGTGTAGCCTTTATAAAGTAATCCTTTTTTATACAGTCTTTTAAGTAGGTTCCATACAGACTCTATGTACTCATTTTTATAGGTAATGTATGGGTCATCCATATCTACCCAGTAGCCCATTTTATCTGTCATGTCTGACCAAAGGCCAGTAAAACGCATGACCGCCTCACGGCACTTTTGATTGTATTCAGCTACAGAGATTTTTTTTCCAATATCCTCTTTTGTGATACCCAGTTCTTTTTCTACCTGAAGTTCAACAGGCAGGCCGTGTGTATCCCAGCCGCCTTTCCGGTTTACCTGAAAACCTTTAAGTGTTTTATAGCGGCAAAAAATATCCTTAATGGTACGGGCCATCACATGGTGTATTCCCGGTGTACCATTTGCTGAAGGCGGACCTTCATAAAAAGTAAAAGTGGGATTTCCCTCACGCTCCTTTATTGATTTCTGGAAAATTTCATTGTCTTTCCAAAAAGCAAGGACTTCGTCTGCTACCTCGGCATAATTGACCGCTTTGTACTCAGGATATTTCATTTTTATAGATCGTGTAAATGCTATTTAAAAGCCTCTTTTTAGGGCTTTTTTGAAACAAGCTGCAAAGATAGCGAATTAGGTAGTATAGACTTATGGCAATGGCCTATCTTTGTGCTTCAATGCTAAATTTCTTTTACACTCTACTTCTAAAAATGTACTCTTTGGTTTTGGCTATACTTTCGCCATTTAATACCAAGGCTAAGCTTCGCTTTAAAGGCAACAGGAGATTTCTGGAGGTTACCGATAAGCGTAAACCTGACGAAAAACTTATTTGGTTTCATTGTGCCTCTCTTGGGGAGTTTGAACAAGGAAGGCCGGTTATAGAAAGGTTTAAAGCCTTACATCCCGACTGGCAGGTACTTTTAACTTTTTTTTCGCCTTCAGGTTATGAGGTGAGAAAGGCTTACTCCTCCGCAGATATCGTCAGTTATTTACCTTTTGATTCTAAGAAAAATGCCGGTTTGTTTCTGGATTCATTTAAACCGGATTTAGCGGTTTTTGTAAAATATGAATTTTGGCGAAATTTTCTTTTTGAAACCGAAAAGAGGGGGGTGCCTTTGCTTTCTATTTCCAGTATTTTCAGAGCAGAGCAATCTTTTTTTAAGCCCTGGGGTAAATTTCAAAGAGATGTTTTGGGAGCTGTTAACTATTTTTTTGTACAAAACGCCCTCTCTGAGAGACTCTTACGTAGTATTGGAATTGAAAATGTAAAGGTTATTGGAGACACTCGCTTTGACAGGGTACAGGATACTTTAAAAACAGTGAAAGACATTGAAGAGGTAAAAGCATTTAAGAATGCTAAGGAACTGATGGTCTGTGGGTCTGTATGGGAACATGACATGGAAGTTTTGATTCCATTTATTAACAATACAAACCTAAAATTTGTCATTGCTCCTCACGAAATTAATCAGAAGGAAATTCATCAATGGAAGAATAGTATCAGCAGAAAATCCATTAACTATTCTGAGTTAAGTGATAGAATTAATGTGGCAGAATTTGATGTCCTTTTTATTGATAATGTAGGAATGCTTTCTTCATTATATCAATATGGCAACTACGCATTTATAGGAGGTGCATACGGCAAAGGGTTGCACAATATTCTGGAAGCTGCCACTTTTGGTATGCCTATCTTTTTCGGAAATCAGAAGTATCATAAGTTTCAGGAAGCGGTAGACCTGATAGAGAAAAAGGCGGCTTTTCCTGTGAAGGATAGTTTGGAACTGGAAAGCGTTATTCAGTCAGTGGATAAGAATGAGGCCTCGAAAATAGCAGCTGAATACGTAAAGAACCACACCGGTGCTACCGATGTGGTTCTTGAGTATCTTGAAGAATTAATTTCTAAACTTTAAACTTTCCTTTGAGATAATTAATAGCCATTGAATACGCCTCTTTTGTAGCCTCAGGGTCATGTTTGGCATTGCTCGGATTGGCAAAACCATGTACGGCATCAAAGATTTTGTACGTCAGTTTTTTATCGGCTTTCTTCATATTAGCTGCAAACTCTTCAATCACCTCTTTTGATATCCAGTTTTCCGTAGCAAAAAGGCCAAGAACATCTGTGTTTAAAGTTTTAAGTTGGTTTACATCTTGAACTGGCATGCCGTAATACATCACAGAGCCAATGGCTTGTTTGCCCCCTGTCAAGGCAGAGCGTAGCGAAAGACCCCCACCAAAACACCAGCCTACGCTAGCTACTTTGGCATTTTTACCTGCAAGATCATAACCACCTTCCATTATACTCTGTAGTCTGTTTTGATCAGCTCCTTGCATTAGCTTTCCGGCTTCAGAAGGTTCTGTGGTAAGCTTGCCATCATACATATCTAAGGCCAGTACATTTACCTTGCCGTTAAGATCTTTGTAGAATTTATCAGCTTCATTTCTGATTTGGTCATTCAGCCCCCACCATTCCTGATATACAAAAAGCCATTTGTCGCTTTTAGTTTTCGATTCAATAAAGTAGCCATTTGCTTCTTTCCCATCAGGGGTGTCAAACTTAATTTCCTGACCCAAACCTTGAAAATCCATGAGGAGGGGAGAGGGGTGCATTTTGACGAATTCAGGGTCATTTACAAAGTCTGCCATAGAACTGGGCCAGGCATGGCAAAGAGTTATTTCCTTTTTCGGTTCCTCTGTTTCTTGATTTAAGAGAAATGGGAAAACCACTAAAACAAGCAGGACAGGGTGCAGTAGAAGTTTCATAGTATATACTTTTGATTAATATTTGTATCAACAAACAGTGCTGTTTTAATAATTCCAAATGACTTATTTATTTATGCTGCTCTTTGATGTGCTTGGCAATAATATCATCGCCCCAATCATTCGACAAGTCTCTTATTACAGAATGTACATGATTGGCTCCATTTTGTGTACAATCATATTCTATTAAAATAGCAGGGCTATGGATTCTGTAATAATGTCCTTGGCCCCATTCTTCTCCTCCCATCCACACAAAATGAAGTTTGTCTAAACCCGCTTGCTCTATTTTTTCTAACAGTTCCAGAGCAAAACCATTCGGAGAACGTTTGACATAATGGCTAACCATTTGCATTAGTGCCATTTGCTGAGTCTTGTTCATTTCGGTAAAAGGTAATCCTACCTCCAGATCAATCTCCGCTTTAGCATTATTTGCGGTTTCCATATCATAAGGAGCTTTATCATTTATTTTAGCCCTTTGATGTTGGCTTTGATTCAATGATTTAAGGAAGTCAAAACCCATGGCTGTTTCTTTTTTTAATACTTCTGTACCTTCAGGCAAGGGCATTCCGGATGGAACTCTGGCGGGGTTTGTTCCAAAGAATAAAGGAGTGGCTGAGTTAATTTTATGGTCAGCAGAAGAGTAGTTAAGAGAAAGGTGATGCCCTTCAATTCTACAAGCCCATGGCTTTGTGCTATTTGGAGTTCCAAAAATGGAATAATAGTATTTATCAGGATCTCGGTGGTCATTGCCCGCCGGCCTGTTTTCTAAAACATGTAATACACTTTCAAGCTGCATGATTGCCAGAGCCGTTTCATTTCCTTCTTTACTTAAAGAAGCTCTCAGGATTTCTCTGGCCAGTTTCTTTTGAGATGGGTCTAGCGTTCTGTAATCAAGACCTTTACGTGGAACAGGTGTATAATACCAATTCTTTCTTTCTATTGAGTTTAAATCAAAAAGTGCCTGTGCTTTTTGCTCAGCATTCAATGTTTTTAGAAACTGATTAGTAGCTTCTAATACAGCTTCATTATTGTTTTTTTGAGCATAAGAGCATGATCCGGCCAATACGGCCAGAACGAATAATATTTTTTTCATGGGGTCAAATGGGTTGAATTGATTATCAATCTATGTAATTTGTGCCAGAATTCATTTATCACAGAGAGATATCTTATTTTGAGATCAGCTGAAATAACGGCTAGTATAGTAGGCACAGGGAATATTGCCTGGCACCTGATTAATGCACTTGAACAAGCAGGAATTAGGGTAGCTGAGGTGTCTACTCGGAAAAAGAAAAATGCGAGAGATCTGACGCGCTACACTTATGATGTAAGAGTTAAAACAGATCTGGATTTCAGAGACAGCCCTTCCAAACTGTTTATTCTGGCTATTTCTGATGATGCTATTGAAAGTGTAGCGGGCTCTATCTTACTGCCGGAAGACAGCGTTTTAGTTCATACTTCCGGGGCAAAGGGGATGAGTGAGCTTACAGATTCCTTGAATCAAAACGAGATTTCTTTGGGAGTTTTTTACCCTTTAATGACATTTACAAGGGGTATTCCGGTTGATTTCAAACAAGTACCCATGTGTATTGAGGGAGAAGATGATCAAACACTTGCGTTTTTGATGAAAGTAGCTGGTAAACTATCAAAGGAAGTACATCAAGTAAGTTCTCGTCAAAGGGCAGTTTTACATTTATCCGCGGTATTCGGTTGTAATTTCGTTAATCATTTATGGGCTCTTTCAAAAGAAATCATTGAAGAAGAGGAACTGGATTTTGACATTTTGAAACCTCTGATTAAAGAAACTTTTTTGAAGGGCATGAAGGCTGAGCACCCTGCTGAGGTGCAAACCGGGCCTGCCCTTAGACATGATGGAAGCACTATTGCGAAGCATAAAAGTTTGATAAAAGACGATAAAGATTTATCTAAAGTATATAAAACATTAACTAAGAGTATACAGGATTGGCACCAATGAAATATTTTTTATTAAGTCTGGCAATAGTATTTATTGCTTGCAAAGAGACAGAGGAGAAGGAAGAAGCAAAAACAGATGAAATTTCACCTAAATCTGAGTTACCTGCTACTGTAGAATACGTAGGGCTGCAAGAACCTTCAGCCGCAGAGTTTCCGGTTTCTGACTCCTCGGCTCCTGAAGGGATGGTTTTAGTAAAAGGGGGTAATGTACGCATAGGATCTGAAGAGGGCTTTGACCATGAGAGACCTATGTTTTGGGCTACAATCAAGCCATTTTATATGGACAAATCGCCGGTTACGGTGGGCGAATTCAGAAAGTTTATTGAAGCTACAGATTATCAAACGGAGGCAGATCAGTTTGGGAATGCAGGTATTATCCATGAAAGCACTGGCAAAAACTGGATTTTAAAAGATGGGGCCAATTGGGAATATCCTTTAGGAAAGGATTTTCCAAAAGCCGGAGATGATCATCCTGTAACTCAGGTATCATGGAGAGATGCAACAGCCTATGCAAAATGGGCAGGAAAGAGACTGCCACATGAAATTGAATGGGAACATGCGGCCAGAAATGGATCGAATTCGAGGTCAATATACCCATGGGGTGAAGAACTGAACCCCGGAGGAAAGTATAACGCTAACGTTTGGAACGGAATATTTCCAGAGTTTAATAAAGTAGAGGACGGTTTTGCTGAAACTTCTCCGGTAGGCCAATTTGGTGAAACCCCCATTGGTCTGACAGATATGAGCGGAAATGTATGGGAGTGGTGTTCTAATTACTTGTATGATTACAGGGCACTTGCCCTGGATGATTTTAAAGGAGGAGCCAAAACAGAAAAGGCTCAAAGAGGAGGTTCATTTTTATGCGAACCCACCTGGTGTCATGGCTACAGGGTGTCTGGCAGATCATCGTCTTCACCGGAAACAAGTTTGTTTCATGTTGGTTTTAGATGTGTGAAAGACCTATAATTGGCATAGTTTGTGCAATGTATTTGAGTACACACAACTGTCGAAAATATGTTTTTCATTAGATCAATGGCCGTTATTGAAGCGTTGCCCAAAAGCAAAGTCTATTCTGAGGCTTTCCAGAAATCAGGGTTTACATTCCATCAAAAATGGAAAGAGAAATCCGGGCTTTTGGATTATTGCGTTTACATGGTATTTTTTTCTTGGCAATAAAGAGAAATTTTGGTTTCTTTGTTATACTATGAAAACGTCAGGAATAACTACTACTATAATACTACTGTTTATTGCCTTAGGTACTAAGGCTCAGGTAGCTCAGCGGGTGTCTATTGTGATACCTCAACTTGCAGAAATAAGACTAAAGCCAGGCTCTGAAACTGAGACCAGAATTGAGTTTAAAAATGCTAATGATTTGGATAACGGAATCACTGAGGAACGGGCGAGTACATATCAAGTGAGAGCCAATACTGAATGGATGGTTTCTATGAAAGCCTCTAAACCTTTCTTTACCTCTTTGGCTGATGAAAACGATAGCGAATTACCATCAACAATACTTTCTGTTAAAGAGTCAAATTCGAAAGACTTCATTGCACTCCAAGAGAATGGTGTAGATCTTATTAAAGGAGACCCGGGTAATTACAGTGACAAAAACGAATTTTCTGTCGATTATAAGGCAGTGCTGGATAATGATTACTCTCCAGGTACTTATTACATGGATGTTCTTTTAACTGTCTCTTCATTGTAAGGTATTTTTACCTTCTACTACTTCTTTTTTCTTAAATAGGAAATTCAAATTCTCCTTAAGGTTATCCATTGTGCCAATTTTTTTTGGCATAGTCTTTGAAATGTTCAATCCAATGGAAGATATGAACCATGGATAATTATCTGCCACTAAAGTTTTTTGATTTATTTATTGAACCAGTGCATTTGTTCGCACCTATGATTTTGTCAGGAAACAAGGTCTTATGTGTTAATTATGCGGTTCGCAAACTTTAAGAGGTCTTAATAGTTTTAGCAAAGAATCACTCATTAATAGTTTAAGGATTGATGTTGACAGAAATGATAACATTGTCCAAAGACTTAAGGATAGAGATTATTCTGCTGGCTTTTCTATTTCTTCTTCACTGTTACCAAAACAATGATTGTGTTTTTACCCCGCAGGCATCAATCAGTTTTATCAAGGATTTAAACATAGTTTATAATCCGTTTAAACAGGGATTTGAAGAAAAATGAAGTTACTGATTCTTTGACTATATCTGCTTTTACCTTGAGAAGAATTTCAATTATTAACAAAACAAAAAGTAAAATGAAAAAAACACTATTTTCAATCGCATTCGCATGTGTAGCAATGGGTGGTTATGCTCAGTCTAAGTCTCACAAAGTGAAGGTTGTTATTCCTGAAGTAATGGATCTTCAAATGGAAGAAACAGACATGACTTTCTCTTACGGCCAGGATAACATCAGAGATAATGAGAACCCGGATGCACAAGAGAGAGAAGTAAGAGTTAGATCAAACGTAGCTTGGAATGTCTCTGTTTACGCCGAATCTGATTTCAAGGCTTCGGACACAGAGAATTCAGATATTACGATAGAAGTGTTAACACTTTCAGTACCAGACGGAGAAGGTGGATCGTCTTCCATAACTCCGGACAAGCAAACGCCTGTTATGACAGACGAATTAGATATTGCTGGAAATTTAATTCCTTTATTAGTCGATGGCAATCCGGTGTTTGACACTAATGCTAAAGTTTTGGCTCAAGGTTCAAAAGGAGGATATGGTGTAAACACCAATAATGTTTCTTACTCTGTGGATCTTTCAAAGCAAAACGAAGATTATTTCACAGTAGATCCGGACACATATACTACTACGTTAGTATATACTGTTTCGGCTCAATAGTATTTCATAGGGAGTGTATAATGCACTCCCTATTTCTTTTTTTGCTTTCCTAAATAATAAAAACATGTGGCGAACCTTACTAACAGTGTTCACCATTCTCTGTATTCTTAATCCTGTTATTGGCCAAGAAGAAATAAGCGGAAGTCAGAGATTTTCAGCCAGATTTCTTGAGGATTCTACAGTATTCGAGATTGGTAAATTTGGATTCAATTCTGTAACTATTACTAACAATAGTCAGGAAGAACTTCATTTACGAATGCAAGTCGTACTGCCAGAAGGCTGGGATCTACTGCGTGACCCTTCCGATATAATTCATCTTCGTGCGTTCGAGCAAAGGATAGTTCCATTGCGTGTAAGAACAAGCCATACATCTTATGGAGGTAAAAAATATTTTATTAGAGCTTCACTAGAAGATTTGAGCACAGGAGAGCAATTATTAACTTCTTTTAGTATAAACCTCAGAGACCGATCAGAGTGGAATTCTCAACTACTGAGTAAACATATCAGATCTAGAGACGATGAACTTCTTCCAGACTTCTCTTTTATTATAAGAAATACGGGCAATAGAGCACAACTATTCGAGTTCTCGATGGAGTCACAATTACGGCTCTCCTTACCCTCTGAGGGGAATCAACTAATCTTAAAACCTGGACAAGATTCCTTAATTACTGTTGGAATAAGGAGCAGAAATCTGAATCAGGATAATGATAAAATCATTATAAATATAAATTCCAGGAACAAAATAATTACTCTTGAGCAGAATGTCTCTTTTATAGCTAATGAGGTCACTGTGAATGAGAAAAATCGGTATTTGGCTACTTCTTCTATCACCATTGGGGCCATTAACCTTCTCAAACCTATTTATACATCTAACTATGTAGATTTTAAGACGGAGGTCTCTCTTCCAGAAGACAGAAGCCTTAAACTTAGAATGAGGACTTTTATGGTGAATGATGTTGTGAATATTTACAACAGCAATTATTTGCTTCAGTATGAAGGTAAAAAGATGGCATTGTCATTAGGTACTATAAGCGACTACATGTATACTCAAATCAATGGTTATGGATTTAGAGCCAGAGTTCGAAAAACGAAGCAACAAACTGAAATTTTTGGTGTAAAATCTATTTGGTATAATGGTTTCAATGCAGGTATCAGACAAGATTTCAGGCCTGGGAAAAAGGTTGATTTCCATTTGGAAGGATTGTATCAGAACAACAATGATATTGGAATTGATTACGGTTTTTTAATTCAAAATGTAAATTTCAAAATTGATCCGAAAACCGAACTTAAAATAAAAGCAGGCTATAGTCAGGAGATGTCTGCTGGTATAGGTAAGAGTTTTGGTGGTTATACTGCAGGGTATTCTTTTAGAACACAGAAGAAGTATTATTCCATCAATTCTTATTTTAATAAATCCAGCGGATGGTTTCCTGGTATGGGAAGAGGTTTAGAGTCACATAGCCACAATCTTATGTTTAGAAATAAGAAAGTGGGTATTGGAGCCTATGGTTTTCTGCTCAGTAGATCCCCAAATGTTTACATCAATAACTTCACTAATTATCTTGAGTACGACAATGGCAAAACCTATGAATATGGCTTACAGTCAAGTTTCTCTTTTCGGAAAAGTGTGTTCACTTTTATGGGTGGATTAAACTACATGGATCAGAAAGGTCAAGGAGTTAGAATTGGAGAAACAATAAGAAATCCGTTTATCAATGGAAGTAAATTTAGTGTGGATTATAAGCTGAACTCCAGAAATTATGCACAACAATTTAATATCAAATATGGGCTTAGCGAGTTAGATAACACAAATCTCGAAACTTTTGATTTTGAATCATTGAATATTCAGGCCAACGGCCGAATTAAATCCTTAGGTTATCAAATACGCCTGGAAAAAGGGCCTACTTACTTTTTTGATTATTTATATGTACTTAATACCGGGAAGAATATTGACCGTCAGCAATACAGCATATTTTGGAATTCTAGCTATGATAAAAACTTTCGATTTAATTTATCGGCCAATTATTCTGAAATGAAAGGTGCTTACGCCGGTACTTTATTTATGAATGCAACGGTCAATCTGGATATACCATCTCAGAATTTAAATCTTCGTGTTTCTTCCAGTGCCAATGTACTTAATCAGAATGAAATTCCTATGCTATCATTTAGCCTGATTAAGAATCTTGATATACCGGTCCCATTCTTCAAAAAATATTCATCCTTAAAAATTAAGCTCTTTAAAGATAAAAACAATAATAAAGTATGGGACAGAGATGAAGAGCCGGTGAGAAATGCCACTATTGAGGTTGATA
This sequence comes from Cytophagales bacterium, assembly GCA_024742395.1. GTDB lineage: Bacteria > Bacteroidota > Bacteroidia > Cytophagales > Spirosomataceae > Jiulongibacter. Next base: position 37,682 of record JANSYO010000008.1, read on the forward strand.
ATCATTTACTACATACGAACAGGTATGGAGAAGCAAAATTGACCAATACAGAGAGGAAAGCATATCGTGTAAATTTCAATCCTGTAGATAACCAGATTGGATGGCAACCTGAAAAGATGATTTCAGACACTATTAAATTGACTGAAAGTAAAGAAGTTCAATTCGCGTTTAAGACTACTAAAACTGTACTGGGTAAGATTAGCTATGAAGAATCAAAGTATAGTCAGAATATCAGAGTGGGCTTAAATGGGATTACCATTACAGCAGAGAATGAATTCGGCGAGAAATATGAAATTATAACGGATACTGATGGTAATTTTTTCCTTAATATTCCTCCTGGAAAGTACAGAATAACATGTGATAAATCTGTGGCCGGAGATGGGTATTATTTTGAACAAACCTCTTTTGATATTGATTTAAATAACAAGGATAAAGAGGTAGTTGATTTTGTTCTGAAAGAAAAAGTCAGAAAAATTAATATCAGGAAGCAGGATTAATCAGGGGTAATAGTAAATACGAGGTTCACATAGAATTCGCCCGGTTCAGCATGGTCTCCTGGCGTAATTTCCATATCTAACATAAAATTGTTATCCTTCTTTTTTTCGTTTCCTCTGGGGCCTGTGGCAATTGCTTTAGGTAAAACATCCACTTTAACAAAATCAATTTTATTTTCTTTCCTCAAACCAATTATACTGGTAGGCATAGAACTGGGTCTATTATCTGACGCATCTAAAAAGAAGGGGGTATCTGCATGAACATTCATTATCCAATTCTGGTTAGATTTTACCTGAGCTTTAAAGATATTATTACCCACTAAACCATTGGTAATTTGGTTTGGATTGTTGAAATAGTACTCCAAACGATTTCCCGTGGAGGTAACGTCAAAACTTATAATTGATCTAATATCCAAAACAGTAAAAACGCCTTGGCTATTTGATTGGCCAAATGTGCAAAACGAGCTAAGAATAAGTAAGGTTAAAAGAATTCTATTCATCATCTATTCTTCAGTTAAGGTAAATACTAATGAATAATGATACTGTCCCGGTTCATACTCATATCCAACGGGTTCTACGATTAAGTCGTAAATAAAATATGAGTTATCTCTACCTCTGTTACGTGGAGCATTTAAGATGAATTCTTCATCAAAATCAAGCTTGAATTTCTTTTTATAATTACCACCAATTGATGCGTTGGTATTGTTTAACTCAATTGCGAATAATTGATCTGTAATCGTAGAATAAGCATAGTTTTGTGTAGACACTACTCTGGCAGAGACCACTATGTTTCTCCTGTTTGAACTCAAGTCAATCCTGAAGGCTTGCGATAGCCGCCTTTCCACTTCAAAATCCGCCTCCTTTTCGTACACATAATTCATGTTTTTCAGTTGGCTGACAGAAAAATCGAAGCTTTGCGAATAAGCGGCATTAATTTTGAAAAGACATAAATAGAGAAACGATAACGACTTAATAATAAGTCTTACTCGGTTTTTAGTAATTTTATTCCAACAATAATTTTTTATCATTTCTACAAATGAAGCGTTACTTTCTTCTTTTCGGGTTTCTAATTCTGCAGAACCTTTCTTTTGCCCAAGAATTAAGTATTAATCCTGTCAAATTGTATTTTGATCTGGGAAGTACCAATAGTACCCAAACTCAAACCATAAATATCACAAATAATTCGGATATTACTCAGGCAATGGAAATTTATACGGGTGATTGGATCCGTAACAGCGACGGTAGTCATACATATTTTGAATCTGGTACACAGAAATTTAGCTGTGCATCCTGGCTAGAAGTAAGTACTAATTTTCTAAATATTCCTCCGGGACAAACAGAGCAAATCAGGGTAACGCTCAGAGCTCCGGAATCAGCGGAAGAGCTAAAGTCAATGAAGTGGGGAATGCTTTATTTGCAGGGCTCAAAGATCAGAGAATTGGTACAGGATAACAACAACAGTCTACAAACGCATATTAATGAAGTAATGAGGTTTGGAGTTCATGTATATCAGACTCCACCGCAGCTCAGTCAGCTATCTGCTAGAGTGAATAATATGATAGAGAATCCGAAAAGCCCAGGGAAATATGATCTCGAATTACTCAATGAAGGCGAGGTAATGGTAAATGCTCACTCCTTTTTAGAGCTTACTAATGTGTCTACTGGTGAAGAGTTTACCAGCGAAGCCACTGAATGCCCAATTTTTCCATTAGGTAAAAGAGTCGTGACTTTATCGCTACCAAAAGGGTTGCCAAAAGGACAATACTCTATGCTGGGAATTCTGGATTATGGCAATCCAAATTCACTTGAAGCAATAGAAAAAGTCATAGAAATTAAGTAACTAGCAGATTAGTTTTACAAAGGAAACTCCATATCCTAACTGGTGTAAGGAGTTTTTTTATAATTGAACAATTCCGTGTTTTATGGCGAACAGGACCATTCCAACACGGCTTTTTACATCCAACTTATAGAATAAGTTTTCTCTGTAGCCATCTACCGTTCTGGGAGATACGCACATCTCATCAGCAATTTCTTTATAGGTAAGCACTGAGCAGGCCAGTTTTAAGAATTCCTCTTCTCTGGCTTGATAATGTATTATAGGGGCAATTGACTTTCCATTCGTTGTGGGTTTTATAGAATTGAGTAGCGTGTTGGCCACGAGGTCGCTGTGGTAATATCCTTTGGTTCTGACTTCATCCAGAGCCAGTTTAAAGTCTTTAGTTTCCGTATCTTTAAGTAAATAACCTTTAGAGCCGCAGCGAAGCATTTTAATAATAGACTCCTCATCATCTTCAACACTCAAGGCCAATATCTTGATGTCTGGGTATTCTACAGTAAGTTTTTTAGCCGTATCATAACCATTCATGCCGGGCATGTTAATATCAACTAAAGCGATATCTGGGGCTTCATACACTCTTAATTGAGAGAAAAATTCTTCGCCATCTGAGGCTTCATGTATGACGGTATAATTGTCAAAGTTGCTAATAAGCTCAGCCAGGGCATTTCTTATGAGCGTGTGATCATCTATTAGGGCTACTGTGGTCATGACTAGTGGCGATAGCTTTAGGTAAGATTAGTCGAATAGTGGTACCCTGACCTATGCCAGAATTAATCTCCAATTCACCATCAATGAGTTTGGCTCTGCTCCTTAAATTGGCTAGTCCCGAGCCAGACTCAAACGCACTTCCCTTAGTTTTCTCTTGTAGATTAAATCCCTGGCCATCATCAGTTACCTCTAAAGTATAGCCTTCTACGTTTTCATGCAAGCTTACCTGAAGGTTTTTAGCCTTGGCATGTTTGAGTACATTTTGCACTATTTCCTGAAAAATTCGGAAAACCACCACCTCAATTTTAGCTGGAATATGAAAGCCTTTTGCTTTATTTTGGAAAGAAGTTCTCAGAAAACCAGTTTTTTCAATACGCTTGAGTTCAAAATCTATACCTTTCAAAAGGCCTGCTCTAAGGATATTGTCAGAGTTTAATGTCTTAGACAAACCTCTCAAATCTGTCAGGGCCTTGTTTAAATATTCTTTACTATCACTTACTCGTTTTATTCCGGGGTTTTCATCGTCAATTGTATTCAATTGAATCTTTACCAAGCTAAGTAATTGACCCACATTATCATGTAGTTCCCGAGCAATGTGCTTCATTGTATTTTCCTGAACTTCGTTTTTGGCAGTAAGGATTTCTTCGTTGAAGCTGGCCTCTAAAGAAGCTTTTTCGAGTTTGTGGGCTTGCTGGCGTTTCTGAAATAGGAAAGCGAAGGAGATGATAAAAGTTGAGAGAAGAAAAAAGACCAAAGTCCCAATCAAAACAAAAATTTCAATCTCTTTCATAAGCAGATTTAGTCGACAAAAATATTGCTACCCCTCCTAAGATATGATAAATGATTCCTAAAAGATAATTTATATTATAAAGGGCATTTGAAAATTCTACATTTACCTTATTTAAGCTATGAAAGAAGCCCGTTGAAAAAATGTTTAGCGAAAAATAGAAAAGCATACCTGTTGATAACCAGAAAAGGGGTTCCTTTCTTAAATCATTGATCTCTGTTTGGGAGAATAATTGATAAAAATACCTTAGACAAAAGCTTAAAATCAAGATTGATAGAGCCAGAAAAGTGTCATTAAAGGAACCCAATTCATTAATTCTAAAGATCATATTATAGGCAGAGTATAATACGAAGGCAGTAATAAAAAATATATTAAATCTCTTATAAAATAAATTTTGCTGAAAGCGAGCCTTAAAAATTTGATAAAAGAGAAATGCATTAATAGGAGCTAAAATTGCATATAGATATCTAACCAGCTTTCCATCAGGAAAACTTGAATAAAACAAACGTAGTATTGTCTCAACAATAGAAGCAATTAATAACCAAATTATGTAAATTTTGATATACCGGTGATTGCTTCTCTTGAAAAGTAATATTGCGATTAAAGTTACAATATACAGGCTAATTGCCTCTAAAGATCGAAGGTTTTGAGCCATATTCTATTTTCATATGTCATTGACATAGCCACAGTTTGGGGCACATGACCAAGGGTAGTTGAAATTTAGAATTAAATCTATATTTAACTCGCCTCTTGGGTCATTAATAAGGTGGAATTCAGGTGAGGGGTCAGGATTAAGCCCTTTTTTAGCGTAGCTCAAAAATGGTGCTTTATTATTCCTTTCATCTATACCTAAGTGCAACTTTATTCTGTCTTTATCACCTTTTAATTCAGGTAAAACTGTTTTGTCAGGAAATATCCAGTAGATAACTTCCGTTCGGTCTCTATATTTAGGCATTACAAAAGTAAAAGAAGTCAATGGCTTTATTTCTCCCTTAACTAAAGCTGAAAATTCAGCTACTTGAGTACCATAAAGGTGCTTAATCAAATTACGGTCTCTTTCTGCGAGAGCAGTCTTATATCTACTCGCAAGTTCAATTGCTTTGTCTTTGGAGATGTTTTCGGTAAATGTCATAAGTGAAATTTGTTTTATTCTTCAGATGTAAATATTGGCCAGAATGGCATTTTTGTATTATTTTCTTTTTGCTTCTCAATTTTGTTACGGTCGCTTAGTTTGACAGACTCTTTCTGTATTTGAAAGTCATTTAAGTTATGTTCTGATTCATCCCAGATGTCATATTGATATCTTAAGTTAAACTGTTGGATCCCTTTAGCAAGCTGTAAAGAATAGTCGTATGAATGAGGGGCATATACGTCCTTTTTTACTTCTATATTCATATGACAAGACATGCAGTTGTCAACTTTTGGATTATCTATAGGGCCCCTTAGCCTATTTTCTAAATAATCTTTTTCAATACACCAATAGTTTGTAAATTTTTCAATTGCTTCACTATTTAATGTCGAAGCTTCCTTTTGTGTGTTCCAATTAACTCCTAAAGGGACAAAGTGCTGAATAAAGTCTTGTTCATGTTCAAAATTTTTAGCCATGCCATCATAAACAAATGTACCAAATACCCATCCGGAAGTGGAGCGATTATCTTTTACTGCAAAATCAATTTGGAGAAGGTGAACATTTAGAATTTCACGTTCTTTATTTGTATCATTTTTGCTTTTTATGATATCGGCCTTCCATTGAAAAGTTCCCTTTAGAAGAGGAAGTTCTTCGGGAGTACAGGCAGAAAACAAAAGCTTAACTATAACAGAATTCTCTTCAAATTTTGCCGCAGATAGTGGAAAGAGTGTCTTTTGGTTCCATACTTTTCCAAGGGTATATGCAGAAACTGGATTATAGAAACCAATAGCCCAATTGGTAACATTGTCTACAGCATCGCCTAATTTCCAGTCATCTTGTCTGATTGATCTTTCTCTTGTAAGGCCATGTAAATACTCACGCCTTAAGTTACTTGTATCATAAGCTGCCCAAGTAAATCCAGGAGCGTGGTACCATTTGTTTATTCTATTTTTATTATCCTGTATAAACCATTGGTTTTTAGGTAAATTAGAAATGTTTTGAGATAAAAAATATGAGAGAATTGATTTCATGTATAATTTATACTCTGTAGAGTCTTTAAAGGAGTAATTCTTCCATAAAGTGTCTGGCTGAATTATTGGCTTTCTTGGGTAGACGCTACTAAGCTGAAAATGGGCACTTGTGTCTGTATTTATTGTTTTATCTGTGTAGCTGAGAAAGGCTTGATCCCATAAAATACTTTGATCTTCTTTAAAAGAACATTCTAATAAAGAAAGGCAGGACATTAGTATGAAAATTCTATTTATCATTGAAGAGACTAACTGCTTCAAAAATTGAAATAAATGCTAATATTTAGAACGTGAAAAACACCCTAATGTCTAAATATGAAGATTTTAATCTATGTATTCTTTTGAATCCTTAAACATATTTAATTCTGGTTTGACAAGAATGTAAAATGAATCTAAACTGGTATTTTCAGGAATATTAGGTTTTACATTTCGTCCCGAATTAAAAAATGCTCCAATTTTATGGCAGAATAAAAGGCTAGAAAATACCAAATATGAGAAATAAGTACCTCATCCCCCTCCTCCTCCTCCTAACCTCCTGCACCCTAAAAGACCAGAAGGTAAATAATCAGGTGCCTGACTGGGTGGAGGTAGAGGAGATTGTTTGTTTTGTAGATAGTACCAATAGCCTTGGGATTGAGGAGGTTTCTGCCCGGCCAGAGCTTTTTACACCTTATAAAGGTCCTGAGATTAATTATGGTCACTTAAGAGATGCACTTTGGGTAAGGATTGCTCTGAAGAATAGAACCGATAGTGTCAGAAAGGTTTATTTAAGCTCAGACCAGGTTATTCTTGAAGACATAAAGTTTTATACACCTGATAGCACTGGCTATACGGTAGTGAAATCTTCATGGGGGCTACCTGCGGTGAAAAAGGAAACACCCTCTTACCTTCATGCTTTTTCTGCTTCTTTATTACCTTTTGAGGAGAAGACATTTTACTATCGTATCAAGAACGACTACCAAGTGGTAAGGTTGCCGTTACATCTATTTAGTAACTGGCAGTTTAATGAGCATTACAGCCTTTACTTGTTTCTGGATGGTTTAGTAATCATGGCATTAATCACTTCTATTTTGTATGCCACATACAACCTCTTTTTTTCAAGAAAAGACAGAATTCTCTACTATTACCTTCTTTATGCCTTTAATTTTTTAACCTTTTATTATATAAGGATTGCCTCTCCTGCCCACATCACTGAAGCTTACCCTCAAGTTCTTAATTACTTCGTTAATATATTTATACTAACGAGTACTTATGCGTTTGTTAAGTTTGGGGTCAGGTTCATCGACCCGGAGAATGAAGATGGTAAGCCAAAAATTGAAACGGCGATCGACAATGTTTTCCGACTAACCGTTTTGGTTTCACTGTTTCCACAACACTCAGGATCTACACTTTTTAACTCGGTGAAACTTACTTTTTTTGTGGGGGCCATTCTTTATTTGATATGGTATATGGTGATACGCTTTAGGAAGAGTTTGCTGACTCGTATCTATTTTTTCATGGGTATGCCGCTGATCGTCTCAGGCTTAGTAGAGGGCTTGACCAATATTTTTGGCTTATTAAAAATTCCGAATCAATTTTTTGAGGCTTTCCGGATCTCTATTTGTGTGGAGATGCTCTATATACTCTTTGCTTATTTATTCCGTGAAAAGATTTTAACAACGGCCGTAGCAAACAAATTGAAACAGACAGAACTGAAACTTTTACGCTCCCAGATAGATGCTCAGGAAGCAGAGCAAAAGCGAATAGCGGGCGATTTACATGACGATTTGGGAGGTACCTTATCTACTCTTAAGAGATTGATTTATGATAATTTGCTAAACAAAGCTAATAAAGAGGAAGCTGAGAAAATTAAGACATTGACTCAAAAGGCAGGTGATGATTTAAGGAGAATATCGCATGCTCTGATGCCCCCTGATTTTGAGATGATGGGATTAGTAGATTCTATTAAGGAATTTGCAAGAGCCAACCAGACCGGAGAAAGAGAATTTAGATTTCTGGAGCACGGAGAAGCCGTTAAGCTGGAGGCGGCTATAGAGCTGAATATTTATAGAATCATTTCTGAGATTATACAAAACATCAATAAGCATAGCCCTGCTACTAAAGTTTCTATCCAATTTCTTTGGTCAAAGATCGATTTGACTGTGATGATTGAGGATAATGGTAGTACATTTAGGGAAACCACAGAAGGGCTGGGAATGAAAAACATGCGGATGAGGACAGACAATATAGGTGGTGTTATTAATTTTGATTCCAATAATGAAGGGTCAACTATAACCCTGGAAGTACCTCTTAAATGAAGGAAAAAATTCTCATAGCTGATGATCATCAACTCTTTGGGGATGGTCTAAAAGAACTTCTGCAAAAGAAGGGAGACTTTGATGTGTACGGCCCCTTATCACGGCCTGAAGAGATTAAAAAAGCCTTACAAGAAATCAGGCCTGAAATCTTATTGCTTGATATAAATCTTGGTGGCATTAACGGTATTGAGCTTGGAGAAAAGCTTAAGAAAGATTTTCCAGAAACGGGAATCATTATGCTTACAATGTATGAACATGTAAATTTTCTGGAGAAAAGTAAGGAGGTCAATCTGGACGGCTACCTTCTGAAAGATTGTGACACAGAGGAGCTTCTGGAAGGAATAGAGAAAGTATTAAAAGGTGGTAAATGTTTTATTCGCATAGAAACGAGCTTCTTTGAGAATGATGCTTTCAAAGACACCTTCATGGAAAAGTATAATCTTACAGAGCGGGAACTTGAGATAATGACACATTTAAAGAATGGCCGCACCAATGATGAGATTGCAAAAAAGCTTTATTTGAGTTTTCATACTGTAAAAACTCACCGAAAAAATATTTACCTGAAGCTGGGTGTGAGCAATTTGGCTGAGCTCATCGATTTTTCTTCACAACAGCCTTAGGTTTTCTCTTGAAAATTTTCAGGCAAGTGATACCTATTTTCACTGTGATCTTCTGCTTAATATTCGTCTGTATAATCTTGCCAGATTAAGGAGGCTGCACCAGCAATTGCAGCAGTCTTGCCTTCCATACCTGAGTGGAGTAATTTGACTTTACCCTTATAAACGCCCAGAAGATGTTCCTCAAAATAGACTTGGAGTGGATCCATAATCCATTTACCGCTATTAACTAGACCACCAAGCAAAAAGAAGGCTTCGGGCTGGGTAAAGGCGGTGAAATTGGCCAGAGCCAATCCAAGAATTTTGGCAGTATAGTCAAATGCTTTCAGAGCTATAGGGTCTCCTTCTTCTGCTGCCTTTGTAATGTCTTCGCCATGCAGGTCATTGAAAGCAATATCTCTGAATCTGCTTTCATCTATATATTTGCTTTGCATATACATGATCGTACGCTTTAGGCCAGTGGCAGAAACATAGGCCTCTAAACCACCTTTTACTCCAAGACCAGTTACACGTCCATCTCCTAATGTCATATCTATATGACCTAATTCGCCTGCAAAACCATCATACCCGTCAATTAATTTACCATTGGCTACTATACCTGAACCAAATCCTGTACCCAATGTAATTACAATGAAATCTGTCATTCCTTTAGCATTACCAAAGAGCATTTCACCCAGAGCTGCTACGCTGGCGTCATTCATGATTTTCATAGGCATAGACATACGTTCATTGAGTTTTTGAAGGATAGGAACAGTGCCTTTCCAGATCAAATTAGAAGCATTCTCAATGGTCCCGTGCTTACTTGAGGCATTAGGTGCTCCTATTCCACAGCCCAGAATAGAAATGGGTTCTGTAAAGCTTTTTTTGAGCTCATCTACAGTAGCTGTGATCTGATTTAAATAGGAATCCAGATCAGGAAAATCCTTGGTTCTGAAAAATGTGTTTGCTAAGGTTTCTCCCGCCTTATTTACTAAACCAATTTTGGTTTTTGTGCCTCCTATATCTATACCAATGACTAAATCCATACCTATTTTTTCTTATTAATTTCTTTCAGATCGTGTGTTTTTACGAGTGGTTTTTGAGGTACTTTCCGTTTCTCTTGTTTTAGGTGAAGTACTTGGTTTTCGAGTACTTGGACTCGTTGTAGAAGGGCTTGTTCTGCTTGATTTACTCGGCGTACGTTCACTGGGTGAAGTATTGGTTCTTGTTCCTGTCTTTGTATCGGTTTCTCTTACATTGTCATTGCCTGTTCTGTTTCTTGGTACGGTTGTTCCAGAGGTACTTTGAGTTCTTGAATTCGTTGAATTTCTTCTGGTTTCCAATTCGTGTTTATTACGTGCATCCTTGTTTCTAGAGTCAAAGGTTTGTTCTGGTTTTTGTCTTACATAATCATTCTTTCTTGTGTCTCGAATAATAGTACTAGCATTTTTATTCCGCCTTTCTGGAACGTACTTATATGTATTTCTTTCTTCTTTTATTATATGTATATGAGTTATGTATCTAGTAACTGGTAGCGGCCTCCACCTGGTATAATAACTTGGATAGTAGTTCCAGTAATATGGAGAATGGTATGCTATATAAGATGGACCCCAAAAATTATTTATAATAATAGGCGTATGATAGTAGACTGGCTCAATAATATATTGCGGACCATAAAAGTAAGGATGACCTATGAACTGAATATAGGTTTTGTTGTAATTATCTCTTTCTACATCAATTGTAGCTACATCTTGAAAAATGTCATTACCCAATGCGGCCTGAATAGTAATAATGTGTGATCCACGTTCCACTATTTCTACTATACGAAGATAATCTACATAACCATCCTCGTTTAAATCCAGATTCGAAATTCTGGCTTCAGGATTGTTTAATCTTCTTTCAAAATCTTCAAGATTAGCCGATTGACCAAATATAGAGGCTACGGCTTCCAAATCTAAGTTGTCGCTAATATCGTAGTCGACAGGCACTACATTCACAGGTTGTTGTGTCACGCAGCTTGTTAAGAAGACAATTAATATTAGCAGTAAGGATTTATTCTTGTTCATTGTACTTGTGTTTAGAAATACAATATCCTTAAAGCTATTGATATTTTATATGAGGCTGATCATTTATTCCCAAGCTTTTAATGGAATTCTAATGCTTGACCAAAGTATGATTAATGACTGAAGGAGAGTAGCTTAATATTTCAACAGATGTAAATTACCAACTAGTGGGCTTGTAGTCTTTTAGAAATTTGCCGCACCAATGTTTACCTGTATTAATGCCATCAAAAAGTGGATCAAGCACACGGGCTGCCCCATCAACAATATCAAGTGGAGGCTGAAAATCATGAAGTTCAGCTTTACGTTTAGCAAGTAAGGCCGGGTCTTCGTCAGTAACCCATCCGGTGTCTACGGCATTTGTGAATATTCCATACTTAGCAAAATCAGATGAAGACGTAAGTGTCATCATGTTTAAGGCAGCTTTAGCCATATTGGTATGCGGATGCCTGTCTTCTTTGTGCCATTGATGAAATTTACCCTCCATAGCCGAAACATTAATGATGTGTTTCATTCCGGTATTTTCCTTCTTCATGATATTCACAAGTCTGTTGCACAAAACAAAGGGAGCCACAGAGTTAACCAGCTGAACCTCGAGCATTTCATTTGTATGAATTTCGCCTAGTTTTAGCCGCCAACTATTCGTTTCTCTCAGATCAATCTGTTGTAAGTCTGCATCAAGCCTTCCCACAGGAAACACTTCATCCGTAGCCAGAGAATCATCAATACTGTATGGAATTTGAGATAGTTGTGCCGAAGCACTTAGGCCAATGCCCACCTGTTTTCCGTGCCAGCTCACGGGGAGATTTTTTTGACCCTTATCAGTACTAAGTGTTTTAAGTTCTGTAAGACAGGCCGTATGATCAGCTAATAGTCCTTGGGCCAATGTTGGGAGCTCATTGATTGGCAGAGATTCATTAGCCATCATATGCTTATAAAAACCTGCAGGTCTCCTTACTGTTTGAGCAGCATTATTAATGAGAATATCTAATCTTTCGTATTTCTGTTCTATATAATTACAAAAGATTTCTACGCTCGGAATGTGACGGAGGTCTAAACCATGAATTCTCAGTCTATAACTCCAGTCTGAAAAATCAGGTTCTTTAGAAAAACGAAGGGCTGAATCGACAGGAAAACGAGTGGTAGCAATAACGGTAGCTCCGGCACGCAGCATAAGCAAGGTAATATGATAACCAATTTTTAGTCTTGAACCCGTTACCAAGGCAATTTGGCCCGTTAAATCTGCAGTCTGAAAGCGTTTGGCATAGTTAAAATCTCCACAGCCTTTACACATGGAATCATAGAAGTGGTGTAGTCTGTTATAGAACTCTTTACACACATAACATTCTCTTGGATTGTCTAAAATGGTATCCTTTTCTTCCCCGGTTAATGAAATCATCTTTGGAGCTAAAAAAACAGTGGCTTCCCGGGCAGAACGAATACCAGTAGATTTACGAGCTTCTTTGTCTTTGGTTTTTAATTTTTCTTTGTGGTGTTTCTTAGCTGCTTTCTTTCTTCGAGTCAGTTCTTCGCGGTCTGGTCTGGCGAATAACCCTGCCGCTGTTATTAAAGCGGTGCGTTTTTCTTTTGGGATATTGAAAATCTGATTGGTATCAGCATTCAGTTGTTCTAAAACTGCCAGGCACTCATTAATCTGTTCTTCGCTGATATCAGCCATCTCTTTTCGTATTTAAGGACGAAAGTAGGTATAAAACAATATGAAAAGTTTATCCTTCATCAATTTATAGATGCATTATGATCATAGGAGATACTAAGCTAAAAGGGCTTCAAATCTTTGTCATATGATTTGTATGTTAGCTGGTACGTGAAAATTACCCCGCTTTAATACCCTTCACATAAGGGTATTGTTCATCTATCTAAAGAATTAATTTGTATAGAGATTTGAATAGTTAATCAAAAAGAACTATTCAATCATGGAAACAATACTAAACACCCAAGAATCGATAATTGACAATTCTTTCTTAAAGGAACTACACCGTTTGGTAGACAAAGCCAATGTGTTTTTTGCCAATAAACTAAGTAAGAATTTTACTAATGGATTACAGCAAGAGCAGTATATTCGGTATTTGCAGATGCAATATCACCTGACTAAAGGTGTACAAGAGACTTTTTTGGTCCTGGCCTCACATCATGAAACGCGAGCTTATAAAAAGCTTAGGCCGTTCCTGGTGAACTTTGCATTCGAAGAAGAAATGCATTATAAGTTGGCTCAGAAGGATTTAAAAAATCTTGGAGCAGAGCCTGGCAGAATTCCATTTTTGGTAGAACTATGGTGGGCGTATCAGAAGCAGGCGGTTCAATATAAGCCACTTGAACGTCTGGGGGCCACGGCCATTCTTGAAAACATTGGAAATTACGCAGCTCCTGTTATCAAAGAGCTCATGGGCTCCGCAGATTTTATAACTAAGAAAAATACCACTTTCACGCAGGTACATATGCATGAAGCTTTGCCTCATGGAGATCAAATTTTAGATGCTTTGGTTTCTGAGAATTTCTCTGAAATGCATCAAAGACAGTTGCTTGAAGGAGCCGAGAAAGCCACCTGGCTTTATGCCAATTGTATTTATGACTGGATAATCACCGGAGATTTAGCTTTGAATAATTAACATCCATTAGTCATGAAGATTTGTGTAGCTAGAACAAAAAAGGAGTTTGAGGAGGTACAGTCTCTGAGGTACCAGGTGAATATGGAGGAGCTGGGCAAAGAGTACCTTTTTCGAAATTCCCAGTGCGATGAGTCAAAGTATCATGTACTCTATGCCAGTAGGAATAAGCATGTTATTGGCAGTTTACGATGCCAGTTTACACCATATAGCAAAGAGTTACATACTTACTGGGGAATTAGAGAACCTGAGTTTAATACCAAGGTCTCTGTGGTAGACAGGCTGGTGGTTCATCCGGCTTACAGACATACCCGGGTGGCTTTCGACTTAACCGTTGGGATTTATAAACAGGCCTTAAGAGAAGGCTCCCACATAGCCCTTATAGAAGCAGAAGAGCATCTATTGAAAATGTATGAGAAGATAGGTTTCAGAGTGTATCGTGAAACACATTATTCTTATGGTCAACGTTTCCAGATGTATATAAATCCATGGGATATAGACTATCTACGTAAAGTGAGGAGTCCGTTTTACCAGGAGTTTCATAACTACTTAAAACTGATAAGCTCCTATGTGCATATAAACGATACCTCTTTATCAGAAGCCAAGTCACATCAAAATACCCCAAACGGGGTATTGTCTGCAGGCTGGCATTAGACCTAAATTTGCCCAATGCTGAAAACGAAAGAAACTTTGCTAAAAGTGGATTTTTAATTTGAAGTGAAACTTGGCAAACCACCATTTTAGAACGACTAATAAAGCAGTAAAACCATGAAAACGATAGGAACCCCTGCTCCGGAAGATATCATATATCTGAAAGGAGTGATTAACTATACTGAGTTTCACTTAAAGGGTGGACAAAAGTTAGTGACAAGCCATACACTTAAAAAATACGAAGAACAGCTTTCCCATTTTGTGCGAGTGAGCCGGTCGCACCTACTAAATCCGCAATTTATTAAAACTGTACGCTCTTACGGCCCACAGAAAGAAGTAGAACTTCTTAATGGCAGAAGGGTAACAGTAAGCAGACGGCGTGCGGTGCTTCTTAAAGAGAAGTATCCTATTGCCCGGACTTATTAACTCGAATAGATTATTGGGTTAAGGCCAGACAAAACCATTGTTTTTGATCTAGGAAGGTCTGAAATTTTTCAAAACCTGCACTTTCACAAAGTTCTTGCAGGTCGTTTAAACTGTATTTTTGGGACACCTCCGTATGAATGCATTCATTCTTACTGAATAAAATGGTTTGATCGGCTATTTCTACAGATTGATTTTCTAAAGAAACCAGATAGCTATAACAAGAACCAGAGATAGGATCGTAATAGGGGTAATGTTCAAATTTTTTAATGTCAAAATTGGCTTTTAACTCTCTGTTCATTCTCGAGAGTAAATTCAGGTTAAAACGTGCGGTAATCCCCTCAGGGTCATTATAAGCCCTTAAAACGGTTTTTGGATCTTTTTTAAGATCAGCACCGAGAAGAAGGTGGTCTTCTGAGGTCATATGACTTTTCACCAGTTTTAAAAAGTCGGTTCCTCTTTGTCCTTTAAAGTTCCCGATGTTTGAGCCAAGAAATAGAATGAGCTTTGGCTTCTTACGATCTTTCAAAATTGCCATAGTTTTAAAATAATCTCCGGCAATAGGCTCAATGGAAAGCTCCGGTATCTGACTCAGAATATTTGTTTTGTTTATTTCTAAAACATCTGGCGAAATATCCAGAGGTACATAATTGACCTTTTTACCTGCGGCAATCATATTTTTAAGAAAAGCAACTGTTTTAACACCATCTCCAGCTCCTAATTCTATGATGTCGAGTTCTTCAGAGGACAGCCTGTTGGCAATTTCAGCCGTTTGGTTCTGAATAATTTCGAGTTCTACTTTAGGCAGATAATAAGCATCCATGTTCATGATTTCCTGAAAAATAGTATCGCCTATTTTGTCATAGAAGTACATGGAGTTCAAAACCTTGGGCGTTTTATTGAGCCCCTCAAGCATATCGGTCAAAAATGGAGATTGCATGCGTGTAATCTTGTAAGTTTTAAATTTATTTAGCCAGGCGTAAACCGTTAAAAAGCCATCGGGATGAAGGATGAAAGAAATTTCGGTAAGTATTACGACTGTGTCCTAAGGCCGTCCCTAAAGATGCTCCTCTTAATACATGCTGACTTACCATGAATTTTCCATTGTATTCACCAAGTGCCCCTGGTGCCTTCTCAAAACCCGGATAGGGTAAGTAGGCGGAGGCTGTCCACTCCCAAACCTGACCCCATCTAAACTGATAACTGGCTACCTCCCATTCAAATTCGGTAGGCAGCCTCATTCCTTTCCACTCTGCGTATGCAAAGGCTTCATAGTAACTGATATGAAGAACGGGCAAGTCTGGATCTACTGGCCGTAGCCCTGAAAAATCATAATAGTGCCATTTACCTTTTATTTTATGCCAATACAGAGGTGCAGTTATTTGTTCTCGTTGTACCATGTCCCAGCCTTCGGCATGCCAGAGATTAAAGTCCTGGTAACCACCATTTTCTATAAAGTCTATGTATTCGGCATTGGTGACTAGTTTATTAGAAATCTCAAATTCATGAATATAAACTTTATGTCTTCCTATTTCATTGTCATAGTGAAATGCGTTTCCTTCATATCCTACTTCATAAACTCCTTCTTTAACAGACAAATAAGTATGTTCATAGTCTTCCGCCACCAGTTTCATTTCGGTAGAATACTCATGAAACCCTGGCTGATTGCCCAGAATATACTTAATTTCATAACATAAAAGTTCCTGATGCTGCTGCTCATGGTTTATCCCTAGCTCTATTACATCAAGTATTTCCTTGTCCGGTTTTTGTCCGAGTAGTTTTTCTACAGCTGTGGTTACGTATTCACGATAGTGCATCACTTCTTCTACAGTGGGTCTGGTCATTAGTCCCCTGTTTGGCCTCAATACCCGCTCACCAGCATTGTTATAATAGCTGTTAAATAAGTATGCAAAATCTTCATTATATACTTTATAATCTGCCGCAAAGGGTTGTAGAACAAAGGCTTCAAAAAACCAGGTGCTATGTGCCAAATGCCATTTTGGGGGAGAAACATCAACTATTGGCTGGACTGAATAGTCTTCAATGGCCAAAGGTTTACAGAGCTCCTCTGTACGAAATCGTGTAGCTAAAAATTCTCTAATCATGGTTTTTAGAGTGTTTGAAAAGACTTTTTATAAAATAAAATACGAACCATAGATACAGAAAGCTAAACGGCAATGCAAAAACTATCAGCACCTGACTGGTGGCTTTTAAGAGTGACTCCTGACCTACAATTAATAATCCGGCCATTAAGCCTCCTAAAGCCAGCCCCCAGACCAATCTATGCGTTTGGTTTGGTTCTTGAGAGCCGTCATCTGAAAACATACTTAAGACAAAAATGGCTGAATCTATAGAAGTAATAAGGAAGGTAAATAATAGTACCAAGGCCAGAGGGTTTGTTAACTGGTCGAGGGGTAAGTCTTTGAAAAAGATAAAAATGGCAGAATAGATTGACTCATACTTTGTTGATAATTCCTCTGTGCTCAAGCCGGCAATAAGTGCCTTTTGGCCAAAGGCCGTAAACCAAAAGAATGTTCCGATACTGGGGGTGATAAGGGTTCCCAAAACAAACTGTCGTATGCTTCGCCCCTTAGAAATACGGGCAATAAATACCCCGGTGAAAGGAACCCATGCCAGCCAGTATGCCCAATAGAAATAGGTCCAGTCTATCAGGAAATTTCGTGAGACTTTTTGATCTCCAATATTTAAAGACATAGGAGCAAAATCTTTTAGGTATATAGTTGTAGCCTCAATGAGTCTTTTAAAAAATAAACTCAGATCATTTTGTAGTAGTACGAACAGCAGGAGGCTGAGCATAACAGAAAGGTTGACTGTCGAGATAATCTTAATGCTTTTGCTTAAGCCTGATCTGGCAGAAATTATAGAGAGAGTAACTATAAACAGTACTATTAGTATGGCACTTTTTACAGGAAAGCTGGTGCCTAGCAGGTAATTTGAGCCATCTAAAAGCTGTCTGCTTCCTAAACCAACAGAGCTTACCACGCCCATAATAGTGCAGATAATAATGAGTGTATCTATCCCAATAGCCGGATTTAACTTTTGCGTTAAAACCGCAGATGGCAAAAGTCTTTTCCCCTTAACATAAATAAAATAAGCTATGATAAGTCCGAACAAGGCGTAGAATGCCCAGGGAGTAAAGCCCCAATGAAAGAATGTGTAAGCCAGCGAGTAAGAGACAGGATCATAGCCCAGATCATTTGGTGGATTAAGAAAATAATAAGTAGGCTCTTGTACAGCTCTTAGCATTAATCCAGGTCCCATTCCGGTACTGAAAAGCATAGCTACCCAAGCATAAACTGAGTAAGAGGGTGCAGAAGTACCGAGCCTTATATTACCTGTTGGCAAAATAGCTAGTATGACCAATAAGGTTACCATACCAAAGCCTAGGATTAAATAAAAGTCTCCGAAGATATCAAATGTGGCTTTTGTAAGAAAAGAAAAACTTTCTCTGAAAGAAAGAGGTGAGATAACAGACCAGGTAAAAATGAGCAGGCATATCAGAGCTGAAACCAATAATGTTTTTCTGCTTTTACTCAAATCAACTCAGTATTTATGTGTGTTGTGGATATCAAAGTTCTGTGCACCGGGCATTTAGAGGCTATTTCTTTTAACCTTTCTTTTTGTGCTTCATCCAGTGGACCGATCAATTTTAGCTTTTTTTCAATGACATCAATCTTTTCTGTACTCTCTAGTCCCAGATCCTGACTGTGTTTTTTACTATGACTTAAATAAACGTATACCTCTTCCAAAGGCCATTTTTTACGCTCGGCATATAACTTTAAGGTCATTGCGGTACAGGCTGCCAAACCAGAGTTCAGCAGCTCGTACGGATTTGGTCCGAAATCATCGCCACCCACTTTAGTAGGCTCATCAGCTATTATAGTATGTTTGATGGTTTGAATAGTGGTAGTAAAATTATCTTCATCCAGATCCAGGTGTCCTACTACCTGCTCTCCTAAGGTATCCAGTGACTTGTCCGCTTTTCTCGGCAGATATCTATTTACCCAGGTTCCGATTATTTGACCGGCATAAATAGAATCTTCCTGATTACTTAATAAATGATCTGCTCCGTCTAAAGATATGAAACTCTTGGGATGAAAAGCAGTATTGTATAATTCCCTGGCATTCTCAATATCTACAATGGTATCCTGCGGAGAGTGTAAAACTAAAAGAGGCTTACGCAATTTCTTCAGAGTCGCTTTTACACTTTTCTTATTAAGCTCTTCTAAAAAGTTTTTATCAATGGAAAATGTTCTGCCGCCTATGGTTATCTCTGTTTCATCAGCTTTTTCAAGGTCTTCTCGGGCAGAACTGAATAAATGCTCAACATGGCCTGTGTCTGCTGGTGCTCCTAGGGTAGCAATGGCTTTGATACTTTCAATTTTTGCACCGGCAATAATAGCAGCAGCTCCTCCAAGTGAATGCCCAACTAACAAACTGGGAGCCTCATGATTTTCCTCTAGAAAAGAAGCAACATCTAAAAGATCTTGAATATTGGCTGAGAAGTGACTGTCTTTAAATTCTCCTTTGCTTTGCCCCAAGCCAGTAAAGTCAAAACGAATGACGCCAAACCCATAGTTGGCCAAAGCTCTGCTGATATTCCTTACGGCATGTAAATCACTGGAGCAAGTAAAACAATGGGCGAAAATGGCGTATCGCCAGGCCTTTTGATTCGCTGGCAATTCAAGTGTGGCTCTAAGTTCAATCCCTTGAGAGTTGATTATCTTCAGGTTGTTTGATTTCATGACCAGGTTTTTTCAAAGTAATATGAGAATTATTTGACTATTTCTAACCCTTTCCAAAAAGCCACGTGACTTTTGATTCTCGTATCCCTAGGTTTAGGATCAGGATTATACCAGACGAAATACCAGTTATCTTTGCTATATACATCAATACAGTAGATAGGCCCTTGGCCTTTCCGAGGGCAAATAGTAAATGCTTGGCTGCCTATTAAAAAATCTTTATTCATACTTTTTAGAGGAAAGTAATGATTGCCCTCCAATTGAACCGAAGTATCTCTTTTAGCTAAAATTTGGTTATTCCAGATTGCTTTCAATGTTAAGGTATTTTCGGAATTTTAAGAATAATAGGTCTTTGCCATAAATTACGAATTCTTGTACTGATCAGTTTTAAGTAAAAGTGTTTCTGTCTTTAGGAAAATTTTGTTTGGTTCTAAATAGATCATTTTTTCAAGATTTGGATTGTCCAAATTAAGAGTTCATCTACAATGAGATTATGTGGCTTTGCATCAAAAAAAATATAAACTAAATTGCTGACTTACTTCAAACAATAGACTAAATGACGAAAAAGCGATTCTCCTTTATGGAAAGTAATGGGCTAAAACAAAGCCTTTTAATTATGCTTTCCTATGTTCTTTTAATGCCATTAGCCAATGCCCAGTCTAAGAGCAATCGTGCTTTTGAGCAGCTAGGTACAGAGCTTCCTACTCCTAATACCTACCGTACAGGT
Source organism: Cytophagales bacterium (assembly GCA_024742395.1). Classification (GTDB taxonomy): domain Bacteria; phylum Bacteroidota; class Bacteroidia; order Cytophagales; family Spirosomataceae; genus Jiulongibacter. The sequence goes on from JANSYO010000008.1 coordinate 57,806, forward strand.
TCTGGTTCTCCGGGGAGAGATTATTTCCAGCAAAAGGCAGACTATAAAATCAAAGTTGAGCTGGATGATGAGAACCAAAGAATTATCGGGGAAGAGGAAGTGGTTTATTACAATTACTCACCAGATGCTTTAAAGTATATCTGGGTGCAGCTTGATATGAATATGTTTAAAGACAATTCTATCAATGCACTTTCTAAGACTGGTGGAATTGATGAGAAAATGACTTCTCGTCAAATCAATGGTTTGCAAGCGGCTAATTCAGTCTTTGGAGATGTAGATAACAGCAAAGAAAGAGGATATGATATTAAGTATGTGAAAGATGCTTCAGGCAAGCCAATGGCACATACAATCAATGGTACCATGATGCGAATAGACCTTCCGAAAGCATTAAAAACCAATGAGTCTGTCACTTTCAATATTGCCTGGAGTTATAATGCGGCCTCTTATTATGGAAGATCAGGTTTTGAATATTTTGAAGAAGATGGTAATTATAATTATTTCATTGCCCACTGGTTTCCAAGAATGTGTGTATACGACGATGTAAACGGATGGCAGAATAAGCAGTTTGTAGGTAGTGGTGAATTTGCACTCGTTTTTGGTAATTATGAAGTGGATATTACTGTGCCTTCAGACCATATTGTAGTAGCTTCCGGCGAATGCCAAAACTGGGATAAGGTGTTAACAAAGACACAGTTGAAAAGAATAGAGCAGGCTAAAAAGGCTACAGACCCGGTTGTCATTGTAACCCAGGAAGAGGCCATTGAAAACTCTAAAACCAAATCTACAAAGAAGCAGACCTGGAAATTTAAGGCAGATAATGTGCGTGACTTCGCCTTTGCTTCGTCTAGAAGATTTATTTGGGATGCCATGCAAACAGACGTTTATGGCAACGGTCGTAAGATCTGGAGCATGTCTGTTTATCCTAAGGAGGGAAATCCTTTATGGGGACAATACAGTACCAAAGTAGTAGAGCATACGCTAAAAACGTATGGTAAATATACTTTTGAATACCCTTACCCGGTAGCTATTAGCTGTCATTCTACTGCTGGTGGAGGAATGGAGTATCCTATGATTAGTTTCAATGGCGGTCGTCCTGAGCCAGATGGCACCTACAGCGAAAATGTGAAAAGAGGTATGATAGGGGTGATCATCCATGAAGTTGGTCATAACTTTTTCCCGATGATCGTTAACTCAGACGAGCGTCAATGGACATGGATGGATGAAGGCTTAAATTCCTTTTGTCAGTATTTGTCCGAGCAGGAGTGGAGCAGAGACTTTAAGTCTCGTAGAGGTGAGCCTCAAAACATTGTATCTTATATGCGTTCTGACCCGAGTATGATGCAGCCAATTATGACTAACTCAGAACAAATTATTCAGTTTGGGAACAATGCCTATGGCAAACCAGCCACTGCTCTAAACATTTTAAGAGAAACAGTAATGGGTCGCGAACTGTTTGATTATGCTTTTAAGGAGTATGCAAACAGATGGGCATTTAAGCATCCTCAACCTGCAGACTTTTTCAGAACGATGGAAGATGCCAGTGGTGTAGATCTGGACTGGTTCTGGAGAGGTTGGTTTTACACCACATTGCCTGTAGATCAGGATTTAGTAGAAGTACAATGGTATGCACTGGATACTCAGAATCCTGAATTGGCAAAAGCTGAAGAAAAGGCCGAGTTTGAAAAAAGCAAAAACACAATGGCCGTGATTAGAAACAAGACAGACATTCCTCAAACCGTAGAAGAAGCAGATCCAAAATACCGCGATTTCTATAGTTCTTATGATCCTTTTGAGGTTACACCTCAGGATGAAAAGAAATATCAGGCTTATTTACAAACCCTTGAGCCAAGTGAAAGAGAACTGATGCAAAGTGGAATGAACTACTACGCACTGACAATCAAAAATAAGGGAGGCTTGGTAATGCCGGTTATTGTGAAATTAGAATATGAAGATGGCACCGAAGAGGTGATGCGTTTTCCGGCAGAGATATGGAGAAAAAATGATGTTCAAATTACGAAAACCATACCGACCACGAAGCGGGTGAAGAAGTTTGTGCTTGACCCTTATCTTGAAATTGCAGACATAGATACTTCAAATAATGCTTTCCCAAGAGAGCCAGAAAAACCTTCAAGATTCCAGCTTTATAAATCGAGCAGATCCAAAGCAATGAATCCAATGCAGGAAGCTCAAAGCAATGCGGCGTCTACCCAAGGAGGCGAGTAATGGATATAGAGAACAATCAAATAAAAGGAGGGCCTCAATCAGATGATTGAGGCCCTCCTTTTTAATATTAGTTTAGTTCTTTAGAAATCAGGGGCAGCCGCCAATTTCTGTTTCAAAGACAACACCAGATTTTACTTCAAAGCCCGGTTGCATAAGAATATAGCCCGAGGTTAATTTTACCTTACTTGGAGGGGCTTCAAAAACAGAAGATGTTTTGATAAAGCTATCAGAAGTTCTACTTATGCTTCCACGAAAATTGGCGGCCCCTAAAACCAGCTCAGAAGGGCATGGAAAATTTAACTTAGCAAGATAAAAATCAGCTCCGCCGTAGTTATTTGGTATATCTCCATTATTGGAGTAGCTGTGGCCGGCTACTAAATAACCGCCGTCCACCGTTCCTATAATTGCCATAGCTGAATCTAAGTTTGTTCCACCTAAAGACAGAACCCAAGACTCACCACCAAATGGTACCAATTCAGTGACTAAAATATTGGGGCTATTTGTTACGGCCTGATTTCCTACAGAATCGGAATAAATGGTTGCCGTAATAATCGGTGAGGAATCCAGTGCATCAAAATACATTCCCGAACTAAAGTCGTCTTTTGTACCACCAGTGGACGAGTTAGTATTGAGAAATCCGGTATCAGAGTCTACATTACAAATCCAGGCATCGTAGCCACCATAACCAAAGAAGATATTGCCATCTATTGAGTTTGTAGATCCAAGTAGAATTATTTCGGCTCCGTCACCTTTTACAATTGATGCAGGAATTTCCTCTTTTGTACCCCCAAAAAGTCTTGTCCAAATCGTATTCCCATCATTGTCTAATTTAAAACTTAAAAGGTCAGAGGTTCCACTTTGATGATTGTTTTGTGAATTAACTGAAGCAGAGAAACTACCACCTAAAACATAAAAGTTTCCTGAATCTTCAATGATATCCGCTGCATACTCCTCACCAGTACCGCCAATGGTTTTTTGCCAGGTTTGGGCTCCGGCAGAGTTCGTTTTAACTACCCATAAGTCAAGACCGTTCCCGGTAACAGTCTTAGTACTTACAAAAGCAAAACCTCCATCTTGCGTTTGAATTATATTTCCTCCGTCTGTAGGATTTCCTCCTCTGAATACCTTAAAGGCTTCGGAGCCATCATTATTTATTTTTACCAGCCAAACGCCTACTTGATTCAAAGGTCCAGAAGTAGATCCGGAGTGACAGAGAAGTATGACTCCTCCGTCTGAACAAGCATCTAAACCAGCTAAATAATCATTGGCACTTCCTCCATAATTCTTTTTCCAAATGAGGCTTCCATTGGAAGAATTTACCTTGGCGACAAAAATATCTGAACCACCATTATTAGCAGGAACGTCAAAACTTGATGAACTGGTGGTATTACCTGCAATAAATACATCGCCGAGGTAATTCTGAATTACCTTAAGGTCTGTATCGTTTCCAGAACCGCCAATATTTTTTTTCCATTGAATGGCAGGTGCCTGACAGACAGCCATCAAGGGGATTGAAAGCAGAAGGAGAAGTGTAAATTTTTTAAGCACGTTTTATCAAGTATGTATTACAAAACTGTTTAAAATCTATCAAAGTATATAGACTTTGACCTAAAATTTGTACCTGATTTGCAGTTTAACGTCTGTTCTGTGCGGTGCATCTATTTGATTTACTCCACTACTTATACGTTCTACATCTTGCAAAGAGGTTCTGGCTACTCTGGCCCAGATGTCAATATTTCTGTTTAATGAGTATCTGGTAACGAGATAAAGTCGCATACCTTTGCCGTAATAGGCAGGAAAGGAAACCGTATAAAGTACGTCATTTTCATAGGCATAAATACGGGAGTCATAAGAATCTGTATTAAACAAGGCTACCCGACTTTTTAGCTGCCATTTACCAATACTTCCTTCTATATCCTGTATGAGAGCATAGCCGTTTGAACGCTCCAGAGTTTCGTATTGAAAAGAATTATACTGAACTCTCGTTTGTGATTTAAACTGCCGGGCAATATTGAATTCAAAATTTGCCAATAAATTTTGCCTGTAAGTATTGACTAGGAAATCGGTGACGGTTTCGTTTGACGGGAAGTTCTTTTGCTTTCTTTCTCTATGATATTGTGTATAGAAAACCCACTTTTTGGTGGGTTTCAAAGTGAACCTTAATAAGTAGTCTTCGCCATCTGATGGTGCATCTACCAGGTACCGAAGCCATGGAAATTTAAATTTGTCATAGAAGGCAGCAAAAGTATAACCTCTTTTTGGCGTATATTTTACACCAGTATAGATTCCTTTCTCATTTATAGTACGGCTGGCTTCGCCGAAGGCATTTGAATAAAAGCTATGGAAATCGGCATCATAGTTTCTCAAATTAAGAGCCCATTCTACCTTTGGGCTCAGAGAAGCCACAAATCCTCCTATGGCACCTATTCCTCCACTAGAGGAGCGAGCGGCTTCACCGAAGAAATTGAAGTTTTGCCAGGAGTAGCTAAAATTTGGGCCAATGATAGTGTTGTTTGTTCCTTTAAACTCGTTTGAAGCATACTCTCTTGGTGTTCTTTCTATTTCGTTACCAAAGTGCGTGTTCAAAATCGTAAAGCCTATGTGACCTCCGTCAAATGAATATTTGACATTGGCTCCAATGTTCGTTTCTTTGAGTATACCTTTCTTATTAATTTCCGTTTCTGTTCTATGCAATCCCGAAATTAAAATTGAACTGAAAACATCTTCTCTGTCTTCAATAGCTGTATTAAGGCTTGCATCCCTTTGAGTGTATGATCCGAAGGCCGTAAGTGAAACATTGCCGGTCTCATAAGTAGCTGCTGCTCCTCTGAGAAAGCCTCCTTCCAGCACTGAATTGTGAGGGCGAATGCCAAGGTCGCTTCTTCTTGTAGTGTAAATTGGTTCACCACCTTTTCCGGCAGCATACCCACCAGCCAAAATTAAGCCTTGGCCAAATTGCAATTGATAGTCTCCAAGTATCAAATTCTTAAAGTTTCCTTTATTCTGTAACTGAAAATGGAAAGTAGTGTAGTCTGCTATATTGGGTTCGCCCTGATCTTTTTCCATGATAAAGCCCAAACTGAAATCTTTAGGGTGCTGTAGTCTATATCGAGCGTAAATTTTTTGAGGACTTCCCAAAAAGCTACTATCTCGGTAACCTCTGGCTTTTTCCAACGTTTGCTCAGTACGAAGAACAAAAAAATGGTCAGTGGCCCGGCCATAAATGCCTTTTATGTCATTAACGGAAAGCTTTTCATTTAGTCTGACAAAAGGCAGTAGGAGTTCTATACTTTTTTGGTCAAACTCAGGAATAGATTGAAGCTCATACAGGCTTAATAAATCACCATATTTTGCCCGATGATCCATCAGACTATTAATTTGAATTTCAGAAAGGACAAACAAGTTTCTTAACTCATCTGCACTGGCCTTATTGATGTCAAGTGGATTTAAATAGAACTGAAGCAGAGCTTCATATAGATCTTCATAATTATTATCATCTTGCTGAGTCGCAGCCAGCCTTTGAATGAACTCATCTAAATCTATAACAGGCTGTGGTACTGCTTGTGCAATTGCATAATTACAGCAAATACAAAGACAAAAACCAATGGCTATTTTTTTTAGTTTTCTCATTTTCTTATAGCCATATTTAAAGATATGTGATGAGAAAAACCGAGTGTGGGGTGAGTATTTACTGCGTAATCAACCTGCCATTTTTCATATAAATAGCCCAAACCAAAATGATTGGTTTTGAAAGCCGTATTTATTCCTGTTCTAAGGAAAAGGCGTTCCTGAATTCTATATTCAAGTCCACCTTTAAAGAATGTCTTTTGATTTGGGCTGTATTCTGTTTCTGCGGTTATTATAACTTGTTCTGCAGGATAGAAACTACCTCCCAGGGACAATACGGTGGGTAGTTTTTGAGTCCCGAGTAGTTTTGCTCCGGTAATATTGGAGGCATGGAAGCCAAGAATAAAAAGCTTATGCAGTTTAGCCATGACCCCAAATTCTGTAAGTAGCGAATTTACAGAGCTTATATTCTCTGCATACGTTCCAAGGAAAGAAGCTTTAATACCCAGCGAAACGAAACCTGCTTTTTTTGCGAGTGCAATACCGGCCTTGTTTTCATTATATAGCCTGTCTCCGAATCTTTCTGCCCCAATACCTACAGCTAATTTTTCTGTAGAATGAGCAGCACTCATTGATACTGTGGAAAGTCCTGAAACATTGAAGCGGGAATCAAAAGAAGTGTTCACGAAAGCTCCCTTAGTAAATCCCAATCCTGCGGGATTACTAAAGAAAGATTGATCTTGTGGCAATGCCACCATAGCGTGTCCCATTCCCCAGCTTCTTGCTCCAATATTAGAGAGGCTTCGCTGAGCCAAACCTCCCAAACTTAAGGCAGAAAAAAGAAATAAAAGGACTAGTCGCATGTGTTGTGTTTACATGCAAATTAGTTTTTCTTTCCGAAAACCTGAAAAACTAAGCGAACTTCCTCTCTAAATGAGCATAAAACTCTTCTGTTTCATGAGAGTATTCATTCCATTTGTAATGGTTTGAAATGTTCTTTTCAATATGCTTTTTAGCCTCCTCATAATTTGGAAAGGTTTCCAGAGCTTCTAAAGATTGAGTAAAAGCATCCTGATCTCCACCAAATAGATTTCTTATAAAAAGAAAACGTTGGTTAAAAGAAATTCCCTCTTTAAGCGAGCTGATTTTCTTTTTTTGATGGATATCCAAAAGGCTCTTTGTGTTCTCTGCAATAATTCGCTCATTAAGCGTCAATGCCGTACCTTCATGGCGATCATTTAACCTGATTGGTTCTGAAGATGGTCTTTTAGCAGGAGCAGGTTCTTGAGGTGTTACTTTTTCTTTGGCAACATAGGAGGCAATTGCCGGTTCTTCTTCAGTAGGCTTTAAAGCCACTTTTTCACGGACAGCCGTTGGCTGACTCATAATTTCTTCGAAAAATGAAGCTTTGCCATTCCTCTCACCAAAAGGTAAAGGGTGAATTTTGTTGAAATCTGAAATTAAGTCATTTCCATCTTCCACTCGTTCATTTGCCAGTATTTCTTCCAGCCATTCGATGGCCTTATTGGCAAACACTTCATTATTACCAAGTTTTTGACTTAATGCGTCAAGGATATGCTTGTTAATCAAAAAGTATTTCCCGTTATCCTGAATCCAACGTTCTGAAAGTTTAAAATCAGGCAGGTTTCTCAGTTGATTTTCAAAATATTCTTCCGGTTTTAATGCCAGTTGAATCGTGTCATAGGTTGCTTTTGAAAGCAGGTTTTGAAACGCATCTTTCTTTACAGAAATATTTCGGCTAAGTGTATTCATCAGAGTAGCCAATGCTTCTTTAACTTCTGGCTCTTCATAGTCAAAGAATGGGCTCTTGAGCCTTCTGTTTTCTTCTTGCCATTTGTCATAGAGGTTTTTGATAACCAGCATATTGAGCTGTTTTATCTCCGAGATTCCAAGAATCTCTTTTCCACCTATAGATGATTGTTGATTAAAGAACTCATTACAGATGAGGGAAGAAAATGCATCTGCATAAGATTTGGCTTCCGCGGAATTCCACTTGTAGGTCATTATCAAAATGTCGTTTTTTGTAGGAGTAAGCACTATTGTATGGTAAATATACAAATTTTGTGCGTTTCTTAAGTCAAACGAAGAAAAATCGATTTTATGTTTCTAGAACCCAAAAGTGGTAGATTTTCTGAAAAACGGGCAGGCTGGGTAGAAGTTATTTGTGGTTCTATGTTTAGTGGTAAGACCGAGGAGCTTATCAGAAGGCTAAATCGGGCAAAAATTGCTAAGCAGAATGTAGAGATTTTTAAGCCGGGTATAGATACACGATACGATGAAGAGGATATCGTTTCTCACAATAAAAACTCAATAAGGTCTACTCCTGTAAACTCAGCAGCTGAGATATTACTTTATGCTGGCAATTGTGACGTAGTGGGTATTGATGAGGCTCAGTTTTTAGATAAAGGTGTAGTAGAAGTGGTAAATAAATTGGCTTCCAGTGGTAAGCGAGTGATTATTGCAGGTTTAGATATGGATTCAAAAGGTGAGCCATTCGGGCCAATGCCGATGTTAATGGCCATTGCTGAATATGTCACTAAAGTTCATGCTATTTGTGTGAAATGTGGAGATATAGCTCATTACTCATATAGGAAGGTAGAAAGTGAGACGCAAGTAATGTTAGGTGAACAAGAGAGTTATGAAGCCAGATGCAGAAGATGTTATAGCCTCCCCTGAGCTGCATGTAAGCTACCCAGAGAAGGCTATACGTTTTACCTTGGCATCTTATAATTTCTGTTTCTCATTGGCGTCTCTTCAAAAGATACCACCTCCACTTTCTTCTTATTGTTCTTCATTTTGTAGTTTTTACTAACTGTTTTTTCTGTTAAAGTACCATAAGTAGGAGCGGTGCTTGCACTTCTTTTTGACATCAAAGAAGTTTTATAGTTTCTGGAATTTCTCAACGGGTTCTTTTTATCCTCGATTTCTATTTCCTGAGCTCCTAAACCAGCACCAGAGATAATTACAGCCGCCATGGCTCTATTCATTACTTTAACTAAATACTTCATAGGTTCTAAATTTTTAATTGTGACGTTTTGTTTATTTTTTTTCCTTTAAACTGAGGACATAGTTATCCACCCTCCTGAATTTCAGGATTTTACCCTATTTACCTCAATCTTTAGATGGACAATTGGCATTTCATCAGTTTGCCAAACCCTATTATCAAGCTGGCCTTTTCATTCATAAATTATTTGTTTCCCTCTTGAACTTTTAGATATTTTATCAATGATCTTCTTTCTCAGAAGGATAATTACAAATATTTATGAATGATGAAATGTAATTGTTTGTTCCAAAGATAATGCAGCATATAGGTTATTTGCAAAATTATATTTGGAAAATATTGCTATATAATGAATAAACGATTATATATTCTGTTTTTTGAAGAGGCGGCAATTTAAAATTGCTCTCATTGTGTAGAGAAGCACAGGTCTATAGGGACGTTTTTTGAATTTCTGCCAAAGAATCTTTTGATCCTAGGCTATCTCTGCGGAAAGGAGTCTTTTTTGAGCCTCTGAAGGACTCAAAAAGCCCCTGGATGAAATGCTAGGCAAAAATGAACCTCATTTGGTTTTTTTTACGAGCATGTCGCTGATGGCTGGCATCTGAAGAATTACCTCTTGAAGCTTCCTTTGAGCAGGAAAATAATTCTGCCTATCGCTACCTATCTTATTTATGATATGCTCATTTAAGTCAATCATTGCTTCGGTAGATTCAGGAAAATTAGCCACTCTGAACATTAGAAATTCATCGTCTTTATCTTTTCCTTTTATAAATATCAGGAGGTAAAAATTGTTTTCATAAATCTTAGTCAGGCTAAAACCCGACTTATAAGATTTAGGACAAAGGAAGTGGTCGCTAAGAAAGTCTAAAAAAACTATTGGATCTTTATCCAGATATAGGTCTCCTACCAGTTTTTTCTCCATCATGAAATTAGGCTATTATTATCCTTCTACGGAGAGTAAATATAAATAAATTAAGGTGAGATAATATGTCAAAAATAGAATCTTTTATTAGATGGTATTTAAAGTGCTTAGAATGGTGATTATAAGTCAATTTTAAGAATTGACATATATCTATTCGTATGGATTAAATAGCACTTTTCTAACAATTTGATTAATACAAATTTCACCTTATTTGTGCTGACAGAAGAAATAGGCCGTCGTAAAATAACCAGTAAAAGACGATTTCCTGGCTAGAATATTATTTTAGCTTCGATTTTTTAAAGCCTTATTTTACTTCTACTTTTCCGTAACGTGAGGTAAGAATTACTTTTGTCGAATTCTGCTTTGAAGAAGCCTCTGAAATATTAACTGGGGTATTATTTACTGATGAAACCATCTGAACTTTAGGTTTATCTTTCATGACTAAATCAGTATGTTTTGTATCAGCAAGAATGTAGTACTGACTATTGGTGCAGACAGGAAGTCTAAGATTGGTATGTGAGCTTTCAATTTCCAGCTGATCTACCTCATCCATTATTTCACCTAAGGTAAACTCCTTACTGTAGTTCACGTTAAGCTTACAAGATTGATTTATTTTGCCAATATAACCTTTAGTGTAAGAGGCTTTAAGGTTTATATTGTTGGCTTCAAGCACCTGTATTTTACCACAGCTGTTTGTCATTTTTAAATTTTCGGCTTTATCTATGACTAATTTGGTCTGGGTAGAGCTAAGCTCTCCTCCTTTCATTGATTTTATAAAGGCCTTACCAAAATTTACTTCAATCTTCGATTGATTGTTTGAAAGATGATCGGCATAAAAATCACCATACTCCTGTGTGATATTAAGCACTGCTGTGAATTCAGGGATATAAACCACTCCATTTGAGTTATTTACGGTAAGGTTATGGCCTTCTGGCATATAAACCAGATAGTCTACTCTAAGAAAATTTTTATCCTCGTCATTTTCTCCTTTACTTATGTTATTCTTGAAGTCAGATTCAAGGCAATGCAGGTCAGTTTCAAAACTAATTAAGCCGTCTTCATCGTTTGACTTGATTTCTACAATATCTAAGAAACTTTTCACGCGTTCTTCTGAAGGAGCATTGGCGGTTATTTGAATGTCTACTTTCACAGATTTACTTTTCCAGAACTTTACTTTCACATCGCCGTAGTGATTACGAATACTAATTGGGGTGTCCGCCTTTAGGTTATAGGAGTAGGTAACCTTTTTCGTTTTCTCAATTAAGTTTTCTCCTTTATCTGGTGAGCCAATAATGATGTGATATGTTTCTCTGGCATAAAGAGAACCTGTAGACATAAGCAGGAACAATAATATGGCTTTGATTTTTCTCATCATGTTATACAATGTGTACTGGAATGTCATTATTCTTCTCAAAAGGCAGGTCTTCTGACCAAACAATGCCTTCTTCTTCGGTATTTTTTTCAGTGTTTATTACCTTGATTTGCTGATCGAGCATCTCAATTTGCCATTGTAAGTTCTCAATCATCTGATTAAGAATTTCTTCCTGGTTTGGGTTGTTAGGCAATTCGCTTTTTAATTCTTCGTAGTTAAGGTCCAGCTCTTTTAAGTCACGGCTAAACTCCTCAACCATTCCTGGGTTTTGAGCTGTATACGAGCTTATTTGAGCTTTTTTTGACTCAATGAAGGAAGCATACTTTATTACTTCTTTTCCGTATTTTGGACTTAATGAGATAATTTCCTTGTTCTTTTTTATTGGGCTGGAGTACTTACCTAATACATATCCAACACCCAGAATCATCACAACTGAGGCGGCAATTCTCCAGCTAAAAAGCCATTTCTTTTGAGTAGGCTGTATTTCATATTCTGAAGGCAAGGCCGCAGTTATTTCACTCCAGAGCTCATCTGAAGGTGTGTAGCTGTCAAAAGCCTCCTTATTATTATTTACAAAATCTTTAAGCTTGTCCATTTTTTATAATTTGAATCAATCTTTTCTTTGCTCGCATATACTGAGTTCTTGAGGTGCTTTCGGTAATCCCAAGATACGTTGCTATTTCCTGATGGTCGTAGCCTTCAAAAAGGTACATGTTCAGCACCGTTCTGTATCCATCAGAAAGAAGAAATAATGCCTGCTGAATCTGCTCCACATGGTACTCTATTGCTTCTTCGTTAATTGGTTCTGGTTCTGCCTCTTCCAGTGTATGTTTATGATCCTCAATATCTACGAGTTCTATCCTTTTAGCTCTTAGATAATTGATGGATTTATTCACGACAATCTGTTTAAGCCAGAGACCAAAAGAAGACTCCATTCTAAAGGATTCAATTTTAGTGAATGCATCAATAAACGCCTCTTGAAGTATGTCTTCAGCTTCTTCTTGTTTCTTCACAAAACGCATACATGTATTCAGCATGGCTTTCGAGTATAACTTATACAGCTTGTATTGAGCTTTTCGGTCGCCACACTTACACCTTTTTACCAGTTCTGTGTTTTTCTCTATGTATATCTTGGGTGTCAAATAGTTCGGCACCTCTACCCGCACGAGGAAAATTTTAAATGTTCACTGCTCTTCGGTTTCTGTTCGGGTGTTCAGAACGACCTCAAAACTAATCTAATAGAACAAATAAGAAATGGAATGTTGCATGAGCGGCAAATTAAATTGATAAAGTATATTAAAGGAGTTTGCTCCTCTTTCAATCCGCTTCTTCCATGACCAATTAAGGGTTCTTTCCATGTTAATATCGGACTTTGGAAACAAGTCTTTTTCTTAGATCGCACAAGTGAATAATATCACGAATTAAGTATGTTTTCCTCAGAGAAATTTGTGGCCGAAATTAACATGTAGATTTTTCTACCTATTTTTAGGCCTAATACTGCTTTCTTTAATGATACCAAAAGTTATAGCTGTTTCTAATCAAAAGGGTGGGGTGGGTAAAACCACTACTTCGGTCAATATGTCCGTGGGTCTGGCTATGCGTGGTTACAAGGTCTTATTAATCGATACAGACTATCAAGCCTCTTGTACAGTGGCACTCGGCATTGATATGGAGTATGACAATAAGAGCATTTATGCGGCTTTGGTAGATTTAGCACCGATACAGGATTGTATAATACCTACAGGCAGAAAGAACCTCGATTTGATTCCGTCTACTCAGCATTTAGTAGGGGCAGAAATAGAACTGGTTACAGTCACTCAGCGAGAATTTATTCTGACCGAGAAGCTTGAAGTAATCAAGCCACTTTATGACTTTATTATCATTGACTGTCCGCCTTCTTTAGGAATAGTACCAATTAATAGTCTAATGGCTTCTGATTCTGTTTTGATTCCACTTCAATGCGAATTTTTTGGACTTGAAGGCTTGGAGATGCTGCTAGATACCATCAAAATACTTCAAAAGCGACTGAAGCCAAGTTTGTATGTAGAAGGTATTTTAATGACCATGTTTGATGAAGAATCAGAACTTTCAAGAAAGATGATTTCGCTGATGCGATCTAATTTCGGGGACCAGGTATTTGATACATTTATACCTCGTGATTCAGACTTTATTGACTCTACAGCGAGTCAAATCCCGGTTATAGCCTCAAGAAAAACCCAATCTATTGGCCTTCAGGCCTATCAAAGGCTGATTCTGGAGTTCTTAGAAAAGTATAATTTGAAGAAGCGGAAAATTTCCTAAAGATTATTGGCCTTGCTGCCAATAGTGATACCGGTTTGTTCTTCATACTCTTCGGCTGAAACGCTCATTCCGTCAAATTCTGCAAAGCGAGTATATTTCCCAATAAATCGAAGTTTAACATCTTCTGTGCCACCACTTCGGTTTTTTGCGATAATCATTTCAGCATACCCTTTAGTACTAGTACCGTCTTCTAAAGAATCTATCTCATAATACTCCGGACGATAAAGAAACATTACTACATCAGCATCCTGCTCAATTGATCCGGATTCTCTCAAATCTGAAAGTTGAGGTCTTTTATCACCGCCGCGGGTTTCAACAGATCTACTAAGTTGAGAAAGTGCAATTACAGGAATATTAAGCTCCTTAGCCAGAGTTTTCAAGGATCTTGAAATAGCCGCAATCTCCTGTTCACGGTTCATTCCTTTTTTTAGATTTCCTGCAGTCATAAGCTGCAAGTAATCTACAATAACCATTATAATATTATGAAAGGCCTTAAGTCTTCGTGCTTTAGTCCTGAGTTCCAGAATTGATAGAGCCGGGGTGTCATCTATATAGATAGGTGCCGTAGAAAGATTGTTCAGTCTGGAGTGTAAAGCATGCCAATCGTTCTCGTCAAGTTCCCCTTTTCTCAGTTTATTACTGTCTATCTCAGCTTCGGCCGAAATTAAACGAAGCATTACCTGCTGGGCAGACATTTCCAAAGAAAACAGAGCCACTGGTAAATGGAAATCAATGGCTGCATTTCGCAATGCAGAAACTACAAAGGCTGTTTTCCCCATGCCGGGCCTTGCCGCAATAATGATCAGTTCTGTATTATGAAAACCTCCGGTTATTCTATCAAGAGAAGGAAAGCCGGTGGGAACATTGCTATGTTCAGCGTTCTGATCAGATTTATTTTTGATTTCTTCCAGAGCTTTTTGAACTACAGCACTTAATTCAGGGATATTCTTATTGAGGGTTCCCTCCTGAATCTCTCTGAGACTTTGCTCAGTGCTGTCCATAAGGCCATACACATCTGTGGTGTCTTCGTAGGCTTTGTTTTTTACTGTATCCAGAATGGTTACAATATTTCTCCTGATGGCATACTGAACAATGATTCTGGCATCTTGTTCTATATGTGCCACCGTGGAGTTGGCCGTTATTTTAGAGACATAGCTTGCTCCACCTACAAACTCCAGTTCTCCATTACTTCGGAGCTGATTAGTGGTGGTGAGCAAGTCTATGGGTTCTGTTTTTCCAAAAAGGTGCAGAATAGCCTGATAAATGGCTATATGTCTTTCGTCTTGGAAACTTTCAGGTTTTAAAATATCAATGACTGAGGTTAAGGCGTCCTTTTCTTTGATGATACCCCCAAGAACATTGGCTTCTAAAGCTCTGACATGAGAAGATTGCTGGAAAAGCGATGGGCTTTTCTTCGCCTGAGCAAAAGGCTTCATTCTTCTCGTCTGCTGAGCCATAGTTTAAATTCAATTAGTAGTACAGATAATATCTTATGCTTCGAGTCCCAAAGCGTTCAGGATTTCGGCCAATTCTTTCTCATTTTTAAAAGGGAGGGATATATGACCTTTGTCTACATCACTAACTTTTATTTTCATTGGAGCCAGGGTCTTACCTTTTAACGATAATTCTTCTATTCTCATGTCTTCTTTATAGCTTTCAAGCGGTGAAAACTCACCATTTGAAGAAGACTCTGCTTTCACAAGCTCCTCAACTTTTCGGGCAGAAAGTCCCTGAGTTAATATTTTATGGAACAATTCAAGTTGAAAATCTTCGTCGTCGAGTGTTATCAAAGGTCTGGCCTGCCCCATGGTCATTTTACCTAGTGTTATGGCTGACTGAATGGGAGCCGGTAGCTGCAGTAAACGAAGGTAATTATTGACTGTGGTTCTGTTTTTGCCCACTCTGTTACTCAGTTCGTTTTGTTTCAGGTCGCACTCATCCATCATACGCTGAAATGAAAGAGCTACTTCTATCGCATTCAGATTTTCTCTTTGAATATTTTCAATCAGGGCCATTTCTAAAGACCGCTGATTGTCCACATTTCTTACATATGCAGGTATCTGAGTTAGGCCGGCTATTTTCGCTGCTCTTAATCGTCTTTCACCTGAGATGAGTTCAAACCCATTCTCAATTTCTCTTACGGTTATGGGCTGTATTATACCATGTACTTTGATAGAGTCGGCCAGTTCATTTAAAGCCTCCTGATCAAACTCTGTACGCGGTTGGTGAGGATTAGCTGTTATACCCTCAATATCAATTTCTTTGACTCCTTTAAAAGTGGCAACTTTCTTTGAAACTACCAGATTGCTATCACTTAAAAGTGCTCCAAGGCCTTTCCCCATTTTATACCGCTGTTTCTAATTCTTCTTTAAACTCAGAAAGATTATTTCTTCTTAAAAGTTCCTTAGCCAAATCTACATAGCTGATTGCCCCTTTGTTTTCAAGGAACTTGATATCAAACTCTTCGCCTTTCTCTCCTGAGAACATTAAAAGAGCAGGAACGCCATAACTAGGGGCTTCTGCCAGTTTAACATTTCTTGGAACAATGGTATCAAAGCACAGCTCGTTGAAATATTTTCTTACATCCTCAACTACCATTTTAGATAAATTGGTTCTACCATCATACATCGTAAGAACATAACCTTCTGATTCTAATTCAGGATTAAGTCTCTTTTTGATAATATTAATGGTGCTTTGAAGCTTGGCAATACCTTCAAGGGCAAAATACTCACATTGTACCGGAATAAGAACGGAATCTGAAGCCACAATGGAATTAATTACCATCAGACCTAAGGATGGGGAGCAGTCTATGAATACAAAGTCATACATCTCTTTTAGAGGATGTAATAATTCCTTTAAAATGTACTCTCTTGCTACCTGGTTAACAATTTCTAATTCAAAACCAGCCAAATCAATATGAGATGGAATAACATCAAGATTAGGAATCTCGGTATTCAGGATGCAATCCTTAATATCGGACTCACCTATTAAAGCAGAATAGATATTGTCTTTATGTTCTTTGCTATCAATACCCAATCCTGAGCCGGCATTAGCCTGAGGATCTGTATCCACTATAAGTACCTTATAATCAAGTATAGCTAAAGAGGCAGACAAGTTTATGGCAGTTGTAGTCTTACCTACTCCACCTTTTTGATTTACGATTGAAATGATTTTTCCCATATTATTCCGGTTTGAGGACTACAAATATAATCTAATTTTAGGCTCAGGTGGGCCGTCAGATGTTATTGTCGATAAGTTTCAAAAATGTGGATAAGTGTGTGTTAAATAGTTTTGAAACTACTTTTTAAAAGATCATAGAATGAAGAGCCACTCTTGGAATGTCCTAACTCTTTAATCGAAAAACCCCATTGCCAAGGGCAATGGGGTTTGTTGCTAAGCTAATCTAACCACTATTATAAGGTCTTTAGGAATCTTACTGTTTCATTTACTACCAATGGCATCTTTCCATTCATTTCATGGTCTGCGTTTGGAATGACCTGAAACTCTGTTCCAACTTTTTTATCTTTTAATGCTTTGTAAAGTTTCTCACCTTGTGCTGTACTAACTAAATTATCGTTCCCACCGTAAAAGAGAATGGTAGACGAACTGTTTCTGCTTACCTTATAAAATGGGCTGGCTTCTTTATATGCTTGGGGATTTTGGGTATAGGGGGCACCTATTAATAGCTCTGTCAGGTTCCTGTTTTTGTCGTCATAGATGTTGTTGTAAATGGACTCTTCTGTAAGGTCAGTAGGAGCTACTACTGCAGCCACAGCCTTGATGTCAGGAGAGGGGTATTCATAAGAGTAAGTAAGTGCTAAATGCCCGCCTGAGCTGTATCCCCATAAGATGATATCGTCACTTAAATTTAATGAATCACGCATGCTTTTATGATGGTCAAAAAACAAAGAAAAGTCCTCCATGATATCCTTAAAAACGATACCGTTTTGACCGGCTAACCGGTGATTAATATTAAAAATGCTGACGTTAACTTTCTGATTTTTAAATTGTTCTACAACACTATTTAAGAAAGCCTTATCCAAGAGGCTCCAGCCTCCACCATGAACCATAACCAATGATACAGACTTTGTGCCCTCAGGTACTGAGTCTAAAACAGGAGTATACAAATCATATTTTTGCAAAAAATCATCACCGTAAGACAGGTTCATTTTCGACTGATAATTAACTACTGTACCTGTATTAAGTTTGTCAGCCAATTTGTCTTTTTTCTTAGCGATATTGAGAGGATTGATATCACTTAATTGACTGCAAGAAGTCATCAAAATGGCACTTAAGGCCACCATTAATAGGGAGATTCTGGTATACGTTTTCATCTTTTTATAGTAGTTGGTTTACCTCCCCTAAAGAAAAATATGTTCCTAAGATCGATGATTGTAATGAGGAATATTTTTTGTTGACCTCTTTCCCCAAAATGCCTCATTGGGGTCTTGCTGGTAGATTTTTGATACAATTCCCCGAATTTTCTCAATTGAGAAAGACTCTTCCCATTTTGCCTCCGGCTCTTGTACATAATCTGTCTGGAATAGGAATTTCAGAAGGGTAATAAACCAAAAATTCAAATAAGTAATATGGAAAATTCGAACAAGAATAATAGTGGAGTTAAAACAGGCGTAATGTCTGTAGTATTGGGAGTAGCACTAGCCGCAGCCGGTATTGTAGGTGCATACCAATACCAAAACGCACAGGAAGCACATGAATCTTTAGCAGTTTCTGAGCAAAGAGCTAATGAATTAAATGAGAAAAGAGCACACTTAGCTAATGAAGTGTCTTCACTATCTGCCGAGCTGGAAAGAAAAATAAAGGAGTCTGAAGAGACGGCAGCAGCTCTGAAAGCAATGGAAGAAGCTGAGGCAAAAAGAAAGACGTACTCTTACAAAGCCAATAATGAAAGACGTGCTCTGCTGGAGAGACAAAAAATGCGTGAGCAGGAAATTGACAGTCTTCAGAATCAGCTACTTGAGCTTAATGTAATTAAAGACCAAATGACAGAAGAGCTCAAAGTTATTCCGGTACTGGAGGAAGAAAATGCCAATTTGAAGAAGGAAATTGCTAGTTGGGAAAGTAAATATGCCGCTTTAGAGGCCGATTTCAAAGACCTGAATGAGCGTTACAGACAAGTCATATATGATGCACCTGCAGATAATTTTAGAATTGAAGTGTTAGACAAAAAAGGAAAATTAACCAGCCGTGCTAAAAAAGCAGAGTTTGTGAATATTTCATTCCTTATGCCAGAGTTTCTTCAGAAAGAAATGAAAGGTAAAGAAATGCTCTATTTGAGTCTGTTTGACGAAAAAATTAAACCATTAGATGGTTTTGAGAAAGAAATGAAGATCAACAGCCTGAATAGCTCTATTCCGGTAGCCGTGCATGCTACACAGAGTATTGATGCAGCCACAGCCCCTCAGTTAGTCACGTTTAAAGTGGCTTTACAGCAAGACTTGGAGCCAGGCTTTTACAAAGGAAAAGTTTATTCGCAGAATAACTACTACGGTACAGTAGACTTCAGATTAAGATAATATCAGGAACTTACATGTCCTCCTTTAAACGCCCATCGGCCTCCGATGGGTGTTTTTTATGATTTTGGAAGCATCACTGACTTAAAAAAGAAGGAGGTTAGGTTTCTTAATAGTTCAGTGAGTGTATCATAGTCTGCTGGTTTAGCAATATAGGCCGCGGCCCCTTCTCTGTAAGCCGTCTTTATTTCTTTCTCTGCTGTAGAAGTAGAAATAACCATAACTGGTAAATGTGCATAGAGCTCAGAGCTCTTCAAAATTTTGAGCATTTCGCGGCCGTCAATTTTTGGCATATTTAAATCCATCAGAATGATGTCTGGCAATTCTTTTTCTTTTAAATATTGGCTGAGCTCTTCTCCATCTTTGACAAATTCCAACTTGCAGTCAAATGCTATATCCTTAAAAGCAGAACGCATTAAAAATTGGTCGTCCGGATCATCCTCCGCTATCAAAATAGTTGGTATCATGAGCGTACTTTTTTATTTAGGGAAATACAAATGAAACTCTGCTCCACCATTAATCTTTCCTTCGGCGTCTATCATACCGCCATGATTTTGCATAATTCTTGAACATATAGAAAGTCCGATACCCGTACCGCTTATGTCGGCTGTTTTCTCCAGTCTTCCAAAAATGGTAAACATTTTCTCTTTGTATTGAGGATCAAAACCTTGTCCATTGTCTTTAATCACAATGTGTGTGTATTCAAAAGCAGAGTCGCCCTCATACATAGTCTTTTCATATGCTCGTATTCTAATATACGAATCATTTCTCTGTTTCCTGAATTTAAGGGCATTCCCAATGATATTTTGGAACAATTGAAACATTTGTCCTTTTACCGCTGAAATTACCGGTAGCTCTCCAATATCTATTTCAATATTCTCAATTTTATCTTCAAGACTGATCAAAACTTCGCTGACCACCTCATTTAGTTTGACTTCCTCAAGTTTTGGCTGCTCATCATTTAATTTAGAAAGACTGAGTAAATCGTTAATTAGATTGGTCATTCTTTCTGAGGAGGCATCCATCCTTTCTAACATATTAAGGGCCTCTTCGTCCAGTTTGTCACCATAGTCTTTGATGAGCTTATCACCAAACATCCTTATTTTTCTGAGAGGTTCCTGCAGATCATGAGATGCCACATAGGCGTACTGTTCCAGGTCTTTGTTAGAACGATTGAGATTTTCAATATTCTCTTTTAACAGTTCTGTCGCTTTTTCTCTTTCCTTTAGCTCTCGGCTGATTAACACAAATGAATAGCTTATAATACCCAGAATAGCCAGACTTAAAATAAACAAAAGGAAAGGCGTGAGCTCCTCCTGAAACTCTTTCATTCTTAGTCTTCTGCGTAATAACTGCCTCTCGTGTTTATTGATGGTTTCCAGGAGTTCATAATATGTCTTGTTGATCTCCTCATTACTTTTGATCAGATCATTTTGTACATATTTATACTTTGTAGTGGCTGTGTCGTTAATAATTTCAACAAGAAGGCTCTGAATTCTGTTGTCTGCAGTTTCTTCTAACTTTTTGGCGTAACTCTCATGTACTTTGTTCCCTCTGCTTAGTTTCTTGAATTGCTGCAGGGTTTGCCTAAGGGCACTCTTTTCATATTGAAAATTATTGTAGTAGGTAGTGTCTTTAGTAATTAAATAACTTCTTTGCTCGGCAATAGCGGTATTGAAACCACTTTTAAGATTTGAGATAGAAAGCAATATTTGGTTGGAGTTGTCTACAATATTGGTGTAGTTCTTAAAGGTACTTAATCTGTCAAATGTAAGTACACTCAAAAGTATTAATACGCTTAAGGATATGCCAAAAATAATATTGACCAGTCTTTTATTCATAGAGTTCATTATTACCCCTTTGGGGTAAGTGTTTGCCCATTTTGGGGAATAGTTTTGCTCGTTAATTGCTCTCTCTTTTCCGAGTTTGAAAATTATTTTGTGATAATCCTCCCCTTATTGTGGTTTTGGTCATAAAATACGGTGTAAATCACAAACCGGACTTTCCTTTGGCTTCATATGGTTAAATAAAGGATTCCCCATGGACTTCTCAAAAGCCTTTCAAACTTATAAACAAACCTTGAAGGTTTGTCTCTGAATGAAACAATTTCTTGCCTTAGGTATTATAACGATTTTGAAACGTACCTGTTATATAGATCGATAGTACATGGCTCTCGCCTTAAAAATGGCTGTCAATCTTAACTGAGGTACAAATTTTTGTGTTGCTAGCGTTTAAAGAAGAAATTAACACGAAGCTTTGACGGATGCAGAGAAACGGCGTAAATTAAAACTAAATAGTGATTTGAGAACCGACTGATCCGAAGAGAAGTTTTAGATAAGCTTAATCAATTTAACCTCTAAACAAGAAGAGTTTTATAAGATGCATAAAATATTAGTAGTAGATGATGACAAGGATATTTGTCTCTTGATGAATAGATTTCTAACCAAAAACGGCTACGAGGTAGAAACTGCACTCTCTGGTCTTTCGGGCTTGAGTAAATTGGCTGATTTTAAGCCAGATCTATTACTAACAGATTTTAAATTAGGTGACATAGACGGTAGTGAAGTTCTTAAAAAAGCGAAAGAAATTATGCCCAGGCTCCCTGTGATTGTAATTACAGGGTATTCTGACATTAAAGTGGCCATTAATGTAATGAAAATGGGTGCTTTTGATTATGTTACAAAGCCACTTTTTCCTGAGGAAATTTTGTTAAACATTCGTAAGGCTTTAAAGCCTCAGAAAGTGGATTCAGGAGAAACTGAAAATGTAAAAGAAAAGAAACCTGAGAAAAAACAGACCTACCTATTTGGAAGCAGCGGTATTTCAAAAAACCTGATGAAACAGGTGAATTTGGTAGCACCTACAAACTTCAGCGTCATTGTATATGGTGAGAGCGGTGCAGGTAAAGAGGCCATTGCAAAAACCATTCACGAGAAAAGCAAAAGAAAAAAGGGTCCGTTTGTGGCCATGGATTGTGGTGCTATTTCTAAAGAACTTGCAGGAAGCGAGCTTTTTGGCCATGAAAAGGGCTCATTTACGGGTGCAGTGAATCAAAAAATAGGTCATTTTGAATTAGCCAATGGCGGAACTCTTTTTTTAGATGAAGTGGCGAATCTTTCTTATGAAGTTCAGGTCTCCCTACTTCGTGTGGTTCAGGAACAGAAACTAAAAAGAATTGGAGGAAATAAAGAAATTGATATCGATGTACGAATTCTGGTTGCCAGCAATGAACGACTTACAGATGCAATAGCCAAAGGTACTTTTAGAGAAGACCTGTATCACAGGTTTAATGAGTTTAGTGTGGAGGTGCCTTCTTTAAGAGAAAGAGGAAAGGACGTCTTTGAATTTGCGGAGTATTTTTTATCAGAGACTAATCGTGAGTTGGAAAAGGATGTCAAAGGCTTCTCTGAGGAAGTGAAAGAACATTTTAAAACTTACCCATGGCCCGGTAATTTAAGAGAGCTAAGGAATGTGATTAAGAGGGCCACTTTACTCACAGAAAGCGACATAATCGAATCAGGTAGTTTGCCTTTTGAAATTGTGAATTATGAGAAACTGAAATTTGTAGACGATAAGCCCGCTGAATCACCGGTTAGCAGTAGTTCACAGGGTCAGCTCAAAAATGCAGCTACAGAAGCAGAATATCAAATGATTATGGAAGCCTTAAAAAAGGTCAATTTTAGTAAAAGTAAAGCCGCCGCTTTATTAAATATTGATAGGAAGACGCTGTACAACAAAATGAAAAAAATGAATATGTAATGGCTGAAACAGAAAACAGAACCTTAGTGCCTGAGCAGGTAAAAGCTCTCCAGGAAGAGTTCGACGAATTTATATATTTGGCTTCGCATGACTTAAAAGAGCCTGCCAGGAAGATTGTAACCTTTGGCAACCGACTAACCAAAAGCCTGGAAGGTAAACTAAGCGATGATGAGCAAGAGTATTTTGTAAGAATGATGGACGCGGCCAGGCGTCAGCAGGCTATGGTAGATGATCTTCTTAAGCTTTCCAGAATAAAGAGCCAGGAATTCAGAAAAGAGAAAATAATTTTACCCGAGCTCATAAGTCAGTTGGCGATACATCCTAAAACGCTTTTTAAATATGATGTGCCAGATGTGGTATACGGCGATACCCGTCAGTTGATTTATGCACTTCAGGAATTAATTAAAAATGCAGAGAAATTTTCCGGAGAAAAGGCACAGATTAAATTGGAGTCAAAATCTATTTTCTCTACTGTCATTGGTTCTAAAGGATTGAATAGTTCTCGAAACTATGCTTATCTGGTGCTGTCTGATAGTGGTATAGGAGTGCCAGAAGACCACGAAGAAGACATTTTCAGGCCTTTTTATAAAATAAACGGAAGAGGAGAGTACCCGGGCTCCGGCATGGGGCTGGCTATTGCGAGGGCCATCCTTGATAAAATGGGTGGAGCACTTTGGGCTGAAAAAACAAGATCTAACGGTGCTTCTTTTCACATCTTATTGCCCTCAGCTTAATGAGTCAAAAACTCAACATATTACTGGTAGATGATGATGAAGATGACTTCTTCATTGCCAAAACTCTATTTTCTGAATTTAGCTTTTTTACATACAGTCTTGACTGGGCTAAATCATTTCAGGAAGCGGAGAAAATCATCAAAGAGAAACACCACGACGTTTATCTGTTTGACTATCGTTTAGGAAAAGATACAGGACTCGATTTACTTCGAATTCTGCGAAAAAAAGGACAGGATCTGCCAGCTATCATGCTTACAGGAAAGAGTGATCAGGTGGCAGATTCGCAAGCCGTTCAGCTAGGAGCTTATGATTATCTGGAGAAATCAAGCTTAACATCAGATACATTAGAAAGGAGTATTAGATATGCCCTGAAACATTCAGAAACTCTGGCTGCATTAAGACAAAGTGAGATCAAATACCGTACTGTGGTTGAGCATTCTAAAGAAATCATTTTTATTGCCAACGAAGACTTTAATATTGTTCATGCTAGCAGGTCTGCAGAAGGCTATTTAGGCTACACCAGGGAAGAGATTTACGCCATGCAAAGTCAGTTGCTGTTTGATGACCCATTAGAAATGGTCAAGCTTCAGGAGGTCATGGAAGATAAAATGTCCATCTCAGATTATGCTTTAACTTTAAAAACAAAAGACGGCGAAAAGAAAGAAGGTTTACTCTCTTGTATTGTAGAAATGGATGAAAACGAACGTTTTTTTATCCATGGAATTTTCAGTGATCAAACTCAAAGAATTAAAGCTGAGAAAGCCATGCTTCATTCTCAAAAGCTGCAATCTACCGCAAGATTAATGCAAGTCTTAGCTCATGAGGTTAGAAATCCACTCATGAATATTCAGCTGAGTCTGGGAAGCCTTAAAGACAATGTCAGTAAAGATGATGAAGCTATTCTTGACATTATTAAAAGAAACGCCGGAAGAATAGATGAGCTGATTTCTGAAGTACTAAATGCGGCCTCTGAGAAAGAAGTTATAATGAAGCCTACTTCACTTTCACTGGTAGTAGAAAACGCTTTGTCTCAAGTGCGTGACCGAGCGGTAATGCAAAAAGTAGAAATACTGACTGAGCTGAATAAAACTCCTAAGATTAGTATCAATGCTGAGCAGGTTAGTACGGCCATTGTGAATATACTGGTGAATGCCATAGAGGCCATGGAGGAGGTAGCCACTCCGGTCATACAGATCAAAAGCATTTTGAAAGAAGACAAAATAATCCTGACGATTCAAGACAATGGGGTGGGGATGGATAAAGAACTGCTTTCAAAACTATTTGAACCGTTCTATACAGCAAAAACCAATGGTGTAGGCCTTGGATTAGCCACTACTTTAGGTATTATTAAAGCTCACAATGCTCGAATTGATGTAAGTTCTGAACCCGGAAAGGGCTCTACCTTCCTTATTGAGTTTATCGTTTAGTTACAAGAGAATATTCTTTCTGGCCTCAATCGGTGCTGGTAAATCAGTTTCTCCCAGCATTTCTAAAAGATCAATTTCAATAGTTCTTGTCAGCGATAACATGGGAATGTCATTAGCTAAGCCTTCAAATGGATTTTCAGAATAATCACCTACGAGTTCCATAACCACATAAATCCAGGCAATCAAGATGGTAAATGGAATGCTCAAGGTTATCCCCCAAAGCCCTAATTGAGTAAATTCAGATACCATTCCAAATGGAAGTAAAAAGATAAATATTCCCACAAAAATGCTGCTAACACCTCCATATTGTCTTGGTAATGGAAACTTCTTTATACGTTCACACTGTCCTTGCAAAGTATAAAATTCATTAATGAGCTTTTGCATTTGTATATGTCTGAAATCGTCAATGAGTCCTTCTTGATAAAGTGTTTTCAGGTCGAGGCTCTGGCTATCCAATAATTGAGTTGCTGTATTTTTGGCTGAACTTAGTTTGGCTTCCAGTTCAGGACCTAATAATTCAGAAATTCTATTGGCCACATTTTCGTTTTCTTGTTCTGTTAGACCAAATATCTTCATCCTTCTTCTGTTTGTTTTAGCCACTATGGTGTGTTGACTCACATGTTCCCAAGGCGTAGGTATTAGTAGCTGTCTTCTGAGGATATATAGCCAGGCAATATGTTTATGAATCAGTCTTTTCTGATGATTTTTACTTTCCTTGGTAGGAGAGGCATTATAAGAAATAAAAACCTTAACTGAGCTACCCCATGACCTGCTTGAATTCACAATACCTCCCCATATTTTCCGGGCTTCCCACTGACGATCATAGGCCTGATTGTTCTTGAAACCTATATAAAAAGCTACAGCGGTACCAATTATTGATAGTGGAAGCCATGGAATATGAAGCCATTCCAGCTGAAAATACCTGATCAGAAAAACTACGGAACTTACCCAAAGACTTATCCAGATTAGGTGTCCGCCCGTAAACTTAAAGATTTGAGAAAGGCTATAATTCTTTTTTACAATCATAAAGTAGGTATGAGGTAATTTAACTTACGATGCAAGATGTTGAATTTAATGGACATAGATAGGTTAAAAATCGGGTTTTTGATGTTTTGAAGAAAAGAATATCCATAAATATCCACATGTTTTGTTTGGAATATTTTTTTGAGAATCTGTTTAAAACAATCAAATTATGGAACCAATAGACATACTTTATTACGGACTTTCGTCCATCGTATTTGTAGGATTTATCCTGGCATCTGAAATCGTAATGCATTCAGACGAAGAGTAATACTTAGAGTTCTTTTCTAAGTTTTGTCATCATGGCTATAACTTTTTCTCCGGGAGCTCCCTTTCCTAGTGTTTCAATGGGTATGTAGCCTTTGTAGCATGATTTTTTAATCAAAGTTAACAGTCTTTTGTAATCAGTGTCGAGTTCAGTGCCATTTACGAAAATCTTCTCTTTGATCTGCCAGTTTACGGCATACTTTATTGTTTCGGCAATATCTGAATAGGTTTCTCCATTTCTGAAACCTCCGGTATCCAAGATCAAACCAAACCATGGGTCATTAATCCTCTTCATCAGATAATGCACATGCTCCGGCGTTTGAATAAAATCATTGTGATTTTGAATAGCCACTATTACGCCTCTGCTTTTACCATATTCAACACATTCCTGAATAGCAGTAATCATCCATTCAGCTGTTTGGTCCCAGGTATACCCTTTTGGTATTCCTGCTCCTGCAAAAATCCGTATGACAGGTGCTCCCAGCTTTTGAGCTACATCAATCCAGTTTTTAACTAACTGAATGTGTTCGTTACGTGTAAGTTTATCAGGAATTGTGAAGTCATTTCTGACACCTGTACCACTTATTTCTAAACCCAAGAGGGAAGCTTTACGCTTTACTGAGTAAATATATTCATCAGAAGGTACTTTAGGGTACTCGGGAAAATAGTAGCCGGTAATATCCACGGCATCAAAGCCTTGCTCAGCACAGAAATCTAAAACCTGAAACAAATTAATGTCTCCTTTAGAAAGAGGTTCATTAAAAGAAAAAGCATTCAGACTGGTTTTTAACTTGTAGCATTCAGCCTCCATTGAAAACGCATGGCTCCCTATGCTTAAAAATGGTGCCAGGGCCAATGTTTTTAAAGTCTCTCTTCTGTTTAACATAGTTTATACCCGATTAATAAGAAGCATTAAAGACATTCCTAAGGTAATTCCGGAGAGAATTAAATTCCAGGTCCTGGCTTTAACCTTAAAGATTTCTATCAAAATAAAATTTAAAGAAAGTACTGCAAGTACAATCAAAATTTGACCTAACTCCAGTCCAATATTAAATGACAGAAGAGGTAAGGTAATATTTGCTTCTGCTCCTAATAGAAATTTCAAATAGCTTGAAAAGCCCAGTCCATGTATCAAACCGAAAAAACTGGTTATTCCATACCTGAGGGCCTGGCTGTTTTTAACCTTCTTGTAAATACTCTTCGGGAATTTATAAAAGAAATTGCTAATACAGGTGGCAATGATGGTGACTGGTATTAGAACCTCGATGAAATCGGGATTAAGATTGACATAACCTAAACTAGATAAGGCCAATGTAATAGAATGGCCTAGCGTAAAGGCGGTTACAAGAATCAGGACCTCACGCCATTTAATAAAACGATATACAGCACAAAGTGCCACTATGAAAAGAATGTGATCAAAACCTTGAAGGTCTGTGATATGCAAATAGCCTAGTTTAAGATAGGTAAAAAACTCCGACATGAAAGATTATTAGGTTGAAAGTACAATTTACTCATAGCAGACTATATTTTATTAAATTGCTTCATATAAATGGGTAAAATATGAGTGAGTGGAAAAGACTGGGATTTCTGGGGTCATACTCTATCCCCTTAATTATCCTGTTAGGCTATTATGTTCCGTCATCGCCGATGACCTTTCTGACAGCACCTTACGCTTATTTAATTATACCCTTGGTTGATTATCTGATAGGTAAGGATCGGAACAATGTATTGAAAAAAGATTTTGACAGATTGCTGAATGATAAATTCTTTGACTTTTTAGTTTATTCTCACGTTTATATTCAGTTTTTTTTACTGTTTTGGGGAGCCTATATTCTATCGAGTACCTCGCTTAATATCCATCAAATTATTGGAATATGTGTGAGTCAGGGAATATACAGCGGTACTATAATAAATGTGGCTCATGAACTGGGGCACCAGAAAAATAAATGGGCGGTTTGGCATGCCAAAGCTGCACTTGTTTCGGTTTTCTATCATCATTTTTTCATAGAACATAACAGAGGGCATCATGTTCGGGTGGCTACTCCTGAGGATCCGGCTACTTCCAGAAAGAATGAATCTCTTTATGGTTTTTGGTGGAGATCAATAACTGGGAGTTTTGTTAGTGCCTTAGAAATTCAAAAAAGTCTTCTTCAGAAAAAAGGAATCAGATTCTGGAGTTTGTCAAATTCTTTTTTAACAGGTTTTTTGGCAACGCCGATTATTTTTATTTTCATAACACTTATTGTGTGGTTAATGACCGGGCAGATAAATCAACTTGTGCCTCTGTTTTTAATTGTTCAGGCTTTGATGGCGGTATTGCTTCTGGAAGCAGTAAATTATATTGAGCATTATGGTATGCTTCGCAAAAAGTTGCCAAATGGAAGATATGAAAAGGTAAATCCATTGCATAGCTGGAACGCCAATCATTTTTATAGCAATCTTCTGCTTTTCAATTTGCAAAGACATTCAGATCATCATGCCTATGCCAGCAGACCATATCAGGTTTTAAGGCATTTTGACCAGAGTCCTCAATTACCTTTTGGATACCCTTTAATGATAATTATGAGTCTGGTACCTCCGCTATGGTTTTTTGTAATGAACAAGAAATTGGAAGATTGGCGTGAGACTTCAATAAATGAAAGCACAATACAAGAACTTGTTAGAAATTTAGCATAAGCACTAAATATTAAAATATTAATCTGATTTCTGAACAATTCTATTAGAAAATGAATTGTGATTATGAATTATAGTTAACCGATATTCCATGACAGAAATAATTAGCACCGTTTTATTCCTTATAGCCGTAATTGATCCGCTAGGCTCGGTGCCAGTTTACCTGGAAGCGACAAAACAATTTGATAAAAAGTACAAACGTAGAGTGGCAATAAGAGCCTCCATTCTTGCCTTTTTTATACTTCTGTTCTTTATCGTTATTGGACAACTCATATTAGAGGGAATGGAAGTTTCACTGGATGCTTTTCAAATTTCTGGTGGGGTTATATTATTCCTTTTTGCTTTAACTATGATTTTTGGAGATGGTAAACCAGAGATGGAAAAACATTTAATTTCTGATTATAAGCATGTCACGATATTTCCTGTAGCTATTCCTTCTATAGCCTCACCAGGTGCTATAATGGCGGTAGTTCTTATGACAGATAATCACATTTACACTGTTCAGCAGCAGGCAGTTACATCTTTCCTTGTACTGGTGGTAATAGGTATTACCTGCTTATTGCTTTTAGCCGCCAATATTGTGAAAGATAGAATTGGCGAGTATGGAATTACTGTAATCAGTAAAATAATGGGCTTAATTCTGGCTTCCTATGCCGTGCAAAGTATACTTGTAGGTCTAAGAGACTTTTTTGTTTAGTCTATTCTAGACTATAGAGTTTTGAGGTTTACCGCCTAATTTATACGGGTAATCAGTTGTGTAATGAAGGCCTCTGCTTTCTTTTCTCATCATAGCACATTTTATGACCATTTCGGCACACAGAATCAGATTTCTGAGTTCACAAAGCTTAACTGAAAGCTTGCTTTTCTTGTAAAACTCTTCAGTTTCATCTTTTAAAAGTTGTAATCGCCTCATGGCTCTGGTCAAACGAAAGTCTGAACGAACAATACCGACATAATCAGACATCATCCTTTGAAGCTCGCGGAGGTTGTGAGTTACTAATATTTCTTCATTGATCTGTACAGCTCCAAACTCATCCCATTCAGGGATGTTTGTTTGAAACTCAACTCCTTCAATATTTTCCAGTGCCCTTTGAGCTATTCTGTTGCCAAATACGGCAGCTTCAACCAGCGAGTTTGAGGCCAGTCTGTTGGCACCATGTAAACCTGAAGAGGAGCATTCTCCACAGGCAAATAAATTATTTATACTTGATTCGCCGGTTTTATCTACCAAAATACCTCCACATAAATAATGAGCCGCAGGGGTTACAGGTATATAGTCCTTTGTCATGTCGATTCCCAAAGAGAGACATTTCTCGTAAATTGTAGGGAAATGATCGAGAATAAGTTCTTTTGGTTTGTGTGTAATATCCAGGTAAACAAACTCTTCACCTGATTTTTTCATTTCGGCATCAATACTTCTTGCCACAATATCACGAGGAGCCAAAGAACCTCTTTCGTCGTAGTCGTACATGAATTCACGCCCGTTCAGATCGCGTAATACACCACCTTCTCCTCTTACAGCCTCTGTAACTAAAAAGCTCGGGAATGATCCCGGATTGTAAAGAGACGTAGGATGAAACTGAATCATTTCCATGTCTCTGACCTTTCCTTTTGCTCTGTAAACCATGGCTATGCCGTCGCCAGTAGCTATCACAGGGTTAGTGGTAGCTGCATAAATATGACCTGCACCTCCTGTTGCCATCAGAGTCATTTTAGAGAGGATTTTATCAACCTTTCCGCTGTTTACATCAAGTGCATAGATACCATGACAAGTAGTGTCTTCAGTCTCTCGGGTAACTTCAATACCCTGATGGTGCTGGGTTATGATTTCTACCGCGTAGTAATGGGTAAGAATTTCAATATTAGGGTTTTTCTCTACTGCTTCCAGCAAGGCTCTTTCAATTTCCCAGCCGGTTATGTCTTTGTAATGCAATATTCTCTTTTCAGAGTGTCCGCCTTCGCGGGTCAAATCATAGCTGCCGTCATCGTCTTTGTCAAAATTAGCACCATATTCTATCAGCTCTCTTATTCTGTCAGGCCCTTCTTTAACCACGATCTCTACTATTTCCCTGTCACACAGTCCGTCACCAGCAATTAAGGTATCTTCTATATGTTTCTCGAAGGTATCCACCTCAGGATCGAAAACGGCGGCTATTCCACCTTGAGCGTATTTGGTATTGGTTTCATCTGCGTTTACTTTGGTAAGAACCAGTACTTTTCCTTTTGAGGCCGCTTTTAAGGCAAAGCTTAGTCCGGCTATACCTGAACCTATGACTAGAAAATCTGTTTGACGCATGTTAGAGTTGTAATAATTTGACAAAAGAAGAAATAAAAGCGGTATTAACCAATTGACATTTTAGCCCAAACCTTCCTTTAAGAGATCATGAAGATGAATAAATCCCAAGGCTTTATGATCTTCTGCTACGATTAGCTGAGTGATATTATTCTCTTTCATAAAGCTTAGAGCCTCTACGGCCATAGCTTCCGGCTTTATCGTTTTTGGAGAAGCGGTCATGATATTTACAGCTTTTAAGTGCCTGAAATCCTTGTGCTTACGAAGCATTCTTCTAAGGTCTCCGTCTGTGATTATTCCCAGAAGATTATTCTCCTTATCTAATACAGCGGTGGCTCCTAATCTTTTCGATGAGATTTCAATTATTACTTCCTCAATTTCGCTTTGATCCAAAACAGCAGGAATGGCATTTTTAGAATAAATGTCTCCTACTTTAAGCAGCGTTTTTTTTCCAAGGCTACCTGCCGGGTGGTTTCTGGCAAAATCAGAGGTTTTAAATTCCCTTAATTCCATTAGGCAAATTGCCAGGGCATCACCCATAACCAAGGCGGCAGTGGTAGACGTGGTAGGAGCCAGGTTATTTGTACAAGCTTCTTTAGCTACACTTGCATCTAAGGTACAGTGAGCCTCAGTTGCTAATGTAGAATGAATATTCCCGGAGATCGCGATGTGTTTGCATTTTACATGCTTGATATAAGGTAACAGCTTAAGAAGTTCTTCTGTTTCTCCACTTTTAGAGATAGTTATCAGAATATCCCTTTTGTCTAAAATGCCAATATCTCCATGTAAAGCATCTGCTCCATGTAGAAAAGCTGAGAGCTGTCCAGTAGAGTTAAAAGTGGCTGAAATCTTCTGTGCAATAATTGCACTTTTACCTACACCTGTAATCACAACTTTTCCTTTTGAGTTGAGAATCAGCTTAATAGCATTTTCGAAGTTTTCGTTAATTGAACTTTTTAAAGAATCTATTGCCTCAGACTCAGCCCTTAAGACATTTTTGCCAAGCTCAATAATATTTTTGTTTATTTTCGTCTCCACTTAAAACTAGGATAATTAATAGAGGGCAAAAGTAGAAAACTTTTGTGTCCTTATATAACAGACTTCTGGTGGTGATCTTTTGAGAACAGGGCTATTTCTTTGAAAAGAATTGACTATATTGAACTACCGCTCTAATACTTAAGGATAGTATCGCACTAGAAGTTTTTTGAAGAAGTACAGCAGAAAAGATGGAAATACTCGTAGAAGAAAAATTGAAACAAAATCTCAAAGAGATTTTTGGTTTTAACAAATTTAGAGGAGAGCAAGAAAGAATAATAGGAAGCATAGTTACAGGTGACAATACCTTTGTTATTATGCCAACAGGTGCGGGTAAATCATTGTGTT
This sequence comes from Cytophagales bacterium, assembly GCA_024742395.1. Classification (GTDB taxonomy): domain Bacteria; phylum Bacteroidota; class Bacteroidia; order Cytophagales; family Spirosomataceae; genus Jiulongibacter. The sequence goes on from JANSYO010000008.1 coordinate 90,303, forward strand.
ATCAATTGCCCGCTATAACTCTTGAAGGCACAGCTGTGGTTATTAGCCCGCTGATTGCTTTAATGAAAAATCAGGTAGATCAGATGCAGGGCTTTGGGATTAATGCCCAATTCCTGAATTCTACTTTGAATAAATCTGAAATGAACAGGGTTAAAAAGGATGTCTTAGATGGCACCTGTAAACTCCTTTATATTGCTCCGGAATCTCTAACAAAAGAAGATAATCTGATATTCCTGAAAAAGGCTCAGCTATCCTTTGTAGCTGTAGATGAGGCTCACTGTATCTCAGAATGGGGGCATGATTTCAGGCCGGAATACAGAAAGATCAGAAGCATTATAGAAAGCATTGATGAGAAGCTTCCGATCATAGCTTTGACAGCCACAGCTACGCCGAAAGTTCAGATGGATATCAAGAAAAATCTGAACATGGACGATTCAAAGGTGTTTAAAACTTCTTTTAACAGAGCAAACCTGTATTATGAAGTAAGGCCCAAGAAGAATCCTAAGAAACAGCTTATACAGTTCATAAGCAATCACAAGGGCAAAAGCGGAATTGTGTATTGTTTAAGTAGAAAAAAGGTTGAAGAAATTGCCAATTTACTGGTGGTGAATGGTGTGAAGGCCAGGCCGTATCATGCCGGATTAGATGCAGACGCCCGAATAAAAAATCAGGATGCATTTCTTAATGAAGACTGTGATGTGGTAGTTGCTACCATTGCTTTCGGAATGGGAATTGACAAGCCTGACGTTCGGTTTGTGGTGCATTATGATGCCCCTAAATCTTTGGAAGGCTACTATCAGGAAACGGGTAGAGCAGGACGAGATGGCTTGGATGGTACCTGTTTAATGTTCTACGCGTATGATGATGTTTTAAAACTAGAGAAGTTTAACAAAGACAAAACCGTAACAGAAAGAGACAATGCAAAAGCTCTCTTGATGGAAATTGTGGCTTACTCTACCTTGGGCGTATGCAGAAGAAGGCAGCTATTGAGCTACTTTGGTGAATACATGAACGAGAACTGCGGATTTTGTGATAACTGTAAAAATCCTACTAAGACCTTCAAAGTTGAAAAGGAGGCCGTTTTAGCTCTTGAAGGAATACTGGCTACAGAGCAAAGATTCTCCATACAACATGTGGCAGATGTGTTGACCGGAAACACGGAACAAAATGATTATATCCAAAGCCACGGTCATGATAAGCTTGGGGTTTATGGTAAAGGGTTAGAGTTTTTTAATCAGCAGGAGGTAGTCTATAAACCGAAAGGTAAAAATGCCGAAAAAGAGGAGCAGGAACAATATACTGTTACAGATAAGTGGGTGTCTGCTCTGAGACAGTTGTTAGTTTTTGGATATATCGATAAGGATATAGAAAACTACGGAGTGGTAAAAGTGACTGAAAAGGGTAAAAAGTACCTTGCAGATCCTTACCAGATTGAGCTTTACGACGATCATGATTTATCTGAGGCAGAAGGCAGCCGCGATGACGAAATTCAGACTTCTTCACCAGGAGGTGCAGGAGCCGCCGCAGACGAAGAGTTGCTTGAGATGCTCAAAGCTCTATGTAAGAAAGTAGGGAAAAGCCAGAATATTCCACATTATGCGGTATTCCAGGAGCCATCTTTACAGGAGATGGCAACCACATACCCTACCAATATGGAAGCACTGACTCAGGTGCAAGGTGTTGGGCAAGGGAAGGCAAGGAAATTTGGGAAGCCATTTCTGGAGCTGATAGAAAAATATGTAAAAGACAATGAAATTGAAACTACTCAGGATTTCATTGTAAAGTCTGCGGTCAATAAATCAAAGACCAAGATTTTCATTATTCAGCAGGTGGATAGGAAAGTAAGTCTTGATGAAATAGCCGATGCTAAGGGAATAACATTTGAAGAACTCCTTACAGAGATTGAGAATATTTGCTATTCAGGTACAAAATTAAATCTTGATTACTATCTCAAGGGCGAAATTGATGAAGATAAGCAGGAAGATATTTTTGAATATTTCATGAATGCAGAAAGTGATAGCATTAAAGAGGCTCTTGTAGAGTTTGAAGATTACGATGATGAGGTTTCTGAAGAGGAGTTAAGATTGATGAGAATCAAATTCTTAAGTGAAGTAGCCAATTAATCAGAAATCTGAATGAAATGAATCACCTGAATAAATCAGGTGATTTTTTTTGTGCTTTCAGGAAAACGAATTTCATAACTTAGCCATCTAAATACTCGACATGGAAGTTTTACAAGGAAACATCGTTAACATTTTTGAAGACAGTATTCACTGGGGAGAGCTTATCATTAAGGATGGACGCATATTTACTGTTCGTATTCTTGGCGATGAGAAGAAAGACCAGGTCTATTACCTGCCGGGTTTTGTTGACGCTCATGTACACATAGAAAGCTCCATGCTTTGTCCGGCGTCATTTGGTAAAATAGCTCTTTGCCATGGCACCGTTGGTTCTGTTTCAGACCCACATGAAATAGCGAATGTTTTAGGTATTGCAGGCGTAGAGTACATGATAGAAAATGCCAGGCAAACACCCTTTAAGGTGAATTTTGGTGCTCCCTCCTGTGTTCCTGCCACTTCTTTTGAAACTGCCGGAGCCATAATTGACTCGGCAGGTATAGATAAATTACTTCGGAAGACAGAGATTAAATACCTTGCTGAAATGATGAATTACCCTGGTGTAATCTTCAAAGATGAGGAGGTGATAAAAAAGCTGGAAATCGCTAAGAAATATGGTAAAGTAATTGACGGCCACGCTCCTGGATTAAGAGGGGAATATGCCGAGAAGTACTTTGCCGCAGGTATAAGTACAGATCATGAATGCTTTACTTTAGAAGAAGCCGAAGAGAAGCTTAATTTGGGTGTAAAAGTTTTAATAAGAGAAGGTAGTGCTGCCAAAAATTTTGACGCTTTAATACCGTTGGCAAAAGAATGGAGCCATCAAATGATGTTTTGTTCTGATGATAAACACCCTGACGAACTTCTGCACGGGCATATCAATCAACTGGTGCAACGAGCCGTTAGCTCAGGTGTAAAACTGTTTGACGCCTTAAGAATGGCTTCTCTTAATCCTGTTAAGCACTATGGACTGGATATTGGTCTACTGCAGGAAGGAGACCCTGCCGACTTTATTGTGATAAATAATCTGACGGATTTTAAAGTAAAGGAGACATATATTAATGGAAACAAAGTAAGTGAGTATGGCAAAAGTTTATTGCCTGAAATCACTTCAGGAACACCTAATAATTTTGACGCTGAAAAAGTTTCTCAATCTACTTTAAAGGTATTTGTAGAGAATCCGATTTCTAAACTGAAAGTTATAAAAGTCAATGAAGGGCAGCTGGTAACTGATTGTTTTGAGATATCTCCAACTCTGGAAGGCCGGGAAGTAATAACAGACATAGATCAGGATATACTTAAACTGGTGGTATATAACAGATATCAGAAATCAACTCCAGCAATAGCCTTCATAAATGGCTTTGGGCTCACTTCAGGGGCCATAGCCTCTTCAGTAGCTCATGATTCTCATAACATAATTGCCGTAGGTGTAGATGATGCCTCCATTGCAGATGCCATAAATTTAGTGATCAGAGAAAGGGGCGGAGTAGCAGCTGTTTCACCAGACAAAATGGGTGTATTACCCTTACCTATAGCCGGATTGATGAGCGATAAGAATGCCGAAGAAGTGGCTCGTGATTATGAACAAATAGATCAGTTTTCAAAAGAATACCTCGGAGCAAAATTGGCTGCACCTTATATGTCTCTTTCTTTTATGGCACTGCTGGTAATTCCGGCATTAAAACTTTCTGATCAGGGGCTTTTTGACGGAGGGCAGTTTAAATTTGTAGACTTAATTCAAACAATGGAAGGGTAAAATGGCAATAAGCATTATTAAAATTGGAGGGAATGTCATTGACAATGAAAAGAAACTGGAAAAGTTTCTTCAACTTTTTTCTTCGTTAAAAGGAGACAAAATTCTCGTACATGGTGGCGGGAAAATTGCTACGCAAATTGCAGCTGACCTGGGTGTTGAGACGCAAATGGTGGAAGGGCGTAGAATAACGGATGCTCCAATGAGAGAGGTTGTGACCATGGTTTACGGAGGAAAAGTTAATAAAACCATTGTAGCCAGTTTACAGAGTTTAGGGACAAACGCCATTGGATTAAGCGGAGCCGATGGAGGAGTAATACTCGCAGAAAAAAGACCAGTCAAAGATATTGATTATGGCTATGTAGGGGATGTCAAACAAGTAAATGGATCCTTTATTCAATCATTGCTCCTTCAAAAGGTAACCCCTGTTTTTGCTCCACTATCATTTGATCCGGAATACGGTATATTAAACACCAACGCCGATACACAGGCCTCTGCTATTGCAGTAGAAATGGCAAAGATCAGGGATGTGAATCTGGTTTACTGCTTTGAGAAAAAAGGAGTACTGAAAGATGCAGATGACGAAGAATCTGTCATTGCTAAGTTAGATAGGGCCAGCTATGAGAATTACAAAAAAGAAGGCATTATTCATTCAGGAATGATTCCTAAATTAGACAATGCCTTTGAAGCTGTAAAAGCTGGTGTAAGAAAAGTAATCATTTGCGAGGCAGACGATTTACTAAATGCCGTAGAAAACTCTTCCAGAGGGACTACGATCAGGCTTTAGTCTGAAGCACACATAGAAGTTCATCAATACTTATAGAAATACTTTTTTGACCCTCATGCATCCAGGAAATATCATGTGCTGAGGTAATTATTCTATTGTGAATGCCTTCATAGAATTCAAAAAAAATATTCTCTCATAGAGAGCATTACTCTTTTCAATCAAAAGCGTATCGGTGTATGGAATTGAGGCATAAGAATTGAATTTCTTTTGAAGACTCATTTCTAACTTAGATATGTATCAGTCTGAAGCTTATGCTTATAATATAACAGACTTATGTTAAGTAGGTTTGGGGAGATTTGATAGGATTTATCATGTCAAGAATATTTTCCTTAGAAAGTCTGTATTCTCACTTTCTCCGTAAAATAAAATTCGATGAAAAGAAAATGATGCAATAGATTTTTGTGTCAGAAAAACTCATTCATTTGTGCGTTTTTGCATCCAGCAATTTCAAAGTCAGATCAATGAAAACTTAATTAATAAATGAAATGAAAACTAAAATCTGTTTGTCCGTAATTTTTACCATATTATGTTTCTATTCCAAAGGCCAACAAGTACTAATTACTCCTAATTCTGAAGATAATTTACAGATAGGAGATGCACCATTTCCTTCTACTTTTCAAAAAGGCATAACAATTAACAATAGTACAGATTATCTGCAAAGTAGAATTACTTTGATTGACAATTCTGATGGAGGAGTTGTTAATAGTTATATTGATTCTCGTTACTCACCATCACCGGCCCTTTCGGCTATGCAGATAGGTGTCTCTTCAAATCATCCCATTAATTTTTTTTCAAGTGGGATCTTCATAGCAAAGTTTAATAAATACGGCTCCTTTGGAGTCGGGGTTCCACAAGGAGGTTATGCTGACAAGGATATGCTCAAAGCAAAAATTGAGGGGCTGGGGGTAGGAGATAGCTCAGTTACCTATAGTTATTTTTACCCTTTTAAAGTTTCTGTTTTAGGACAAACTGCTAATGTTTCAGGAAATTTTAACTCAGCTGGTCTTATGGGTGTTGCCTCTGGTGGTGGAGCCCCCAATCTTTATAGTATCGGAGTAATGGCTATTCCAATTCTTGATCCAAGTGCTGGGGTAACAAACAGGAGTTACTTTGGAACATATAATTCAACAATCGTTTCAAACGCAATTGCCCCTTTGTATGGTTCTTACAATAATGTGTTGAACCAATATTCTTCAAATTCAACAGGGACATATGGAAACTATACTTCCAGCGTAAATGCGGGTACCGGGACAGCCTATGGTACTTTTAATTATTCTGAGTCTAGAGTGGGAAATTCCTTTGGAGTATATAACGATGTAGATGCAAATGAACCGGGCTCAAATGCATATGGTGTTTATAACTATTTAGACCCGGATGCCGGACCGGGTTATGGTATTTACAATGCTATGGATGGCGAAGGAGGTACAAGAACAGGTGTATATAATGATTTGACATATAGTACTAATGGGTTTAGCGAATACGGAGTATACAATAATATTACAGGTTCTGGAAATGAAAGTAAATTTGGCACTTACACAACAGTTTCAAGAACCAGAGGATACAGCTCAGGCTCTTATAATACTCTTAATGGATCTGGCTCAAATCCGGTTACATTAACTGCTGTATTTGGTGAGGCAAATAATTTAAGTACAAATATGTCCAGCGGTTCTTATGGTGGTGCATTTCAGGCATCTGGTTCGGCGGGGTCTGTTTATGGGCTGTATTCTTCTGCAAGTGGGAGTACTACTGGACAAAAATTTGCCGGTTACTTTTCAGGGAATGTTCACGTAAATGGTACATTATCTAAGAGTAGCGGTTCATTTAAAATAGATCATCCTCAAGATCCGGAGAATAAGTATTTATACCACAGTTTTGTAGAGAGCCCTGATATGATGAACGTTTATAATGGCAACGTAACAACAAACGCTGACGGAGTTGCTGAAGTTACTTTACCTGGTTATTTTGAGGCTTTAAATAAGGATTACCGGTACCAGCTTACTGTCCTGGGCCAGTTTGCACAGGCCATTATCCAGGAAAAAGTGTTAAACAACAAGTTCAGAATTAAAACAGATAAGCCAAATGTAGAAGTGAGCTGGCAGGTTACAGGAATACGACAAGATGCATATGCCAATAGCAATAGAATTCCTACTGAGGTGGACAAGCCGAAAGAGGAGGTTGGTACCTACCTAAATCCTGAAGCTTTTGGTAAGTCTCTGACCAAAGGACTTAAACATTCTATTGAAAATAAAATAGAATCTGCACAAGTTTCTATTTCTAATTCAGGTCAACAAATGCCCGTACAAACGAGTGAAAGGGATCCTGTGAAAGATAGGCAAAGAGCAACACTTTGGGACAATACAAAAGTGCCATCATTACCATTGGAGAATAGTTCATTAGACACTCCCAATCCTAAAAAATAAATTTTGCTTAATGGATTCTATAGAGGCTGTCTCAGATGTAGGCAGCCTCTTTTTAATAAATGATTAAATATAATTTTGATTATTTAAACCGGCAATTCAACTAGTCGGGCTTCACATAACGGTGAGTATAGCCGTCGTAAACCTCATCAAAAAGTATGAGTTCATTGTTTTTGATCTCAAAAGTCTGCTGAAAGCCTTCTGTAGAATAAACTATGGTTGGTAATTTTTCTTCAGAACGTATAGATTTCATCATTTTGATTTCATACGTACCACTGGACACCAGCGAATCGGTTTCTGTAATTTCGAACTGGCCATCAGCCGTGAATTCCAGAACTTTCTCTCTGGCTGTGCTGGGCTTGATAGTCGTACCGGCAATCCCTCCGGTAGATTCTGCCCAAATCCATTCTCCTGCAATAGCCGAATACTCGCTATCAATTTCCGTTTTTTGACACGCTCCTAAAACAAGAAGCATCATCATAAGTAAGTTTGTCTTTTTCATACTTCATAAATGTGAAAGTGGATTTTCTGGTTGCACTGGCTGAAAACTTTTTTATTAATTCTAATTTTACCGAATGATGGTAGATCAGGTTATTAAGTCAGATGCGGTGGAATTGCTAAAAAAACTAATAGCAACACCTTCATTGAGTAGAGAAGAAGAACAAACCGCCTTTGTTCTGGAAGAATATTTCAGGGAAAGAAATATCCCTTTTTCCCGATTGATGAATAATATATGGAGTAGAAACCAATATTTTGACAGCTCAAAACACACAATATTATTAAATAGCCATCATGATACGGTAAAACCAAATGCTTCCTACACCCGTAACCCCTTTAGCCCTGATGTTGAAGGAGACATACTTTATGGATTGGGCAGTAATGATGCCGGCGGGCCCTTAGTCTCTTTGTTGGCGGCCTTTACGCACTATTACTACGATTCTTCCTTACCTTTTAATTTGATTTTTGCGGCTTCGGCCGAAGAAGAAATTTCTGGAAAAAATGGGATAGAGGCTCTCTTGAAAGTAATGCCAGAAATAAACTTTGGCATAGTAGGAGAACCTACTTCTTTAGATTTGGCCATTGCTGAAAAAGGGCTTATGGTTCTGGATTGTCTTGTAAAAGGTAAGGCGGGTCATGCGGCAAGAGAGGAGGGAGAGAATGCCATAACAAAGGCTATGCAAGACATTACCTGGTTTCAGGAGTATAAGTTTCCAAAAGTCTCTGATAGCCTTGGAGAAATGAAAATGTCACTCACAGTCATTTCTGCAGGAACTCAGCATAACGTGGTGCCAGATGAATGCAAATTTACAGTAGATGTTCGTGTAACAGATGCTTATACTTTATCAGAAACATTGGAAATTATTAAGGAGCATGTCTCTTGTGAAGTTACTCCCCGATCTGTACGTTTAAATTCATCTGGCGTTAAAAAAACACATCCTATTTTTACAATAGCAGAAAAGTTAAATTTAAGAACGTATGGGTCTCCCACGCTCTCAGATCAGGCTCTTATGCCTTTTGAGACTATAAAATTGGGCCCCGGAGACTCAGCTCGATCTCATACAGCTAATGAATTTATTAAGATCACTGAAATATACGATGGAATTCAGCTGTACGTTGATCTTTTAGATTCCCTAAAGGCTGAATATTAAAAAATCCTGTCATCCTTATTTCGGGCATCATATTTGATTCTTAATTGACACACACAAATGTCGAATCATACATTTAGAAATCAGACTATTTGCAGGAATGAATATTGTAAACAGCTTAGAATCCAGAATTGATAGCTCAGCCATGACAAGCTTAAGTGAGTTTGTGAATGAGCCTATTGAGTCACTTAAAAACTCTTTTGGACTCTCTATTAATTATATGCTTGCGGGCTTAATTGCCATAGCAAAAAAAGAAGGCACAGCGGCCTCTATCTTAAAAGTGATAAAGGATGGCGGGCATTCCGGTGATCTTATTGAAGACTTATCGGGCCTGTTTGCTAAGAAAGATAAGCTTCAGCTTCTGGTGACCATAGGTAAAAATATAAACAGCCACTTTTTTAATGGTAGCAGCCAGTCTTACATTGATGTGTTAGCCACAAAAGGTGGGGTTTCTTCTAATGCTGCCGGATCATTAATGAGCCTTTCTGCACCTTTAGTTCTCGGTGTATTAGCGAAAAATGTAAGAACCAATAATTGGTCTGAAAAGGAATTTACAGAGGCTTTGTTAGAAGAAGAAAAGGAAGTAATTACTCCTGACTTTTTATTAGGAGTAGCACCGGCTGCTTCAATATTTGACAGAAAAACTGACGGAGAGGAAAAAGCGAAAAAGGTGAAGCCGAAACCTTCTCCTATTCACATTCATAAAGAGAAAAAGAACAAAGAAGGCAATCTTGCTTGGCTGGCCTGGGTTTTTCTTGGGCTTCTTGGTATAAGTGCACTTTATTACGTTTTTAAGGATAAACTGTTCTTACCTAAGGATTCCTCTGAAGTCGTGGAAAATGCAATTTCTACTGACGGTGGGGACAAGCTCAATGAAGAAGGAAGCGAAAACTCAGATTCATTCAATAGTAATGATTCATTTGTTGAGTCGCCAAATACAAATAGTGAAGGCACACAAAGGTCTAATTCTTTGACCAAGCCGGGAGGTAATCTTGAACCGGAGAAAGCTAACCAGTCTATTAAAGAAAAACCTGTCTCTCCTACTCCTTCCTCAGGAAATGGATCTGACAATTCAGATACTTTCAAGGGTGGCAATAGGTCCTATTCTTCCACTTCCTCTATTGATGAGTTAAGTGAAGGTACCATTGGTACTAGTATTGGGGAACCGGTTGTAACCAAAGATAACAGACCAATGTCCTCTAAATTAGGAGAGGGTAGCACGGGTTATTTTGGCATAAACGGTCTTTCATACAAATACGGTAGTGCAGAGATTATTAAAGAAGGTCAGTTGTCTGCATTGGTAGATTATTTGAGAAAAAATCCGGAGAAAACCTTAAGTATTTCTGGAACGGGCAGTTTGCCACAATTAGCTTCAGATAGGGCTTATGCCTTAAGAGGCGTTTTGTATGCTAATGATATAGCACTATCAAGAATAAAGATTGCTTCTGAAGCCCAGCCAGGCAATGATCCTGTTCTGGTAAGCATTAAATAAGTTTAAAAAAATGCTGTGTTCTTGCAGCATTCACTGTTTATTGGTTTCTTTTCAATAGCATTTTTGCAATATATTTTATTGTATTATAGTTTATTACTTATTTCGCATCCTGTTTTAAATAAGTAAGAAGAAACCTTAGTTTTAATGAAGAAAGTACTATTAGCTCTAGCGGGAGTATTCTCACTGCTACAAATTTCTGCTCAAGAGCTTCAAACACAATTTAACTGGCACAACCTTGATTATGAGAAGGATGGGGTCAGAGGTATGAGCGTAGAAAGAGCTTACCAGGAACTTTTAAAAGGTCGTGTTTCACAAACAGTGGTTGTAGGCGTTATAGACTCAGGCGTGGATATTGAACATGAAGATCTCAAATCTAAAATATGGGTAAATACGGATGAAATAGCCGGCAATGGCATTGATGATGACAAAAATGGTTTCATTGATGATGTGCATGGCTGGGATTTTATTGGCGGTGCCGACGGTCAGGACGTATTACAAGAGCAGTTGGAGTCTGCAAGACTCATGGTGAAGTATGAGAAGTTATTTGGTGAAAAGCCAAAGAAACGTAAACTCAAAAAATACAGAGAAGAGTACAATGAGTACATGGCCATAAAAGAGGAGATTGAGCAAAAGAAAAAAGAAGCAGCACAGTATTTGCCTATGTATGAAGGACTTCTGGAAAACTTTACAAATTCTGAGAAAATTCTTGCTGCCCAGTTGAATAAGGAAGAGTTTACCAAATCAGAGGTAGAAGCAATAGACGATTCTTCCGTAGATATCAAAGTGAGACAAGCAAAGAAGTATTGGTTATATTTGGCTAATCAAGGAGCTAATAAAGCAGCTATTGAAGAGGGCGTAGATCATTTCAAAAGCCAACTGAATTATAACTATAATTTAAACTATGACGCCAGGTCAATAGTGGGTGATAACCCGGAAAAGTTAGAATACGCCAAATATGGCAACAATGAGGTTATTGGCCCACGTGCTATGCACGGGACACACGTTTCAGGCATTATTGGGGCAGACAGAAGCAATGAATTGGGTATAAAAGGTGTGGCAGATAATGTCAAGTTAATGGTAGTAAGGACGGTACCTAACGGTGACGAGAGAGATAAGGACGTGGCAAACGCCATCCGATATGCAGCTGATAATGGAGCTCAAATAATTAATATGAGCTTTGGCAAGCCTTATTCTCCTGAAAAACATTGGGTAGATGATGCAGTGAAATATGCACAATCGAAAGGCGTTTTGATGATAGCGGCAGCGGGTAATGATAACGTAGATATTGATGTGAAGAGGCATTTCCCAACCAAATATTATGAGAAAGGTGGTGAAGCCGATAATTGGATTACTGTAGGAGCTTTATCTTATGAAGATGGAGAAAGTATGACAGCCAGTTTTAGTAATTATGGTCAGCAGACCGTAGATGTTTTTGCACCGGGTGTAGCTATATATTCTACTGTACCAGGCTCAAAATATGAAGAGAAGCAAGGTACCAGTATGGCTTCGCCAGCAGTGGCGGGAGTAGCGGCTTTATTAAAGTCATATTTTCCTTCTTTAACGGCAGCCCAGTTAAAGCAAATAATTTTAGAGTCTGCCACAGACCTAAAAGATACCTTGGTGACTATTCCGGGAGATAACAAGGAAGTTCCATTCGGTACCTTAAGTAAAACGGGTGGAGTTGTGAATGCTTACAATGCCGTTAAAATGGCAATATCTATTACTAGTGAACCCTCCTTAGGTCAATAAGTATGCACTGATTTCTTAACAGAAATAAAACTGATATTCTTTTAACCCAGATTATGCAATGGCGTAATTTGGGTTTATTTTTGTCTCTTATGAACATTATTTTAATTGAAGATCCCGACTTCAGAGGTCATCTTAAGCCACTAACACTCACCAGGCCTATTGGGATGCTGCGTGTTGGTATTCACACTATAAAAGAAAAATGGGAGCGTAGACTTTCAGCAACGGTCTCTTTTGATACGGTAGATTACCTGAAAGGTAAGTTTCCGGAAGTTAAAGCCTCAAATAATATCTATATAAATTCTACCTTTCTACCTACTCCGGCTTTAGTAGAATTGATTAAGAATTTAAAACAAGGAGAAGTGATTGCCTCAGGCCCTGAAATTGTGGCCTACGCTTCAGAAAGCAGACTTACTTCTGAATTGCTGGGCAAAGCAACTGTGATTCATGAGTTAGATCCTTTAGAAGTGGTAGCTATTAAGCATTTGCCTGATTTGTTTTTACATAATGGTCATGAGATTGCAGCTGATTTTGAAGAAATTACAAAGGATAGGGTTTCTGCCGAGATAACTGATCCACATACCAGAGTGTATGGCAAAGAGAATATTTTTATAGAGGAAGGCGTCTCTATTAAAGCAGCCATTATTAATGCAGAGGAAGGTCCTGTGTATATTGGGAAAAATGCTATTGTTCAGGAAGGGGCCTTAATTATTGGCCCTGCTTCTGTTGGGGAAGAAGGAAAGGTAGCCTATGGAGCAAAGATCAGGCAAAACACTACTCTAGGACCTGTGTGCAGAGTAGGTGGAGAAGTAGGCAATACTATTTTTCACGGCTTCTCAAACAAAGCTCATGATGGATTTTTAGGTAATTCATACATCGGAGAATGGTGTAATTTAGGAGCGAATACCAATGCGTCCAATTTGAAAAACGACTATTCTGAAGTGAAAATATATGATTATCACGCCAATGAGATGTCTCCAACAGGTGAAGTTTTCTGTGGCACTTTTATGGGAGACTTTAGTAAAGCAGGTATAAGTACTATGTTTAATACGGGGTCAATAGTCGGTGTGAGTTGTAATGTTTTCGGAGCAGGATTTCAGTCAAAGCTGATAAAATCCTTTACTTGGGGAGGAGCCGCAGAAGGATACGAGAATTATCGTTTTGAAAAAGCAATTGAAGTGATTAATGCTACCATGGAGAGAAGAGGTCTTTCTCTTACAGATGAGGATATGTTGATCTTGCAATCTATTCTTGAAAACCGACCTAAAAACGAAGAAAAATAGAATGCGATTTAGAGACATCAATGGTCTGGAGGCACAGAAAAACACCTTGATTCAATCTGTGAAGAAAAATCATGTGGCTCATGCCCAGCTTTTTCATGGTTCCGAAGGATCAGGGAATTTGGCTTTGGCTTTAGCTTTTGGTTCATTTTTAAATTGTGAAAAGCCTTCTGATACAGATTCATGTGGAGAGTGTTCTTCATGTGTAAAGACAGACAAGCTAATACATCCCGATATTACTTTTATTTTTCCCACCGCAGGAGGGAAAAAGGTGCTCTCTGAAAATTTTATGGCTGAATGGAGAGAATTTGTGCTGGATCATCCATACAAAAACAGCACTGACTGGCTAGAGAAAATTAATATTAAGCAAGGGAATATACCGGTAGAGGAGGCTAGAAAACTTATTCAGAACCTTTCATTAAAGTCATATGAAGGAGGTTATAAGCTTATCTATTTATGGCTGCCCGAATATCTTAGTATTTCTACTGCCAATGCAATTCTTAAAGTATTGGAAGAGCCTCCTGAGAAAACACTTTTCTTTTTGATATGCAATAACTCAGAGAATCTTTTAACTACCATTATTTCAAGGACACAGCGGTTTGCCATTCCGAAATTTACAGATGAAGAGATTTCAGTTAACCTTTATAATCGGGGCATTGACTCGGTGAGGGCTAAAGAAATTGCCATGCTGGCTGATGGCAATATGCATAAAGCATTAGAAATTGCACAGTCAAAAAATGACAATCTGCATGATTGGTTTGCCAATTGGATGAGGTACTGTTATGGTTTTAAAGTGCTTGATTTGGTGCCAATGGCAGATGAATTTGATGCATTAAATAAAGAGCAGGAAAAACAAATATTAGAATATGCTCTGACTATTTTCAGAGAAATATTTCTTGTGGCAGGAGGTAACGAAAACATGGTGAAGCTAGAGGAGTCGGCTTTAGACTTTGTTCAGAAATTCGCTAAAGTATTTAACATAGGGAATCTATCCAAAATGACAGAGCTATTAGATGAGGCCATATTCCATATTGATAGAAATGTACGAGCCAAAATCGTTTTTCTCGATATTTCTTTAAAATTGGCCCAACTGATTAAGTAGTACTTTCAGAGCATTTTTTCAAAGCAAACACTGTTTTCTACACCTGCATATTGTCCAAAATTAGTGATGATTGAATAGCCATTCTTCTCATAAAGCCTGATAGCATCAGGTTGTCTTTTGCCGGTTTCTAGAACCGCAAACTTATACTGAAGTTCTTTTGCCCAGCTTTCAAGATTGAGGAGAATCTGAGTGGCCAAACCCCTGTTTCTGGCTGATTGCACCACATACATTCTTTTAATTTCTACCCTTTCAGAATCAAAAGGTTTGAATGCTCCGCAGCCAAAGGGTGTTTTGTTCTCATACAGCACCAATGCATTTTTTATAGCATCTATTTTATTGTATTGAGCATAAAAATCGTGATCATCCCCATCAATTTCTGCCAATTCTTCGTCCAAAAGTTTAACCATTTTGACAAAATCCTCATTTGTAGAGTCTGTGCGTAAATATGAATACATAGATTAAGGCTTAAGATTCTTTCCATTTAATATTGCAACCCATGCTTGGATATTGTATTTCGGAGATAAATTCTCCTGCTACCAGAGCTCTTAGTGCTCCTCTTAAATCTGCACCTGTTAGGGGCACATCATTGCCAGGAGTAGAGCCGTCCATTCTTCCACGGTAAACGAGTTTTAGATCTTTATCAAATACATAGAAATCAGGGGTACATGCAGCATCATAAGCCTTGGCTACGTCCTGGCTTTCGTCGTACAAGTAAGGAAATGAATAGCCTAACTTTTTAGCGGTTTCTTTCATCTCCTCAGGTGAGTCTTCAGGATAGTTCTTAATGTCATTTGAGCTAATACCTATAAAAGAGACACCTTTAGGTGTAAATTTATTCACTATTTCTACAATGGCCGGGTTAATATGCTTCACATACTTGCAATGATTACAAATAAACATCACTACAGTACCTATATCAGATTTTACGTCTGCCAGGCGAATAGTCTTACCTGATACAGTGTCTGGTAAAGAAAAGTCCGGAGCTTTTGTGCCTATGGGCATCATATTAGATTCAGTTCTTGACATAATTTCTTTTATTGAAAGATTTTAAAACGGCTTTTGTCTAAAACCATGTTATTTTTGTGACTTCATTTGAAACCGAACTCAAATGGTATAACAGTTTTATTTGCGTATGCAATTTATGGAATTTACTAAAAGTCCATTGAGTGAAGTCATAGCTACTTTTATAATTGTGCTAATTGTTCTTGTATTGAGGCAGATAGCAAGGAGAATAATAAGGAAGCACTCCAATAAATATGATTTAGCAAGCGAAAGATCCTTGTATATTAATAAATTTTTCAATTTCACCTTAACCGCCTTTTTACTGGTTGCATTAGGTTTTATTTGGGATTTCTCTTTTAAAGAGGTGTTTTTCTCCTTTTTTGCTGTGGCGGGTGTGGCACTTTTTGCCAGCTGGTCTATGTTAAGCAACATGACTGCCTCGGTCATATTATTCTTCAATTTCCCTTTTAAAATAGGTTCTAAAATTAAGATAGTGGATGGAGATAATTCGATAATTGGAGAAGTGAAAGACATTACATTTTTCACTATTCAAATAGAATTGGAAAACAAGGACATGGTTTCCTATCCTAATAATGTAGCGATTCAAAAGCCTATTATTCAACTACACGAAGAGACAATTGATGCCTGAGTTACCTAAAGATTTTGAAACCAAAATGAAGCAGGATTTAGGCTCAGAGTTTAACGACTTTGAAAATGCCCTGGCTCAGGATGTTCCCATTTCAGTAAGGCTTAATCCTCGTAAAGAAACCGCTTTGGCTTTGAACAGACAGGAGGCAGTACCTTGGTGCTCAAATGCCTTCTATTTAAGTGAAAGGCCGGTTTTTACTCTTGATCCTTCTTTTCACGCAGGAGCATATTATGTTCAGGAAGCCTCTTCCATGTTTTTGAAAGCAGTGCTTAGCCAACATATAGACTTCTCGAAATCAATAAGAGTGCTAGATTTATGTGCCGCTCCCGGTGGGAAAACGACACTATTGGCAGATCTCTTGAATGAGGAGAGTTTGCTTGTAGCTAATGAGGTAATAAAGAGCAGAGTGGGTATCCTGAAAGAGAATTTAATGAAGTGGGGATACACGAATGTCATTGTGAGTAATCATGACTCGGAGGAATTTGCCGATTTAGAAGGATTTTTTGATCTGGTTTTAGTAGATGCTCCTTGTTCAGGAGAAGGTTTGTTCAGAAAGGATCCCAATGCAACTTCACATTGGTCTGAAGACGCGGTAAATACTTGCTCTGCCAGACAAAAGAGAATCTTAGAAGCGGCTTCAATGCTGGTAGCTCCTCATGGCCATCTGATATACTCTACCTGTACTTACAATGAGAAGGAGAACGAAGGTAATGTCAATTGGTTCATTAAAAACTGCGATTTTGAGGAGCAAAAGATTGACATTTCAAAGTTCCATGGAATTCAAGCCAAAGAAAGAGGTTATCAGTTTTATCCTCATAAGGTAAAAGGAGAAGGCTTCTTTATTTCTATTTTGAAAAAAATAGAAGGCCATACCGACTATGTAGGGGGCAAATTAAAAATGAATAGGTTAAGTACTAAGAAGAAGGAGTTCTTAACAGAGTGGTTGGCTGATCTTAACAAATTTGAGTTTTTTGAGAAGCCAGATGAAACAGTGGTAGCTATTCCTACAGGTTTAATTGATGAGTATTCGTCAGTTTTAAGAGCATTGACTAAAAGGTCGTCGGGTTTTGAACTTGGTTTATTTAAGAAAGAAAACTTTATCCCTTCACACTCTTTGGCTTTAAGTACAGAAGTTAACCAAAGCTTCCCGGTGCTAGAGCTAGAGAGGGAGGATGCCCTAAGGTTTTTAAAACGGGAGAGTTTTGATCAGGGAGAAATAGAAAACGGCTGGAAACTTGTTACGTACAATGGGCTAGGCCTGGGCTGGATAAAGATTATCGGAAACCGGGCAAATAACTATTTGCCAAAAGAATGGAGAATCAGAATGGATATAGAATAACCTAAATAAAAAAAAGACTTCTTCCTGTAGTCTTATGCTTTAGAAAGAAGTCCGTGAACGATGCGGTTTTTTCATTATTTCCAGTATGATTTGCTAGCAGGGCGTACATTTGAAGGCTTGTCTTTTTTAGTTCCTATTGAAGCAACCAAAACACCAACCGCCAATGTGGCTAACCCGTAAATCAGGCTCTTTTTCATAAGTGACAATTTTTCTGTGACATGGATAATCTATACGACTAAAATAACTGTATTTACGCTTCTTTTGTTTTACTGATTCTTAAAAAAAACTTAAAAACTGATTTAACGGTAAAATATTTATTTTTTGGTCTATATTTTCCCTCTTTTATTGGGCTATGAAGCGTATTTAACCCAATTTTGATAATGAAATTATTATGCCAGAAAGTACTGGGTATCAAGAATTGATAAAATTATTTTGAGCAATAATACTATACATGAAGGGATCATTTGGCGGTCTACAGGATCTTGGTATTCTGTCAGAACTTCTGAAGGGAAATTACTTCAATGTCGGCTGAAAGGTAAGTTTAAAATTAAAGGTCTTAAAGTGACGAATCCTTTGGCTGTTGGAGATTTTGTAAAGTACACAATTGAAGACACCGCAGACTCTAATGGCATCATAACGGACATTCTTCCCAGAGAGAATTATATCATCAGGAAATCGGTTCATAAAACGGGTCATGGTCACCTGTTGGCTTGCAATTTAGATCAGGCTATTCTTGTGGTAACCTTAACTTTTCCTAAAACATCATTAGGCTTCATTGATCGCTTTTTAGTAAGCTCAGAGTCTTTTAGAATTCCCACCGTTTTAGTGTTTAATAAGAGTGATCTTTTAGAGGAAGAAACTGAGGCATATCAAAATGAATTGATGGCACTCTATGAATCTCTGGGTTATCAATGTTTAAGTGTTTCTGCACTCAAAGGAAGCAATATTGACCAGATTAAAGAGTTAATTCATGAAAAGACCTCGCTTTTTTCGGGACATTCAGGGGTGGGTAAATCAAAACTTATCAATCAGTTAATTCCTGAATTGGACTTGCAAACATCAGAGGTTTCTAAATTTGCTAACAAAGGTGTGCATACCACTACTTTTGCTGAAATGTATGAAGCTGAACCAGAAACGTTCATTATCGATAGCCCCGGCATTAAGGAATTAGGGCTTATGGAAATGGAAAATGAAGAAATAGGTCATTATTTCCCTGAAATACGAGAATTAATGTCAGAATGTAAGTTTCATAATTGTTTACATGTGAATGAACCTAAATGTGCTGTTAAACAGGCAGTTGTAGATGGGGGGATTGCCGAAAGCAGATTTGATAGCTATTTAAGCATGTTAGAAAATATAGATAACAGAAGGTAGAGAATAAAATAAATGCTCAGAATGTGTCATATGATTGAATTGCCCATATCTTTGCACCGTTTAAGGAAATGAAAAGCGTTTTTCTCCCCATATCGCCAACCCGACGAATGAGGTCCGCAAGGACCCAATAAGATTTCTGCCCAAGGGGTAGGCCTCTACTACTTTTTCAATTTATTTAATCATTTAAGGATACAGCGTCTCCTGACGAGAGGGTTTCCCTCACAAACGACGATGAGTGCAATAAAAAAAACAGTTTACAAGGACTTTATTATTCAGGTAGCTACAGAAGAGCATCAAAGCTATTCAGTAACTATTACTGATGAGATGGCATCTAGTGCAAAAGCTCGTGGTACGGGAATTGCCCAAAGAAGCCCTGAATATATCTCAAAAAAGATGCTTGAAGGCAAAGCTATCATTGCTACTACTAAAAGTGGTGAGTGGGTAGGCTTTTGCTATATAGAGACCTGGGAGCATGGCCGTTTTGTGGCTAACTCCGGTCTTATTGTGCATCCTGATTACAGGAAAAGCGGCGTGGCTACGGCTATTAAAGCGAAAGCCTTTCGCCTATCGAGAGAGAAATACCCGCAGTCGAATATTGTAGGACTTACTACAAGTATGGCTGTGATGAAAATAAATTCTGAATTAGGTTATGAGCCCGTATCTTTCAGCGAGCTCCCTAAAGATGATGAATTCTGGAAAGGCTGCCAGACTTGCGTCAATTATGATATTCTTACCAGAACCAATAGAGCTCATTGCCTATGCACAGGTATGAAGTACCATGCAAAAAAAGAAGACAGGGTAGAGCGTAAGGATACCAAGTGGGAATTTGTCAGGGAATCATCGCTTTATGAAAAGTGGATTAACATGAAGCAAAGAATCTTATTGAAAAAGGACGATAAGAAAAAGGTCTAATGATTAGATTTGTCTGAACTATTCAGATAAAATGACCACTGATCAGCAAAATTTAAAAGACTACTTAAAGCTACATCTGGTGGTAGTCTTGCTGGGATTAACGGCTATTTTGGGTAAGTTGATTACTTTACCTGCTCTAGAATTAGTTATTTTCAGAACATTCATTGCCTCGGCAGTTTTTGGGCTAATTTTCTTTTTCAGAGGAGAAAGGTTACCATTGTCTGTTTTTTGGAAAATGCTTCTTATAGGGGCTGTTTTAGGTGTACACTGGCTTTGCTTCTTTGGCTCTGCCAAACTCGCCAACGTTTCTGTAAGTCTGGTCACTTTTTCAACAACGGCTTTCTTTACCAGTATTCTGGAACCCATAACTTCTTCAAAGCGAATATCGGTCTTTGAGTTGGTTTTAGGAGGTTTAGTCGTACTTGGTACATCCATTATATTCAATTCTGCTCCGCACCATACCGAAGGAATAATTTTAGGCCTAATTGCAGGCTTTCTTTCTTCTGTTTATTCAGTAGGCAATAGACATTTAGCCGCCAGGTGGAGTTCACTTTCAATAAACACTGTAGAACTTCTGGGGGCTTTTGTAGTGTCTTTGGCCTTATTACCTGTTTTTTCAGAAGGGTCTT
This sequence comes from Cytophagales bacterium, assembly GCA_024742395.1. Lineage (GTDB taxonomy): Bacteria > Bacteroidota > Bacteroidia > Cytophagales > Spirosomataceae > Jiulongibacter. Next base: position 110,548 of record JANSYO010000008.1, read on the forward strand.
TACTCAAAACGCTTCCTTCTGTTTCAGATAGGGCTTACATTTTCATTTTGGCACTGATATGTACCGTTTTGCCCTATTTGGTGGTAGTAAACCTATTAAAGAGGTTTACGGCGTTCACAGTTAATTTAGCTGTGAACATGGAGCCCATATACGGGATGATAATGGCTTGGCTCGTATTTGGTGAATCAGAGAAGATGGACTGGAGGTTTTATGTGGGAGCCATTATAATCCTATCTACGCTAATACTACATGCCAATAAAAAAGCCTTCTCAAGGCTGAGAGGGCTCTAATATCTTAAATATGTCTCGTCCTAAAATAGCGTTACACTAAAAGTAATGTTATGAAAGAACAAGAAGAGAATCAGTATGTTAAGCGAACGCAAAAAGACTACAGTTATGCTTTTAAATTGAATGTTGTCAAGGAGATTGAATTGGGCGAGC
>JANSYO010000135.1 GCA_024742395.1 Cytophagales bacterium
AGATTTCAAGTAGCTTTTTTATTTGACAAATGTCTGATATTTATGGAGCGGTGGTAAGGTTTAAAGCTTCCACTTTTTTTACTTCCGGTACAGCCTTAAGAATGGCTTCTTCTAAGCCCGCCTTAAAGGTCATAGTAGACATAGGGCAGCTACCGCAAGCACCTGTAAGCTCTAATCTCACAATACCATCTTCAGTGATTTCTGCCACATTTACGTTTCCTCCGTCTGCTTCAAGATAAGGTCTTACACTATCTAATGCGGCTTCAATACGCTCTTTGAGAGAACTCATTTTAATTTCTTTAATTGTTAAACAAAAGTAACTTCGCCAAAACGAAAAACCTAATTTCAGGACACCTGAACTCGCTGAGTATTTGGTGCTGAAGCATTTCTGATAGCCAGCTGTTGTGCTAATTTCTCAGCAGTGTCTTTAAAGGCCTGAGAGGTAGGATGGTCTTCATCCATCATTAAAGGTCTGCCAGAATCCCCTCCTTCTCTAATACCTTGTACAATAGGAATTTCACCCAGAAAAGCAGTGTCAAATTTCTTAGCCAGCTCTTTTCCACCATCCTTACCGAATATATAATACTTATTATCAGGGAGTTCTTCAGGAGTAAAGTAGGCCATATTTTCAACGACTCCCAGGATAGGAACGTTAATTTGAGGCTGTCTAAACATTGATAATCCCTTGGTGGCATCTGCTACTGCAACCTTCTGAGGAGTAGTTACTATAACAGCACCTGTAACAGGTACAGTTTGAACCAACGAAAGGTGGATATCGCTGGTACCGGGTGGTAAGTCAATTAGCAAATAATCTAATTCTCCCCAGTCTACGTCGCCAAAAAACTGGCGAAGTGCCTGACTGGCCATTGGTCCTCGCCAAACCACCGCGTTATCTGCCGGAGTAAGAAAACCTATAGAAATCATTTTGATTCCAAACTGAATAACAGGATGGATCATATTCTTTCCATCTTTAGGAGAAATTAGTGGCTGAACATCCTCTGCTCCAAACATCATTGGAATGGATGGCCCAAAAATATCTGCATCAATAATTCCAACTTTTGCACCTGCTTTTTTTAGTGCCAGGGCTAAATTAGCGGTTACTGTAGATTTTCCTACACCACCTTTTCCTGAAGAAATAGCGATTATATTTTTTACACCAGGGAGTTGTGGTGAGCTGTTTCTTATGGTGGTAACTTCTGCTGTCATATTTATGACAACTACGATATCTTTACCCAAATGAGATTCTAAAGCCTCATTACACCTGTTTTTAATGACTTCTTTCAGAGGGCAGGCCGGAGTAGTAAGAACAACAGTGAAGGTGATTTCATTGCCTTGAATATCAATGTCTTTGATCATATTCAAGCTCACCAAATCTTTCTTAAGATCAGGCTCTTCAACAGTACTAAGGGCCTTTAGGACGCTTTCTTTGCTTATTGCCAAGGTAAAAAGGGGTTTTGTTCAATTAACGTAAAGAACATGAAGCCCTCCAATAAAGTTTACAATTTCTACAGAAGTTGGGCTTTTACCAGCTCCTTTTCCTTTTGCAAATCTATAGAGCCATCCATATCTTCTAATTTTAGCAGCAGTTTCTTCAAAAATAACTGATGATTTTCAGATTCTGCATTGAAAGGTTTGTGTCGTAATTGATTTCTCACCTGTTGCCATTGATCTATAAACGTGTTTAGATTCTCTGAAAAAGCAGATTTTCTAAAATGCTCAATGACATAGTTTTGACCTGCTTCATTAACATGAATCATATCAGTTTCGTAATACCTGTAATCCCTGAGATCATCCATTAATATTTCATAGGCAGGAAAATAATAAACATCTTTAAAATCAATGCAAAAGTAATGACAGGCGAGTCGTAACAGACTCTTACTCAAATTATTGCCTTGCAAAGTATCCTTTATGTGCCTCACCGGACTTACCGTAAAAATGATTTTGATTTTAGGATTAACCATTTTCAGGTTTTCATAGAATTGTCTGAAACGAATTCCAATCTCTTTTTGAGTTAGTAAATCTCGTTCAAAGATATTAGACGGCTTCTTGTGGCAATTAGCGACTATGTGCTGACTAGACCTGATTCGATGCACAAATGCCGTTCCGAGGGTTATAATTAAGTAATCGGCTTTTCTAATGAATCCTCTTACATCTTTATGAACAAGATTAAGTTCCTCTGAAAGAAGATCTTTCTGTTCATTGGAGTACATTGAATGGAAATCATAGTGATACCACCTTCCGTCTCTTTCTGTTAAATAGTTTGGCAGAATAGGCTGCTCTGTTAAGCTTTGGCTTAACAAACGAAAAACAGAAATCGGATTATAGATAACGCCATAAGGATTAGACAGACAGTTCATCTTGTTCTCGGTGAAATACTGTCCAATCCTGTTGGCAAAGCATGATCCTATGGAGAGTACTTTGTCTTTTTGATTTATTCTAAAAGGGTAAGTACTCTCTTCAATTTCGGTACGAAACTGCATTGAAGTATTCTTTAGGGATTAAGGTTCCCTAAAAATAAGCAGAAAAAATGATAAGCCAATAGCGATATACGTAAACTCCTTAATGAGACTCCCGGTTTACAATATTTCCTGATTTTCCTTGTAGGAAATCCATATCAGCTCCTTCATGTGCTTGATTTACAGTATCTATATAAAGTTTTATGTAGCCACGGTCAAAACCGAGGTCAATTGGCTCCCACTTTTCACGTCTCTTGGCTAGTTCTTCATCGCTTACGTGCAGATGAATAGTTTTAGCTGCAACATCACATTCAATAATATCACCATTTTCTACTAAAGCCAGAGGGCTTCCTAATGCAGATTCAGGTGAGGCGTGAAGAAATACAGTTCCGTAGGCGGTTCCGCTCATTCTGCCATCTGAAATACGTACCATGTCTGTAATGCCCTTTTGAAGGATTTTCTTTGGCAGTGCCATGTTGCCTACTTCAGGCATGCCTGGATAGCCTTTTGGACCTACATTTTTTAGTACCATCACACATGTTTCGTCAATGTCCAGATCAGGATCATCAACACGGGCATGGTAATCTTCAATGGTTTCAAAAACCACTGCTCTTCCTTTATGTTTTAATAATTCGGGAGAAGCTGCGGAGACTTTTATTACTGCTCCCTTTGAGCATAAATTACCTTTTACTACTGTAATTCCACCTTCTTTAAGTATTGGGTCTGTAATAGGTCTTATGACATCAGTATTCCAGTTTCTGGCCTTCTCTGAGTTCTCAGAAAGTGATTTTCCGTTCACAGTGATGGCTTCGCGGCTAAGATGTTCTCCTAATTCCTTAAGGATAACCTGAATTCCACCTGCGTAGTAATAGTCTTCCATCAAGTACTTGCCTGATGGCATAAGGTTTAGCAGGAAAGGGATTTTTGAACCGTGAATATCAAAATCCTCTAAAGTTAAATCTATCTCCATGCGTTTAGCAATGGCAAGCAGGTGAAGAACGAAATTGGTAGAACCACCGACTGCAGAGTTGACTTTAATAGCATTTTCAAAGGCAGGTCTGGTAAGTATTTTTGAGATGGATAGATTTTCTTCTACCATTTCTACGGCTCGCATACCCGTCATATGGGCCATCATCTTCTTTCTTGAATCTGCCGCGGGGATTGAAGAAACGCCAGGCAAAGTAAGTCCAAGTGCTTCTACCATAGTGGCCATTGTAGAGGCAGTTCCCATAGTGTTACAATGTCCAATACTCCTGCTCATACAAGCTTCCGCTTCTTCCATTTCTTCAAGAGTCATTTTGCCAGCTTTTACATCCGCATCAAAACGCCAAACGTCAGTTCCTGAACCTATGTCTTTACCTCTGAATTTTCCATTGAGCATTGGGCCGCCAGAAAGTACAATAGTGGGTAAATCTACACTTGCAGCTCCCATAACTAATGAAGGTGTGGTTTTGTCGCAACCAGTCAGTAAGACCACGGCATCAAAAGGATTGGCTCTGATACTCTCTTCTACTGTCATAGCAGCCAGGTTTCTGTATAACATGGCCGTTGGCCTTACAATGGTTTCGCCTAAAGACATTACAGGGAATTCTAAAGGAAAACCACCGGCTTCATAAACTCCGTTTTTTACAAATTGGGCCAATTCCCTAAAGTGACCGTTGCATGGAGTTACTTCTGACCATGTATTACATATTCCTATAACGGGTTTTCCTTTAAACTGATGAGCGGGATAGCCCTGATTTTTGATCCAGCTTCGGTATATAAAACCATCTTTTCCTTCTTTACCAAACCAGTTTTGACTTCTTCTGTTTTTGTCTTCTGAGGCTGCCATTTTAAATTATAGTGGGGTTGAATTAATAAGCATATTTAGATGCAAATACTTCTTTTTTTTGTTGTTTTGCAATTGGATTTGCAATTAGATAAAAGATAAACCGACATGACATTGTTTGAAAAGTTTGAAGGCACACTAAATGAAGAGGTAATAGAAAGGTTAAAGAAACTCTCAGATAGGAATTTAGGGGATGCAGAAGGGGGGATTTATGCGGTTTTTTACATTATGCTGGCGGGTTTAATCAGAAGGGCTAACAGTGACATGAGCACGGGATTGTTAGTAAACCAAATCAGAAAAATTAACAGTGCAAATTTTGAAGGAGAAGAGTTAAGCAAAATACTTTCAAATGAGAAAAGTCTGGTGGAATTTGTGGCTACTGGAGAAAAAACCCTGAGTCAGATATTCCCTTCTTTTAAAAGTCAACTATTGTCTTTAGTTGTTCGTAATAATTCTACAAGCAAAGAGGAGACCGCAAAATATTCTGGGTTTGTCAATAGTTTGATTGTCAGATTTTTGGCAGATAAGCTTAACGAAGGTATGACCAAAGAGGAACTGATGAATTATTTAAAAGATCATCGAGATCCTCTATTTGAGAATGCTCCTGAGAGTTTAGTTGAAAAGATGATTCCAGCTATGGGAATGCATGAACTCCGGACCATGAAGTTAAGCTATGCCCGTACGGTAGAGGAAAAAGAAAAGAAAAGAAAGGCTGAATCACGTGTAGAATCTCCTTCTGATCCGGCAAACGAAACCATTCAGGAAGAGGAAGTTACTTACGATTATGAGGAAGAAGGTACTTCTTATACCAAACCTCTGATAATTATAGGAGCCATTATTTTAGCCGCTGCTTTGGGGTACTTTATTTACGACTCCCGAGAAGAACTTTTTGGCGGGGAGTCTGGTGCAGAAACAGCAATTGTGGAGGAGGATTTAATTGCGGATAGTTTAGCAATAGAGGCCTTACAGTTGGCTGATTCAGTTGTAGTTAGCGAGGATCCTGCAATTACTACATTCAGAAATGTAATGGCTGCAAACTTAACGGATGCTAATGCTGAGTTTGATGTTGAATCCTTTAGTTTTACAGCTGATTCGGTAGAACTGTCTAACCCAAATAATCCACTGATTGATAGTTTATTTACTGAATTTAAAAGAAACCCACGTTTCCAAATTCAAATAAAAGGTAGACATGCTGGGGGTAGTTCACAGGTAGGCATAAAAAGAGCTTTTTATTTGAAAAGATTGCTTCAACAAAAGGGTGTTGACCCTATAAAAATTGATGCAATATCTTCTCCTGAAAAGGTTGATTATTTAAGACTAAAGGTGGTTTCAAAGTAAAGGATCTTTGAACGCACTCAATAAATATTTTAAAATAATTGTTTAGAATATTGGATTCTTAAACAGTTGATATATAGCTTTTTGCCTTCTCGAATTTCGGGAAGGCTTTTTTTTTGAGCATGTCTTCTCAATATACGTCTTCACTTTGGTATGCTTTTTGGATAATTAATAGATGAATTATCTATAGAATCAACGTGAAGATACTTTCCAAAATTAAATTCGTACATACTTTAATCGCTTTTGTAATTTTGATCCTTTCGGTCGAAAACAAGGGCTACGGTCAGTGTGTAGCTGGCAGTAATTCCATTACATGGAATGCTGCAGGTTCTGGAACTCAGACAGTTATACCGACCTACAGTACTGCAGGCGGCCCTCCAGCAGCGGTGACAGATCAGGTTACTGGATGTACAAATGCAGGTAGCATTAGCAGTTTCAACTTTACAACTACCATAACTGAGGTGAACGGAACTGTTTATGACAGAATCCGATCAGGTACAGATGGAATTTATGGAAATCAGGTTTTGTCCATAACTCTAGATAATGCAGATGGAGGAGGTGGAAGCAGCAGTTATTCTCCTGGCAATACAGTCAATACAAATTTCACGTTTGATTATCCTGTAATTCTAAATGATCTTACAGTTGTTGATATGGATTATGTATCAGGATCACCATTTCAAGATAAAATAACTGTTACTGCAAAAGATATTTATGGAAATAATGTTCCCGTAACCTTAGAGCTTTATGCTAATACGTACATAAGTCTTTCAGGTACGAACAATCAAACGGCAATTGCAACAACTAATAATGGCCTTTCAGAGACTGATCAAAGAGGGTGGGTAACGATAAAATCCTCCACTGCAATTAAATCTATTGATATTCTTTACGAAGCCGGGCCGCAAATTGCTAACCCAACACAGCAGGCCATAGGTTTTACAACCTTTGATTTTTGTTGTCCATCCATAATTGATATTGCAGGTTCTGTAAGGAACGATTGTGAAATAAATGGTTCAGGTTCACTTATCAGTAGTCTTTCTGGCTCGCAGCTTTACGCAATACTTGTAAATACCACAACCGGGAAAGTCGTTGCTTCCCAGGCAATTTCAGGTGGAAATTACAATTTTACAAATCAGATTGGTAATCAGCCGTATCAAGTTTTACTTAGGACGCAGCCGGGTACGGTCGGCAATAATCCTCCAACTCAAGGTATACCAAGCTCATGGGCACATGTCACTGAGGCAGATGGTTCTCCAAATGGTTCCATTAACATAGCGGCTACCACTTCAGATGTAGGTGGTAGAAATTTTGGCGTTAGGGGTACCGCTTATCCTACCGCAGTTCCTTCTACAAATTCACCGGTGTGTGTAGGCGGTACTATCAATTTTAATGAAACGGGTATTAACGGTGTAAATTATAGCTGGAGTGGCCCTAATGGCTTTAGTAGTGGAAGTAGAACTCCTTCAATTACAAATGCGTCATCAGCTGCTTCGGGCGTATATACAGTTACCGTGGGTAATAATTTTGGGTGTTCTGTCACTGCCACAACAAATGTGAGTATTAGTGCTTTACCAAATGCTGCAGCGAATAGTAATTCACCCGTTTGCTTGGGGCAAACAATTAATTTAACTTCTTCAGGAGGTTCAAGCTACAACTGGTCAGGCCCAAATAGTTTCAGCTCTACTTCACAAAACCCAAGTAGAAGTATTGCTACTTCAGGTATGGCAGGGATTTATACTGTAACTGTAACGAATGCAGCAGGTTGTACCTCTACTGCCACGACAAACGTGGTACTAAATTCCTTACCAAACGCAACTGCTTCTAGCAATTCTACTGTATGTGTAGGTCAATCCATCAATTTAACATCATCTGGTGGTACTGGCTACAGTTGGGCTGGCCCAAATAGTTTCAGCTCTACTTCACAGAACCCAAGTAGAAACAATGCAACGACTGCAATGGCAGGAACTTACACTGTTACCGTTACAAATGCTAATGGTTGTACTTCCACGGCCACTACCGCAGTGGTTGTAAACAATTTACCTGTTGCAACGGCGGGAAGTAATTCGCCAATTTGTGCTGGTGAGACTTTAAATCTTACATCCTCCGGTGGAACAAGCTACAGTTGGGCAGGCCCTCTTCTATATTCCTCTAGTATGCAAAATCCTTCTAGGAATTCTGCATCTGTATTAATGAGTGGTACTTATACAGTTACGGTTACAAATGCCAATGGATGTACTTCAACAGCCACCACAAGTGTAACTGTGAATGCTTTACCTAGTCCAAACCCAACAGCATCTAGTAATACTCCAGTTTGTGTAGGAGAAACTATCAATTTGTCAACTTCTTTAAACGCTGGATACAGTTGGTCAGGTCCTGCAGGATTTAGTTCAAGTGCTCAAAACCCAAGCAGAACTAATGCCACCGTTGCCATGGCAGGGACTTATACAGTTACTGTGTCAAATATTAGTGGTTGCACGGCTACAGCAACTACCGCGGTTGTTGTCAACGATTTACCAGTTGCGACTGCCGCAAGCAATTCACCGGTTTGTGTAGGACAAACAATTAATTTGACTTCTTCTGGAGGATCAAGCTACAACTGGTCAGGTCCGAATAGTTTCAGCTCTACTTCGCAAAACCCAAGTAGAACGAACGCTACCACAGCCATGTCTGGAGTGTACACAGTGACGGTGACAAATGCCTCGGGTTGTACTTCAACAGCAACTACCAGTGCGACGGTCAATGCATTACCTACACCAACTGCGGCTAATGAC
>JANSYO010000106.1 GCA_024742395.1 Cytophagales bacterium
ACCTTGAATGCTTCTTTTATTGGTTACAAGAGTGTGAGGAGAGCCGCTTTAAAAGGCCAAGAGCTTACTATTTGGATGGAAGAGGATGAAACTCTTTTAAAAGAAGTAGTAATTAAGACAATGCCAATTGAAGAGTTAGGAGATACACTTGTTTACCGATTGTCAGAGTTTAGAAAAGAGGGCGACCAAGTAATTGCCGATGTTCTAAAAAGGCTTCCCGGAGTAGATGTCAATGAAGATGGCAGGATTCTTTTTGAAGGAAAACCTATAAATAGGTTTTATATAAATGGGCTTAATCTTTTGGATGGGAAGTATAGCCTAGCTTCTAATCATCTTCCTGCTGAGGTAGTCAATAATATAAGTGTATATAAAAATCATCAGCCCATACAGGCTCTACGTAATCTAAACTTTAGTGAAAGTGCCGGAATAGATATAAACTTAAAAGATAATGTGACTTTCACAGGATTACTTAAATTATTCGCCTCTCCAAAGCTGAATAATGGTGAGTTAGAAGCTACCCCAATGGTTTTTAAGAAGGATTTTCAAATGATTAATGTGACAAATTACAACACCGTTGGAAATAAGATAACAGTAACCGCCATAGAAAAGGATTTATTAACAGAGGCAATGTCTGGAAAACTTAGCCCAGACCGTCTGGATCTGCTAGAGTCAAGATTGAATAGTTCCTTATCAATTTCAGAGAATAGATTACCAAGCAGCAACAACTTTTCTGAAGGATTTAGTTCTTTGAAGAAGCTGCCTCGAGCATTCCAGTTGAAGTTAAATGTGTTCGGCATACAGAGTAATGATTCTTTGAGCTTGCATAACCAGATTAATAGCTTCATTAGCGAATTTGAAACTTCGAAATGGAATACATACCATAAGGTTGGTGAGAATCTCAGGAGAATTGAAACTAGACTTGAGCTGAATAGGAATACAGAAAAGAGCTTCTTGGATGCGAAAATTTCTTGGCTTGATTCTAAAAGTTTATCAGGGAATTGGGAAGAAAGCATTTTGAGTCAACGTACCTCTGAATTAGATCAGAGGTTTCAACGATTAAGAAATTCTTTGCATTTGGTTAAACCTTTTGGAAAGGTTCAAAGTATGGAGTTATTTTCAAATTTAACTATATCAAAAAACCAGCAGTATTTAATTTTTGTACCAAAAGAAACTTTCATATATAAAGAGTGGGTGGATTCAGAGCGTGTAACGCAGAACTACAATAATCCTCAATTCCAAAGCCTTCAAACTGTAACTCATTTAGTTAGGAAGAAAGATGTAACCTTTTCAAATAGACTCACCATTCTCAACGAAAATCAAGGATTAAGTTCGCAATCAAATCTTAATCAAATCGGTATTAATGACCTCCATTGGAAAAAAAGGAATGCTGAATATTTGTCAAAAGTTGAGCTGAAAAAATTAAGGACTTTAATAAGATTTCAGATCGGTTTTAACAGATATAATTTTGAAATAAGAGATAGATATAATTCGATAGAAATTTCAAGGAAAGTCAATGCTTTAGAACCTTTGATTTATATGAAAAGTAACTTCAATTCTAAGTTAAATTTTTCATTTGATGGTTCTGTAACCAATGATTTTGGAAGTATTCAAGATATGTATTCAGCAAAAATCTTTGTAAATCCAAGTATTGTAAGTCAAAACCCAGGGCTTCAAAATATTAGTAGAAATATTTCAAGTTCTGTTTCCCTTAATTATAGTGATTACATCAATCTATTTTTTCTCAATACATCGTTTAGAAGAATAAGAAGTACCCACCAATTAATGGCAGGAACTATGTTCGAATCAGGCGAAATATTGAGGAACTACTTTCTTGAGAAATCAAATTTGTCATATAATTCTTATTGGCAAACCTCCTTCCACAAAAGATTTAGTGAGATAAAGAGCCAAGTAAAGATAAATTATACATTGGGTCAGCAAGTTTATAGCCAGCTTATTAATGGAATAGAAACAGGAATTGACGCTGGGAATAATACCATGGAAATGCAACTGAATAATGAATTAATAAGCAATCTTACAGTTGATTACTCATTTAAAATGAGTTTAAGTAAAAGTAAGCCTGATTACAGTGAGGCAACATTGGAGTCTCAAAGTATTAGAAATACTTTATCGTTAAATTATAAGGTATTTAAAAGATTAAATGTCGCTGGTACTGGTTTCTATGAACTTATCAAGTTCAATGAAAATATGAATTCCTACCTTTTTTGTGATTTTAAAGCCAATTATTCCTATAAACCAAATCTTAATTTCAATCTCATTTGCTCAAATATTTTTAATTCTAACCAAATTGTAACTTATTATTTAAACCAGAGCTACCAGTCTGTCCAGTTTTTAAATGTAAGGCCGGCACAATTAATAATTGGTTTAACCTATCAATTTGAGTGAAAATTAAGATAAGCATCGAATTTCATTATAATAATCTCACGAGATCGTCACCTTGAACCGGAATTAGGAAAATTCAATACTGACTGAAAAGAGAATTTCGCTGAACGCCCGATATGGTGATGCATGAAATTTTTTAAATATAATTAATGATGAAAAAAATTATTTTGAGTTTATTAATTTTCACATCCTGTAATCAAAATAGTGTTGAACCAATAGTTAGTGTTGAATCAACCGAGGTAGATTATTTGGAAATTGATGAAGAACCTGAGGAATTGATAAAGGTCAAATTTAGGGGAATAAATGCTATGTTACCCGCCAATTATCCTTTAGAAATCCTTGAATATGAGGGAATAGATTTACTGACTATTTCTCTTCTTCCTCCAAACTCCAATGGGATTAAAATTAATGGGTCTACGGGGAAGACAATCCTTGAAATCACGAAAAGCGTTAGGGGAAAATATAAATTATCGGATGAATATAATTTGGAGAATTTCAAAAGATATTTCCCATTATTAAAACTAGAAGAGCTTAAGCAAAATGAGTCAATTATTGTTGATTATATTAATAAGCTTATGGGGTTTGAAATTGCAACATTATTATCTCAATTAGAAGATAAAGACTTTTCGGAAAATATGCATTCAAAGAAAGGCAGAATTTTGAAAACAGATTGTGATACATCTATCAATCCAGAACTTAGTTATTATTTGGCTCACAGCTTTTGGATGAATTGGGCGGGATTGTTGGCCGCCAAAAATGCAAGTTTTGACTTACAGCAGTACAGATTTCCTGGATCTGATGGGTCAGGGAAGGCTGATGCTTACCGACATGGTGTTTGGGCATGTTTGACGGCAAAAAATGGCTTTTACCCTTATTGTGGGAAATCAAGAAGAATTGAATTAACAAGAGGTTTTTGTGCATCGCACGAAGTTAACTCATGTAATTCTGATCTTGCGGATGCAATTGACCTACACAATAATGAGCGAAGTCTACATTTTTATGATCTATACTCTTATTACAGTGCTTCAGGTTTAAGTAGTGCCGTAGATAATTGGGCCGCCTTTTCTGGGGCAATTTTAAATTCCCCAATTACAGATATTAGCCAAATTGCTAACTTTCCAAATAATTTATTATGGGAACAATAAAACTTGTACTATTATTTATCTTCATCACCCTTCTTTCTTGTCAGAAGAAGGAGGGGCCTCGGCATTGCTACCCTTACATAAAGATTAGCAATAATACGGACCAGGAAATTTATAGAGTAAAGATTTCGTTGGCAGACCAGATTTGCCAGGAGTCTGGGCTGCCTCAAGATTCTTTGGAAAAGACAAAGGAATTTATTGATATAGTGACATATGAAATGATATCTGCCAAAGGCAAGACAGATCATTATTATGTTGACATGCCTGCTTTTTCGAAGACAGGTTGTGGCTCCTTGCAGATTGCAGTTCAATCAAAGCCAACCAGTAAAATGGATTCAGTAGCAAATTCATTTAGATATTATAATTTTTGCACATATAATGATTCTTACGTGAATTATGATGTGGTGCAGTTTAGTTTAAATGATTCTACGTCTTTCACCACATCCAGAGAAGAAGATAAAAAGTATGTTGCGGGTTTCCTGCTAGCTCTCAGCAGAGAAAAATTGCCTTTATTTCAAAGGGTGTTTTGATTTTATAAAATAATCATTGACATTATGACACGGCTAAACTCAAATGAGATAAGCCGTGTCACTTTCTTAAAAACTGCAAATTATACTCACCCCGCCCAATTATCCCTATCCAAACTACGGTACTGGATGGCTTCAGCTAATTGCTCGTTTCTAATGTCTTCTGTTCCGGCTAAGTCAGCGATGGTGCGGCTTACTTTTAATATTCTGTCATAAGCTCTGGCTGATAAGCCAAGACGTTCCATAGCTTTTTTAAGTAAGGCCTTTCCTGGGTCACTTATCTGGCAAACTTCTTTGACCATTTCTGCAGGCATCATGGCATTTGAATGAATATCAGGGTAGTTTTTAAATCGCTCTATTTGTATTTCTCTGGCTTTCACCACTCTTTTTCTAATATCTTCTGAGCTCTCGTTTTTTCTGGTAGAAGAAATCTGATCAAAACTCACCGGGGTAACCTCTACATGCAGGTCAATTCTGTCTAAAAGTGGACCCGAAACTCTGTTAAGGTACTTTTCTACAGCTCCCGGAGGGCAGGTACATTCTTTATCCGGGTGGTTATAATATCCACAAGGGCAAGGATTCATACTGGCTATAAGCATAAAACTTGACGGAAATTCTACAGAAAGACGGGTTCTGGAAATACTCACTTTTCTTTCTTCCAGCGGCTGACGCATAACTTCCAGTACTGTTCGTTTAAACTCGGGTAATTCATCTAAGAACAATACACCATTATGCGACAAAGAAATCTCACCCGGCTGCGGGAAACTTCCACCTCCCACCAGAGCTGCATCAGAAATGGTGTGATGCGGGTTTCTGAATGGTCTCCTTGAAATTAAAGTTGCCTGGCCGCCCAATTTGCCGGCTACTGAATGAATTTTTGTGGTTTCTAAAGCCTCTGCCAGAGTTAGTGGTGGCAAAATAGAGGGCAGCCTTTTCGCCAGCATCGTTTTTCCGGCACCAGGAGGGCCAATCATGATCGCATTATGTCCGCCAGCTGCGGCAATCTCTAAAGCTCTTTTGATGTTTTCCTGACCCTGCACATGAGAGAAATCGGCTTCATAATTATTGACAGTATGATAAAAGATATCGCGGGTATCAGAGATCAATGGTTTGATTTCAATTCTACCCGTCAAAAAATCAATGGCCTCTCTGAGGGTACTCACACCTATTACATCTAAATTGTTAACAATAGAAGCCTCGGCAGCATTTTCTTTAGGAAGAATAAACCCTTTTTTACCTTGATTTCGGGCTTCTATGGCCACTGGTAAAACACCTTTGATGGGTCTTAATGCTCCATCCAAAGCTAGTTCACCTAAGATTACATAGTCTGAAATATCTTTCGAATAAACTTCGCCGCAGGAAGTAGTGATTAAACAAATAGCAATAGGAAGATCATAAGATGAGCCTTCTTTTCTTATATCTGCCGGGGCAAGATTAATGACTGTTTTCTTCCTGTCTTGTGTAAAGCCTTCATTTTTTAGTGCGGCATCAATTCTCTGAAGACTTTCTTTTACGGCATTGTCTGGCAGACCGACTACACTAATACCAGCTCCTTTGATTAAACTTATTTCTACGGTGATCAAGGTGGCGTCTACACCGTAAACGGCTGCTCCAAAAGTGGTTGCAAGCATAAAATTGTGTTTTTCTTTGGTTAAAGGTGTGGCAAAATACAGGAATATTGCCAAGAAATGAAAACTTACTCAGCCCAACGCCAGTCTTTCCCTATGATCAACTCCTTTTTTAAATTTTGGGCGATCAAGTAATCTCTGATTTCGAAATCTGACTTCCTTTTAGGTAGTTTATCTGCATTCGCTAAAGCGTAAAGAAGCATGGCCGTGTATTTTACATTTTTGTTGATTTCAGACTCATTGATTAGATCAAAACTGTCACAATCAGCATGATAACAGTCAATGGCTTTTTGACTTAACTCTCCGTTAGGAGAACAAATAGGAATGCCATTTAACATAAAGGGCTGATGATCGCTATGCAGACCTGCATGACTGGTATGCTGATTTTTAAAATCAGGATCTACAGACTTTATATCGTTTCCTACCCTCTGAGCAATTTCGGCAAGATCACTATCGCCAAAAGTATTAAAGCCTTTACAATTGTTCAGCATATCCAGGTTTACCATCAAAGCTATTTTGTCAATTTCACCTGAGGCTTTAGCCTGATTGACATATTGTTTTGAGCCCAATAGCCCTTGCTCTTCACCCATAAACAAAACAAACTCAATGGGCCTTTTTGTTTTGAGTTTTAGCGTCTTAAATACTCTGGCAATGTCAATTACTGAAAACGCTCCAAGTCCATTATCTACGGCTCCTTGGGCCAAATCCCATGAATCTAAATGTGCCCCAATTACTATTTTTTCGTTTTCATATTTTTTTAGACCCGGATAGGTGGCACTTACATTTCTGGGTCTTACAGGCCTGTAGTAGTTAAGCATATCTACCTGGGCAAGAATATGCTTTTCATCTTTGATCCAGTTTCTTATGGCTCTGCCGCTTTCATAAGAGATGCAGACAGCAGGAATGTCAATAAGTTCACCGGTAACAGAAGCAGTACCCGTCAGAAGTACATTTCCTTTGACCTTATTAACCAGAATTACTCCGGCTGCTCCATGCTGTATTGCAAAAGCCGTCTTTTCTGATCTATGAAGATTTTTCTTGCCTTTATTTTCCGGAGATTGAACATCCACATTAAAAAGGGCAAATTTACCCTTAAGATCATCCTGTACTTTGGCAAAATCACTTTCAAGGCCATCTTTACAATCTACTATAGGAGCAGATAAATTGGCAGAGAGCGGTGAATGTGCCAGGCTAACTACTTTAACTTCCCTGAAAATATCGCTATTGTCTGGTACAATATCAAGAGTTACCTTGTTTCTTGACCATGATTTAACCTCAAAAGGCAGAAACTGTGCATTGGTATACCCATAATCTTTGAAAAGTTTTAAAGCAAAAGCCTCTGCTTCTGAACCGTTTTTTGAGCCGGTTAGTCTGTGGCCAATAGTATGCGTGACATTCTTTAAATTCGAGAACGCCTGTCCATGTTTTTCTACATCTTTTAAAATATCCTTGTAGATTCTTGTGTTTGTTTTTTTGCCCGGGGCAATGAAACTGGAAGAAAACAGGAAAAAGGCAGAAATAAGCACAATGGCCTTGTAATGCATACGAACGATTTGGTATTTACACGCTAAAAATAATATTAATATTTAGTTGTACTGCTTTATACCTTGAATTGTAGAGTTTTTGATCCCAAAAAAGCAAAAATGGGGTATTAATTACCCAATTCAGGATATTCAAATTCTTAATACTGTGGGTTTTCCTCAGGAACGCTTTTTTCTTTGTGGGCTTCAAACTAATTGTGCAAATAGGGCATCTTGGAGAAAGGATAAGGTAGATGAAGGTTGAATACATCTCAAACTTGTTTAAAAAAAGAAACATGTGTTGCGATCAATCACTCAAAAATCGCTTAATTTACCTCTTATTAGAATTGATGCATTTCCACAATACACATCGAACTATTAGTAAATACCATTTTAACACATGAAAAAAGGTTTATTATTTGTCTTAATCGTATTATCCACTCTCTCGAGCATAAATGTTTTTGCTCAAGACACCTGTAAGGTTTGTAAACCTTACCCTTGGGAAATAGGTGTGCCGCTCGGGATTACACAGTATTTTGGAGATGTACACTGTAGCATGCCTTATGCGGCAGGAAACAGAATTGTTTCTGGTCTTTTTGCCAGAAGACATTTGAGTGATTATTTCGCTCTTCGTCCTCAGGTTTTGGTAGGAGGCTTGGCAGGTGATGATTTCTCTGCACCAGACGGATACTGGGATTACAGAGGCTTTAAATTTAAAACACCATTAGTAGAAGCTTCATTGCTGGGAGAAATTTATCCTTTTAAAGAAAGAAATTTTACCTGTGATGGATTGATAAGAAAGAATCTCGCTCCTTATTTATTTGGAGGTATAGGTGTTACCTATACAAATCCAACTGTTGAGGTTCAGCCAGGAACGGCTTTTCCTCCCCTTCCCAGAGATATTCAGGCAGATGCAGACAATCTTAAAAAATGGGCTGCTGTCATTCCTTTTGGTTTAGGTGTAAAATGGAATCTGGCCGAGAGGTTCGCTCTAGGTGTAGAAGGTGGTTACAGATATTCATTATCAGATTATTTGGATGGTATCAGCATGGCAGCCAATGATCAAAGAAACGATGGTTATTTCTTGGGATTAATTACCGGATCGTACCGCTTTGGTGATAAAGATTCTGATAAAGATGGAACAGTAGATAAGTGTGACGCTTGTGTTGATACTCCGGGTTTAAGGAAATTTCAGGGCTGTCCTGATACAGATGGCGATGGTATCCCTGATAATTTAGACGAATGTCCTACACTTGCAGGTCCTGCATCTTTAAAAGGTTGCCCAGATGCTGATGGTGATGGAATTGCGGATAAAGATGACGAATGTCCTACTCAATATGGTTTAGCTTCTCTAAATGGATGTCCTGACAGAGATGGTGATGGTGTAGCAGATAAAGACGACGAATGTCCTGATTTGGCGGGAGTTGTAGAACTAAACGGCTGTCCTGATACAGATGGTGATGGTATCGCAGATAAAGATGATGCATGTCCTAACTCTCCGGGTCCTGCTTCTACGAACGGTTGCCCTGATAAAGATGGTGATGGTGTAGCAGATTCAGATGACGATTGTATTAATGTAGCTGGTGACTCTGACAATGGCTGTCCTGACAGAGATGGTGACGGCGTGCCGGATAATATAGACTTATGCCCTGATCTTCCAGGTTTAGTATCCAATAACGGTTGTCCTGAAGGATACGTGAATGGCGAAGCTCCTTTCATGGGTTATAAAACAGCGAGTGGTTGTGAAATTACAGCTGCAGAGCTTGAAGAATTAAACTACGCTGCTCAGCAAGTAGAGTTTTATGATGGAACAAACAAAATCAGACCTACTTCTTACAAGTCTCTTCAAAGAGTTTGTGATTTGCTAACTAGATGTCCTGATGCCTCAATCCACGTTAACGCTTACAATGATGGAGCTTCTACGGCATCAAACATTCGCTTGGCTAAATTGAGAGCTTGTGCACTTTACACTTACTTCTTACAGAAGAAGTGTTTGACTAAGTCAAGAGTTTCTTATGATGGCTTTGGTGATGAAGATACGTCTACATATTATACCAACGCTGAAGGTAAGCGTACCGGAACGAGAATTGAATTCTTATTGAAATAAGAGTTTTAATAATAGAACTAAAAAGCCCTCGATGGATTTCCATCGAGGGCTTTTGTTTGTACTAATAATTAGGTAGGTGAGATTCTTACATTTCGGGGAATTTCTGAGGCCTGGCTTCTCTCATGATTGAATAAACCGTATCGAAAACATTATCTACACTGGGTTTAGAGAAGTAATCACCGTCTGAACTGTAAGCAGGTCGATTCTCCTTGGCAGAAATAGTTCTTGGTTTACTGTCCAGAAACCTGTAACCGCCTTGATCTTCAATGACCTGTTGCATCATATAGGCACTTGTGCCTCCTGGCATATCTTCATCGGCAAAGATGATTCGGTTTGTCTTTTCCAAAGACTTAACGATGATTTTATTGACGTCAAATGGGAGTAAGGTTTGTACATCAATTACCTCAGAATAAATTCCATACTTTTCCAATTCTTTAGAAGCCGCCAGAACAATATTGCACATTGAACCATAAGTAACAATAGTGATGTCCCTTCCTTCCTTCAGAATTTCAGGTTTGCCTAGTGGAACACATATTTCTCCGAGGTTACTGGGGAGTTTTTCTTTTAACCTGTAAGAATTAAGAGGCTCTATCATCATGGCAGGATCATCACCTTTTAATATGGTATTATACAGCCCTGCAGCCTGAACAAAATTTCTAGGCGTTAGGATATGTATTCCTCTCAATGAGTTTATTAACACTGCCATTGGGGAGCCGGAGTGCCAAATCCCTTCCAGCCGATGTCCACGGGTTCTGAGAATCATGGGTGCCAGCTGTCTTCCGGCGGTTCTGTATCTTAATGAAGCCAAATCATCGGTTAAAGTAGCAAGACAATAATAGACGTAATCGAGATATTGAACTTCAACAATAGGTCTTAAACCTCTCATAGAAGCACCAATTCCCTGACCAATAATGGTTGTTTCTCGAATGCCCGTATCATCTACTCTAAGCGGACCGTATTTTTTCTGAAGGCCGGCCATTCCTTGATTTACATCACCAATTTGACCTACATCTTCGCCTATGGCAAAAACGCGTTTGTTTTTCTTAAGTAGTTGATCAAAATATTGGTTGATAATTTGATGGCCACTAAGTACTTGAGGATTGGCCTTGTATTCGGCCTTCACTTCCTGAACTCTTAATGGAGAACTCTCAAACTCACTGTAAACATGAGTATTGTAATTGATAGAATTTTCATTTTCTGCCGTTTTTAAAAAAGCTTTCACCTTCTCTCTTAATGGATGCTGCTCTTTCGAAAGGATTCTTAAAAGCTTTTTCGCTGCCTGCACGGCATCTTTTCTATGTGGAGAAAGTTTGCCTTTTAATTCTTTTTTTAAAGAAAGAATACTGATTTTCTGATTACTTTTCTTCGAGGCCTGATCTATTAAAGATAGAATGGCATCTATATCTTTATCAATAAATGATCGATACGCTTTCCATGCTTTCTCTCTTTCAGTTTTCGCTACCTCTTTTGATTCCTCCTCAATTTTTTCAAGGTCTGCTTCTGAAGCAATTCCTTCATTGATGATCCATTCTCTAAATTTCACATTACAGTCAAAACTCCTTTCCCACTGTAGTCTCTCTTCAGATTTATAACGTTCATGAGAGCCACTGGCCGAGTGACCTTGCGGCTGTGTTAATTCATAGACATGTAGTAAACAAGGAATATGCTCGTCTCTGGAAAGTCTTGCAGCTTTTTCATAAGCTCTAATCAGAGCTACATAATCCCAACCTTTTACTTTAATAATTTCAATACCTTTTTGGTCTTCGTTTCGCTGAAAGCCAGCCAGTGCTTCAGAGATGCTACTTTTTGCTGTTTGATATTCTGAAGGTACTGATATACCATAGCCATCATCCCAGACAGAAAAAATAACAGGTATTTGAAGAACTGCAGCGGCATTTATGGATTCGAAAAACATACCCTGAGAGGTAGATGCATCACCAATAGTAGCAAAACAGATTTCATTTCCGTTCCTTGAAAAGCCTGAAAGATCTTTCAATGATTCGTTTTCTCTGTAAAGTTTTGACGCGAAACCTAAACCTACGCTACGAGGTATCTGACCTGCGGTAGGAGAGATGTCCATGGCATGATTAAACATATCTGTTTGCTTAAGCCAGTTTCCTTCCGAGTCAACCCAGGCATTACAATAATGGGCGTTCATTGATCTTCCGGCCGAAAAAACATCATGCTCAATATCTGCGTGAGCATAAAGTTGAGCAAAAAGCTGTTGCCAGGTAAGGCCTCCCACAGCGGCTACAAAAGTTTGATCACGGTAATAACCAGATCTGAAATCCCCTTTTCTGAATACTTTTGACATGGCTATTTGAGCCACTTCTTTCCCATCTCCAAAAATCCCAAATTTGGCTCTTCCTGAGAAAACATCCTTTCGGCCAATTAAACTGACTTCTCTACTTTCTATGGCTAGTCTGTAATCGTCAAGAATTTCCTTTTTATCAATAATAAACTTAGATGAAACAGCATCCTGTGACTCAAGTTCGCTCATATTCTTATGGGATCAGGTTATCTGAATACCAAAGTGGTATTGCTTTGCAAAGATACCAGTTTAAATGAAATAGAGCAAAGTCTCTAGTAGGCTGATTCTAAGTGAAAATAGGTTGTTAAGGACCTGTTAAGAATTTGGAAGATGGTAGGCTTTGGTCGTTTATTTGTAATGTTCTTGAAACAGAAAATTGATTCAAAACTTAATAAACGCAAGAAAACAATGAAAAGAGTATTATTTACATTCATCGCTTTGATGGCTTTTGCAGTGGCTACACATGCCCAGGGAGTATTAAAATTTGAAACTGAAACACACGATTTCGGTGATTTAAATGAGGGACCTGTTGCTACATATACTTTTAAAGTTACGAATACAGGTAACGCCCCGGTGGTAATTTCAAGAGCTATGGCCTCTTGTGGATGTACTACTCCGGAGTGGAGCAAAGATCCAATTCTTCCAGGTGCTAGCAGTGCTATTAAAGTAGGATACAATACTTCTGGACGTCCTGGTGCTTTCAAAAAGACTATCACGGTAACAAGTAATGCAGAAAACTCAACTGTTATCTTAAAGATCAATGGTACAGTTACTCCGAAAGGAAAGGCTTCAAGATAAGCCGGTTAACTAGATTTTATTGGAGCCGCTATGCCAACGCATAGTGGCTCTTTTATTTAATGATTTTCAGATCAGCGTATCATTCTTCAAAAAAAAGGACATTTTTGCATCTCAATTTGAAACAAGTACCATGACAATTCTTGATAAGATAAACGAATATAAACGTGAAGAGGTCTTCAGATCTAAATCGATTACCTCAATTGCTGAGTTGGAATCTTCTCCGGGTTTTGG
>JANSYO010000075.1 GCA_024742395.1 Cytophagales bacterium
CAGCCATATACCTTGATTTTGTGGGGATCCCGTCCCCTGTTTAATTTTGGACTGCAAAGGTAATTATTTTCTTGAAATTAAAGAAAATTGAATTCTTTTTATTTCACCATACCTTATAAGCAATGGTACAGTAAAAAAGAAACAGGCCTGTAAGCCGAATTCTGTTCCGCACCTTAATGCGGCACCTATCATTTATCTGGAGTTTTGATCGCTCAAAACCTCTATCGATCTACCCATTCTGATGGCCAAAGCACTCTGCCGAGCAAGCAGAAAATCAGAACTTATTTGACCTTTCAGCTCATGAGGTTTACCCTGCCTTCTACAGTTACCTGAGAAGCGGTGAGCTCTTACCTCACCATTTCACCCTTACCTGTCGGATAACCAAAAGGCGGTATATTTTCTGTGGCACTTGCTGTGAACTCACCGTCTCCAATGAATCCCCTACCCGTTAGGTAGCATGACGCTCTTTGCTGTTCGGACTTTCCTTCCCGAATCTAAAACCCGGAACGATAGGCCAGCCTGTTTCTTTGACAAAGGTAGCTGAATAAAACATCAGCTTAATATATAATGTAAATTGAATTTAAAGTCGTATTCCCAGATTGCCCTTAATTTCCACTGTAGTCATGAGCCCTTCAGGCTGGAGACTTACTCCCAAAGGCAAAATTTCTTTTACTCCGCCAGTTAATTTAAAACCTCCTTTGAAGTCAGTATTGAAAAATTCATCTACCGAAGACTTCGCCATTTCAAATATTGGATCTACAGGAATTCCAAAGTCATTTTCAATAGATTTTTCGAGGTTGCCTTCAATTGCCCATACTGCTGCCTTTTTCAGGATATCTCTTGTTTTAAGGTCAAATTCTGTATTTCGCAAAACAAGTTCTCTTCTTTTAATATCATAAACCGGATCACCTTTAAGAAAAATTGTGCCACGCAAATCTCCGCTAGTCATTATCTGAATGACCAGCTTATTTTTATCCCCCCCGTATATTTTCACACCTAGAACATCAATTTGTCTGCCGCCAGTAAATGAATATTTTTCACCCCGGTATAATTGATTGACTATTTTCTCAGCTTCAGAAAAAGTAATAAGATTATATAAATATATTCCAAAGCCACTTGGCAGTGAATTGACGAATTTTAAAGGCGGTAATTCTGTAGACTGCCTAACCTGAATATTGGACTTACCTACGCTAGAATTGATTATTGCTTTTATGGCTACTGATGTTCTTATTAACTTGTCATTTGTAATCAACTCAGTCATCAATACATCTTGTGGCTCTACCTGGGTCCAGATATTGTACTCAGTGGAAACTTGATTTGGCTCTTTTAACTTATTCCAAACCTCAAGTACAGGCCTTTTTATGTCAATTTGTTTTGAAACCGTTTCATCAATCATTCGGGCAATACTGGCTTGATAGTTATCCAAAATACTTGAAACTATGCTGGTAATTGGAATTGAAATACCTGCTAAATGTAGTTTTGGCTCAGAGATAAACCTGAAACCCTCTGCATTGGTTAGTGTTTTTAATTCCCACTGCGATGAAATGTAAGGTTTGCTGGAGAATTTTGTGACGATTTCAAATTGAGTGGCAGGAGTCTGGCTCAGACCTAAAACTTTAACCTGCTTCTCTACCCAAATTTTCAAAGGAGCTTCAAACTCAAAGACGCCCTGACCTTTGGACCTAAATCTTATATTATCCTGCTTCCAGATTTTGAGTTTCAGATCGTCATCTTTAAAACTATTATCATCATATATAAGACCACTAAACTGCTGATTTATCTGATCTTCAATGTTTTTGACCTGAAGCTCAATAGGTAATGTTATGTAGGAAACCTCCTTTTTCAGACTGTCTATTTTAGATGTATCATAGGTCTCAAGCGGAACATCAGGAGTAATCTGCTTATTGCATGATACAAACAGTAAGCCTCCTAAAAGTAAAACACTAAGGTTTAAAGTGAATGAGCGTAGCACCATAACCGAACTTTTCTTTTTGAGCATCTTTAAACCATTCTACATTATCGGAAGTAGCAATATGTTTATGTATTTTAGTCCTTAAAACGCCATTGCCAACACCATGAATAACGGTCATTTCTGATAAATCATTCGCAACGCCATGATCAAATTCTGTTAAAAAAACTTTAAACTGCTCTTCCAGAATTAAGGCATTGTCAGTTTCTTTAATACCAAGAGCGGCGGCATGAAGATCTATCGTTTTTTGTTTGTCAAACAAATAGGGCTCAAAAAACTGGTTTGTATTATCCTCTTTTTTTTCTGCTTCAGGTTTGGACAAGTTTACTTCATGGACATATCCACTCTTTTGAGCACTGCCAAAGGTCTGTTTTTCTTTAAATAATTTGGCCCCTTTTAATTGCATGTCTTGCTGAAAAGGATCTCTGCTTTCTTCACCCTCTTTAAAGAAAAGCATTTGTATACGCCATTTTGACCATGTATCAAAGTCTTTCATTTTAAGGTCAATTGGTAAGTGCTCTTCAGAAAGTTTATCACATTTACCGTTTGTTAAATTGATGTATCGACCTTCTTTTTTTACAGATAAAACAAAATGAAACCCAACAGTATTGTGATTAATAATGTAGGCTTTCATTTGCTGGTCATTTAATGGCTCAAATGCCAATGAGAAGGCCTCCCGTCCTATGCGTGTTTCAAAATGAGTGACTGCAATTTCAGGATCAGATTTCGTCTCAACCTCTTTGTTAAAAAACTTGGCCTCCTGGGATGAAACCTTCGCTAAATCCGAAGCGACTACAGGAATTGTGAAACCATCTGTAGTTTCTATTTCAATTATATTACCGCTTACCCGAAGTACTATCCCCGACTCAGACGAGCGAAGCATTCGAACATTATCACCTTTTTGGAAATTCATTTGTTCCTATTTAATAGCTACCAAAATATTTTCTAAAACCCCATTCTAAAGCAGCCAGTAAAAGAAGTAATGGCAAGAGCCATTTTAAATTTATGATTTCTTGTAAGTCTTCTGTGCTTACTAATCTGGAAGGAAGATTTTCACCTTTAATTAATTCTGCTAAGCGATCCATTTCTGCAAGAGGAACAAAATTACCACCGTTATCTGAAGCGAGTGATCTAAGTAGGTTGAAATCAGCTGTAGTGTTCACAAACTCTAAATCTGTGTCTCTAACGATAAATTGTCCTTCACTAATCTGATTTTTACCCAGCACTACACCAGTAGCCCTATAGTTATAGACTCCGGCCTTTAATTGTGTTATTTCGAAAGTGCTTGTATTAACTCCTGCGGTGTAATTGTAAGTTTTGCTAAAACCTCCCGAACCGGAGATTTGCAAAGTTACCGATATGTCATTTAGTCTTTCGTATAAGTCGTCGTAAGCTTCCGTTTGAAACACGACAGACTCGTCAATATCGAAAACATCCTGTACGGGATAAACCCTTAACTTCTCTTTGTCTTCTTTAACAGAGATGAGTTGCATAGTTTTCAAAATAACAACATCAATGTCTTCCTGTTGTTCATTCATGAAATATTCTTCCAATCTCCACTGCCAAATTCCTTCAGAAGTAAGAACGGCAGTTTTCCTATTCGCATTGGTATTGACAACTAACATTGGCCTTTCTGTAACAAGGTTTCCTACTTGTTGAAACAAGACAATGTCTGAACCCGGAAAAACTCTATACTCCCCGAAAGGTGCTATCAATGGAGGAAAAGATGCAATAGTTTGTTTAGTATCCTGATTGACCAAGAAACGCTTAAAAAGGGGATTGAAACTCGCCGTCACCTTATCCGTTTTACCCGAAGAGGAAGAAATACCCAACACTTCTTGCATCCCATTAAATACTCTTAGATTGGTCTGGGCTCCCAATACAAAAAAAGTAGGCTTCATTTTTCCTAACAGTTTTATTACCAAACTATTAGAAGAGCTAGCCTGAGATGGCAATTGATGTAACAAAAGGATATCAAAAACTGTATTTTCTATTTCGGCAGGAGAGTCAAATTGTATGTTTTTTACTACAACTTCAAAAAGTTCATTCTTTTCAATGATAGCCCTTAAAGCCTTCACATCAGGATGTGGAGCATTGGCCAATAAAAGGACCTTCTCTTTACCATCAATGACATCGATTATTACATCTCTGAAGTTGTTTCTAGTAGTATATTCTCCGGCCAGAGGAACTGCTTCTATCTGATACCGCTGTTTTCCTACTTTATTTGCCGATAATTGGAAGTTAACTACTTTAAAATCGTCATCTGATGCAAAACTAACTAACTGTCTTGCAATGATTTCATCTTCTTGTTTAACCAGAACAAGAGTGCTTTTCCCTGCAAATAACTTACCTGACAGTTCGGCTTCAATTGGAAAAGAATTGCCCAAATAAGCTAATTTATTAGACCTGATCCCTTTTAGGCTAACATCCTTCTTAATCGTAGTATCTCCTACCCCAATGGCATCTATTTCAAAAGTATATGGCCGATTCAGCGGCGATATACCTGAGTTAGCAATACCGTCTGAAAGTAGTACTACTTTGCGTAGGTTTTGCCCTTCAAACTCCTCTGTTACTTTTTTGAAGAAGCTGCCAAGGTCAGTCTTTTTTGTCCTGAAACTTAATGAGTCTAAGTTCACAGATGCTCCATCAAGGTCTCTTACTTCGATATCAAAATCAGAGCCCAGTAGGCTCTCATAAAATCCTTTGACTTTTTCTTTTACAGAATTGACAGCAGACTCGCCTATCGTATTAATAGAGCCCGAATTATCTATACCCAAAACCAAAAGCGGCTTAATTGTTTTGGTTGAATTGCTTTTTAACAAAGGGTTAATAAGTAAAAAGCATATTAAGGCCACCAAAAGTGCCCTTCCTGCCGCCAAAACATAATTTGCATTCTTTGAAAGGCTTGTTTTTTTGCTATATAATAGCCAAGAATAAGCCACCCCTGTTAACAGACAGGCAAGAATAAGCCAATAAGGTTGGTTAAAAACTAGCTCGGACTTCATTATTCGATTTACATGACCATGCCACCGTCTACACTAATAGTTTGTCCTGTCACGTAAGAAGACATATCTGATGCTAAAAAGATGCATGCATCTGCTATATCTTTTCCTTTACCAGCTCTTTTAAGTGGGATGTTACTCAGCCAAGCCTTCAATTGTTCCTCGTCGAGTTCATCGGTCATTTCTGTCTCAATGAAACCCGGTGCAATGGCATTGCACCTCACATTTCTACTTCCAAGTTCCTTGGCAATAGATTTCGTAAAGCCCAGGATACCAGACTTAGAAGCGGCATAATTAGCCTGTCCTGCATTACCCATGAGCCCAACTACTGAGGTGATATTAATAATAGACCCTTTTCTTTCTTTAAGCATTGGTCTAGTAACGGCCTTTGTCAGGTTGAAAACTGATTTGAGATTAATTCTCAAAACATCATCCCATTGCTGCTCATCCATTCTCATCAAAAGGTTGTCTCTGGTAACGCCTGCATTGTTTATTAGAATATCAATTCTGCCAAAGTCAGCTAAAACATCTTTTATCAATTGCTGTGCAGCTTCAAAATCAGAGGCATCTGACTGATAACCTTTAACTTTACGACCACTTGCAGCTAATTCTTCTTCTAAAGCCTTTCCTTTTTCTACACTTGATAAAAATGTAAAAGCTACATCAGCACCTTGGCTCACAAACTCACGAGCAATACTATTACCAATACCACGAGAAGCTCCGGTAATGACAGCAATCTTTCCTTCTAATAAATTCATTTAGATTTTTTACGGGTTAAACCTTCAACAATAATAACGATCTCTCCTTTGATTGATCTTTCAGCAAAATTAGCAAGAATTTCGGACAATGAGCCACGAACATTCTCTTCGTGTATTTTAGTTAATTCGCGAGAAACGCAAGCCCTTCTCTCTTCTCCGAAAACCACAATAAAGTCTGTCAAAGTACGTAGAAGCCGATGTGGAGATTCATAGAAAATCATGGTTCTGGGTTCTTCAGCCAATTGTTCCAACTTCGTCTTTCTGCCCTTCTTAACCGGAATAAAACCCTCAAAAACGAATGAATCTGTCGCCAGACCAGAATTCACCAATGCCGGTACAAAAGCCGTTGCCCCCGGGAGACACTCTATTTCTACATCTGCAGCAATACATTCCCTCACCAATAAAAACCCGGGATCAGAGATGGCCGGTGTGCCTGCGTCAGAGACAAGTGCCATAGATGCTCCACCCGACAGCTGTTCTATTAAGCCTTTGATGGTTTTGTGCTCATTAAAAATATGGAAGCTTCGCAAAGGCTTCTTGATATCAAGATGCTTCAGAAGAATACCCGTTTTGCGGGTATCCTCAGCCAAAATTAACTCTACACTATTCAGCACTTTGATAGCCCTCAAGGTGATGTCGTCCAGATTACCAATGGGAGTTGGCACAATAGTTAATGGCATATTCTTGACTTAAACTTTAATTGACTTTTTTGGCATAAAATTGGCAAACAGAGAACTATCTATCAACCATTTAAATAGAACTCCTCATTATGATCGCCATTATTCTAACCTTTATCGCCATAATTTTATTCATTGCAATGAAGCAAGAAAACAAAAATAATCTGGTTGCTCCTAAAAGTTATGTGAATAAAATACACAGAAGACCGCGTTCTACAAATTACTAGCAATCGACTAAAAAGTGTTTCCCACTAGTGGTAAGCCTTTTACAGTTATATTTCTACTAACAGGAAGAAACTTTCCCATTTTAAAGCATTTCACTATGTGCAAAACCTATTTTTCGATACGATTATTCGAACAATAGGAGTCCTTTTATCAACAATCTTATTTAAGCAAGCTATCTATTTTTTCAGCCAGATCTCTGTCTTTGTGGGTAACCACATCTCCTGCATCATGGGTTGAAAGCGTAATATCTACCGAATTATAAGTATTTGTCCATGTAGGATGATGATTAGCCTTTTCAGCGAGTAAGGCTACTTTACTCATAAAACCAAAGGCTTCAATGAAATCATTGAACTTAAAGGACTTCGTTAGTTTATTGTCTTTTTCTTCCCACATCATTCGATCATTTTATTGAATCTAATCTTACTTTTACCGCGTTAGCATGACCCTGAAGTGACTCAGATTCAGCCATTTCCTGAACATGTGGCCCAAGGTTGACCAAGCCTTCCTTTGTTATTTTTTGATAAGTTATTTTCTTAACAAAACTGTCTAAAGAAACACCTGAGTAGGCTTTAGCAAAGCCATTGGTAGGTAAAGTATGATTGGTTCCAGAGGCATAGTCTCCACAAGACTCCGGTGTATAATTTCCTAAAAATATAGATCCTGCGTTTACTATTTGTTCGCTTATTTCTTCCGCGTTTTCTACACTTAATATCAGATGCTCGGCGGCATATTCATTTAAAATTTCTACTCCCTCACGCCTATCTTTCACTAAAATGGCTTTTGAGTTTTCCAGAGATTTTGACGCAAAGTCTTTTCTTGGCAACTCTTCTAATTGGCGACTTACCTCTTCTTTTACTTTTAAAAGAAATGTATCAGAAGTGGTAACCATAACCACTTGACTATCATAACCATGTTCAGCCTGAGAAAGAAGATCGGCGGCTCCGAATGAAGGCACTGCTGAGTCATCTGCAAATACCGCCACTTCTGAAGGACCTGCTGGCATATCAATAGCCACACCTTCTTTACTTACTAGCTGTTTGGCAGCTGTTACAAATTGATTTCCCGGTCCAAAAATTTTGTAAACCTGTGGAATACTCTGTGTTCCATAAGCCATAGCTGCTACGGCCTGTGCTCCACCAACCCTGAAAACTCTGGTAACACCAACTAGTTTAGCAGCATACAATATGGCAGGATGGTTACTTGGCGAACAAAGTATAATTTCTTCACATCCAGCTAATTTAGCCGGAATTCCGAGCATCAATACCGTTGAGAATAAAGGGGCGGTACCACCAGGTATATAGATACCAACTTTCTGAATACCCACTGATTTACGCCAACACTGAACCCCGGGCATAGTTTCAATAATCACCGGATCTTGTATCTGAGCCTGATGAAATTGAGTGATATTATTTTTAGCTACCTGAATAGCCTCTTTGAGCTCTTTCGAAAGTTTTGCTTCAGCAGAATCTATTTCAGCAGAAGCTACCTCAAACTCATTAAGAAGTATATTATCAAACGAAAGAGCAAATTTCCTCAAGGCTTCATCACCGTTTAGCCTGACCTCTTCGAGGATTGGAATCACCTTGTCCTCTATATCAGCAATATCTGAGGTAGGTCTTTTTAATATATTCCCCCACTCTTCTTTTTCCGGAAACTTAAACTCTTTCATTGAATTACGAAATCATTTTCTCTATTGGAATCACCAAAATACCCTCAGCACCTTGATTTCTCATGGCTTCGATATTCTCCCAGAAATCACTTTCTTTGAGTACAGAGTGAATAGAACTCCAGCCTTCTTGTGCCAGAGGGGTAATAGTAGGACTACGCATACCTGGCATAACCTTTACAATTTCCTCTATCTTATCGTTTGGAGCATTTAAAAGAACATATTTATGATTCTGTGCTTTTTGAACCGCATCAATTCTAAACAGCAATCTATCCAAAAGAGCTCTTTTTTCACTAGATAAAGACTTATTTGCTACCAGAATTGCCTCTGAAGAGAAAATAGTTTCTACTTCCTTTAATCCATTGCTAAGAAGGGTACCACCTGTACTCACGATATCACAAACCCCTTCTGCCAATCCGATTCCTGGAGCAATCTCAACAGATCCACTAATCATATGGATCTGAGCATTTACTTTATTTTTATCCAGGTATTTCTGCAGAAGATTAGGATAAGAAGTAGCAATACTTTTCCCCTCAAAATAATGAACTCCTTCATAATCTACTTCTCTTGGCACGGCCAGGCTGAGTCTACATTTAGAAAAACCAAGACTTTTTACACTTTCTACATCTTTTCCATATTCTACCAGAACATTGTCACCTACTATTCCTAGGTCTGCCACACCGTCTTCTACGTAGCCCGGAATATCATCATCTCTAAGAAAGAGAAAATCAGCAGGAAAATTTCTTGAAGTAGATTTCAGTTTAGACTTTCCTACTTCGAATTTGATTCCACATTCTTTAAATAATTTGATGGAATCGTCGCTTAATCTACCCGATTTCTGGATAGCAATCTTCAGCTTTGTCATTGACACTAGTCATTCATTGTTTTCGGTGCCCAAAGGTAAAAGAGTAGACTTGCAGCCACAAGAAAGTAGAAACATTTAAATTATGTTTCAATATTTTTTGAAAATTCAATTTTTACAGGTATACTTGTTCATCAAAACGCTTTCCAATTTAACATACTGCAATGAAAAACTTAAGTTACTACTCACGTCCGTCTAAAAATCAGATTGTTACCTCTAAAGTTGCCACAGTTCTTAGTGGTTTAATTATTTTGGGTTTGTTTATTTTTTCTTTTATCAAGCTCTAAACTTTTAATTTGGTAGTTTTGCCCACCTAAAAAACCTCTCAGTTTTTATGAAGATTGGTATAATTGGTATGGGTGATATGGGTCAACTCTATACCAGAGTATTGACTGCTAATGGCTATGAAACACATGGAATAGATTTACCTTCGAATACTTCGAACTTAAAAAGAATATACCAAGATAATCCCCTTGTTAGAATTCATGATGTGCCCTTAAGTTTAATAGAGGCCTCAGACTATTTACTATTTTGTGTTGAAACGAAAAACATAGATTCGGTAGTTAAGAAATTCGCAGATCTAATACCTGCTGGTAAAATAGTCGGTGGACAAACGTCCGTCAAGCATCCAGAAATATCTGCTTTCGACAAATATCTTTCTGAGGACGTAGAAGTTATAACTATTCATCCTTTACATGGGCCGCAGGTAGATCCTGCCGGTCAGACGCTGGTAGCCATACCGCATAGGTGCTCCGACGAATCTTTTCAAAAAGTCCTATCTGTTTTGTCCTGCACAGGTTCAAAAATCGAGGTGCTGCCTGATGTAGAAACTCATGATAAAATGATGGCCGATATACAGGTAGTAACTCATATTGGTTTTGAGAGTATAGGTACTTCTTTTATGCATAGAGGTGTATTTCCTTGGGAGAATCCCCTACTTAATAGTGGTCTGGACAACTTAAAGCTCCTATTGACTTTACGCATATTTAGCTATAAGCATCACGTTTATTCTGGTCTTGCCATGATGAACCCATATTCAGGCCCGGATGTCCGCACCTATGCAAAAGCAGAAAACGATTTGTTTGGACTGATGATATCTGAAGAAAAAGAAGAGTTCATTTCATTGGTCATGGAAGCTAAAAAAAAGGTATTCCGAGACTTTACAGGTAAACTTATGCTCAATGACGAATTAATGGCTGAATTCTCGTTGAACCCGTCCAACGAACATAAGCCTAATTCTCATTTGAGTTTATTAGCAATGGTATTAACCTGGGCTCGTCTAGACACAAATCCTTATAAAAATCTTATTTGTCAAACCCCACCTTTTAAACTGAGAGTGGGTATGGCAGAATACCTTTTTTTGAATGAGACCTTATTGGAAGAATCGCTAAATGCTGCTCTCTACGATAAAAGCATCAGGAAGGACGATTTAGCTTTTCACACTTCTGTACAGGAATGGGCTCATATCGTAGAAATTGGAGATAATCAGGGATATGAAGCACATTTCAGACGAACCAAAACATTTTTGGCCGACAGACTGGAAGAAGGAAGAAGGCTAAGTACAACGCTAATAGAAAGATTAAATAATGAAAAAAGTTAATCTGCAAGGATTCGATAATTCTAGTTACTACAATCCGGGGCCATTGGTCCGCAGGGTTCTCTGGTATTTTGTTGGACGGATTTTTGTTAATACCTATTTACCTATCCCAAGTGCCTTTAAATGCTTTATTTTGAGAGCTTTTGGTGCCAATATTGGCAATGGAGTTGTTATTAAACCAAAGGTGAACATTAAATATCCCTGGTTTCTTGAAGTAAGTGATTATACATGGATTGGTGAAAAGGTATGGATAGACAATTTTGTAATGGTCAAAATAGGATCGAATTGTTGCTTGTCACAAGAATGTATGTTGCTTACCGGTAATCATGATTATAAAAGTTCAGGTTTTGAATTAATGCCCGGGGGAATCACTTTAGAAGAGGGAGCATGGGTTGGTGCCAAGTCAGTCGTTACGCCAGGCAGGAAAATTGACAGCCACGGGATATTAACCGTTGGCTCTATTCTGACAAAAGATATTGACGCCTATGAAATCTGGCAGGGTAACCCGGCAGCCTTTGTGAGGACAAGGAAAATTGTGAAATGATTTACCTTAGAATAAAGTTTCGCACTTAGAATAGTACAAAATTTCACCATGAACTATTAATTAACTATTTTTGACAGAATTCTAAAAGATTCTCCTGCATGAATTTAGTTCTAGAAGAACTCATACTTGATAAAAATCTACAAATCATACTTAGTATGGTTATCTCTTTAGCCATTACCTGGAGAGCTATTCCTGTAATCAGAAACCTAAGTATTCTGAGAGGGTTATTAGAAAATCCGGTAAAAAGAAGTTCCCATAAAAATCCTACTCCTACTTTTGGGGGTGTCGGTATTTTTGCCGGAACCATGATTGGTTATATGATGTGGAATTTCAGAGATGAGGGTTTTGTACTACATAGAGTTATAGCAGGACTCATGATCTTATTCTTCCTGGGCCTTAAAGATGATATGTATCCACTGGCACCTTTAAAAAAGTTAGGAAGTCAAATTTTAGCGTCAATATTGGTAGTGGCGGGTAGTGACTTAAGAATCACCTCTTTCTTTGGAATCTTTGGCGTACACGAAATCCCCTATATTATTGGAGTGGTTATTACTGTCTTTATTTTTGTGGCTCTTATAAATGCTTTCAATCTTATAGATGGCATAGATGGCTTAGCCGCTGGTATTGGCATGATAGCTAGTGGCGGTTTTGGTTTGTGGTACATGCTGAATGGATATTGGTCTTTAGCTTGTCTTAGTCTTTCGCTTTCTGCTTCACTTTTAGCCTTTTTGAGATATAATTTCTCCCAGACCAGTAAAGTATTTATGGGAGATACAGGTTCATTAATTGTGGGTTATTTAGTGACTATTTTAGCTATTGAATTTATACAGTTAAATCATAATTATAACTTCTCCCCAAATAATAGATATGTAAGTGCACCCGTGCTTACTATTGTCATCCTTAGTGTGCCAATTTTTGATACATTAAGAGTTTTTGGTTTAAGAATTCTAAAAGGAAAGTCCCCTTTTAAGGCAGACAGACTTCATTTACATCATTTGTTAGTAGATAATGGCTTAAGTCATTTGGCAGCATCTTTGACTCTTTATGCAATGACCATTGGTCTTACCATATTTACATACTTTCTGAGAACATTCTTCACAAATACAGCCCTTTCTCTTTACATTATTACACTCTTTGGAATTTATTTAGGGGTTTGCAGTTGGCTTGAGGTTAGACGGTTCAGAATTCACAGAAAGAAAACAGAAGAGAATCTTTCAAAGAAAGAAGGAAGTGCTATCAATCTTAAAGGAAGTATAAGTCCTAACTAAAAAAGCCCAAAACCATTTCTGGTTTGGGCCTCTTTTATGAATTTTGGATTATTAACTTATTCCCACTCAATGGTGGCCGGTGGTTTTGAACTTATATCGTAAACCACTCTATTTACACCTTTTACATTATTAATGATCTGATTAGAAACCTTACCAAGAAACTCGTATGGTAAGTGAGCCCAGTCTGCTGTCATACCGTCTACACTGGTAACCGCCCTTAAAGCTACTACACTTTCGTATGTCCTTTCATCTCCCATTACTCCTACACTTTGCACGGGTAAAAGCATAGAACCTGCTTGCCATACATCATCATAAAGACCGGCATCTTTAAGACCTTGAATAAAGTAATAATCTACCTCTTGTAAAATTCTTACTTTTTCTGCCGTAACATCACCCAAAATCCTAATTCCTAAACCTGGCCCAGGAAAAGGGTGTCTGCTAAGTATATTCGAAGGCATACCCATGGTTTTACCTGCTTCTCTAACTCCATCTTTAAATAAGAGTTTTAGCGGCTCTACTACCTTCAATTTCATATAATCAGGTAAACCACCCACATTATGGTGAGATTTTATGGTAGCAGAAGGCCCTTTAACAGAAACAGACTCAATAATATCTGGGTAGATGGTTCCTTGTGCTAACCATTTTACGTCCTGAATTAAGTGAGCTTCATGATCAAAAACATCAATGAATGTCTTTCCAATAGCTTTTCTCTTAGCTTCCGGATCAGAAAGACCTTTTAGGGCAGAATAGAAATTCTCTTTGGCATCTACTCCCTTTACGTTAAGACCTAATCCTTTGTATGATTCAAGTACTTCTTCAAATTCATTTTTACGAAGTAATCCGTTGTCTACAAAAATACAGTACAGATTTTTACCTATTGCTCTGTGGATGAGCATGGCTGCTACGGATGAGTCTACGCCACCTGAAAGACCAAGAACCACCTTGTCATCACCCAATTGTTCCTTTAACTCGGCAACTGTGGTTTCTACAAAAGAATCTGAGGTCCAGGTTTGATTACATTGACAAATTCCAACTAAAAAGTTTTTTAGTAAAGTTTTACCGTCTGTAGAATGTGTCACCTCAGGATGAAACTGAATACCGTAAACTTCCTTATCATTAAACTGAAAAGCAGCCATTTCCACAGAATCTGTAGAGGCAATTATTCTTGCATTTTCAGGCAGTGATGTAATGGTATCGGCATGAGACATCCATGTTTGAGTTCCTGCTTTGATATTGGCAAAAAGAGCATTGTTGTCTTCAATAGTCTCTAATATAGCTCGTCCATATTCTCGGGTAGTAGAGGCTTCTACATTTCCCCCCAAGGTATTGGCCAAAAGCTGTGCACCATAACATACACCCAAAACAGGGGCTTTTGAGATCAAGAATTCAAGATCAACCATGGGTGCATCTTTCTCTCTCACAGAACAAGGACTTCCCGAAAGAATTGTCCCTTTAACTGAGGCGTCAATTTCTGGTATGTGATTGAAAGGATGGATTTCACAGTAAACATTATGTTCTCTAACTCTTCGTGCAATCAATTGAGTCAGCTGTGATCCAAAATCTATTATGATTATTTTTTCTTCCATTATTCAAAGTCAGTATACAGTAAGTACTTTTTTCTTAAGGTTTTAAATTGGTTTAAGGGTTCCTGCCATTTTTTTTCAACTTCGGCCAGAGGCTTGCCAGCCTTTAAGTCTTTCCTTATCCATGAGTTTCCTGCCAATAAATCAAAGAATTCTTCATTGCTAAAAAAATGGCTCTTATCCTGATAATTATTATATAATTCAAACAGCCATTTAAGGTCAAAGCCTAAATCTCTGGCATGTATTTTTGATAGATCATAGCCATAGCACTTTTTACCTTCATTCACCGGATTATTAGCTCCTGGCTTATCTACAGGAGTGAAGGTATAGCTACCTAAATTGGAATCTGGACCGCCGAGAACCTGAAATTGTAAATCGGTCCCACGACCTACGCTGATTTGAGTAGGCTCCAACAAGCAAATGGATGGATACAACCATATAGACTGATCATTAGGGAGATTTGGTGAAGGCTTTATTGGTAAAGAATAGTTAGATGTATGATCGTATCCTTGACATTTGACAACGGTAAGGTCGCATTCTTTTTCTGAAGCCCAATGTTCTTCATTTATCATATTCGCCAACTCACCAATAGTAAGCCCGTAAACCACCGGTATAGTATTCATTCCAACAAAAGAATCAAAACCCTTTTCAAGAACAGGGCCGCCTACATAATGCCCATTCGGGTTAGGTCTGTCAAGCACAATTAAAGGTACTCCGTTCTCTGCTGCGGCTTGAATAATATAGTGTAATGTGCTGATATAAGTGTAAAATCTTACACCCACATCCTGAATATCAAATACCAGAATATCTAAACCTTTCAATTGTTCATCAGTAGGCTTTTTATTTTTGCCATACAAGGAGACAATGGGTATACCCGTTTTCTTATCAACTCCATTACTAATATGAGCCCCCGCATCTGCTTCGCCTCTAAAACCATGCTCAGGAGCAAAAATTTTCTCAATACGCACGTCCTGGCTCCTAAGCGAATCCAAAAGATGCGTTTCACCAATGAGCGAAGTATGGTTAATTACCAAACCTACGTTCTTTCCTTCAAGAAGTGGCAGATATCTATCCATAGACTCAGCACCCACTTTTATTTTTTCAGGACTATTTAAATTCTTTGAATTAGATTTACAGCCGAAAGGAGATAATATAAGTAGAAGAACAACTAAGGCTGGAAAATATCTCTTGATCATAATTTATGAAAATTGAACTCTTTTTAGCTCAGAAAATTAGAAAAACCAAAGGTAAGACCTTTTCTTCATCTGTTATAACTATTGGAGTAGCAAGTATAGCAATTGGAGTAGCGTCAATTCTTATTTCTTTTTCTGTATTACTGGGCTTTAAAGACACAATAAAAGAGAAGTTATTCAGCATGTCTTCTCACATGCAGGTGAGTAAAATTACACTAAATCAATCTTTTGAAGAAACTCCATTTCAGAACTCTGATGAATTCAAAGAAATACTACGCAAAAATGAAAATGTAGCTTCAATAAATGCAATTGCATTAAAATCGGCCTTACTCAAGTCTGAGAATGAAATTTCAGGTGTCGTTTTAAAGGGTGTTGATACTGACTATAATTGGAATACTTTCAATGAAAACATTATAGAAGGCCGTTCTATAGCTTTTGATACCAGTGGCTATTCTAAGGAGGTGCTAATCAGTAAAACACAAAAAAGATTGCTGAACGTAGAACTGGGGGACGATTTGCTGATTTATTTTATTCAGAATCCACCAAGAGCGAGAAAGGTAGAAATTGTAGGCATTTATGAAACCGGTATTGAGGAAATTGACAAATCTTACAGTATCATTGACTTAAACCTGATCAGACGAATTAATGAATGGAAAGAGGATGAGATTGGCCATTCTGAAATATACGTTCATAATTTACAAGAAATGGATAAGAGCATTGCCAGCCTTTACAATGAACTACCACAAGACCTGCAGGTTCATACCATCATACAGCTAATGCCCCAGTTTTTCGATTGGTTTAACTTACTTGACAGAAACATTATTATAGTCATTTTCCTGATAGTTGTGGTAGCCTCCTTTAACATGGTATCAGTCTTATTAATCATGATTATGGAACGTACGCCCATGATTGGCCTGCTAAAGTCTATTGGCACCGAAAATGGCGTAATTCAGCGTATTTTCATTACAAATGCCATTCAAATAATAATTAAAGGACTACTGATTGGTAATTTAGTAGCTATTGTCCTCTGTTTGCTCCAGGACCAATTCCACTTGATTCCCTTAGACCCTGAAAGCTATTACATGAGTTATGTTCCTATTTCATGGAAATGGCCTGTTTTTCTTTTTGTTAATCTGGGTACCATCCTTGTGGTGAGTATAATAGTAAGTTTGCCTACCTGGGCAATATTAAAGATTTCACCAGTGAAAGCTCTTAAATACAAGGAATAGCTTATTCTGTAGAATCATTAAGACTCACATTGATACTGGGTAATTCATTAATATTGAAACTAGAAGAACCTAGTTTCAATTGACCATTGCTATCTTCTATTTTCTTCAGAAGCATTAACACCAGTTCTGACTTCGTTTTCCTTCTTTTCTTAAAATGAACAATGTACCTAAGGGTGAATTCTACCCAGTTATCATTTAAACTGGTAGATACCATGGGAGTGGTTTGAGCATCCTCTAATCTGTATTTCATTTGTAAATCATGCCAATTCCCCATAGATCTTTCCGTTAACTCTAAGCTTGCCTCTGCCCCTATTTCCTCTAAAGTTGTTTTCATTAAATCATAATTACTTCCAAAATGAACCGGAACTTTCAGCTCATCCCAGAGAAAGGGGAAATCACCTGAATAATTATAAACCGGCTCCTTGAAAACGAAACTATTGGCCACCAGTACAATTCTGCCGTTATAAAGATCACCATCTACCCATTGACCTATTTCCATGATAGTGGTTCTTAAGACGCCAATATCCATTACATCTCCCTTAATACCTCCAAGCTGAACCCTATCACCAGGTTTATAAAACCCGCCAAAAAGAATAGTCAACCAACCAGCAAAAGAAACAATGACTTCCTGCAAAGCGAAAGCAATACCAGCACCTGTCACCCCAAGAGCCACGGTTAAGCCAGAAAGGCTATTGCTAAAAACAAAAAGGATAATGAATGCTGATAGAATAAAACCAATGAAACCACTCAGCTTTTTCGCCCTGTAGCGGTTATCTCCATCTTTTATTCTTGTAAATAGATTCTTTTGCAAAGCCCTTACAACAAGCCACAAAATCACAAGAGCAACGGTAAGAATGAGCCATTTATGAAAATAAGGAGAATCAATAATTTGTAGGATACCTTGTGACATTGTTAAAGTTCAGTTTTTTCCTCAGAATAAAAAATGAAATTCATCATATACTAAAAAAAGAGACTGCCTAGTAAAGACAGCCTCTTTCCAAACACTAAAACTAAACTAATTAATATCTATCTACGGTAACAGATGACAAGCCACTTGAAACATCAATAAAGATTTTTTTCTCAGCGGTTTTAAAATTATCAGTTCTATAATAAGAGTTTTCTTCCTTTCTAAATCCATCGAAGTCCTTAGAGTTAAGTGCTCCATCCATCTTAATTTCACAACCAACTCCTTCAGGCACGGCGATATTTACTTTTGCTACACCACTTTCTACATCCACTTTCATCTCTTTCACTTTGTCGCCAAGCTTTACTTCAATAGCAGCCGCCCCAGTCTTTATTTCAAGATCTTCTACTTTATAATCGCTAAGATCAAACTCCAGATCACCTGCTCCAATTCCTAATTCAATTTGCCAAATTGGCTTTTTATTCAGCATTAAGAATATCTCGTTGTGGTTATTGTCTCCAAAATTGAAAGATTTATTCTTCCTGTTCTTCATCTCGAATTCAATATCCTGAAAGTTACCATCCGTCTGCTCAGAAATCTGATAACTGCCAGCATTTAGAAGTGTCTTTGCTTCAAAAACATTCTCCTTGCTTTCTCCCAGATGAAATTCAGCTGCACCACCGCCAACTTTTAATTTAACCTTCTCAATTTCATTTTTATACGGTAAATCAAAGTCCTGCTCTATTCTATCTCCGGAATCCATGTTAGATCTGATTCCTTCTCGCCACTCCTTTTTATCGCTTTCCCAATCTTCATTATCAAAATCAAAGTTAAATTCGTTTTCTAGCTCTCCTTTAATCTCATCAACGCCGTCAGATGCCGCATTGTAGATTGCCAAAGGAATGGCAAAAGCCACCAGTAAAGCAGTAACAGGATTATAAAAAGATTTTCTTTCGTGGATTAAGACTGCCAAACCGGCAAGAATCAAAAGCACCGGCCAAAAAGCTGCCACTTGTTTGAACGAGTAGTCAAACTTAATGATATCATAATTATACCCCAAAAATATGGCTCCTATGGCCACCAGAAGTGCCCCAAGGAAAATGTTATTTCGCTTCCTCATAAATGTATATTTAAGGGTTATTTAGAAAGTTTCAGTATTACCAGTACCTGGTTCCTGATAGTTTCCTCCATTAGAATCGAAGCCATTATTATTGTCGTCTTTGTCTCTGACAATAATCCATACCCCTAAACCGATTAAAAACAATGGCCACATTTTGCCAATGTAATGGAATAGGTTGATGTCAAAAAAGGTACGAAATGCGAAAATGGCTCCGAGTACGATTAAAATAACGCCACCTACAAGATTCCCGTTTTTTGATTGATTGCTCATAGTTGTAAATTTTGATGTTTTAAATGATGCTGCTTCATAGTTACCTTCACTGTAGGCGTAATATCCTTCTTCTTCAGGCAAGATAATCCACAAAATTAAATAAGTAATAAATGACGGAAACGGGGTAAAGAAAAGAATCGCAAAGGCTATCCTGAAAATTACAGGATCGATATCAAAATGTTTACCTAAACCTTCTGCAACCCCTCCTAATACCGAGTTGTTGTTTTTAATCCGTCTTAGCTGCTTTTTCATATTAAATTTGTTTTAATACGAAACAAAGGTATCAGGCCTTTCACTACTTGGTATAACAAACTACACGAATGGTAAGTAATACGGATAAGATGCAAAATAGTTATTTAGAACGATTAGTCTTCCAGAGCCTCCAAAGTATCCATTAATTGTTCGTACTGGCTAAAACCTGGCCTTTCTTCTTGATTTCCTCTTAAGGCTACTCCTTCTATTCCTTCATTACCCAGAATATTTTCAATATCAGACTCGTCTACAGAATTACCAATAAATATAGATGAATGCTCAATATTTGCTTGCGTAAAAAGTTCTTTAGAAACTATAAGATGATCAGCCTGACTGAAAGAAGCATAGTCTATTCCATTTTCAAAGAGTTCAATAAAAACTTTATCTACTTTGGTTTTAGCCGTACTAAATAAGGCAGCATCATTAATAATAAGGAAATCAAGATTTAATTCATCCCAAGGTATATCTGAAGTCCATTCGGTTAGCCTACCTCCTATTTTTGGACCGCTAAGCCAATTCTTAATTTCTCCTATTTTTTCAAATGGAATAAAATCTTCATGTGAGCTATTTAGCTCAAAGCTTAGATAATCTACCATCATACCCGCACAATAACGAGCATCTGACAAATTGGAAATTCCATTAACTAAGACTTGTTTCTTCAGCATTCTGATCGTTTTTGCGGCAAATTAAAGCCCTTATAAATCAAAAGGCAACAGACTGGCCATAAAACACATTTAAAGATCAAAACTAATTATCTCGCCGTCTTGTTCGTAACTTTGCAAATCACAATTAAAACGGCGGGCTTTGAACCCGCTCTGTTTCTATGAGTAAACACGGAAGAATACTAGTCGCCATGAGTGGTGGCATCGACAGCTCACTAGCGGCTGTTTTATTACACGAGCAAGGTTATGAAGTCATAGGTATGACCATGAAAACATGGGATTATGCAGCTTCAGGAGGTAGTAAAAAAGAAACTGGCTGCTGCAGCCTCGATTCAATTAATGACGCACGAAATATTGCTGTAAATTTAGGTTTTCCACATTATATAC
>JANSYO010000259.1 GCA_024742395.1 Cytophagales bacterium
CTTTCTCTTTCCATTTCCCTTCTTCTTACCCTGCAGAAATCCTGAATGAATGTAATGGCTGTAACCCGATTCGATAACAATCATCACATGAATGTACTACCAGAGGAGTTGCGTGAAAAGAAAGGAAGGCGAATACAGTCATATGTTGCTTTCCCTAAGCTTCTACAATAAACGAAGGAGAGAAGATGAATTTCAAGTGACTGGGCGAGGAGAATAGCGTGGGAAAGTTGGAGAAGTGTTCCTTTCTTATTTGTTCGCGGGATGTTGGGAGCTGTCAATCTTTGTTCGGTTTTGTTTGGTGCTTTTATCGCCAGTATCCTTGCGTATGTGTTGTATTACTTTACTAAGATGGTATCCACCGTGCGAGTTTCGTTTATAAACAACGAACGAAACAACAAAATCGTGCAAAGGTGTCCGTTACTAAAAGGCAAATATTGGCCTTCTCCTTGGGTCTTTAACTCTCATTTACAAGTATGTTCTTCTCTATAGTGTCTTTTACATATAGTAATACCCTACAGGGTGTAATTTTGATGAAACTGCGAGTAAAACAAAATCCTCAATATCGGCGGTTTGTACCTGATCAAAGCGTTTCTGCTCCTTTATTTATGTTACCAACAGTGAGATACTAGTGGTAGAAGATGGTGCGTCTTTAGAATTGGACTGGGGAGAGAGCCCTGGTCCAGAACTTTCTCCAGAATCTCCTGTGATCTGTCTGTTGAGTGGTGTTACTGGAAATAGCTCTAGTTCTTATCTGGTGTACCTTTCCATTGCATTCCGAAGCAAAGGCTACCGACCTGTCATCATGAATTATCCAAACGCAAATGGAACTCCTCTTACGGTTCGTACAGCATCTGTAGAGTTCTAATTGTTGATCCAATCGTTGAAAATAGAGTCCTAGATTCTTTTGTCTTGATTCTATAAGTGACACAAGAGACTTCATCGATCACGTTCACAATTTATTTCCCAAAGCTCCCAAAGTTGCCATTGGTTTGTGATATAGAGCTCTAATTCTCGGTTTTAATACTCATTATGTAGGCTTTTCATTAGGAGGGCATTTTTTGTTGAAATATGCACAGGAAATAGCGAATCCTCCACTTGCAGGACTGATGACTCTCAGTGCTCCTTTCTCGTCTTCTAAATGCGTTAACGCTTGGAAAGGACAATGGGTACATGAGAATGTTTATGATAAACATTTCTTAGGAAAGTTCAAAGGAGGATACGAGCGGTAAGTGAGACAAAAGTTTCTGATGATTCTTATTGATGCGTGATAGAAATGCAGAGTTGTTTCAGAAGCTGGGAACGTTAGATCATGATAAAATAATGCAAGCTCGCAATATGGATGAGTTGCACGAAAGTCTGTCGATTATACTTCACAAAGTCAACAACATGGACGAATATCACTCGATTATGAGTTCTGATGCTAAAATATCGGATGTAAAGGCGAGTTA
>JANSYO010000297.1 GCA_024742395.1 Cytophagales bacterium
ACCACTTTAATCCAAATATAAGCGCAGCTAAAATGAGACCGTATAGTAGGATATGTTTTAGTTCACGAGTCACTTCCATTCAATTGAGCAGAAATATTAGATAATTCCTGAGAAAGATAGCCAATTTCCTCGAAGACAATTCGGATGATTAATGGTGATCTTCGGCATAGAAAGTTATACGAATGAGGTTGTTTCCTTCACCTCATCATTATTGGTCTTTCCTGGAGAATGGACTATCATTTTTACTTCTCCCAAATTTTGCGAACAAGTTTTAACATCGGAAGTTTCGACATATTCAATTTAACTTTTTCAGGATCCTTATTTGATCGATTGACAAGTTCTTCCTTGTGGTGATTTTCCTTCTCAGCTTTTTCTAGTGCTTTTATTTCAAGTTTCCATAATTCATCTTCATCAGGGGGTTGGATCAAATCAACCCCACCTTTATGAGGAACCTGAACATAATCTTTAGGGGGAGTCAGTAAATCCTGTTCGCACCTTTTTGAACAGAGATTCGCAAGCATAGGTATTGTGTCGGTCCCAACATAGGCGCTGATCCACATTTGGTTGGTCGTTTCGTAGGTTAGTTCTTTTTCACACACACTACATCTCAAAACAGCCCCATCATACCTGACAGGATTATGATCCAGCGATGGGAAAGTCATTCGATTTTTGTAGTTTCCATACAGCGCCCTCGTACTGATTCGACTGTCCTTTAATTGCTTGCATTTGGTTAGCTCATATGGCAACCAGTGTAAATCATAGGAGGTATAAGGATCAAAATATTCGAGGGATTCCATTTCCCCAATTTCGGGCGGGATTCTCTTCAGAGCACTTCCGTACAGCCCAACTTTTCTGACCTTCTTGAGTTTGGAAATGGTCTCTGGCAAGGTATGAATCTGTGCAAATAATTCATCTCCCAAAAACTCCCTCGGCACAAACTCATCTTCCCCATTTTCAGCAAGTTCTTCTATGTATTCACAAAGCTTCCGCCAGGCT
Source organism: Cytophagales bacterium (assembly GCA_024742395.1). Classification (GTDB taxonomy): domain Bacteria; phylum Bacteroidota; class Bacteroidia; order Cytophagales; family Spirosomataceae; genus Jiulongibacter. The sequence goes on from JANSYO010000297.1 coordinate 997, forward strand.
TTTGTTGTTCTATCCTGTACCTTATTCTGTATTTCGGAATTGCTGCTATTCATGATGTCCTGGTGTGATTTCTTCTTATCAAGTTAATATGAAAAAAAGAAGAATGATTTCTTTAGATCGTAATTGGATTGCGCATGTGCTTTAGAGGCATTTGAATGGACAAAAAGCAAGTTGTGGCTAGTGGACCTCTGGTCTAGCTTATACAAGGCATAATCTCATGCTCAAACCACGACCTGGCATTGGTGAATCTATCTTCTTGATCATCTTCTGCTTCTTCT
>JANSYO010000342.1 GCA_024742395.1 Cytophagales bacterium
AATATTATTTTCTCCAGAATCTCAATCCAGTTTTTAGTCTTTTCCTCGTCATCAACACCTAAAATTGATGAAGGCATAGTCTTATTATGCCCCTTGATAATATAATCTTTAAATATCTTCAGTCTCTCAACTGAATACTCAGCAAGAGTATATTTTAAATCCCATATCTCTCTATCTGTTATAGTTTGCTTCTTCGCCATTACATCTAAAACCCACCAATTAAATTATGATAATCGTGATTCTTAATAAATCCTTTAATTAAAATTTGAGTATCAGTCTCCTGAAAAATAATTCGTCCGCCACCTCTACCTTTACCAGTATTGGGAATATCTATAGCTTTGAAACCTGCCAAAGGCCCTTTCAAATCATGAACATTTCGACCTGCTGTTCCTAATAATCCCAATTGACTCTTTGCAACATTTTCATAGAAATTGACAGCACTACCTCCGTATACTTTATTCAATTTTGCCACAAACTCCGTTGATTCAACGATTGTTTTACCTAGCTTGGATCCACCACTTACCCAACCACCAAAAGGAATAGTCGAAGCAAAACTCATAGATGCGGCTCCGTAATCCCCTCGAGCTAAAGAAATTAGTCCATTTACAGCATCAATCGGTTCTCCTAAACCAGGAAATAATCCCAAACCATCCATCATCATCTGGATTTGATCTATCCCTACTTCGAAATTGGAAACAGTATTATAACTTAAACTATAGCCGTCAATCTGATTTCCAAATTGTTGAAAAGTGGTAATGAAAGATTGTCCACCAGGTAATGTTGAAATATTGATATGAGCAGTACCTACATTTTCCCAAGAATTACCGTCTGCATCAGAAAACCCTTCTGCACTAGAATCAAACCACCTAATATCTCCATTACCATTTCTGAAAAAATCAAACCCTCCGTCGGGATCAACAGAATTCGTCGGGCTATTACTCATTGACAAATAAGGGCTGGCATGTTGTCTCATTGGATCAGTCCGTAACCACCTACCAATCTTGGCGTCATACATCCTTAGCTGGAAGAAGTTCAGCCCTGTTTCTTCATCGAACTCTGCAAAACCCCCTTGATACCCAAATCTACCCGGCTGGCCTTGTGACCTCATCAGCGAACCAAACGGATAATAATCACTTGCATATGTTTG
>JANSYO010000140.1 GCA_024742395.1 Cytophagales bacterium
CAGCTGCAATCATTATACTGCTAATTAAGCTCATAGTTAATGTTTTTTTCATTGTGATAAATTGTTAAAAGTATACGTGAAATTCTACTCGCTTAATTTGCGTGTTAAATTTAGTAATAAGACCCCTTCTTTTTGCAAAAATTTCTGAAATGTAGTACATGGGGGGGGGTATTTCAAAGCAAAACTTATTATACGGCAGGATAAAATAGCCCGCCCACTTAACTTATACTCAGCACCTTTAGTATCAATAACACAATTCTATATTTGAGTTTCATGATTACCCATGCAATATTCAATTGATGATTTTCATCAGGAGATAAAACATAAGTCTATTTTTTATCCTTAGAGAACTATTCACAATATGCTGGCATCAAAATGCAAAATCTCTATTACTCATTTTTTATACTAAATTTGCTCATCATCATTTTTAAAAGAAGTACTATAGATGAACATAATTAAGGTAGGCTCAGGGGTGGTAAACCAAACCCCTATGGACTGGTTTCAGAATAAGCAAAATCTTGTTGACGTCATAGAAGAAGCTCGTGAGCAGGCAGTAAGCATTTTATGTTTACCTGAACTAGCCATTTCGGGTTACGGCTGCGAAGATGCTTTTTATTCGCCAAGCCTAAGAGAGAATGCTCTGGAGATACTTCTCGAATTAGTTGATCATACCGCTGACATGGTGGTTTGTGTGGGTTTGCCTATTGAGGTAAACAACCGTATTTATAATGCCGCTTGCCTTATTGCCAATAAAAATATCCTTGGGTTTGTGTGTAAACAGCATTTACCTAATTATGGTGTTTTTTATGAAGATCGTTGGTTTCAGCGTTGGCCTGCAGGTTTGAAATCTGAGATAAGCTTGAATAATATCAGTTACCCGGTAGGCGATTTGCTTTTTGAAATAGACGGAATCAAAATTGCCATTGAAATCTGTGAAGATGCCTGGGTAGCTAATAGGCCTGCTGATAAGCACTTTAATCACGGTGCCAATATCATTTTAAATCCAAGTGCATCCCCTTTTGAGTTCTTTAAATTTCAGACCAGAGAACAGCTGATTATTGAATCTTCAAGAAACTATTCTTGCACGTATGTGTATGCTAATTTGCTGGGCAATGAATCTGGAAGGCTTATTTTTGATGGTGATGCTCAGATAGCAAGCAATGGGGTTTTGCTGGAATCAAGTCCCAGATTTAGTTATGCTAATCATACGCTTACCACCGCGGTAATTGATACCGATTTAGCGTTGATAGATGCCGTAAAAATTAAAACAAAAGCCTCTGTTCATCCCAATCTCATTAAATATGCCTTTAGTTTTCCGGATGATTTAAAGCCAAGTTATCATGTAGCTGACTTAGAGCCTTTTGAAAGAGGTGGTTTTTTAAAAGAAGAGGAATTCGCAAGAGGAGTTTCCTTGGCTTTATTTGATTACCTAAGAAAATCCAGGTCTCAAGGTTTTACTATTTCACTTTCAGGTGGGGCAGACTCCAGTGCCTGTACTGCTCTTTGTGGGCTTATGATTCGACTGGCAGATGAAAGTATTGGCTTTGACACCATGAAAAAGAAATTAGGTCATATTGGTAAAATCCAATCTGCCAACACAGAGGAAGAAGTGGCTCATGAACTCATTCATACCATTTACCAAGGTTCTGAAAACAGCTCTGAAGAAACCAGAAACTCTGCCAGAGCATTAGCAGAGTCAATGGGTGCTCAGTTTTTTGATGTAAAAATCAATGGTCTCGTAGAGCAATACACTCAAATGATTGAAGAACAAATACATCGCAAACTCACATGGGAGAAAGACGATATTCCTCTTCAAAACATTCAGGCCAGAGTAAGGGCTCCGGGAGTGTGGTTACTGACTAATATTACCGGTCATTTACTCCTGGCTACCTCAAACCGCTCTGAAGTGGCAGTAGGCTATGCCACTATGGACGGCGATACAGCAGGAAGTATCAGCCCTATTGCAGGAATAGACAAGCATTGGCTGCGTCATTGGCTTATTTGGCTGGAAAAAACGGGCTGCGAAGTCAAAGGAAAACATATAAGAATTGATGGATTAAAGTATGTCAATGCACTGCATCCTACGGCCGAGCTGAGACCAAAAGAGTATGACCAAACCGACGAAAAAGATCTCATGCCCTATGAGATTTTAGATGCCATTGAGAAGCTGGCTGTAAAAGATAAAAAATCTCCTGTAGAGGCTTTTAAATACATGGAGGTTCTTTTTGAAGGTAAGTTTAAGCGAGAGAATATTGGAGCCTGGGTGAAAAGATTTTACTCACTTTGGAGCAGAAACCAATGGAAAAGAGAACGGTATGCTCCTTCTTTTCATCTTGATAACAGAAATTTAGATCCAAGAAGCTGGTGCAGGTTCCCAATTCTTAGCGGGAGCTTCAAAAAAGAGATTGAAGAACTAGATAAATACCTTTCAGGAAGTACAAGTCAACCGAAAAAGGGTATTGGATTCAGGCAAAAGGGTTAGTTTCTAATTCTGAATTCTGCCTTTATGGGATAATGATCAGAGTTTTCAAGTTCCTTTAACGTTTCGAACTTAAGGACTTCAAAATGGTCAGAGTCGCAGAAAATATTGTCTGTTCTCAAAAAGCTGGGGAGTTTGTGATAAGTAAATCCAAAACCAAAACCAGCCTCTTCAAAGGCATTATCTAAGTGTTTTTTTACTCTTCCGTAGGCATAACCATATGGAAGTTCGTTAAAGTCTCCTGCCACTATGACAGGATAAGGACTCTTTTGGATCAGTTCTTCTATTTCATCTACCTGAAGGCTGCGATCTTCAAAACCCGATTTTAATTGACTAAGAATGTTTTTGGTTTCTTTATTTCTTACTTCTTCGTTTGACGTTATAACTTTATGCACTCTGATACCCATTGACTTCAGTTGTATATTAAATACCCTTATCGTATCTGCGTTAACCAGAATATCAGTAATTAAGACACCATTGTTATTTATTTTATAAGAAATCTCCTGCTTTTTAAGAATGGGATATTTAGAAAAAGTAGCCAGGCCGATAGCCCCGTTTTTGGTAGAAGGATCTATCTCAGAATGCATATAGGTAAAGTACGGATTCTCATCCTTCAGATTTCTTATTGTATTCAGAAAAGGATGATCATCTTTATTATAAAACTCCTGAAAGCATTTAATATCGGCAGATAAAGTATCTATCCCATAGGTCAAATCCTGAACTCCCTGCTTTCTGTTCTCATTCTTAGCTGCTCCATAATCGCAATACATAACATTATAGCTCAAAAGAGAAATTCGTTGCCCATCTACTACCTCATCAGACCTAAGACTAAACTTGATAGTTCTTTCTATCAAAGGATAACCAATTACCAGTACGATTAAAGAAAGTAAAGCCCTTAATGAACCCGAAAAGGCATAAAAAAAGAGGAAGAATAAATTCACAGCGAAAGCTACGGGAACAGATAGCATCAAAAAACCGCCCAACCAATGCTTTATATCGGCAGCGTATGATATTTGAAAAACCAGCAAAGCATACAAACCTGCCAGAAAATTCAAAAGAAAGAAAAACTTAGCAATAAAATCCCTTATCAATCGCACGGTAAAACCAAATAGAGTCCGAAAGATAGCCGAAATTTTCCGACAACTAAACGGAAGTTTCGAATACAGGAAATTTGAGGGTAAAAGTTGGGCAAAACCAAATATTAAACTAATTTTGCGAAAGAATTGGAGTGTTAAGGAGGGCGTCAATCCTCCTTTTTTGTTACCCGACATTTCATTTCGATGTTTTACTGATGATTACAGCCGAGCAGATAAGCAGTATTTTAGATGAAATAATTGCGGACAACAAGTTCTATCTTGTTGACCTTAAGCTAAGTAAGTCAAAAATCAAACGTAAGATAACAGTACTGATAGATTCTGATGAAGGAATTAGTATTGACGAGTGTGGAGCTATAAGCAGAGAGCTTGGCAATAGATTAGAAGAAGAGATTGACTCTGCATTCACACTTGAAGTATCTTCGCCGGGAGTTGATTTTCCTCTTAAATTAAACCGTCAGTATACGAAAAACATTGGGCGTACTTTGAATATTCAAACCGTTGAAGGTTCAGAAGTCAAAGGTGAATTAACCCATGTGAGTGATTCTCACATTGTAATTCAGCCCGCAAAAAAGAAGAAAGAAAAAAATCTTCCTGAGCCGGTAAGCTTGGGATTTGAAGAAATCAAAGAAGCGAAAGTTCAGATTTCTTTTAAATAAATTATTAACGATTTAGACTTAACAGTATGACCAGTGGTGATTTAGTTGCTTCGTTTGCGGAATTTGCCCGTGAGAAGAATATTGACAGACCTACGATGATCGCGACTCTGGAAGAAGTTCTCAGAACGATGATCCGCAAGAAGTATGAAGATGATCATAACTTCGACATTATCCTGAACGCCGAAACGGGCGATTTGGAGATGTGGCGTACAAGAGAAATTGTTGACGATAACTCAGAGGATATTTGGGATACAGACAAAATTCCATTATCCGAGGCTAAGAAAATTGAGCCCGATTTTGAAATCGGTGAAGAAGTGGCTGAAGAAGTTAAACTTGAGGATTTTGGTAGAAGAGTAGTGCAAACTGCCCGACAAACCCTTATCCAAAAGATTAAAGATTTAGAAAAAGAAATGCTTTATGATCTTTACAAAGATCAGGTTGGCGAACTACTTACTGTAGAAGTTTACCAGATTTTAGGTCGTGAAGTCATTTGTTTAGATCAGGATGGAAATGAGCTTTCCCTTCCTAAGTTTGAACAGATACCAAAAGATAGGTTCCGTAAAGGCAATAGTATTAGAACGGTAGTTCATAAAGCTGAATTAAATAACGGAAACCCAAGAGTATTACTTTCAAGAACTTCTCCTGTCTTTCTTGAAAGACTTTTTGAGCAGGAAATTCCTGAAATTCTTGATGGATTAATCTCAATCAGAAAGATTGTAAGAGAACCGGGCGACAGAGCAAAGGTGGCTGTAGAATCATTCGATGATAGAATTGATCCTGTTGGAGCATGTGTGGGTATGAAAGGAAGTCGTATTCACAGTATTGTACGTGAACTGGAGAATGAGAATATTGATGTTATTCAATGGACAGACAATGTTCCGCTTCTTATTTCACGTGCTTTGAGCCCTGCTAAAATCAGTTCGGTTCAAATTGACGAAAATGGAGAAAGAGCCTCTGTGTTTTTGAAGCCGGATCAGGTTTCATTGGCCATTGGTAGAGGTGGTTTGAATATTAAATTGGCCAGTAGGCTGATAGGTATGGAACTCGATGTATTCCGCGATGTAGAGCAGGATTTCATTGAGGAAGATGTAGACTTAATGGAGTTTACAGATGAAATAGATGAGTGGATATTGAAAGAGCTTCACAAAATTGGGCTTGATACCGCTAAATCTGTTTTGGCATTAACAAAAGAAGAACTCGTTAGAAGAACAGAACTTGAAGAAGAAACTGTAGCAGATGTGCTGGAAGTTCTGGCTAAGGAGTTTGAATAAAAAGGTTTTATATTTATATAGTAAATCCAAAAAAGAAAGGATAACCCAGATTTATGGCAGAAAATAAAGTGATGCGGTTGAGCCTTGTGGCAAGAAAGTTAAACCAGAGCTTAGCTCATGTGGTGGAAGCTCTTGCTGGAAGGGGTCATAATGTTGACAGCAATCCTAACGCCAAACTTAGTTCGAATTTATTGGAAATCCTCCAAGATCATTTTGATACGGATATACTATTAGGATCTGATAGACCTGTAGATACTGATAAGAAGGAGACCAAAGAAAGCTCGGATTCTGAAATTTTGTATTTCAGAGATGAACCCGAGACAAAAGCTCCTGAAAAGGCTCCTGAGAAAGTTCAGTTTGAGAACAAACTGAACGGGCCAAAAATTATTGGTAAAATTGACCTGAACAAGAAGTCGGAACCTAAGGTAACCCCTCCTCCTGCACCTGCAGAACCGGAACCGGTGAAAGAGGAACCAAAAGAAGAGGTTAAAACACCTGAAATTGTATCAGAAAAGGTGGAAACACCAAAGGCACCGGAACAACCTCCGGTAGAAGAAAAGAAGGAAGTGGTAGAACCTCCTAAAGTTGAAGAGCCTGTTGTGGTAGAGGAAAAAAAGGTGGAAGAAAAGCCTGCACCAAAGGTAGAAGAGAAGCCTAAAGTAGAAGAAAAACCAAAAGAGGAAGAAAAGAAGACGGAAGAGAAGCCGGTTGTTGTAGAGAAAAAGGAAACGCCTAAAATAGAAGAAAAACCGGCGGAAGAAGCTCCTAAAGAAAGTGGTCTTATAAAGGCCCGAGGGGATAAATTGGCTGGATTGAAGGTTCTGGGTAAAATAGAATTACCTGTTGAAAAGAAACCCGCTTCAAAGGATGATAAAAAGAAAAGAAAACGTAAACGAGTTAGCAGGCTGGGTGGCGGCTTAACAGACATTACAGATCAGCAGTACTTCAATAAGAAGGAAAAAGAAGGTAATACTGGAGGTAACACGGGTGGCCGAGGTGGATCTGGTGCCAATAAAGGTAAAAATGCAGGTAAGAAACCTGCCAGAAACCAGAAAGATGAGCTAACTCAAGAAGACATTAAGGATAGCATCAAGCAAACTATGGCCAAAATGAAGGCCAAGAATAATGACTTTGGTGCAAGACAAAGAAGAGATAAAAGAAGAAGCCGTGCTGAACGTGCCGAAATGAACGAGGCTTACGAGGCAGAACAAAGCTCAATCTTGAAGGTAACAGAATTCATTTCTGCTTCTGAACTTGCTTCTTTAATGGATGTCTCTGTAAATGATATCATATCTACTTGTATGCAGTTAGGTATGTTTGTCTCCATAAACCAGCGACTTGATGCAGAATCAATTCAGATGATTGCAATGGAATATAACTTCGATATCGAATTTATATCTGCAGAAGAAGAGATTCAGGTTGATAATTTAGAAGTTGAAGATGCCGAAGAAGATTTAAAACCTCGTGCACCGATTGTTACAATCATGGGTCACGTAGATCATGGTAAAACTTCCTTACTTGATTATATTAGAACCACAAAAGTAGCGAGTGGTGAGGCTGGTGGTATCACACAGCATATTGGTGCCTATAGTGTAAAAATGACTGAGGGAGAAAATGCAGGTAAATCTGTAGCCTTCTTAGATACTCCGGGTCACGAGGCCTTTACAGCTATGCGTGCTCGTGGAGCTAAAGTAACCGATGTGGTAATCATTGTGATTTCAGCAGATGATTCTGTGATGCCGCAAACAAAAGAGGCAATAAACCATGCTCAGAATGCCGGTGTTCCTATTGTTTTTGCTTTAAACAAAATTGATAAGCCCGGGGCTAACCCAGATAAAATCAGAGAAGATCTTTCCAAGATGAACATCCTTGTAGAATCTTGGGGTGGTAAATACCAAGAGCAGGAAGTTTCTGCAAAAACAGGAATCGGTATAGATGAGCTTCTAGATAAAGTATTGCTTGAAGCAGAACTTCTTGAATTAAAAGCCAATCCGGACAGACATGCAAATGGTACTGTGATTGAAGCTTCGCTAGATAAAGGAAGAGGATACGTTTCTACAATTCTTGTAGAAGCAGGTACTTTGAATGTGGGAGATATTATTCTTGCCGGTCAGTACTTTGGTAGAGTAAGAGCCATGATTAATGACCTAGGCGAAAGAATTAAATCTGCCGGCCCTTCCACTCCCGTACAAATATTAGGTTTGCCAGGTGCTCCGCAAGCGGGTGATAAATTTAATGTTATGGACTCTGACCGTGAGGCTAGAGAAATTGCTAACAAGCGTGAGCAAATTATTCGTGAGCAAAGTATCAGAGCCAAAAGACATATTACACTGGATGAAATTGGTAGAAGAAAAGCTATTGGTTCATTTAAAGAACTTAGCGTAATTGTTAAAGGTGATGTGGATGGCTCTGTAGAGGCATTGTCTGATTCATTACTTAAACTATCTACTGAAGAAGTACAGGTAAAAATAATTCACAAAGGTGTGGGTCAAATTTCTGAATCAGATGTATTGCTAGCCAGTGCTGCAGATGCAATTATTCTAGG
>JANSYO010000204.1 GCA_024742395.1 Cytophagales bacterium
GATCCATTCCCGCAATTTCGACACTGGGGCAATAGGTTAGCATTTGACCCAAACCATCCTCTCGATAACTGGATGGTGATGTGCCAACTGTCTTTCCATGTCACAACCAACCCTCATGGAGGAAAAATCTTTTTATGATCCATGGTCTTCTTAGTCAAGATCCTACTTCCCAAGATCCACTGAAATTTCGTTAGATCTAGGTCTTTTTTACATAGTGTGGAACTGCGGATCTCAGGTTTATAAATTTATAACTACACACATTTTTACCGGTTTTTATAATCGAATTTATCCAAAATGCTCAATTCCGAAATAACGAACAGTCTGTTCAAACACTTGTTTTCAGCTTCTGAAAGAAAACATACTATTCTTGTAAATGTTGTTTTTCAAATAGATTAAGATTGACTGAATGTGAACAATCAGAAGTCATTAACTCATTATTTCTTTAAATTTCGATTGACAGAATCTAACCATGACAATTTCTTCAGGAACCAGCGTTATTTAATAGTGTTACTTGAACAATTCAAGATTATAGGCGGGTAAATTCCCTTCGTTATAGATTGACTTAAAATCATTAGTTGTGGAACCATATGTCGAGCAATAAACGTGAAAAATTAGAAAAAACGATTCTTAAAGCTGCCAAGGAAAAAAGTGTACATTAATAAAAGTGGATCTTACAAGATCCACTGCTCGAGATTTTGAATTGAAAAATTTGAAAGTGGATCTCATAACTCCTCGAAACATACTTGAGCAGCACTGGATTCTCTATAACATTTAGAAATGTTGGCTAAAGAGAAATTGAAGTCTCTAATATGAGTTTTCACAATATGTATGGAAGTTTCGCCTTTCTCCTCATTAAAAGCTTCGAAGTAATTGTTGAAATACTCTAAAACCAGGTTATCAGGCTCAGAGTTCCAATACTTCCATTGTAAGTACATTAGTTCGCAAGCGTTTGCATAATTGGAGTTTCCAAGAGAAATAAAGAGCTCAATCAATTTAGGAAAACAATTAAAGAATAACGCTGCGTTTCCCTCTTGTAAACACATTCCCAGATGGAGTATCTAAACTAATAAGCGTTGGAAAGGACATTGAATATTACTCACAATAGGTATCAAATCGTGCATTAAGAAGGTAATCAAATTCCCGTATACAGAATTAGATTCATAGGTAGTATTCTTTTGTATTCTATCTCGTTGAATAGCCCAAAGCATTATAAAGTACAAAATAATGTCTTTTAAGTCGGGCGACTGAGGACACCTGGAGGTTGAACTTGCTAGCCAGCATTCAGCAAGGATTAAATGCGAGAATGATGTCCAAACACTAACAGCTAGTGTCTTAAAAATGTGCCAGGGACCAAGCATTAGAATAGTTTTCTTTCGGAAGGTTTCCAGAACACCATTGTGAGAACTTGTGAATATAAAACGGTGAATCCTCCAAAATAGATCATAGTCTAAAGTCAGAAATACGTATTTGTCGTCGCAATAGGCACCAGTTTCTCTCAAATGATTTATAAATTCGGCGGTACCTGCATTGGAACCACAAGTGATATCAAGTACGTCCTTTTCCTTAAATTTGTAATGAAAAGAGTCCTCCGCCCTTAATGGATTGGTAAGGTGTGTATAAGTTAACAATTGTGTATAATCGTAAAGATTAGTTTGCTGTCCGAAGGAGTTCACCAGGTGAGGATTACTATATATGATCAGCGTGGAAACGTCATTTTTTCATTACCGGTCGCAAAACATGAGCAGATCAAAGGTTTGTCTTGGTTTCACAACGTTGTCTACTTACAGTACATAGTGGGGAATGGGATTGGATGAAGAGAGAATGTGGTTATGCCTTTGGAGCGGGGAGAACGCAAGCCAAGGCCACAAAATCAAATGGTTCGAGTCTGAAGGAAAGTTTTTTAAGATTACGCTACAAGGTGGACAAACGCAGGTTCTCAATAGCAGCAGCTTTTCAAGTAGATGCTGCAATAATGATATCACGGAGTTGTTGGAGAAGAAACTAACAAAAAAGAAGTTTGTTGGTAAGTAACTTCTTTTTCAGGTTTATTAGTGGTGGTTTGTTTGCAGCATAGTCAAGGCTACCAAACAGTACCAATATAAGCCCAATACGGGTTTTGTAAGTGTGCATTACATGATGCTCATTAAGGTAGGGTTAATCATTCAATTGCATACTCAAAATATTTTGGATCTTACGAGATCCACTTTTGATATTTCGGATC
>JANSYO010000044.1 GCA_024742395.1 Cytophagales bacterium
AATATCAAGAAAATGGCCTCATAAGGTCATTTGTTCCATTTTTTGGCTCTTAAATAACAAGTAAAACTATACCCAGACAAACCTCAGGTTTTTTGGCATGAAAAAAGACCATCTCATTTTTTAATATGAGACAGCCTCTTTATTATATAAGAGCATATTTTCTGTCAAAAAAGAATAGTATATTCACTTATACTTCCACACTATAAGACCTAAAAAACAACCTTAATCCGCCATAGCTGGTCATGAAAATACTGATTGTAGAAGACGAGCCAAAATTAATTACCTTTCTTAGAAAAGGTCTGGAAGAGTTTGGCCATGAAGTTACGGTGTCTACTGATGGTGAAACTGGAGAGTTATTCGCCCTTTCAAAAACCTTTGATGCCCTCATAATTGATATTAACCTCCCAAAACAAAACGGATTCGATTTGCTCAGAAATATAAGAGCTAAAGAAGTACATACTCCTGCCATTATCCTCACCGCAATGTCATCGCTTTCTGACAAAGAAGAAGGCTTTGAAGCAGGTGCCGATGATTACTTGGTAAAACCCTTTGAGTTCAAGGAGCTCATATTAAGATTAAAGAACATCACCAAAAGACACTCGGGTGAAACAGGAAGCAGAATACTAAAATTAGGAACCCTGACTCTGGACTTAAACTTGAAAAGAGCCAAACGAAACGATCGTAAAATACCATTAACAAACAAGGAATTTGAACTACTTAAATATCTTTTTCTAAACAAAAGCCGGGTCATTTCAAGAGCTGAACTCGCAGAAAATGTGTGGGAACAACGCTTTGACACAGGCACGAACACCATTGATGTATACATTAATTTTTTAAGGAAGAAAATTGACAATGGCACTGAAAAAAAATTACTCCATACGGTCGTAGGAATGGGTTATCTTTTTAGAGAAGAAAAAGACCTGCCATGAAAATTAAAGAAAAGTGGCCTCTCCAACTTGGACTCCTTGTCCTTTTAATTTTAAGTTCCTTCTCCTTAATTGTCTTTCGGATTTATAATAAAAACAGGTCTGAGACCTTCTATTCCTATTTGGAAGAAAGAGCTCATTTGCGATTTCAAATCCAGAATGACAAGATTGTCAAGAAAACCCCACTCAGTCAGTCCAGGTCTTTTAATGTAGACAAATATGCCATCTATTCTGCTACAGGAGAATTGATTGACCAATCGGGTCATGAAAGTACCCATCTGAATAAGGATTTGCTCCAGTCTGTCTTATTATACAAGGTCAAATATTTAAAAAACGACGACCTGCAGGCAGTTTACGCTCTAATAGAAACTTCCACTGGTCAGCGTTTTATTCTTTTTGAAGCAGCCATTGACGATTTAGGGCTAAAGAGAACTAGTTATTTAAAAAGCTTGCTTATAGCCTCTACTATCATTTCGTCACTCCTGTGCTATTTGTTCATTCGCATTATGGTTCAGAAAGGGATCAACCCGGTGGTTTCTATCATGCAAAAATTAGATAAGGCACAAAGCAAAAACTTAAATCAGAAACTTAAGGAAGCAGAACAAAAAGATGAGATTGGCCTAATGGCCGGGGCATTTAATAACCTACTCGATCGGCTAAATTTAGGCTTGAATGAACATAAAAGTTTTATTTCCTATGTGAGTCATGAACTTAGAACTCCGCTAACAATAATTCTGGGACATACCGAGGTAGCTCTTCTAAACGAGAGAACAAGCACCGAGTACCAAAAAACATTAACAATAATAAAGGAAGAAGTTTCAGATCTGATTCTTTTGGCAAACCATCTGCTAGCTTTAAGCAAGACTAATATTGAACCCGAAAATCTTGAGTTAAAGGCAGGCAGAATAGATGAGGTAGTTTGGAAAGCCAAAGATCTGCTAAAAAAAAGAAGTAGTGACTGCCAGGTGGAGGTCAATTTTGATCGACGTCTCGATACTCCCGACTATCTCCTACTCCCGAAAATCAATGAAGAACTTTTGAAAATAGCCATGTTTAACCTCATGGAGAATGCCTGCAAATATTCTTCAAATCACCGGGTAGAAATAAACATATTGGCCACCAGAAAAAAAGTAGAAATACATTTCAAAGACGCGGGAAAAGGGATACCTGATAGCGAGCTCGAAGATATTCTTGCACCTTTTTTCAGGTCCCGCCATACTGACTCCATGGAAGGCCATGGACTGGGGCTGCCTTTAACAAAACAAATTATAGATCTGCATAAAGGAGAGATGATCATTCACTCTGAGATAAATAAAGGAACTACCGTCATTCTTAAGTTTGACCGTTAAGTTTTAATCCTGTATCAACTACTTGTTTTTAAAGTATTCAAAATGACTTAATACTTCTTTTTGTAATAGCAATAGCATGCTTGAAATGCAAATGCCAGAATATTCTTTTTTGAAGTGAAATTTCTGTTCTTACCTACACATTAAAAAGTATTAAAAAACGAATTAAATTACAATTAAATCGTTTACTACCAGCACAGTACATGTCAGTCTATTGACTAATTTTCAGTTCTATTTTGAACAGTTAACTACCGTTCAAAACTGAAAACCTAAACCTTTTCTTTAACTCATTTTTTAACTAAACCTTATTGATTTATGAAAAAATCTGGACCCAATCGGTCTTCGCAAAGAAGACATTTGATTGAATTCGGCAGAGTCAAACTTTTGTTGATTCTTTTAACCTTAAGTGCCTTTACTGTATCTGCTCAGATTACGGGTACTGTTTTCGCAGATGACGGCACTGTGCTGCCTGGTGTTAGTATAATTGTTAAAGGAACTACCAATGGAACCTCTACAGATGCAGACGGTAATTACCGAATAAACGCCTCACCAAACAGCAGACTAGTCTTTTCTTTTGTAGGCTATATTTCTCAGGAGGTAGAGGTAGGTACACGCTCAAAATTTGACGTAACAATGCAATCGGATGCATCAACTCTGGAGGAGGTAGTGGTAGTGGGTTATGGTACCCAAAAGAAGAGCCAATTAACCGGAGCCATTTCTCAGGTAACGGCTAAGGAGATAAGTGAAATGCCCATTACAAACCTGGGTCAGGCTCTACAAGGTAGAGCTGCCGGTGTAGATGTTTCACAATCTGGAAGCAAGCCTGGACAAACACCCAAAATACTTATTCGTGGTCGTAGATCTTTCAATGCCGGGAACGATCCTCTTTATGTTGTAGATGGGATTCCGCTATCTGCAGGCTATGAAGACATAAACCCTAATGACATCCAATCAATGGAAATACTGAAGGATGCTACAGCCACCGCAATTTATGGGGCCAGGGGAGCAAATGGTGTTATTCTGATTACAACCAAAAGAGGAGCTCCAAAAGGCAAAACTACTGTCACGTATGACTCTTATGTTGGTCAGTCTTCTGCTATTAAACAAATGGAATTATTCTCTGGGGAGGAATTTGCAGAATATGTTAGAGAAGCTTACAGATCAACGGGTCTTTACAACGATGCCAATGGAAACCCGGTACCTACAGGAGTAGCAGACCCTGCTGCAGATGCAAAAGTGGCGGTACTAGGAGGCGACCCTAACGTTGCCGCAGGTATAGCTGCTGGCAGAAACACTCAGTATCAGGATTTATTGTTAAGAAATGGATTTACCCAAAACCACACAATTGGTGTACAAGGTGGTAACGATCGTACTCAATTCTACCTTTCAGGAGGTTTTTATGTAGACAAAGGAATTACGAAAGGTCTTGATTACAACCGTAATTCGTTAAGAGCCAATATTGATCATACGATAAACAAACGTATCAAAGTGGGCTTGTCCTCTTATATGATGTACTCAGTCAGGAATGGGGAAAACCTGAACCCTTATAGCTTTACCCTTAATCAAAACCCCTTAGGTTCTCCTTATAACGAAGATGGGACATTAAACTTTACACCGACAAATGATGCTCTTTTAACCAATCCATTGGCTGAAATTGTAGATGGAGCTCAGGTGGATAACAATCAAAAATACAGAGTATTCAATAGTGCCTATCTTTCTGTCAAAATTCTTGATGGTTTAACTTATCGAGCCAATTTCGGGCCCGACTTTACCTTATCCAGATCCGGAAGGTTTATTGGTTCTGCTACGAACGCAAGAAAAGGTGGAGATCCGCAAGCAAGCAGCACAGCACGTTTTGGCTTTAACTACACCATTGAGAATATTCTAAATTATACCAAGTCTGTTGGTGATCACAATTTCAATGTTACTGCCCTTCATTCAATTCAGCGTGATAATTACGAAGAATATATTACCAATGTGCAGGGGATTCCGGCCGAAACGCAGCAGTTCTACAATCAAGGCAACGCCAGTTTAGTAACCGGTGTAAACAGTAAGCTAATTGAATGGACCATTAACTCATTCATGGGCCGTATTAACTACGATCTAAAAGACAAATACTTAGTTACGCTTACAATGCGACGTGATGGTTCAAGCCGATTCGGAGAAAATACCAAATACGGTAACTTCCCTGGTGTAGCGGTAGGATGGAATCTTGGTAGCGAGTCGTTTATGCAAGCGGTAAATTGGCTTGATCTGTTAAAAATAAGAGCCGGATGGGGCGAGGTAGGAAACCAAGGGGTAAACCCATATCAGACTCAAGGCCAGCTAGCCAGAACAACTTATGCCTGGGATAATGCCGCAGCCTTTGGTTACAGACCAAGCACTATCGGAAATCCTGACTTGCGTTGGGAAGCCTCAGCAACTGCAAACATAGGACTTGACTTTTCATTATGGAGAGGACGCCTGCAAGGATCATTAGAACTTTACCAAACCAATACCACTGCCCTACTATTATCTGATCAGCTACCGGGTTCTATTGGTTTTAGCTCAGTGACCAGAAACGTTGGTGAAACCAGAAACAGAGGTATTGAATTAGGGTTCACCACAGTAAATGTAAACTCAGGAGGTGGATTTAAATGGACAACTGATTTCCAGTTTACCAAGAACAACGAAGCGATTCTTTCCCTTTACAATGGCTCTGTTGACGATATTGGTAACAGATGGTTTATTGGTCAACCTTTGAATTCATATTATGACTTTAAGAAAGAAGGAATTTGGCAATTAGGTGAAGAAGAATTGGCGAAATCTTTTGGTAGTTCTGTGGGCCAGATTCGTGTACAAGACACAAACAATGACGGTAAAACAACGGCGGATGACCGTGTGATCATTGGTTCTGATATCCCGGACTTTAGTGCCGGACTAACCAATAGATTCAACTACAAGAATTTCGATTTCTCCTTTTTCCTATTCGGGAGATTTGGCCAAACTATTGTCAGTGGTTTCCACCAGGGTAACAATGCACTAGCCGGCAGATATCAGCAGATAAAAGTTGACTACTGGACACCTCTAAACCCTACAAATGAGTTTCCAAGACCAAAAAGCACGCAAGAGTTTCCGGTATATAATACCTCGCTTATCTATTATGATGGTTCTTTCCTGAAACTGCGTAACATAAACTTTGGCTATCAATTCAACGAAGCCATAGCTCAAAAGCTAGGAATGGAATCTTTAAGGCTATTCTCTAGTATTCAGCAGCCAAAAATCTGGGCTAAATACATGTCAAAATATAATGGCGTTGACCCTGAAGTGGCTATCAGTAATAACTCTGGCGGCACTTCACTTGGTAACAATATTGGTGGTGGTGTAACACCATCTACCAAGGTTTTCACTTTTGGTTTAAATGCTAAATTCTAATTCTAAATAAGTAATAAAATGATAGTAAAGAATATAAAACAAGCGTTGAGAACAGTGAGTGTTTTTGCACTAATGTTCACAACGATATCTTGTGAAGACCTGTTAAAAGAGGAGATCGTTTCAGGTATTGGCAATGACTACATGAATACTCCAAAAGGATTTGAAGATGGAGTAAATGCTGCCTATTCGACTTTAAGGTATTTTTATGGCACCCAGCAAGGCCTTACCTTAACAGAATATGGCACCGATATCTATGCAACAGGTGCAGATGGAGGTTATAAAGGTTTTCACTTTTATGATACGCAATTACAGCCTACGGTAGACTATCTGGGTAATACCTGGGATGAACTATACAGAGGCATTAATACATGTAATGCCATCATTGGCAGAGCTCCCGCTTCTACTGTTAATGAAAGTATAAAGAAAGTGAGAGTGGCTGAGGCCAAATTCCTGAGAGCACAGTATTATTTTATCCTTTTTCAGCAATTCGGCCCGGTAGATCTTAGGCTTGAAGAAACTCTTGCTCCAACAAAATCTACTGCGAGAGTCACAGAAGCCGAGATGTATAATGCAATCATAAAGGATTTCACAGATGCTATTGCTGATTTACCTGCTTCACAAAGTCAATATGGCAGAGCTACAAAGCCAGCTGCTGAAATGGCTTTAGCAAAAGTGTACCTTGCAAAAGCATATTCATCTTCAAAAGCATCAGATGACTTCAGCAAAGCTGCTACTCTTTGTCAGAGCGTTGTTGCCAATTATGGTTTCTCTTTGCTGTCTGATTTCGCTTCAGTGTTTGATGAAAATAATCAGAAAAACTCTGAAATAATTTTTGCTGTGCAATACACCTCAGACCCTCTTACCAATGTGACCAATAATACAAATGCGGTAAACGGAGGCAATAATCTTCACCTGTTCTTTGGTATGCAATACGACGTTCAGGCGGGTATGCAAAGAGATGTATTTTACGGCAGACCTTTTAAAAGACTTCGTCCTACTTCCTATTTGTTAGACGTTTGTTTTGCTGACAGAACCAATGATTCAAGGTACAAGAAAACGTTTAGAGATACCTGGAAATCAAATAAGCCAGGGACATATAATACAGCATTTGACGATTCAAAAGCCAAGGTAACTTTTGCCAGTGGAGATACCACCATTTTTATACCTGGTTATGAAATGTCAAAAGAAGAAAGAGCAAAAAGACCGTATCAGGTATTGGTTCCGAGTAAATACTCTGAGGCACTATTCCCTACATTAATGAAATTTTTTGACACCAAAAGACCTGATATGACCTATGAGTCTGGTAGCAGAGATTATTTCGTCTTCAGGCTTGCCGATACTTATCTGATGCTTGCAGAAGCTCAGCTGGGTGCAGGCAATAAACAGGCTGCTACAGATGCCTTAAATATGGTGAGAAAAAGAGCGGCATGGCCAGGTCATGAAGCAGATATGCTGATTACTTCAGCACAAATGGACTTTGAGATGCTTATGCAGGAGAGAGCCAGAGAATTAGCCGGAGAACTTACCCGATGGATGGATCTTAAACGTTGGGGTAACCTTGTAGACAGAGTAAAACTCTACAATCCGCAAGCGGCACCAAATGTAGCTGCTAAGCACTTGGTAAGACCAATTCCTCAAACGCAAATTGACCGATCTGAAGCAGGATCTTTTGCTCAGAACACAGGATATTAAAGATTAACTCGAAAGAGTTTATTAAGTTGAATAATACAATAAGAGCGTCCCTGTAAATTGGGATGCTTTTATTTTTAATGACTTCCTCAAGGATTAGAATTAAATAGAAAACCGTAATCTATTCAAAGTGCACTCCTTCAGTAACTCCTTTCCAGGCATCTGTTCTAAAAGGTGAAGCTGGCAAATTCTCTGAATTATATAAATTGGCATCAATGGGCGAATCAGACCATCCATAGCGAACCGCTACGGGTCTTTTCACCGCTTCATGAGAGACCACCACTTTATCATTGACTATTTCAGCTTTAGCAAAATAGAATTTCTGATCTGCCCCGGCAATTTCAAATCCCTCAAGGTTGCCATATTTGTTTGAAGATTTTAAGCCCTCTCCTACGTAGCTAAAACTCAATTCAGCTTTATTACCTTTCACACGCATTGACTTATATCTGGGACCCGATCCAAGTATATTAAAACCATAGGTATTTTCCAGAACATTGAGTCCCAGCCTTAGCCCTACATCCTGCTTATTCCTTGGGTGTATATCTTTTGGATTTCCAATATCTATAATAACCGCCTCACCGGTTTTTGGCAGTGCTAAAGTCATACTTTGAGCTTCTCTTAGCTCTGCCCAGGCAGAACCACTGTTACTATCATTAAACGGCCCATAACTTGATAACTGAACCCAATAAAAAGGAAATTCTGAGGACCACTGCTTACGCCAATCTTTAATTAAAAGCGGAAAAGACTTTCTATAGTCATGGGCTCTTCCGGCATTTGATTCTCCCTGATACCATAGTGCTCCTTTGATTTCAAAACCTACTATCGGGGCAATCATTCCATTATAAAGAAGAGCACCTTCGTTATTCATCCATGGAGCATAGGTTCTTTCAGAATCCCAGCTTGGTCTGGCATACCATTCCTCTTTCATTAAAGGAATTGACTTTCCACTTATTTCCAAAGAATAGTCATCAGACGAGCCATAAAGACCTAAACCTGTGTACTTCGGCTCTCTATTAGCCGAAAATTTGACTAAAAGACTGTTAATCCCCTTTTTCCAGATTCCTTTAGGAATATCAATGACAATCTTGTCTTTATGGTAACCATGATGCACCAGTTTACCATTGATATAAAAGGCAATATCTCCGGAAGTGTAACCAAAATTCAGACTTGATTCGGCTAAATGATTATCAGAATCTAGCTTTATATCTTTCTGAATGTACACGGTCCCTCTAAAAGAAGGAACCCCTTTCCAGTCCCACTGATACATAGGCGAGATTTTAATCCAATCACTAAAGTCATAGCTATCACTAAGATATTCTTCTTCGTTCAAAGAACTGATGTCAAAATCCTTTGTGCCATGAAACTTCTTTATCGTTGCCTTCTCCATTTTACGGTCTGATTCCTTCCAGTTTTGAGGCATAGTAAGTGCATAGTCACGTAAAACATCGGAAGTCAGCATAGACTCACGGCTTATCCAGGTCTCTACATGAGAACCACCCCAAGAACTATGAACCAGCCCTACCGGTATACCTAATTCAGCTGAAATTTTTCTGGCGAAGAAATAGCCAACAGCCGAAAAACCACCCACAGTTTCCGGGCTACAGACCTGCCATTCCTTATCTTCAAAGTCCTTTTGCGGTTCAAAAGCCGTAGCTTTAGGTATTTCAATATGTCGAATCAAAGGATAATTGGCCGTGGCAATTTCTATTTCCGCGTTGTTCACTGCATTTACCTTCCATTCCATGTTTGACTGTCCTGAGCAAAGCCACACTTCTCCTATTAAAATATCAGAAAACTCAAATTTTTCATCAGAGTCTGAAACCTGCATGAGCCATCCTTCTTTCGAAGTCTTTTCCGGACTTAACTCTATTTCCCATCTCCCCGCTGAAGAGGTTAGCACTGAGTAATTTTTCTCATGGAAATTTATTGTCACTTTTTCATTTGCGGTATTCCAACCCCATACCTTTATTGGTTTATCTCTTTGTAAAACCATGTGGTCTCCAAAAATATTGGCGACTTTTAATTGACCAAATGCTGTTTGGCCCATGGCCAAAACTATCAGAAATAAGTATTTCTTCATTTCAAAAATCTTGTTGAATTTCATCGGTTATCTTTAATCATCAATGGACTGGAAAACCAATTGCTTAAACCTATCGCCCGTATAATCTCCGCCGGTTCTTTGAGTTTGTTTCATAATAATGCCGATAACGTTCTCAACAGGGTCAGCGAAATACTGAGTATTAAAATAGCCTCCCCATCTGAAGGTACCTTCACTTCCTTTGCCGCCATCTGCAGCCCCTTTCTCGTTTAAAATAGCAAAGCCAAGACCGAAACCTGCATCTTTTGCATGTAAGTCTCCAACCTGATTCATGAGCATAAATTCCACAGTTTTTCTACTAAGCAATCGCTGTCCGTTTAGTTCTCCTTTATTTAAAAACATCTGAAGAAAGGTGGCATAATCAAAGACCGTACTGGAAAGACCAGCACCGCCCGAGAAGAACATTTTAGCTCCAGTTTTGGGGTAGTTCACATCATAAAAATCATCTGTGAAATTTACCCAATTGCCCTGAGCATCTTTGGTTTGAACTTCTACCAGTCTGGCAGATTTTGTCTCAGGCAAATAGAAATAAGTATCCTTCATGCCCAAAGGCTTAAAAATATGCTCTGAAAGGTATTGATCAAAGGACTGGCCAGACCAGATTTCAATCAAATAACCCAAAACATCTAATCCCTCGGAATAAGTATATTTCTCACCTG
Source organism: Cytophagales bacterium (assembly GCA_024742395.1). Classification (GTDB taxonomy): domain Bacteria; phylum Bacteroidota; class Bacteroidia; order Cytophagales; family Spirosomataceae; genus Jiulongibacter. Next base: position 10,133 of record JANSYO010000044.1, read on the forward strand.
GAACATGATGTAGAGGAAGCCGGGCTAACTTCTTCACACTTTCGGCAATAGTTATCGGTTCGGTACTAAAGAGATCAGTAATTCCTGCCTTTTTATAGATAGCTTTAAAACGTTCATCACCATCAATCACTCCATAACCTAATCCTGAAGTATGAGTCATTAAGTGTCTGATGGTTATTTCCTTACCCGCTGGTTTTGTAGTGTAAGAACTGTCTTTCATATAAAACCTATCTAAAAGTACAGGGTTTTTAAACTCAGGGATGTACTTAGAAACGGGGTCGTCCAGATTGAATTTACCTTCTTCCCAAAGCATCATGGCGGCCGTTGTGGTTATTGCCTTTGACTGAGAGGCAATCCTGAAGATATCATCCACTTTAAAGGCTCTCTTATTTTCTACGTCAGAATACCCAAAGGCCTTTTGATAGACTATTTTCCCATTTCGGCAAACTATGGCCACAGCTCCGGGAATAACATTTTCTTCTACTGCTCCAGAAATCATGGAAGAAATCCGCTCCAATCTTTCATTCGAAATACCTACTGAGTTGGGTTTGGCTATACTTAAAGCAGGAGAATTAGAAAGTGAAACGGTTTGGGCATTGACAGTAACACTAAGCCCCAAAAGAAGCCAGAAGATCTTTTTCATGTTTTATTATTGGGTTGAAAACAGGTAAAAATAATGATTTTTTCAGCGGTGAACTCATTCAAGCTTAAAAGAAGACTAAAACCGGAGAATTGTGGACAATAAAAAAGTAATTGTACTTTTGTGAGACCTACCGCTTAAAAAAAGTAATGACTCAATTCATGAAAGCTAAAGTTAAGAGGACCGTTTGTTACGGCTTAGCTTTTATGGCGTCTAAGTGGACCATTATTTTTCTTCTTTATCATTCTGGTTTCTGGTCTTATTGGTTTCTTTTACTTTTCCCTATTGCAGATACCATTGCAGCTATTTTAGCCATAATTTATCTCAAAGGAAATTTCAAAAAGTACTTTGCTCAAATCCTGGAAGACGAATATCCTGAGGACTTTGCCATTATTATTTCTGAAACCGATACGACCTATGGCCAAATCAAGAATGATATTGAGTTTGTTCAGAAGTCTAAAAACCCTTTAGATAAAAGGATAAATTTTGCTGGCTATTTTTTGGCTTTGATTCGAGTATTGGAGAAAAAAGGTGAATCTTTTGACACGATCAGAAAGGTCTCTCTTGGCGTAGCCAAAGAATACATTAAACCAAAAAATCGAATACATCATTGGTACCTTTTGCTTGTGCCTAAACTTGTCAATACTGCTCTTGCAAAACGTTTTTTAGCTAAACTTCATAAAAAAGTAAGCGTCCAAAGCCATAGCAATGGCTTTCAGGCCTCAGTTTTAACGTCAAAAAAAGAAACAAACGGGTTTGGCTATGGAATAGACATTGTAGAATGCGGCATTTGTAAACTATTCAAACAGAAAAACGAATCTAAATACCTCTCAATACTTTGCGAAGTAGACCATCTGACTTCTGAAATTGCAGGCCTTCAGTTAGTTCGTACATCCACTATTGCACAAGGAGCCAGTCATTGTGACTTCAGATTTCAAAAAATCTGATTAATAAGCTACAGTTCCCGGTTTAGGGTAACCTTTTGACGCATCGTCTATTACTAGTACCCAATCATTCCCTTTTCCGCTCGATGGCGGCACTGCACTAAATGAGCCAAAATTTTGCATTTGCCCAATAACAAAAGAGGCTCCTGTTCTAGGATCATACCACCAAATATTTAACTTTTCTGCCTTTAGGTTTCTGGTATTAATGTTCTTGGTTTTACCTTCAGGAAAATAGATAAAAGCATAGGTTCCTGAATCATCTCTGGTAGCAGTAACGTAATCATTCCCATCTACTTGTTCTCCTTCTATTAATCCCTGATCAGGAATTCGATCAAGGTAGGGGCGACTAAGCATCAGATTTTTCAAATGCTTAATTTGGGTGGCCATAGGCATCTCAAGAGCTTCTTTCCAAGGTCTCAAAGGGCCATTAACTCCCTCCTGACCTTTTTTAAACATCTGCCAAACATCATGGCAACCATAGGTTTGTCCACAGGCTCCTACAAAAACATTCGAATACATGATTCTGCGAATGTCTCTATCCATGCTATAACCACGTTCTTTGGCATTAAAACAAATTGGGTGATCTTCGTAAAGAGGCTCGCCATCCAGCACAGGCTTTACAGGTTTCAGGTTGTAATCATGTCTTATTTTTGGGTAGGCTGGCTCGTCAGTACAGTGGCCTGTCTGGTGCATATTAAAGTTTAACCATTCGTCGTTATGAAACCAGTTAGAAGACCCGCCAGGAGAGGCCGGCTGTGGATGGAACGTATAAATTCCTGTTTCGAAAAGCCCTAAACCTTCCTGAAGACCTTTTTGCATAGCTCTCCACACTTCTACATCCTCTGTGCCTTCCCTTGGGTTTCTGTCTCCCCCTAATACCCAAATAATGTTATCATTTGATCTGAACCACAAACCTAGCCATTTGCCATATTCATAAGCATTTTCTTTATTGAATATTTCTGGTCCGGTTCCCCAGGAGTTTTTGTAGAGTTTATCTCCCCAGGTTGGCAACAAGGCAATGTACAGGCCCCTGGCATCTGCCAATTCTATTAACTTTTTAACATGCTTAAAATATTGAGGATTAGGCCTCATTTTCTCCAGATTCCTGAAGGGTAATTCTCCAATAGCATTCGGGGTATTAATACCATCAAGTTCTGCTAAAGCTACAGCCTGAATGACATTAAAACCTTGCTCTGCACGTGTTTTAAAATACCAATCTGCTTCACTTTCATCTAATGCATGAAAAAGCTCCCAGCCAGTGTCAGCCATGTAAAAAAAGGGCTTCCCCTCTTCCGTCATTAAAAATCGCTTGTTCTCTGAAACTTTTATTCTTGGTAGCTGAGCTACTGCTACTGCACTAATTAATACAAGGAGTAGTGTTATTTTCTTCATTAGATTGGCTACGGTTTAATTCTTGCGAAGATAGCCAACCTTCTATATGCGTAGAAATTTTCCCATCTCTTTATCGGGTAATTTTATCTTTAGGTTTTTGGTACTCTAATACCATGTCAGTGATTGGGTTCTTTTTGACTATCTTCACTAACTCCCCGTTTTCATAATAGTATTCATCAATGTTGTTTTGAAGAACACCCTTATAGAACTCTTTTTGGGGCTTAGAAATTTCTATAAAGTCAGCATAGTATTCAGCATAAACCTTATCAGAAGATTTGGGCTCGTTAAAGAAAAGACTGGCAAACGTTGAATTTATACCTGCAGAAATATCTCTTTCTACCGTTTTGTCATGTTGATGCGAGGTGGCTTTAAATTTTGAACCTTTTCTTTTAGTTTCTGTAAAATAATTGCCCCTGTTAGACTCCACCTTCACAGCTGAGGTCAGGAAATTATCCTCTTCAAAAACTGTATTGACACGGTAGTCTACTTTCAACTTGTAAATCAAAAAATTAACATCTACCAGGCTGCTCAGTGAATACGTAACAGAATCTCCTTTAATCTGCTTTTTGGCAATAACTTCTCCCACTTTTATCCCCACTACCTTAACTGCATACTTTCTGGTTTGTGAGTAACCGGGCAGAATACTCAGAAATAGTAGTATTATAAGCAATGTCTTTCTCATAGTGAATCTACGTAATCAAGAGAAGAGAGGCTCAATCAATACCCGCGTATTCTACTTTTTTTGCCTTGGTTTCCAGGAAGAACCCATCAAATTCGGCCAGAACTTCATCAAGAATACTGTACAATTCCTGTGGCTCCAGACTCTGAACAAGTCTCATTCTATATTCTTTAAAATGCGGCAATCCTCTGAAGTAATTGGCATAGTGGCGTCTCATTTCTAACACCCCTTGCCTTTCATTTTTCCATTCTATAGAAAATTTCAAATGCTGACGGCAGGCCTCTACCCTTTGTTTCATCGTAGGTACCGGAAGATGTTCGCCAGTGGCGAAATAGTGCTTTATTTCATTAAAAATCCAAGGGTATCCAATGCTGGCTCTACCGATCATTATACCGTCAATACCGTACCTGTTTCTATACTCAAGAGCCTTTGCGGGGCTATCAATATCTCCGTTACCAAAAATCGGGATTTTTATTCTGGGGTTGTTTTTAATTTTAGCAATTAAAGTCCAATCGGCTTCTCCTTTGTATAACTGAGCCCTGGTTCTTCCATGAATAGTTAAGGCTTGAATTCCCACATCCTGAAGACGCTCCGCTACCTCCTCAATATTCTTCGTATTCTCATCCCACCCAAGTCTGGTTTTGACTGTCACGGGCAAATGTGTGGCCTTTACCACTGCTTCAGTCATTTTGGTCATCATAGGAATGTCCTGTAACAAACCAGCTCCTGCTCCTTTGCAAGCTACTTTTTTTACCGGGCAACCATAATTAATATCAATTAAGTCAGGATTTACTGTAGTGGCAATTTTGGTACATTCAGCCATGGTATCTACATCGCTTCCAAACAGCTGAACCCCTATAGGCCTTTCATAAGGAAAGATGTCCAGCTTTTGTTTACTCTTATATGCATCTCTGATGAGCCCTTCAGAAGAAATAAACTCCGTATACATCATATCAGCCCCATTTTCTTTACAGACTTGTCTGAAAGGCGGATCGCTGACATCCTCCATTGGAGCCAATAATAAAGGAAATTCTCCGAGTTCTATGTTGCCTATTTTGACCAAAGTGAATAGGTTTTTAGTTATTTAAGCCGCAAATTTACACCAAAATAACCGATTGATATGTCTTTTGATTCCATCTTAGCCAAACTTCAAAATGAAAGGTCGGCAGGATCTGCTATTTTAATCATTATTGGTATTGTACTACTGGCCATGGTAATAGGTAATGTAGTAGCCGCAATTTTCATGATTTTCATCGGTGGCATAGAGATGGATGACCTTGGCGACATAAACGGTGCACTTATGTCTTCCCCATCTGGCTGGTGGGCTTTGCTAATTGGTCAGGGAGCTGCTTCGATTATCACATTTATTCTATCAGGTATTTTTTACTGGAAAGTAGTGGAAAAAAAGGAATTAAGTGATTTGAGTTTTCATGTCCTTCCTTCTCAAGGTTTGTTTGCTTTGGCAATTATAACACAATTGTGTTTTCTACCTCTCAATGGATGGTTACAAGGCATCAATGAAAGCATGAGTTTACCTGAAAGTTTATCAGGTCTGGAGTCCATGATGAAAAGCATGGAGGAATCTCTGGCAGAGGTTACTGAATACTTAACCACGTTTGACAGCCTCGGCAAAATGATCTCGGGCTTTATTGTGATTGCCATAATTGCAGGAATAGGTGAAGAATTAATCTTTAGAGGGCTGATTCAAAGAAAACTCTACAGTTTATTTAAAAATCCTCATTTAGCTATTTGGGTAGCAGCCTTCATTTTCTCCGCCATTCATATGCAGTTTTATGGCTTTATTCCAAGACTTATGCTTGGTGCACTTTTTGGATATTTCTATTATTGGAGCGGCAATATCTGGGTACCTATAGCTGCCCATATTTTCAACAATGGCTTTGCTGTAGTCTTGTATTATTTTTATCACCAGGGCACAATTGGTGAAGAAATAGTTGAAATGGAGGAGTTCCCACTACCAATTGTACTTGGATCCTTACTTCTCACAGCCGGGCTTTTATGGTTTTTGAAGAAAATTAGTTATGAAAAAAGTATTTAAGTTTGCTCTCTTTCTTTTAGTCTGCACAAAAGGATTTACACAGATTTATGGCTTGGATAGCAACTTTGTAATAAATAGCAAGCCTAATTTTACTCCTTTAAAAATTTATGAGTTGAATGATTCAACTTTTTTTGTTGGCCTCCAAAAGTCAAAATCCTCTTACTATCCGTTACTGACTAGCTTTTCTTTAGGTGATTTTCAGGCAATTGCAGGGTATTCAACAAAAGGAGAATCCTTATTCCTTCAGGATTTCACAAGCAGCAATTCTCTAGATAATCGTGTGTCTTATTTAGGTAGATTCGATGACAATCTAGTTTTCATCAACTACAATTCTATATTCACCTATAGCTTTAATAAACGAAAGCTCAATGAACAATCAATTAAAGCTATTTCTTTCCCTCTTTTGTACTATGATTCCCATTCACAAGAATTATTCTACCATGACACTTTAAAAAATTCAATTATAAGTCAGAACCTTTTGACAGGAGAAATCTTGACAAAATATAAACTACCCCAAGATTCTAATGGTAAAGTAATTGCTTTTGCTTCAGGCATGAATGGTAAATTATTAACTGTGAAACAGGATTATCCATTAAGTTATGAGGCTGTTTTTTTCGATAATCAATTTAGCGAAATAGCCTCAAGATCCTTGGGACTAACATTTCAGCTTCCGCCGTATAGTCTTTTACCTCATAAACTAATCGAAAAGAAAGGCGAAGATAGTTTTATTTTAGAAGTGACCACCTCAGGCGAGGGTGGTACTTACTATAACTATTTTGAAGTAAACTTAAAGTCGGAAAAAAAGATCCATTCAGGCTTGTCCTTTCGTCCAATAAAACAAACAAAGGATAGCATACTTTTCTTAGAAAAAAGTCAAGTTAGTTATAGTTCAGAAGGTGAACGAATTCTAAAAAAAATGTGGAAGTCTTTAGACAATGAAACAGAAATCAGAACGAACTTAGAAGATTTTGAAAAAATAGGAACAGACTATTTCGGAATTAAAGAAGGGGAGATTCGTAAACTAATTGATGGCTATATATTTTTTGATTTCACTTCCTTTCCCGAGACTCCATTTGACTATCTATCTAAATACTATATTCTAAATTATCATACTAATAGTTCGTATAGACCTCATTTTGAATTAAATGGGCCTGGAATCATTTCGAATGACACAATTTTTTTTAGCAGTTCAGGTACAATTTTGCTAAAAGCATTTCCTGAGGAAAATCCAATGGTAGAAAGAACAAAAATTAGTATAAACATCAATAAATCTAGTCCCAACTTCCATATCAAAAACTGTGGTAATAATACATTTTGGCTTTATGAAAATGAACTACCATTAGACTTTCCAATTGAATTAAATAATCCATTTGATCTCAATACGAAAATTGAAATAGAGGGAGGTGAGGGTTATTACAAAAATGACACCTTTAATATTAACAGTATTATAGAAAGTTTCGTAACAATAAAAATAAGAACTGAAGAGGATGAACGTTTTCTTCAATCAGCTGAACATGACTGTAACTATTACTTCGCATTGCCCGCCCCAAAAGAATCAAATGCATACATATATCCAAATCCCGTAAACCGAAAAACATTCTTTGTTAGACTACCCTTCCATTCCGATCATACTCCAAACCCAGATTTTAAAATATTTGACATAGAAGGTAAGTCGGTGGAATTTAAAAAGTTCACTGTAGATCCATACAATTATGAATTCTACATTCCCAATGCCAACCAAAAGGTTTATTTCCTAAAATCTTCCAACTTCAATGAATCACTACGTCTAATTTTCTCGCCTTGATTTAATTTACACACTCACCAATTTGGGCGGTAAAGCCAGCTCCTAATTTTAAATTAGTCACAGGAGTAAGCAAGATATAATCTGAGGCTATAACAATAGCCTTTTGTGAAGGCTCCAAAGAGCTTTTAATCTCCAATGTGCCAGAAGAAGAATAACTGGCCGGTACGAGTTTTCCATTTAAAGAAATGCTTTCAGGGCAAATAGAATTTATAATACTCGGAGTCTCCCTTTGAATGAGCCAATCTGCAAAAGAAGAGTCATCCCCTCCGTAATAAACTTTGTTACTTTTCAATGAATAACTCTTTGTGCTATCTGAAATGCCAGAAAGAAAATTGGCTGTATTATCCCAAAGATCATTTAACACGGCCTTCTCTGAATGAGGCTGAGGAGCAGTTCCATACTGCATGTAGTCAATGAACTCGCCGGAAATAGTATCAGCATTATACAAACCAATTTCACCACTTACTTTTCCAATACTTGGCCATTTTAAGACGACAAACTCTGCCGAATCTAGAGATAAATCACCATTTAAAATCTGCAATCCTGAAAGTAAAGCAGTCTGATTACCGTTTTGGAAAGCATACCCTGAAATATCTATTTCTAATTCGTTTGGATTGTATACCTCTATCCATTGTTTATTTGGATTCACTTCATTAATTAGTATTGATTTTACCGGAGGAATAGAGTAATAAATATTCAGTTTAGGTCTGTAAGCTTGATACGGATTTTGAGTTTCTCTTGAGAAAAAACCTTTTGCCGAACCATTTGTTGCTTCATCTCCAATTAGTAACCAACCAAAATTGGAAGAAGGTGCAGAACGCCAGCTTTCAATATCTGAAACCATTTGAGAAGATTGCCAAACGGCTTTACTGATTGGAAAATCAGAATATGCTGCATTTGCAATGGCAGAAGCAGTTGCTATAAAATCTCCTCCACTACTCGTCCAGTTTGTAGATGGATAAAATGATTGACTCCAGGTAGCATCACCAGGTTGAGCCGGAGCACCGCTACCGTTTCCGTTAGAGCCTGCTTCACCCCAATTAGAAGTTAATTTATGTAAAGCAAATGAATGAGGAACGGTGGTACCTCTTGCAGATCTGAAAACAAATAAGTTTAGACTGGCAGAATCTATCTGGGCCCCGGCCGGGATGGCACTTAAATCAAACCTTATTAAAGCACGCCTTACTGCCGTGCCGTTCTGAATTTTACCCGAAAAAATGTGAGAACCTGAGCCGTTGCTTTCCGCCGTATTCTCTGAAAAAATAGTATTGTCTCTGTCTGGCTCAATAGCCAAAGTAAAAGACTGAGCAGCACTATTAAATGCATATAGATTAAGAATTAAAACGATCAGAACTAGTCTGGTACTATTCCACATCAAACTGTTCTTTTACCACATTTCCATCAATATTTAACTCAATAACATACCTCCCTTTCGAAAGTCTGTTTGTTGGTAAATACTTCATGTGTGTTCCCAATATTTCGTAATCGTTATCAATAATGACCACCATTGTTTCTCCTTTGCTGTTCAGCAGACTCAATTTGACATGACCCGGTGCACTTAATCTAAAAATAATTTTTTTGATGTTTTCACGACTCTCATCATCAGACAATATTGACCTGCTTTCACTAACCTTATTGCTTAAAGAAGCAAATTCATTTTCTTCAAACGCTGCTCTTATACAATCTTCAATTTTAGCAGAAAATACGGCGTCTCTTTTGACTTCAAAGCCTGGTAATAACACAATACTGTTACCGGCAGTAAAGGAAATATTCTCTGTATTGGGCACTAAACTCTCCGACTGAATCCTCATTTTGGCACTAAAGGCATCGTCTATTAAAGTGGACTTTGCTAATAAAAGAGTATCTGAAGCACAATTAATATCAACTCCCCTGCAATTACAATTATCGTCAAACTTATCATAAGAGGTCAATGGATCTCCATCATCGCATGGGGTATCTTTATCATCGCAATGAATTGCATCAAAGGTGATTTTACTAAAACCGCTACAGCTCGTGCTTCCCCAATTTGATACCGCAGATATCAAAATATAACGTGCCTTGATATTACTGAAGTTTGGCCCTGCAAAACCTGCATAATCTGAGGTGCCTGGTGCCATAGGCCAATTATAGGTACCGCCTAAAGCAGTCCAGTTAATACCGTCGATAGAATAATCTACCTTTACTGTTCTAAAGCCCTTATTGGTTTGACCCAATACGTTATAATTCCAGATTCGGCTATTTTGTAATTTGTATTGGTTTTGAAAATCATACTTTATCCAATGAGTAGATGAGCTTCTTGCCGGATTAGGGTTTGGACCCGTACTACCGCATGAAACCCATGAATACTCTTCTGAAGGTACTAAGTTATCTGTGGAAGCACATTCTTCATAAAAACTGTATCGGGCCATAGAATCATCACAGTCCGGACCGGAGCATGGAGTCCCTACACAATTACAATTGGCGTCATATTGATCATTTGCTGTGTAAGGGTCGCCATCATCACAAATAGCTCCCTGAGCCATACATGAAAGTTCATCAGCAAAATCATACAGATAAAATTTAGGAATTAGCTTCCAATTATCATGAAAAGGTGTTTTCCAATGAACATGAAAGAAATCACGCCAGCCATTTTCTTTATGTCTTATTTCATAATAATAAAACTTCCCTTTCTCAAGGGTCAATGGGCCAATCGTCTGAAAGGAGGAAGATACATGTTCTCCTTCACCTAAACCATAAAAAACCAATGCTTGATGAGCCTGTTTATTCTCCGGATTCTCATTACTACTTAAATAGAAAAACGTTTGATTATCACCCGTCAGATTAAACTCATAAATTCCTGTCTCAGGCACTGTCAAATAACCTTGAACTAAAGATCCGTATTCATCATTGGTATACGATTCCAAAGGACCATAGGCTCCTTTAAGTTTCTCTTTTCTATCAGGCAAAAGAGGAAATTTAGGAGAATTTATGAGATCATTCTCTACATAAGTACCAGGAATATCATCAAAATAATAAGCTTCTACCAGACCTTTCTCTCCTACACTACTGTTTGGAGGTGGATAAGAACCCGCACAATTACAGAATCCGTCTTGCTGATCATTAAAAGAAAGCGGGTCTCCATCATCACAGGCAGTACCTCGGGGAGGGCAATTGCCACCACATGCATAATCTTTTATATAGTTATAGTCAATGATCTGCCAAAGTGTATCTGTATCAGGAACTGAGGGTTTACGCCAATACAAATTAATGTGATCTTGCCAGCCTCCTTCATAATGATGTATTTCAAAATAATAATTTCGGCCGCCTATTAATTGGGTAAGCCCTGAAGTTTGATTTGTTTCTTTATAATGTTCATCCGGATATGTCCAGCCATCTACATAAGCCTTTCTTTGAAGGTTTGCCTTTGATTCATCAGTGCTCAAGTAAAACTGAACGTCGTCATCACCCGCTAAATTAAAATAATAGCTACCGGTTTGAGGCACAGCGATATACCCTCTGATCATTGAGGCATAGTAATCTGAGTAGTTGTAAGGAGTAGAAAGGGAGCCCAATTTCAGCGTATGATTCGGATACTCAGGGTAATATTCGTCATGAACCATATCCACACTATCCTGAAAAGTATTGTATCCCAGCCAGAGATTCCAGGTTACCTCTCCACTTGTGCCAACACATTGTGCAAAACTCGTTAAAGAACTTAGCCAGGTCAAAATCAGAAGTGTATATGATAAGTAAACGTTTCTTTTCATAATGCTGAGATTAATAGACCAAACAGTTTTGAGGGCGATCAATAGTGGAAACTCCTCCAGTCATATTCATTAAACCAAGGGGATAATTATTGGCTGAATAAGAATAAAAATTTCCCAAATTTGGTAGGGCATAGCAAAGATCTGCAGGACTTACTCCATACCATAAGGCAAGCTCTGCGTAAAGCTCGTCAGTAGATACTGCAGGAATAAAGTTCCCTCTGAATGAAACGTTAACAGGATTGGTAAAGATGTCCATTTGCGGAAATGCACCGTAGATTTTACCCCCGTTCACAGCACCGCCCATTACCATTGTATTACCTCCCCAGCCATGATCTGAACCTTGCCCGTTAGAAGTGATGGTTCTGGCAAAATCTGAAATAGTAAATGTGGTCACTTTATCCGAAATCCCTAACTCTACGGTACTGTCGTAAAAGGCTTTTAATGCTGCACTAACCATGGGAAGTCTTTCATTTAAACCACTCACCAGATTGTCATGCATATCCCATCCTCCAAAATCCACAAAAAATATTTGCCTTTTGGCTCCCAGTTCGTTTCTAACACTCATAACTCTGGAAATAGCAGAAAGGTCATCTGCCAGACTATTGTTATTTGGAAAGGTAGTAGTAAATGAAGGTACCTTCTTTAAGGCCTCCTTAAAAGAGTCAAAGGCCGCGATAGACTGACGAGTTGTGGTTGCAAAAGTCTTTTGAAGAAGATTAGAATAAGTTTCAGAAACCATATTATCAATGGCCCCGTTCCTCAATTCTGTTAATAAACCGGAATTGCTCCAGCCAGATGGCAAAGACTCAAAACCTACATTATTGGCATTGATATTATCACTGATGGCGTATTCTGCATAATTTTTTCCTCGCTGAAACAAGTTTTTCCCGGCTAACGAAATGTTCATGCTCAGCTCTTCATTGTCATTACAGGCATGAAGTAAATCGGCCAGCCTTCCGCCCATTCCAATGGCATCTCTACTCTGAGGTACTGAGGTTTGCCATTGCATTTGCTGATCTGAATGAGAATAGATGCCTAGAGGTTTTTTCTTTTCATTATTCTGATAATCTGTATAGTTGCTTAAAGGCTCCACAAGTGTACCTATATTGGCCATATAAGCTAGTTTACCTGCATTAAATAACTGACTCATTTCAGGCATTCCGGGGTGAGCCCCAAATGCCTGATATGCCGAACTCTTTCCTCTTACTCCTACATGAACAGGATTAGTAAAGCGATTCAATAAATTGGCATTTTGTACTGCTAAATCGGTTCTCAGACCCAAATACTCATTAAAACCATTATCCGCACCTCCAGTGCCCGCCGGAATCAATAAATTGTAAGAGTCAAGACCTCCGGAAAGAAGTATACAAACAATTGCTTTGTAATCTGATGAATCCGTATCGGCAAATTTGTTATTTGCCAAAGCACCATTCATACTACCTAAACTCGCCAATGTGCTAAACAGAGTTGTAGACCCCATGGCTCCACAGCCTAAATTCTTTATAAAATCTCGTCTTTTCATTTATCTGTTTATTAGGTAATCTGGTGTAGCCATCATTAGAAAAATGGTCAGTCTGATTCTACGCTCGGCATTGGTTTCATTAAAATCTCCATCGGCATCATAAATATCAGGCATGCTTTCTATCGCCTTTTTTATATGATTAAAATTGGTTTCACTAATACCACCATGAGCCAAAATCATATTGTATTTATCTAATAATTGTGGTAGGTTTTTATTCCCGGCTAAAAGGTAATCTGCCGTGAAATCAAACTCTGGTTCCTGAGCATCTTTTACAGTTTCTCCAGAAAAGTAACTTGAGTAGTCAATAGGATCATTGTCAATTAACCATTCATCTAAAGCATTTAAATAACCCGTAAGGGTAATTGAGTTCAAAAGCTGAAATTCCGGTGCGTATTTGCCAGCCTTTTTTAGATCACCATCAGGAATATAGTCTGGTTGGAAGAAATTAAACACTGTTGGAGACTCCATGGGTCTTTGTTCCATTTTATCATAAACTTCATTCATACGGTTTCTGAATACTCCTGTTGTGGAAGTCAAATTCAGACCATTCACCAAATTCATGTAACGAATAAAAGGCTCTTTTAACTTTCCTTTATAGGGTTCGTCTCCTTTGCAACACTCTCTGGCATCCGGGTCTAAAAGAATGCCTTTTACCACGGCTTTCAGATCTCCCCTTACTCCATTTCCATTATTATTAAATATTGTAGCTACCCTGTTTATATAGGCCGCAGACGGATTTGAGGTAACCAGCCTTTGAATCAGCCTTCTGCTAATAAAAGGGCCAACATTCGGATGATTAAAAATCACATTCAATGCATCCTGTACATCTAATTCACCTTGCTCTGCTGTTCTTCCCTGCCCTATGGTGGTTCCCAGGAATGTTTTCCCTCCGGGCTGATGCCCATTTGTGATGTCCGGATTTGACTTCCAAGGTCTCCTTATGGCATCACTACTATCAATTGGGAAAAACTTTAAAGGGTAAGTATAATCCAGTTCATTCTCATTTCTATCACCAAGATATTCGGCATTATGCCAACTGAAGCCGGTAAAAACCTTTGCCAGTTCAGCAATGTCATTATTGTTGTACGTTGGAATAGAATTTCCATTTACATCTTTCTTCTCAGTGCCATCATTGTTTAATTCATACAGGCCTATTGAAAACAATTGCATGATTTCTCTGGCATAGTTTTCGTCCGGAAAAATAAGGTTTCCATTCACTGTAGCCTGAGCATGATTATTCATGAAGGTCAGATATACCGCCATGGTAGGGTGATAAGTAATGGATTCTAATAGGTCTCTATAGTTGCCAAACGAATGGTCAAGTAATACATCATAATAACTCGCTAAGGCGTAGGGATTGCCATCAAAGTCTGAATTTCTGGACGTTACAAAAATCTCTGAGAGTGCCAGTGCCACTCTCCATCGTAGTCTATCAGGAGAAGTCATGCTACCTTGAAACCAAGCTACATCAAAATACCAATCAGACAGATTTAAATTTTGAACAGTATAGGGTGTAGTCTGCGGAGTTCTGTTTAACGAATCAGCGATACTTTGAGAGATTGACCGAATATAATTCTCAATACTAAATGAATTTGGCAAAGCCAATTGACTATTAAGCCAAGCCTCAATACCTTGATTAGTAACCTCCTCTATTTCTGCAAACTTTGGACCTAAGGTGGCTTGAGATAGAAAACGTGATGCAGCATTATGATTGGGCAAGTAACCATCCCTTAGTAGTGTTCTAATGCCATTTGAAGAATTTGAACTAGCAGTAACACTTATGTTTTTGACATTCCCCTGACCCAGAGTCTCTACAGTTTGACCCAAACACAAATGGCCAACAAGTATTAAGCAGACAAAACTTATAAAGTTCTTCATTTCGAGTAGGTTTCAGGGATCAACCTATCGTCGTGCAAAATTTATGCCTTCCTGTATTTTAGTATATATGATGTGATAAAATCCAAACACAGACAAATCGCAACCATCTAAATAAAAGCCCCTTACGATCAAATCAGACTCTTTGGCTTTTTATTAAATGAAATTCAACGAAAGTTTTCCGAAGTCCTGAAATTCCTCATTCTTCCCCAAATCAGGAATATTCGAATTCCCCGAACTCGCTTTTTATGCTTAGCTTTTTAGTCTCTGAGGCCTCCACTCTTCCCACTATTCGTGCATCAATATTGAAAGATTCTGAGATTTCTATGATTCTGGCAGCATGCTCTTCAGAAAGGTAGATTTCAAGTCTGTGTCCCATATTGAAGACCTTGTACATTTCTTTCCAGTCTGTTCCGCTTTGCTCTTGAATCAACTTAAACAAAGGTGGTACGCTAAACAGATTATCTTTAATAACATGAACATTATCCACAAAGTGTAAGACCTTGGTTTGTGCACCACCACTGCAATGAACCATACCGTGTATATGCGGTCGCAATTCCGCCAATATTTGCTTTGCTACCGGAGCGTATGTACGGGTAGGCGAAAGCACTAATTTTCCCACAGAAATTTCTTCACCGGTCTCAACCTTAATCTTGTCTTTCAGAGATTTCTTACCTGAATAAACCAAAGAACTATGAATTTCCGGGTCAAAACTCTCGGGGAACCTATCTGCATAAGAATTCTGTAACACATCATGACGAGCAGAAGTCAGTCCATTGCTACCCATTCCGCCATTGTATTCTGTCTCGTATGTTGCTTTTCCGGAGGACGACAAGCCTACAATAACATCACCAGATTTGATATTATCATTAGAAATCACTTCACTCCTTTTCATTCTGCCAATGACCGTGGTATTCACTGTAATGGTTCTTACCAGGTCACCCACATCGGCAGTTTCACCACCAGTACTGTAGATTTCTACTCCATTTTCACGAAGCATTTCCAGCACTTCTTCACTTCCATTGATTAACTCAGCAATGACCTCTCCCGGAATTTTATTCTTGTTACGATCTATAGAAGATGACATCAAAATAGGCCCTGTAGCTCCAACACAAAGAAGATCATCTGTATTCATAATGATGCTGTCTTGAGCTATCCCTTTCCAAACACTCAGATCTCCGGTCTCTTTCCAATACATATAGGCCAAAGAGGTTTTTGTACCCGCACCATCGGCATGCATGATATTGCAATACTCAGGGTCTCCACCAAGAGTATCTGGTGAAATTTTACAGAAAGCTTTTGGAAACAAGCCTTTATCGAGTTTCTCAATGGCCTTATGAACGTCTTCTTTGGAGGCCGAAACCCCTCTTTGCATGTACCTTTCAGACATGAAGAAAGTAGTGATTTGATTCGCTGGCAAAGGTAGGGAAATATTGAATGATGCCCTTACGCTTTATAAAAACACAACAATAAATTTAGGTATAAAGATGATGCAAGCCACTACCACTGCCAAAAGAGCCGTCAAAAGTACACCTGCAGCTGCTACATCTTTGACTTTACCAATAGCATTATGACGCTCGGGATGTAAATGATCTGCTAATTTTTCAATTGAAGTATTGAATGCTTCAGCCATGAAAACCAGACCAATTTGTAAAAAAAGCAATACCCATTCTATGGCACTAACCTTAAAAAGAAAACCAAAAAGTATCACCAAAACAGCTGCCAGAAGATGGAATTGAAAATTGTTTTCACTCTTGATTAATTCTTTCAAGCCTTTACCTGCGTAGGTAAAGCTTCTAACCATTTTACGTACATCCATAAGTCTGGTTTTTTCTGTGAATGCAAAATAAACATTATTTATGCTCTGCGGTTAAATCTCTTTTCCAAACCATTTAAATTCTACGCAGGTTAAATCTCTTAAACACGAACGATGCCCAGAAAATTATTAAAACTAAAAAATTACGATATACATAGTATCTGTTCTTTTGACCCTGATACGGGTAAACTGAATGCCAATATTGCCATGTGGGTTATGGCCAGTTCTATGGACGGTAAATTGGTTACCATAGCATTAGAGAATGGAGATTATACCTTAGAATTGATACAGAAAACTCCTTTTCTTACCATCAATTTTCTTGCCGAGCAGCAGACCCGTTTGATCAATAAATTAGGCAGACGAAGTGGTCGTCAAACGGATAAATTCAAAAATCTTGCTTACGGTTTAGACTCAAGAAACTGTCCGTTTCTTCGTGAGAGTATCGGTTATCTGAGTTGTGAGGCAAAAGCATTCTATCCCTCCGGTGATCATACGCTTGTACTTTGTGAGATAGTGTCACAAAAAGTCTTGCATCCAGAATTGAATTCAATGAGTCTGAATTTTCTTCGAGAGAAAAAATTGGTGAGGGGTTGAATATTCTAGTAGTTTTGCAAAAAACACTTCACATACATGCCCAAATCCAAAAAAGTCTCTGAATCTCTCACTATTAAAACAGAGATGATTATGCCTAATGATACCAATACACTAGGAAACCTTATGGGCGGAAACCTCATGCGTATGGTTGATGTAGTAGGTGCTATTGCGGCTCAAAAACATTCGAATAGAATTGTAGTAACTGCTTCTATTGATAATGTTTCTTTTGAAAATGTAGTACCTCTGGGTGATGTAGTGACTCTGGAAGCCAAAGTAACAAGGGCCTTTAATACTTCAATGGAAGTAATTGTTGAAGTGTATTCTGAGAACATCCCTGCCGGAACAAAAAAACAAACCAATACCGCCTTTTTAACCTTTGTGGCGGTAGATCAAAGCGGAAGGCCCATAGAAATTCCTGAAGCTGTACCAGAAACAGACAGAGACAAAGAGCTTTATGATGCGGCCTTAAGAAGAAGACAATTAAGATTAATACTATCTGGCAGAATGCAGCCGCATGATGCTTCAGAACTTAAAGCTATTTTTGGCCTTTAACTGTTAATTTTGAATCTTAAAATCTCTATTAGTTGTAAGAAGAAATTTATCCATTTTGATCCCATCTTCTCTCATAGAAAACTGAATTTCATGCATCCCTTTTTCCTCTATATCCAAATATATCAAGTAAGGTTCACCACAGTGAACCTCATTTGTTCGCTGTTTGCTATCGTAAAACCATTGATTCTTCCCTTCACACCATTGCAGTCTTGCTCCGCTTTCGGGCCATTGACCATCTACACCCACATGTAATCCATTGTCTTCTGAACCTGAAGAAAACACTCTGGCCCAAACATAATATCTCCCCGGTTCAGGAATCTCTACGTCATACGAGATTATCGCCATTTGCCCCGGAGTATTTGAGAAATTAGTGCCCGCAATCAGTTTATCGTCATGAGTGACACGGGTATCAGGCAAAATCTGAATATACTTTTGATTTGAGGCATTAGGGTCCGATTTTACATACCATTTCCTCACATCATCTTTAGATTGTCTTGAAAAACTTTCTGCTTCTATCTCTACGGTATGGATTGATTGCTGACTAAATCCTGAAGTCATAGCTACCGTAAACAAAAGTCCTGTGATTAGTACATTTTTACATTTTGTCATTTTTATTGTTCGTTTAATAAGGTTGAATATTCTTCCGTTAAATTATTAAAAGGCCCGGGGAAAGTAAGTGCCTTTGATTTAAGATTGTTCTTAAGATCGAAGTCTACGCCCTTTAATCGCGGAACTAAAGGTATTTTTTCTGTAAATGTCCAGTTAAAATAGAGTCCTTCACATACAAAACTGCCGTAACCAAACTGCTGGCTACTACTGATTCTTTCACCAGCTTCATGTAACGCTTCAGTGCTAAATAAATTTGGCTGGGTACTATTTACATAAAGATTATTTTCTTGAATAGAGGACTTACTGATGTGTGAAGCCCTGCCATTGATAAAGATATTATTAGCTACATGATGGTTTTCAGAAACCAACTTTTTCCCATTTAAAGACCTATTGGTAGGTGCCACACCATGCACAGCGTTTCCTGAAAAATTGGCAATCAGGTTATGATAAACCTTCACAGAGTCAGAGTCATTCACGTAAACTCCGTTTCCATCCACATTCCAAATAAAATTATTGTCTATCATGTTAGGGTATTGAGAAGCTTCCACAAAAATACTCCCTTGCACAGTACTGATATCATGAATAATGTTTTGACTTACCCGAGAGCCATTATTATCCCAGTCCAACCAAATGGCGTTACCGCCAGTAATGTTGTGGATATAATTTCTTCTAATTAGGCTGTTAGTTACATTTAAGATTTTTATGCCCGCTACTTCCCAATAGTTTTCGGCGTCTTGCCAACCACAATTGTAAATATGATTTCCTTCTATTAAAGCATCATGCACTACATAGCTTCGCATTCCTGCCGTACCGCAATCTGAAATCATATTGTTTCTGACAATCATTCCGCCAACGGCATCAGGTTTTCTCCTTGGCGATTTTACGTTTAATGGATGGGTGTCAATTTCTTCAAAAGCATAATAGCCAAACTCCAATGCAGATGAGTTCATTTGTCTGAAGATGTTGTTTTCAAAAATCCAGTGATGCCCGCCCAAAGCTGTAACTGCTCCGGTGCTGGTACGAAGAAAACCATTGGCACAGTGCTCAAATGTCAAACCCTTTAATTGGATATAATTTAAACCTATTCTTTGTGGAATAAATAAGTGCTCGGCTATGCCAACTTCTACCAATGAACTGTTAGGGTTGCCACCATCAAAACCATGAATGTGTACGGTCTTTTGGTCTTTATCTACCCAAAAACTGCCTGGCACTCTAGCTAAATCACCATAAGCCGCTAGCTGTGTCATTCGCTTTCCGTTTTGAAAAACTAAAGCTCTGGTGATGTTATAAGGTGTTATTTCCTTCACTCCTTCTGCCCAAGGCATCATTGGATATTCGTCTGGTTCAATATTCATCAGCTTTAGCGGAAAATAGTCATCGCTAAAAAAAGAGTCATCCAATGTAACCATCCATGTTTTACGAGACCAGGTATAACTTCTGGAAGTATCTCTGGCGGCATCCGTATAGATAGAGCGTTGAATCCAAGGTTGATTAATCACTTTTGAACCTTTGATAATTACCTCACCATCATTCGCAGCTTCATAGGCTATCATTTTACTTTCTGAACTTCCACCATGAAGTGGTTTAACGGTTTCTTTATAAACACCAGCATGAATAAGCACTTTCTCCCCTGCTTTTACCACCTGAGCCGCTTTATTGATGGTTTTAAAGGGAGCATCTTCGGTTCCTGCATTGTTATCAGATGCCTTTGGGTGCTTCTGATTTACCACATATACTTTAGAATATTGGGTAGTATTTTTCCATTCCGGATTAAAATTCCAGTCCGTTCTTGACCTGCTTTGCCCAAAGCCTATTTGCATACAAACGCTCAATAAAAGGGCTGTTAAAGTTATTTTATACATAGGGTTGAATATTATAAGGTCTATTTATTGTGGAGCTTTTCAAAAAGAGTATCAGACGATTTAAGGTACTTTTCTTGGTTAGTTTCCTGAAGCCACTGGCTTTTCATGTATTCGTTTTCTGTTAGCCTAGCGTCAATATTTTTGAAGAAATTATTGTTCTTCCACATTGGCCTAGACTTCCAGTTTCCATTGATATAGCTTATTGCTTTTATCACGTCTGGGTTATCATTTATAGCTTTGAAATAAGGCGTAAACCATTCTTTCCATGCTCTTTCTGCATCTGCTGTTTTGGTTAAATCAAGGTGCTGGCTAACTCCGTTTGAGTCTAAAAGCACCGGAGTGGATTCTGCAATAAACAATGGCTTTTTCACCGATTTTATCAAAGAGTGAAACTTTACATTTCACACCCTTCCTTGTTGGTACTATTCCAAGATTTATTTATCTTATTCTGATCGATATCAGACTTTTCATCAATAATCAAACTCTTCTATTGCTTGAAATTAGATTCCTCATCTAAATTCGTGGTCATGGTAAAAAGTCTTTACAGATTTCTTTTATCTCTAAGTATCCTCATTTCGGGAGGGCTTCAAAATCTATCGGCACATCCAGAGCAGAATGCCGAACAGATTGACTTTAATCAGGAGCAAATAGAGGCTTCCTCCTTTCTACATCAATCCGATAGTTTTACTCTTTCTTCTTCAACAGGTCAAGCCAGCAAGCATTCTACGCTTTTGGCTGAAGAAATTGAGGAAGAAGAGGAAGACAAAACCTCAGTTACATTTGATCTTACGGTTAAGCATTTTTTAAACTCTTCATTCCTTCACTCATCCGTAAACGTTTTTGGTTTAGAGAACAAAAGCAACAATCGCTACTATACCTATTCCGTAGGTCTGTTTTTCCATCTTAAGAGATATCTCAGACTTCAGGTTTTACGAATATGAGATACCTACCAGTGCTCTACTCTGTAGCCTGGTTCCTCAATAACTTTTTAAGAAACACATTTTGAGAATAGTCTCGGGCTATGCCTTATGTCATTGCTCAGGTTATATCTATCTCTAATTAACACCATAACAAAATGAAGAAAACATTCATGCTAATCAGCCTGTGTACCTTGCTATACAGTGTAACAGGCTGTCATTCAGAAAATAAACCAATAACTGAGACTGAAGGCAGGTTTCTTGTCACCAGTCCATTAAAAAAAGATACGGTAATTATAAAAGAATATGTTAGCCAAATACGCTCCATTCAGCACATAGAATTGAGAGCTTTAGAAAAAGGGTATCTAGAAAAAATCTTTGTAGATGAAGGGCAATATGTTCAAAAAGGCCAACTCATGTTTCAAATCATGCCTGCCATGTATAAAGCGGAATTAGAAAAGGCAGTAGCCGAAACCAACTTTGCCGAAATAGAATACAAAAACACCAAAGCCCTGGCCGATAGTAATATTGTTTCGAAAAACGAACTAGCTCTGGCCAAAGCCAAATTCGACAAAGCTCGTGCCGAACAATCTCTGGCAGAAGTACACTTGGGTTTTACACAAATCAAGGCTCCGTTTAGCGGAATTATGGATCACTTTGAAGTAAGGCTCGGGAGCTTAGTTGACGAAGGAGATCTGCTTACCACTCTTTCAGACAATAGACAAATGTGGGTATATTTTAATGTGCCCGAAGCTGAATATCTCAATTACAAATCTTCAAATGACCATTCGATGCTAAAAGTGAGTCTCCTTATGGCAAACAATAAACTATTCGATTACCCGGGGATAGTTCAAACCATTGAAGCCGACTTTAACAATGAGACCGGGAATATCGCCTTCAGAGCCACGTTCCCCAATCCAAAAGGGCTTTTAAGACATGGCGAAACTGGCAATATCCAAGTAACTGTTCCTATCAATGATGCTTTGCTTATACCGCAAAAAGCAACATTCGAAGTATTGGATAAAAACTATGTCTTTGTGGTTGACAAGGAACATAAGGTACGTTCCAGGCTAATCACTATTGCCGAAGAAATGCCGCATTTATATGCCATATCAAATGGATTAGCACCTGATGACAAAATTCTTTTAGAGGGTCTAAGAAAAGTGAAAGAGAATCAGAAAATAGAGTTTGAGTTCGTGAAACCTGAGCTAGTACTTACTGATCTGGATTTATACGCTGAATAATTTACCGAAAAAACAATGTTTAAGAATATAATTCACAGGCCGGTATTGGCCATCGTTATTTCCGTAATTATCGTTTTTACCGGAACCCTCGCTATTAAACAGTTGCCTACTTCGCAATTCCCCGAGATAGCACCTACTACTGTTAATATTTTCATAGCCTATCCGGGTGCCAGTGCAGATGTTTTGGTAAAATCTACTCTAATAACTCTAGAGAATGCCATTAATGGGGTTCAAGGTATGCGGTATCTGGCTACTGATGCTACCAGTGCAGGAGAGGCCACTTTAAGCGTGATTTTTGAACCTGGCACTGACCCGAATCAAGCGGTTATCCGAGTCAAAACGCGTGTTGATCAGGTAATGCCCTTACTTCCAGAACTGGTACAACGTGAAGGTGTCATCATTACCCCCATACAGCCCAGTATGCTTATGTATGTCAACCTCTACAGTACAGATAAGAATCTGGACGAGAAATTTCTTTATAACTACGCTGATGTAAAACTGATACCCGAAATAAACCGGGTAAACGGCGTAGCCAGATCTCAGATTTTGGGTAGCAGAAGGTTTGCAATGAGAGTTTGGCTGAACCCGGACAGGATGAGAGCCTATAATATTTCTGTAGATGATGTCATGGAAGCTATGGGAGACCAAAGTATTATTGGTCGCCCGGGAAGACTTGGTCAAAGCTCGGGTATCGCTGCTCAGTCCTTAGAATATGTCTTAACTTATAAAGGCAGGTTCAATAAACCAGATGAATATGAGAATATTATCATCAGAGCCAATGCAGAAGGTGAATCAATAAAACTAAAAGACATAGCCAAGATTGAGATTGGAAGCGAATTCTTTGACATCTACTCTAATCTTGACGGCCACCCATCAGCGGCTATTGTACTCAAACAAAATGTAGGGAGTAATGCAACAGAAGTAATCCAAGAGGTCAAAGACAAACTTGATGAGATGAAAGCGAACTTCCCACCGGGAGTAGATTATAAAATCAGTTATGACGTTTCTAAGTTTCTTGATGCCTCCGTAGAGCAGGTTATCCACACACTTCGCGACGCTTTTATTCTGGTAGCTTTAGTTGTTTTTGTTTTTCTGGGAGACTGGCGTTCTACGTTGATCCCCATTATAGCCGTACCTGTTTCACTTATCGGGGCCTTTTTTGTCATGCAGATGTTTGGTCTTTCAATAAACCTCATCACTCTTTTTGCTCTGGTTCTGGCTATTGGTATTGTAGTAGATGACGCTATAGTGGTAGTAGAAGCCGTTCATGCCAAAATGGAAGAGAAACATCTTTCTCCATATAATGCCGTCAAAGAAGTAATGGGAGAAATTAGCGGAGCTATCATCGCTATTACACTTGTTATGGTTTCAGTTTTTGTACCCATTGCCTTTATGACCGGTCCGGTAGGAACATTCTACAGACAGTTCTCTATCACCATGGCCAGTTCAATTGTTCTTTCGGCCATTGTAGCACTTACCTTAACTCCAGTTTTATGCGGAATGATTTTGAAAAATAATCATGGCCAACCCAAAAGAAAATCTCCGGTAGACTGGGCAATAGACAAATTCAACAATGGCTTTGAAAAAGTTACCAATCGCTATGTGCGATTATTAAAGCTGATTGTAAACAGAAGAGTAGTCACCATGTTGGTACTGGCTGCTTTTTGCGTTGGAATTGCATTTGAAAATAAAATAATGCCGGCGGGCTTTATTCCCGGAGAAGACCAGGGAACAATTTATGCCATTATCCAAACTCCTCCGGGGTCAACACTTGAGAGAACAAATAAAGTATCGGGGGAACTTCAAAAAATCTGTGAAGAAATAGAAGGTGTGGAATCCGTTTCCTCGCTGGCCGGATATGAAATCATGACTGAAGGTAGAGGTTCTAACGCAGGAACCTGCCTGATTAACCTCAAAGACTGGTCTGACAGAGAACAATCAGTTGGTGAAATCATAGAAGAGTTAGAGGCAAAATCGAAGGATCTTGGAGCTGTTGTTGAATTTTTTGAGCCCCCGGCTGTGCCAGGATTTGGTTCATCTGCTGGCTTCTCCCTTAGATTACTTGATAAAAATACCACAACAAACTATCAGGATTTTGACAAGATCAATAAAGACTTTATGGAGGCTTTGGGAAATCGCAAAGAACTTTCCGGCTTGTTCACCTTCTTTGCTGCTAATTATCCTCAATATGAGCTTGAGATTGATAATGAGGCCGCGATGCAAAAAGGCGTCAGTATTGGTACTGCCATGGAAAACCTTAACATTTTAATTGGTAGTACCTATGAGCAGGGTTTCATCCGTTTTGACAGATTCTTCAAGGTATATGTGCAGTCAGCTCCAGAGTTTAGAAGATTACCATCTGATGTCCTGAACCTTTTTGTTAAAAATGATCATGGAGAGATGGTGCCTTATTCATCTTTCATGAAACTGACAAAAAAGCAGGGACCAAATGAGATTTCCAGATACAATATGTATAACTCATCATCTATAAGAGGTTTACCTTCAAAAGGTTACACCACTGCAGATGCTATTTCGGCTATCAGAGAAGTAGCTAAAGAAACGCTTCCTAAAGGCTACGATATTGCCTGGGAGGGTTTGTCATTTGACGAATCACGTAGAGGAAATGAGTCCATTTACGTTTTCGCAGTAGTACTAATCTTTGTGTACCTGGTTCTGGCTGCTCAGTACGAGAGCTTCCTTTTGCCTCTGGCAGTAGTCTTTTCATTGCCTGTCGGTGTCTTTGGCTCCTTTTTATTACTGAAGTTAATGGGTCTTGCCAATGACATCTATGCTCAGGTAGGCTTAATTATGTTGGTAGGTTTGCTCGGCAAAAACGCCGTACTAATTGTGGAGTTTGCTGTGCAAAAACGACAACAAGGTTTTACAGTTCTTGAGGCCGCCATTGAAGGAGCCAAAGTTCGCTTCAGGCCTATTTTAATGACCTCTTTTGCATTTGTAGCCGGATTAGTGCCATTGGTTTTAGCACATGGAGCCGGTGCCATTGGTAACAGAACCATTGGAGGTTCGGCCATGGGAGGCATGCTCTTTGGAACTTTCATCGGGGTAATAATAATACCCGGCTTGTATTACATATTTGGCACAATGGCTGACGGCAAAAAACTAATCAAAAACGAAGAAGACGAATCGCTGTCTGAGAAGTTTGTGAGAAGCATGGAGGAAGAGAGTACGCTTAGAGAAAGCCTCCGTAAAATGAATAAGAAGCTCAAAGAGCTATTAAGAATTTCTGAAAAGGATAAAGTAGAATGATCAAAATGAAAAGAAAAATAATTTATGTCGGTTTGACATGTATATCCTTCCTGTTTACAGCATGTAAAACGCCGCTTTTACCCGTAAAAAATGTCAATAAATCAGTTCCTGTGAGTTTCAATAACTCGCAGGACAGTACCAATTCTGCCAATATTAAATGGAAGGATTACTTTAATGATCAATATCTGGCAGCTCTTATTGATACAGCGTTAAGCAACAATCAGGAATTGAACATCCTTCTACAGGAAATAGAAATTTCTAAAAATGAAGTGATGGCTCGCAAAGGAGAGTATATGCCTTTTGTGAATATCAGAGGTGGAGCAGGCTTTGATAAAGTAGGACGTTATACAAGCAAAGGGTCAAGTGAGGCTACCACTGAGATAAAACCCGGTAAAGAAACGCCTGACCCCTTGCCCGAATTTGGTGCACGAGCCTATGCTTCATGGGAGGTAGATATTTGGCATAAGCTAAGAAATGCAAAGAAAGCGGCAATGACCAGATACTTGGCCAGTATAGAAGGCAAGAATTTCATGGTCACCAATCTAATAGCTGAAATTGCCAATTCTTATTACGAATTACAGGCTCTGGATAATCAACTTAGCATAGTAAGGCAAAACATTGAAATTCAAAGCAACGCCCTAAGAATAGTTAAACTGGAGAAAGAATCTACCAGAGTTACTGAGCTGGCGGTGAAGAAGTTTGAGGCTGAGGTTCTCAGTACCAAGAGTTTGGAGTTTACCATCAAACAAGAGATCATTGAAACCGAAAGCAGAATCAACTTTCTAGTAGGTAGATATCCGCAGCCTATTCTGCGAAATTCTGATGGCTTTAATTCTCTGGTAACAGATGACATTCATGCAGGAATACCCTCTGAGTTATTACAAAACCGACCGGACATTAAACAAGCTGAACTCCAGCTAGCCGCCGCACGGCTGGATATCGCCGTGGCGAAGGCAAACTTCTATCCCTCTTTAGGTATTTCAGCCAGTCTTGGACTTCAGGCCTTTAACCCTATTTATCTGGCAAAACTACCCGAGTCACTTTTGACTTCTTTGGCCGCAGATATGGTCGGCCCTTTGGTGAATAAAAACGCCATAAGGGCTACTTATTTCAATGCCAATGCTTCGCAAATTCAGGCCATCTACAATTATGAAAGAACCCTGCTCCAATCTTATATAGAAGTAGCAAACCTACTTTCAAAAGTAGGCAACCTAAAAAGAAGTTATGAGCTGAAAGAGCAGGAAGTTCAGGCTTTAACAGAATCAATAACAATCTCTAACAAGCTTTTCAGATCTGCAAGAGCTGATTATATGGAGGTTTTACTCACACAAAGAGATGCACTGGAATCGAGATTTGAACTGGTAGAAACTAAACGAGAGCAAATGAATGCTGTGGTAAATATTTATCAAGCCCTGGGAGGTGGCTGGAACTAACCTGGCTTAGAAAAGAAATGATACGTACAGATTAGTTTGGGTGTTGTCTGAAGCCTCCTTCGTCTTTGACTTTGGAGGCTTTTTTTTGAGAATTTGACTAGTCCTAAATAAGCGATACAGGTTTTTTAAGATAAAACTAAATTATAGAAACCTGCTGAGCATTCTCAGCAGGTTTCTTCTTTTTATATGTTCTTATTCTGACATCTTCTTGTTTGTGCATCATTTCGGGAGTTTTCATATAACAAGAATAATGAGGTCTTTTTTGGTTATAAGTTTTGATTGAGCACTTGACGAGCTCTCTCATTATTTTGATATCTGTTGTTTTTAATTGCCCGATAAACTCTTGTTTAAGTA
>JANSYO010000323.1 GCA_024742395.1 Cytophagales bacterium
AGTACCAGGCGAAAATTTTGGTGAAAGTATGAAAGGTGAAAAAGTTTTGAAATCTTATTTGTTTTGTATTTTTGCCAACGACATGTCGGAAGGAGAAACTCAAGATAACTACAACCCAGGAGAAAAGATCGATATGAAGACGCTCCAAGAAATGGATGCTGAAGACGAAAGTTTGAGAAAATATAAGGAGGCTCTTCTCGGTAAAATGGATGACCTTGTATCACCATCTGATGATCCAAGAAAGGTTGTTATTCAATCTATGGTTATTATTTTCGAAGACAGACCAGGAGGCAATCTTGAATTCAAATTGGGCTCTGCCGAAGAATTAGCTGCTTTTAAAAAAGCAAGCATTGTCTTCAAAGAAGGATGTCACTACAAAATTCAAGTCAACTTTAGAGTACAACACGAAATTGTTTCTGGCCTCAAATACCTCAATCAAGTCTATCGTAAGGGAATTCGTGCCGTGAAAGAAGAAGAAATGTTGGGAAGTTTCGGTCCTCAAAAAGACAACCATCAAGTCGTTTTCCCAAAACAAGGATGGGACCAAGCTCCAAAAGGTGCTCTCGCTCGTGGTACTTACACTGCAAAGAGCAAGTTTACTGATGATGATAAACAACTTCATATGTCATATGAGTACAGCTTCCAAATCAAGAAAGACTGGAGTTAAATCATTTACCTGTACACACGCTTCCTTGGTTCATTCCATTGGGTTGCAAATACTCTCAGTAAAATAAATCAAAAATAGTACTACCATTTGCTTTAATATTCGCTTTATTTTACAATCGACAAAGCGCTTTCTTTGTTTGTCGTTCCCCAAATTATCACCTGCTTATCATCTCCTCCAGAAGCAAACAATGGTTCAGTTCCGTTCTTATTCCACTTAATACAATTAACTGGACTATCATGCCCGCTGATAACTTCTAACAATTGCCCTGAGCGCTGCCACAAGTAAATACATCCATCTGGTGCAAATGAAATAAGTATTGGTAAATAATGTGAAGAAGAACAAACCAAGCGAGCCGGATAAAATGAATGAATCTGTTTCACCTCCAAATGTTGCTGAAAGAAATACATTAACTGGTTCCAAGGATCTTTTGTGGTAGTATTGAGTCACAAGCTTCTTGTTTTTGATATTCCACAGATGTACCTCTTGTGAAAACAAATGCACCAACA
>JANSYO010000072.1 GCA_024742395.1 Cytophagales bacterium
ATTTAAACCAGCCATAAAATCAGGAGCAGCTACACCTAATACCTGATCTGCCTGAGCCACATAGTAGCCACTGCTGTTTACTACCTTATTACCGTTATCATCATACTGGAAGCCTGTACCTCTGATGGTTCCATAACGCTCACCTAGTGTAGCATTAAGAGAAATACCTCCCTGGTAGGAAGCCAACTGAATATTCTCAACACCTGCATAAAGGTTTTCAACCTTATTGATGTTCTTACTGAAGTTCAGATTCATGTCCCAGGTAAAACCACCAACTTTAACTGGTGTACCCATGATGGCGATTTCGATACCTTTGTTTGAAAGATCACCCGCATTTACATATCTATACTGGAAACCCGTAGAGAAGGATTGTGTTACTCTCAAGATCTGGTCAATGGTATTCACCTTGTACACGCTCATATCTAAGCCCAAGCGGCCACCAAGTGTATTTAATTCTAAACCAGCCTCCCAGCTTTTTGTTCTTTCCGGTCTTAGGGCTGCATTGTTCTTGGTGTTTGGTAAAGAGGTTAAGACGTTTGAACCAAAATTATCAAAACGAGTATATACATCGTTTACATTCAAAGGATCGGTATCATTACCCACTTCTGCATACCCTACTCTTAGTTTACCAAATCTCAGCCAGTTGGCGTCAATCAGATTAGAGAATACAAAACTACCTGAAGCAGCATAGTAATTGTAAGCATTATTACCCACTGGCAAAGCAGACGAGACATCATATCTGTCAGAAAGATCTAAGAAATAGGTGTCTTTAAATCCTAATGAAGCACTCGCATAATAGCCATTTACCTGCTTTTGAAGAAGAGTCTCTGTAGGAATTGGCGGTGTATTCACAGAATTACCAATTGAGTAAATTCCAGGAACAGCCAATCCACCAGAAGTAGATTGTAAAATACGCTCTCTATCTTCTGTTCTTATGTTCATACCAACCACACCAGCTAAACTGAAATCTTCAGTGAAACGCTTATTAAAATTACCCATCAAGTCATAGTTCATTTCTGTATATGCAATGTCTGTACGCTCATAACCTGAGAATTCAGTTTTATTGTTTACACCAAAACGAGCACCTGATGAACCAGGGGCTAATCTTTCTTCACGTAATTCTGTATAGCTATCTGTAGACACACGTCCCAAAATATTCAGCCATTCGGCCACTTTATAGTTTAAAGAAACATTACCGAAAATTCTGTTTCTGCTATCAGATTGATAGTTTTCAAAACGTGTAAAATAGGCATTATCAGTGTAAATAGGACCAAAATCACCGTTGATAGGATCATTCATGTTCCAGGTAACATTTCTGCCTGTTAGATGATAGAAATACTCTTGTCTTTCCATATCGGTGTTTACCTGCCACCACTGACGCATAGACTGCATTGGGTTCAGACCTGAATATCCAGTTCCGTATCGTCCTATGACATTCTGCTTAGAATAGTTTAAAGAGGTAGAAGCCGTTACTCTTTCTCCAAAATTATAAGAGGAGTTCAGGTTTATGTTATGTCTCTTTTGAGAAGAATTAGGCAATATTCCTTTGTCATCAAAATTCGTATAGCCCAAACGGAACGTTCCGTTTTCGTTTCCTCCATTAAAATCTATGGAGTTATTCCAGGTGGTCTGAGTTTCAAAGAAATAGTTAGCTGGCGTGTTTTGAGCAGCCACCCATGGCATTTTCTTGCCAAAATTAGCTGATTCAGGAACAAAAGATTCCCATGTATAAACCATCAGATTAGGGTCAAACTTTCCTCCATATGATGCATCCTCTGTAGTAGGTACTACTAAATCATTCACACCATCGCCGTCCAAATCATTGCCATCTAAGAAATACGGATTGTCTGTACCGTAATACGGACCATAACCAGCACCGTACTTATCCTGATAAGTAATGAATGTACTCTTGTCTATTTTACCCGTAGTTACGGTACTGGAGATGCTTACGCCAATACCTTTTCTGGCTTTCCCTTTCTTAGTAGTAACCATAATTACTCCGTTAGCACCGCGGCTACCATACAAGGCCGTTGCAGCTGCACCCTTTAAAACAGAGATACTCTCTACATCTTCAGGGTTAATATCTGAGGCAGCGTTGCCGTAATCAAAACCATCACTACCTAC
Organism: Cytophagales bacterium; assembly: GCA_024742395.1. GTDB lineage: Bacteria > Bacteroidota > Bacteroidia > Cytophagales > Spirosomataceae > Jiulongibacter. Next base: position 2,125 of record JANSYO010000072.1, read on the forward strand.
GCTTTGATTAAGATCATTACCTTGGTAGTTAGAAACAGGTACTCCATCTACTACAAAAAGAGGCTGGTTATTAGAAGCCAGGGAGTTGTTTCCACGAATCAAAACGTTTGTAGAACCTCCCATGGTCTGATTCTGACGAATTTGTACACCCGCTACTTTACCGGAGAGGGAGTTTACAAAGTTTGATTGTTTAACGGTAGAGATTTCTTCTCCGCCTACTTCCTGAACCGCATAACCGAGAGATTTTTTCTCACGAGAAACACCCAGTGCAGTAACGACTACTTCTGAAAGCTGATTTGCATCGGAAGTTAAGGCGACATTGATTGTGGTCTGGTTACCTACCAGAATAGCTTGTGAGTTCATACCTACAAAGGAGTAAACCAGAGTAGCTCCTTTTTCAGTAGCGATAGTGTACAGGCCGTTGCCGTCTGTAGTGGTACCGCGTGTGGTGCCCTGAATAGTTACAGAAACACCTGGAAGACCCAGTGCATCATCAGCACTTGATACTTTCCCAGAAACTTCGACGGTTTGTGCAAACGTAAACGTAGCAAGACAAACCATTGACAGAGTCAATAAAAATTTCTTCATACAGTTTGTATTTAAGGTTTATAATTAATTGATGTAGATGCTTCGTGAATAATTACACGAAGAGCCCTTGGAGAAGATATTGGGCGGTTTTTATAGATTATGACGAAGCATCAGGCAGCAAATAAGTCAAGATGCCTACCAAAGACTTATTGAATTGCAATATTGATATGAGCAATTTGCAAATCCGATACATTGCCAGGTAACATTTACCCAATTTTAGGTGACCATTAAAAACAATGTTCTAAGGATATTGCATGAAGATTATTGGAGAGACAAACTTGCAGATTTATAAATTCATTGATATTATTTTTCAATATTCTAAGTTTAAATACATAATAAGCTTTGTTAATTCTTGTTAAAACTTAGGAGAGCCTGAAAGATTTTTCAGAACATTACGCAACCATACACCACTTTAATTACTCTATTACTTATGAAAAAGCTATTACTCAATTACTATGAAAACCTCTTTAAAACTTACCTCATCCTTTCTATGTGCCCTGCTCATAACCAGCTTCGCATTCAAGAAGACCTCCAAAGAAGTCCGTATATCAGACAGCTTAGACAGTATTGACTTACGGAAGATTGAAGCTGAAGCACTGACTAACCATTTGGAATTAAATTTTGATCGTGTTAAAAAGTCAGAAGGCAGAATCTCATCAGTAGATATTGTTATAAATAACAAGGGATGTGCTTCCAGATTTAGTCAACATGACGCTTTCAGTCAAATTAGGCTAAAGTATTCTGTTAAAGAACCATGTCAATTTGAAATTCAGGTAGACCCGATAAAAAGTTAAAAAAAGAGTCTATGTATCCTCAATTTGATAACCTAAGCCTACAATTAATAGGCCTGTTAGCTAGTTCTTTGCTGATTTTTCTGGCCATTTACATTTTTAGTAATATCAAGAAAAATCAGACCCAGCGATTCGTTTTACTGGCACTCACAGTGTTTTCCACAATTCAAACACTGTACATTCTCTTTTATGGAAACATACCTGCTTTATGGACGAATATCTTTCTTGGAGTACCCACTGTATTTGGCCCTTTGGCTCTCTTGTACACTCAAAGTTTTGTTAAGAAATCTGACGAAGTACAGTTCTCTGAATGGGTAAACTACCTGCCCTTTGTGATCATAGGAATATTGGCATTTATCCCTGATTACGATATCAAGGCTAACAGAACACTCCATATATTAATAGTGGTTGCTCACTGGGGCTTATTTCTAACCTATACTTTTTTTTGGCTGTCGCAAAGCAAAATGGAGCTGAAAGAACTTCATCATTATGAACGTAAATGGTTATGGTCTTTACTGGCTCTTTTGGCATTTATATGGATAGACCAGTCCCTTCTATTTCTGATAGGCTCAGCTTATCAACTGATTTATGTCATAAGTATCATGCTGGTAGCCATCATGTTAAGTCTTTTTTATTTCAGGTTCCGTTCTGCCAATATGGATGAAAAGGAAGAGCCAGAAACACATAAGAAGCATGTTAATGCCAAAAGTGATACCCCGGAGAAAACACCTCACCTTCCTGAGAATGCCCGGTTTTATTTAAATAAACTCGACAACCTGGTGAACGAAGAAAAAATATATATAGATCCTAATCTGACGATACCCAGACTTGCTGAAAAAATGCAGATACAACCTTATCTGCTTTCTCAAATCATCAATGCTCAGTTTGATAAGTCATTTCCAGATTACATCAATTCTTACAGAATTGAAGATGCAAAAAAACTACTGGAAGAAAGCTCTCTCAAAATTTCGAGCATTGCATCAGATTGTGGATTCAATAGTTTGTCATCATTCAATCTGGCATTTAAAAAACATACGGACAAAACTCCCTCACAATACAGAAATGACTTTTTAAGCTAAGCAAATTGCGAATTGCTCATTCTGATTTAAAAAATCAATCGTTGTTACTGCCACCTATTTCGGTTCTTTGACAACGTAAAGCCGAGAGGCAGTTTGCCTTTAAGGTTTTTAATTGTTTTGAAAACCGAATAATGCCTTTGACCTTCAATGGCATTATTTTTTTTCACCCCTTCGTATAGACATACCGCCATTGGTCAATAAAGACTTCTTCACTTTTCAATAAGCGTGTACTTTAGGCAAATAAAAAGCTAAATCACCCAATTTGGGTTAGAAAGGCTTGACCTATTACTTATACATTTGTAAATAAAGAAGCTATTTAAAATTACTCAGGTTATGAAAAAGCTATTACTGTTCATTAACCGGCGGTGTTCTCAGTGTATCTCACTCTTATTTCTTGTGGCCATTACCTTTTGCATCGGTGCCAGAATAGAAAAAGAAATCACCTTTACCATTCACAGCGAATACCAGGAAAATGATTTGAAGAAACTGACCAAAGAGGCCATGGTTCAAAACATCCAACTCCTTTTTGAGGAAGAAGAGAATGCTCAACTACATATCCGACTACAAAATGGATTATGTACCTCTGAGTTTGTAACCGAAAAGAATTTCCACAAAATTGACATTAAAGTAAAAAAAGGATCCTGTAGTGTAAATTTTAATGTTTTACAGAATGAAGTAATTCCATCTGTATAAGCCATATTTGAGCTGAAATAATACTGGCCTTTCATGTCCTTTTCGTCTATTCTTTCTGTTGATCTTCCTTCGGCAAAACTCCTATGGCTTGATCTGACTAAAAACAATCTGGAGCTCAGCCACTTAAACCCTGACAACACCCGGGAGTTCACAGAGTATGTTTTCAATAAAATTAAGAACGCTCAGGCCGACCTTGGCATTGGTGGATGGCTTGAAGACCGTTTTATTTATAGTAGCAGAGAGCAGTTTAACAAAGGTAAAAGCAGAAATATCCATTTGGGAGTAGATATTTGGATGCCAGCGGGCACACCTCTTTTCTGTCCCACTCAATGTGAAGTACATAGTTTTGCCAATAATTTAGGGTTCGGTAATTACGGCCCGACAATCATTCTGAAAGCTGAAAATACTGAACTCTACTTTCTGTACGGTCATTTGAGTTTAGAGTCTCTACATGATATTGAGGTAGGCCAGAAAATTGAAAGTGGGAAAAAAGTAGCTGAGATCGGCAATTTCCCAATTAATGGTGACTGGCCGCCACACCTTCATTTTCAGGTGATGAATAATATGTTAGGTAAAGAAGGTGATTTCCCGGGCGTATGTGCCACTTCTGAACTAAAGGTAATGCAGAAATTCTGTCTTAATCCTTATCCTTTTCTAGGCTTAGATGAGAAGCCAATTACTTAATAAATAATAGATTTAATCCATTCAATTTGACTGGAAACTCGTATGAATACACTGATATCACCATAGCTACTGTCCTGATGCCCTTTGACGGGTTCAGGTACCCCGGCAGATAGCACTCCTGCCAATTTCCAACTATTGCCATCCTTGACAAAAACAGGGCCACCGCTATCCCCTTCTACAGTTGTCCCTTCAAGTTCCAGAGCCTCTGCAGAGCTGTTTCCAGCCCCTAATAATGCCTCGTCTTCATATATTTCACTATCGCCTAATGTATTGATATCTCCAGTTGGACTGTCAAAATCAAAAGCCAAAAGCCCGCCTGAATATGTTTTTCCATTGATAAAGGTATTGATCCCATCAATGGACCTGTCAAGAACATTTTCTATGGCATGTTTTTTTGAGAATAAATCGGCATTCTGGCCAGCTAATTTGGAGTAATCACCAAAACCACAGAACCAAACTTTGCTGCCTAGAGTCTCGCTTTTAGTACTAAACAATGGTACCGGTGTAAGACTGGTAATCGGTGTTTTTAATTTAACAAGACAAAGATCATTGGCATTGACAAAATCTTGATTATCCTGAAGCCAAGTTGGGTGAAAAATGAGTTTTTCTACTTCGTACTCTCCTTCAGGATTGTTGGGATCGTTACCAATAAAAACCATAATACCATTGGCAGATGCAGGTTGTTTTTGCTCTTCAGCCACATAAAAATTATGTCCAGCAGTTAGAATCCATCCGGGAGCAATCAATGTGCCTGAGGCTATGTACTCATGATCATCGCTGCCATTAAGGCTATAGCTAAACATAACTACTGAACCAAAATCTGGGTAATCACCTATACTCGATGCTGCCGTTTCGTAGTCCGAAAGGTTTTTATCATGCCTAATCCCAAAAGTTGAAGTAGCAGAGGGCTCTAAAATATCATACTCTTCGCACGAAATGAAAAGAAAGGATACTAGGCTAATAAGTATAAACCTGAATACTTTTGACATACAATACTAAGCAAGAGGCAATTATTTTGTCAAATCTACAGAAAGTGTTCCTTTTTGTTTAGGGAAATCAATTAATCTGCTTTCTCCATTCACTGTAATTTTATATTTCCCGTAAAAGGCATCAGCAACATATAATCCTTTTTTATTCGCTTTGCCTTCTTCCATTGTATGCCATTCTTTTTTTATAAGGTTTTGGTAAGCTTCTACTGCCGGTGTTGGCGACCAATCTCTCTTATAAAGAGATGAGGCCGGGATCCAATTAGCACCTTCCCAGAAACCCCACATAAGAATTCCCTCCACTGCAGGATGAGCGAAACATATTTTATAGTAGTCTACAATGTCTTTTGCCTTTTGTATCTCTTGCTCTTCAGTCAGCTGCTCTTCTCGATTATCTACCCACTTAGATCTTTGTCCAGGCATATTAAATTCCGTCACTCTAATAGGTAATCCAAAAGTAGCCAATGAATCAAGGGAACGTCTGAGTGCGTCTCTGTCAAATGTTTGAGCATGTAAATGCCCTTGTACACCGATACCCGCTAAAGGAACTCCCTGGTCCAGAAGTTCTCTAATCTGAGTCATATATCTATCCAGCCAAACTCCGGTTAAGATGTCATAATCATTTAAATAGAGTTTAGCTTCCGGGTCTTTCTCAAGAAACCAATCAGCCATTTTTTTTGTGATGCCCTTTCCCAATCTATCTTCATAAAAATTGCCATGTATCATTTCATTGTTCAGGTCATATTCAACAAAACGGCCTTTATACCTGCTGGCAATATCATAAGCACGGTTCTTCAAGGTGAGCTCCAATTCCTCATTGTTCATTTCCTTCAGCCAGGGCTGAACAAATTTGTCAATTCCCCAATAGATATTATGGCCTCTAAGAGGAATATTGTTGGCATCTGTCCATTCCAGAATACCGTCAACGGTGTTGTAGTTAACCTGACCTTTCTGACGTTCCATACTTAGCCATTTTACGGCATTCTCCGTTACGGCCGAGTTGAAATTTTCAAGGAATTTGGCCTTGTACATTTCTTTATCAGAAGCTGACCAATAATTCTCAGCTAAACCATTGCTAATTGCCGCACCAAACCAAAAGTCATGACTTATCTGTTCTATGCTCACCTTTTGACCAGGTTTAGTCTTTATTACCAATTGTCCTTTTCTATGCGTTTTGATATCCTGCTCAATTTCTGCATACTGAGCTATTATCAAATGACTTAGGCATAGAGAGAATAGCAAAAAAGGGAGAATTTTGAATTTCATAGTCAGGGTTGGTTTAGATTATGATACAAGTTTAAGTAGCCAATCCTCAGAAACAAAAAAAGAGAATTGGTTTCCTCCTTTCGGTTTCACCAATTCCCTATTTTAATCGATGTAAGAAATTATAAGACCGTTATACTGACAGACTCATGTTTATTATTCCTGGTCTTTATCGACTGGCTTTCTTTCCATATGCATTCCTCTCTTATGTGGACCTCTTTTTCTGTGATGATCGCCATGCTTTTTACGCATTTCTGATTTCTTCGCCTCCAAGGCTTTAAACTGATCCTCTGTCAGAATGCTTTTTAGCTCGCCATTGAACGCCTCACGTTCAGCCTTCATTTCTTCACGCTGGGCCTTCATAGCCTCTCTTCTCTCTTCCATTTTAGCCGCTCGGTCTTCATTTAAGGCTAACACTTTCTGATACTGCTCCTCCGACAAGCCCAGCTCTTCTTTCATTTTAGCAGTGTGCTTTTTTGCTCTTTCTACTGGGTTTACATTTTCTTTTTGTGGTCTCTGTGCATTCGTAATCAGGGCTCCTGAAACTAATAAGCCCATTAAAATTAACTTTTTCATTTGATTTACTTTATTTGGTTTGATTTAATTCTACTCTGCTCTTTTCTGATGATTTACTCCTTATTTAAGTCAGGAGCCGTAACATCCATATAGCTTTCTACATCTACATATTCTGGCTTGCTGTTCCACACAAACCGGAACACATTTTCAGTAATATTTATTTGTCTTGACAACTCTTCAGATCCCGGTCTGTAGCTTTTGGCAAGGTGATTTTTTATTGATTCGGCTGCATCGAAAAATTCTGATTGCTTAACAGCATCTAGTTGTTGAAACTTTCCGTTAGAGGTCTTATAAGTTTTTACCACATAATGGAAAGTGTCCCAATTTTCTTTTCCTTTTGGCCTTTTATCTAGATTTGAAGATTCACCTGTTAGAACATCCGAATTATTGGTTGCAAATGAGGATATTGAACTAAAGGCAATTCCTGAAAATATAAATACTGATACGATAACTTTTTTCATGATAAACTATGTTTTTTTCTTTATTGATCTGCTTCTTTGACTGGTGATTGGGCCTAAGGTTTAAGACCATTTTATCAATTTCTACTGCTTGGTTCTTTTTATCTACCAATGCAATAAAACTTTCTACCATACCCTTAATCAAGTACCCAAAAACGAAAAAAGACAAACCCGTTTCCGAGTTTGTCTTTAACAAATTGAAGAATTTATTCTCCTTTAGCCTTTATAAAATACCCATTTAGATAGCTCTTTCCAGGTAACTTTTTTTCCGTACATTAGAATACCCACTCTGTAAATTCTTGCTGCCAGCCAGGTGGTGAATATAAAACCACCAATCAATAATAAAATGGAAACTACAATTTGCCAGGTAGGTACACCAAAAGGAATTCTTACCATCATAATGATTGGTGAAGTAAAAGGTATCATAGAAGACCAGAACGCCAACGGTCCGTTGGGATCACGCATGACAAACTGAGCAATGATAAACGCGGCTATAATCGGTATAGTAATCGGTAAAATAAACTGTTGGGTGTCTGTTTCTCCATCTACTGCAGATCCTACTGCACCGAAAAGTGAACTATATAACAGATAACCTCCAAGGAAATAAAACAGAAACGAAACAATTATAGTCGCAATAGGTAGTGTACCAGCGGCATTAATAATATCTGGAAGTAACTCTGAGGGTATGCCACCACTTTGAGCATTTTGTTGCATCTGAGCAGCTACTTCAGGCGGCAAATTAGCAGACTGCACAGCACTCATGTCTGGCATTCCTGTTAGTTTATCTCCTATTAGCTGACCGCCAATAGAAAACAAAGCCAAAGTCAGCACAATCCAAAGGGTAAACTGGGTAAGGCCAACCAGGGCTACCCCTACGATTTTACCAATCATAAGCTGAAAAGGCTTTACAGAAGAAATAATCACTTCTACAATTCTGCTGGTTTTCTCTTCCATAACCCCTCGCATTACCTGAGCACCATATATGAAAACTGATATATATATTAAGAATGCACAAATAAAGCCAATGACTGTGGCAGCTGTAGAACTACTTTTTTTCTCATCACCATCCTTTAAACTGATGGTTTCTGAGCTGATATTCATCTTTGCATCTTCTAAAACAGATCTTGTGATTCCAGCTTCTGTTAACTTTATATTTTCTATCTCACGTTCTATCGACCCTTCAACTTTGCTCTTCAGTTCCAGTGGCACCCCTCTTTCTGCAAATATCTGAACACTCTTAGTGTTCTCCATGATATTTTCTGGTATGTAAACCAATGCGTCTTTCCCGCTTTCAGGAAAGGCCTTTTTTGCTTCGGTAATATTCTGATCTAGGTATTCAAATGAATACATCTCATTGTCAGATATTTTATTAACAAAATAGCCACTATCATCTATAACCGCTATTTTCTTCTCATCCACGCCGCTCATGGCCGCCCAGAATATAGCCCCCCACATGCCCATCATTAGCAACGGAACAAGAAGCGTCAATATGATAAAGCTCTTCTTTTTTACTCTTGTAAAGTATTCTCTCTCAATTATGAGTAATATATTTTTCATGGTTTAGTCTTGGTTTACAGCAGTTATGAAGATGTCGTTCATGCTTGGGATGTTCTCATTAAAAGCCTTAAGCTCCACTTGTTCAATGAGCGATTTGATTAAATCATTCATTGAAACACCATCTGATACTTTTACATTGCCTTTGAAATGATTAGGCGAAAGTTCATTAGAATTAAGTAAATCAAAAACACCCTCTTTTGAATCCAATTTGCCTTCGTATTCAATATTAAAGCTATTGGTTTTGAATTGCTCTTTCAGTTCGGCTTTTGAACCATCAAGGACCTTTTTTGATTTGTTTATTAAGGCCACATGATCACAAAGTTCTTCCACAGATTCCATTCTATGTGTTGAGAATATAATGGTGCTGCCTTCATCACGTAGTCTAAGAATTTCATCCTTTATAATGTTGGCATTTATGGGATCAAAACCACTGAAGGGTTCATCCAGAATTATTAGTTTAGGCTGATGCAAAACTGTAGCCACAAACTGAATCTTCTGCTGCATACCTTTTGAGAGGTCTTCCACAGGTTTCTCCCACCAGCTTTTGATATCAAAACGGATGAACCATTCTTTGAGCTTGTCCATGGCCTCAGTTTTGGTAAGTCCTTTCAGTCTGGCGAGATATAAAAGTAAATCGCCAACTTTCATTTTTTTATAAAGCCCTCTTTCTTCGGGAAGGTATCCTATCTGATAAATATGTTTTTCTGCCAGCTTTTCTCCGTCAAAATAAATTTCGCCTGAGTCTGGTGCAGTGATTTGATTTACAATCCTAATTAATGAGGTTTTCCCTGCTCCATTCGGACCTAAAAGCCCAAATATCAGACCTTTAGGAACGGTAATGCTTACGTCGTCAAGAGCAAGGTGGTTAGCATAATTTTTAACGATATGCTTTATGTCTAAGATAGTGTCCACGGATTAATTTTTAATTTCTCAAAATTAACTAAGTCTGTCTATTTCAATAGCTTTTTCTGATAAAAGGCGGGAGGTCAATTTAATTGGTTTTAAGTTTTTTTAACTCTATTCCAACCATTCATGACACTAATGGGTCATACATACACCAACTATTCTACCTATTCATGAAAAACACCATAAAGCTTGTAGGCAAAAAGCATGTTCACCCTAGTGACGTGGTATTGCTAAAAGCCGATGCCAACTACACAGAAGTAACTTTGAAAGACGGTGAGCAGATTATTGTTTCAAAGACACTAAAAGAAATGGAAAAGGCATTCACTAACTTTTCGTACTTTTTCAGAACGCACAAATCATTTATGGTCAACCTAAATCATGTGGTTAGTGTTCAGATCAACGGAATTGGTAACAAAGTGAGATTAAACAATGATTTTGATGCTCAGATTAGCCGTAGAAAAAAAGAGGCTTTTATGAACGTAATGCGTCAAAGAGCTATAGCAGTGTAAAGTCGATCCTTAAACTATATATGAAGAAAAAAAGGGAGTTGCTGAAAAGCGACTCCCTTTTTACTTATAGCTAAGGTTAATTGTTATTTTCTTTTAGACATCTCTACAAATTCTCTGGCAGTTTCACCAGTGTAAATTTGACGAGGACGTCCAATAGCCTGACCACTTTCTCTAAGTTCTAACCACTGTGCAATCCAGCCTGGTAAACGACCAATGGCAAACATCACTGTGAACATATTTACCGGAATTCCTAAAGCACGGTATATAATTCCGGAATAGAAATCAACATTAGGGTAAAGCTTTCTTTGGATGAAATACTCATCATTTAAAGCAGCTTCTTCCAGTCCTCTGGCAATATCCAATACAGGGTCATCTATACCCAAGGCTTCCAAAACTTCATCGGCAGACTTTTTAATTATTCTGGCACGAGGGTCAAAGTTTTTATACACTCTATGACCAAAGCCCATCAATCTGAAAGGATCGTTTTTGTCTTTTGCTTTGTCCAGATATTTCTGTACTCCACCACCATCTTCTTTAATAGCTTCCAACATCTCAATTACCGCCTGATTGGCACCTCCATGCAGAGGACCCCATAAAGCAGAAATACCAGCAGAAATTGAAGAATATAAATTAGCCTGAGAAGAACCCACTAATCTTACTGTAGAGGTAGAGCAGTTTTGCTCGTGGTCGGCATGAAGAATCAATAGACTATTCAATGCTTTTGAGACTACAGGATTCACTTCATATTCTTCTACCGGTAAGGCAAACATCATATGAAGAAAGTTAGAACAATAGTCTAATTTATTCTGAGGGTAATTGATAGGGTGCCCCTGAGATTTCTTGTAACACCAAGTTGCCAGAGTCGGGAACTTAGCCATCAATCTCATGATATGAACATCGATATTATCCATGTCATTTTTAGAGTATGACTCCGGGTAAAAACCGCTCATAGCACTTACTAATGAAGACATCACTCCCATTGGGTGTGCGTTCACAGGGAAGCCATCAAATATTTTTCTCATATCTTCATTTACCATTGTGTGTCTGGTAATTTTAGATACGAAATTATCGTACTCAGTCTGATTCGGTAATTCACCGTAAATTAATAAGTAAGCTACAGCAAGGAAATCGGCTTTCTCAGCTAAATCTTCAATTGCGTAACCTCTGTATCTCAAAATCCCTTCTTCACCATCAAGGTAAGTAATGGCTGAAGTGGTAGAACCTGTATTTTTAAAACCCGGGTCAATGGTTATATGTCCGGTTTGACCTCTTAACTTAGATATATCAATTGCCTTTTCTTGTTCACTCCCTTCAATCACAGGGAATTCGTATTCTTTGCCTTCAAGGATTAGCTTAGCTGTTTCGGACATCTCGTCTACTTTATTTTGAGTTCTTTAGAATAATGCGTTTCAGGGCTGCGAATTTAGTGAAAATACTAGAAAATTTACAGGGGAAATCAGAAATAAAACCTACTAAAATCCATTTATAAACCTATTTCATCACTTCCAGTCAAAATTCTACCCTTTGTTTGAATATTAACACAAAGCCCTTTCTGCTTGTTCCTTTTATTTGAACAAAATAGTAACGATGAAACCGATTTCAATTTCGTTTATCCGGCTTTTAGTTAATTGCCGTAAAGAGCTTTTGCCGCAGCTTCATATTTATCCCCTGAAATCCAGATTGGTGCCTTGTCTTTATTGGCAATAAGTCTGGCTGTATAAGCAAATGATTTGGCAAACTTTGTACAGTAATCATAATCAAGCGATTCGGGATTATCCGCTTCTTTATGGTAATACTGCATCATTTCATCACTGAAAGAAGTAAATCCTGGCGAAAAAGAAGGAGCAGGGATGCCTTTTACTGCAAACCGTACATTATCTGACCTGTCAAACAGTCCCATTTCTGGCACAGGATCATCAATTAAGGTCAATCCTAAAGCAGAAACTCCTTTGATGATTTCTGATTCAGCTCCGGTTCTTGAAACACCCAATCCTGTAATTTTGGTTACATCATTGTAGCCAGCTCCATCAATATTCAGATTAAAAACGGCCTTATTTAATGGCATTAGCGGATGCTCTACATAATATCCGCTCCCAAGCAAGCCCATCTCTTCTCCCGTGACAGCCAAAACCACGACTGATCTCTCAGGCCTTTTAGCACTTAAAGCTTTTGCCGCAGTAAGCAATCCGGCTACCCCTATGGCATTATCTCTTGCTCCGTTAAAAATATAATCATCGCCTTCTGAAGAAGCTTCACGAAACCCAATATGATCATAGTGAGCTGTAAGAATTACATATTCATCTTTAAGTGAAGGCGATGAGCCTTCTATAAACCCTATGACATTATTACTGGTTTTGGGTATTATTTTTAAAGCATCTGTCTGAATGCTAATAGCTTTATCTTCCATTTTTTTGGCCGTAGCCATATTGACTAAGATCGTAGTAAAAGCCTCTTCTTTTTCCTTTTTGATTTCCATTTTACCACTTCCCAAATTCTTTACAATAACATCCCAGGGGGCAGGAATGGAAAAAATTTCAATCATTGCCAGAACTCCTCTTTCTTTAGCTAAAGCTATCTTTTTATCTGTGGCTTTAATCATATCTCTGAATCCTTTTGAATCAGGCGTACCCATTTGAGTTATTACCACTTTACCTTTCACATCTACCCCCTCGTAGTCATGGTAAGATTCATCTTCTGAAACCCAGCCATAGCCTACTTTAATCAACTCCGCATCTTTAATATTGATACCACTACCGCTCAATAGCAAAAAGTCATCATTAATCTGTAATTCTTCTGAACCAAAGCCTATAGTTCCTTTGTCTGGTTGATCTATTTTCACAAAAGGTATTGGCTGAAAAAAGGACCCTCCTACCGGCTGAAGCCCGTAACTCCGAAATTCTTCTGCTATATAGGCAGAAGCGGCATTATTCCCGGGCTCTCCTGTTTTTCTGCCCATTAGAGCATCTGAAGCCAGAAAGCGAATGTGTTTTTCAACAAATGCCTCTTCAATTTTGGATTCAGGTAATTTTTTAAATTTCTGTCCGTTTGTTAAAAGGAATGCTCCGAGAAGCATCAGAGTTAAGCTTATTCTTTTCATTAATTTATAAGGCCTATTGACCGACTTTACTTCAAACTAGTTTTCACGAATTAAAAGCTTTTTTTGTTATGAAGTACATTCTGCTTACTCTAATATCCTTCACCTTCTTTAGTGCAGAGGCATTTCCAGACAGTTCAGAAACCAAAATTGAACAAGCTGATGCCTATTTCAATGCCGGCAGATATTGGGAAGCCTTCCTATTGTACAAAGAAGCAGCAAATACAGATAGTTACTTAATGAGCAAGATTGAGGACACTAAAAAGTGTATGATACTGGATCATAAATACAAGGTAAACCGAGATTTAAAAAAGTATGCTGTAGCCATTGAGAACCTTCAGGATTTGGTTGGGATGAACCCAAACGAACCCAATAAGTATGACCTGGGAGTTATGGCCTATTTGCATGCAAGAAACCTGCAGCAAAAGGCCTATAGTCAAAAATATAAAGAAGATGCCAGAGCCAAGTTAAAAGAGGCATCGGCTTATTACAGGCTGGCTTTGGAGGAAGGCATTAACCCTGATGAAATTATCCCTAGTCTTAAATTGTGCGAAAAGCAGCTCTATTTAGTTACAGATGATGCAAAGCCAAGGAGTCAATCTGAAATTGAGTCAGAAATAAGACAAAGTCTTGATATCAGAGATCAGGAAATAAAGACTTCTGTTGAAAGAACCCGTAAAGTTCAAATTCTGGAATCTCAGGAGTAAGGTTTGTTATCCTGAGGTACTATTTGTTTGAGCTTGTAAATAATTTCCTGAAGGCCATTGCTTTTAATTTCATAAGTAGTGGCCATCCAGGAGCCCAATTTGTTTTCAGGGAAACCACCCTTTCTCATAAACCATTCTAAGTATGAAATAGGTAAATCAGCGATAATGGTTCCTTTATATTTACCAAAGGGCATCCTCTTTCTGACTATATCTAAAAGTATCTCTTTATCAAATTGCGGTAAATTCTCCATTTAAAATATCGCTATATCATCAGCATGTGCTACTACCATTTTTTGCTTCTCAGAAGAAAGTTCTTCCGAAGCCTTTCTGGTTCTGGCTACGGCGATAACTTGATTTTTTGCATCCACTATTTCTACAACTTCGCCTTTATCAAATCTGCCTGAAATTCGCATAATTCCTACCGCAAGCAAACTTTTCCTATCTTTTAAGGCTTCTACGGCTCCATCATCTATCTTGATTTTTGCTGTAGTTAATCCACCACTGGCAAGCCATTTATTACGAGACGAAAGATTTACTTCAGAGGCATCAAAGGTGGTTCCACTTTTTCCATCAAAAGCCTTTAAAATACCTCCCTGATGCGTTTTAATTCCAAAGATTGTTACCCCAATTCCCATCCGGGTTGCTAATTTGGCAAAAGTGAGCTTAGAGGACATACCTCCCAATCCGAGGCTTGACTTCTTCGTATCTACGAGACCCATCACTTCTTCATTAATTTCCTTTACCTTCGGTACAATTTGCCTTTCTTTATCCAGCAAACCACCTGATTCAGTAGCAATCATAAGAAGTTTAGCCCCAAAACCTACGGCAATTAGGGTAGCTAATTCATCATTATCTGAGAATTTGAGCTCACGGTCAGAAATTACATCGTTCTCATTTGCCACCGGAATTATCTCATTATCCCATAGCTCTTGATAGGTATCTTTAAGTTGAAGAAAAAGCTCTCTTTTTGAAAAATGGCGTCTTTCGCATAGACTCTGAGCCAGTCTGATACCCTTTTTCTCAAAATAATATTGAAATTTCCCTATCAACAATGGATTACCAATTGCCGCCGCCGCCTTTCTTTTTGAAAGCCTGCCGTCGTAATTTTTTATGAAGGATTTGCCAGCTCCTACAGCTCCTGAAGATACCAAAACCAAATTATGGTTGGTATGCAGTGTACTCATTTCATGAGCAATGCGTTCAATAACAGCCTCATCAGGCACACCCTGAGCATCTGTGATACTAGAAGTACCAAATTTTATTACCAGTAAAGGTTTACTCATCTTGAATAGATTGCGGAAGGCTCAGCTTTTGAGCATCATATTTAGTTTCAAAGGTATGCAAGAGTGTCAAAATTTGATTCATTCTGCCCTTGAAATCAATTTTAAAATCTTCGTGAAGGGCATCTATCATTTTTAAAACAGACAGCGTCTTTTTCACAATATAGACCCTACATACATCGCCTTTTCGACTGAATGAAGAGATATGTTTTCGCTGATTCTCAAGAGCAAGCCGGAGAGCTAAAATAAACAGATCAATTTCGCCGTACTTGTCTTTAGTTACTCTTCTGTGCCAGGTTATAGTGGTGCTTAATTTTCTTAAGTCACGTAAAAAGAAGGTCACACTTGAGTATGATTTTGAGAGAGTTTCCTGAATATGTTCTTTTATTTTTTCTTTTCTAAGGTATAGATCTGCCTCATCTTCTAATAAGGTAAATTGCAATTGCTCTCTCAGCAGTTCATTTTTCGCAATTAGTCTTAGCAGATGCCTGTCCTTCTCTTTTTGAGTCAAAGAAAGGATAGCAACCTCCAATTCCTTAGAAATATTCTTTGGCATATTAATAAACCATGAAAACCCTCCAAATAGTGGATATCAATAATAACACCAATAAGAATGGTGTCAGCACTTTCCAACACAGATACATTAGTTGATCAATCCTGAAACGTGGGAGTGTCCATCTAACCCACATCATAACAAATACACCAAGGTAAGCTTTTGAAAACAACCAGAAGGCACCCCAAATATACGAGGCCAAACTACCCGGCTCTCCTGTGGTCCATAAAGCCAATTTCAATTGACCTATGTTAGGTAATGGGGAATTCCAACTACCTAAAAAGAGTATTGTCCCAAAAATTGAGACTAATAACATAATCCCATATTCGGCAAGGAAAATAAATGCCCATCTAAACCCACTATATTCTGTATGGTAACCGGCGATAAGTTCAGACTCAGCCTCTGGCAAATCAAAAGGTGCCCGGTTAGTTTCTGCAAGTGTTGCAATAAAAAATATTACATAAACAATCAGCAGAAAGGGGTTTCTGAAAATATTCCAGGTCAAAAAACCACCTACATTGCTGACATCTATCCCCAGCCGTTTAATCCCAAAAAGGTAATTGGTCTCTTCTGAGAAAAGGCTTTGCTGATAGCTGATTTCCTGTAAGTCTAAAGTCTGAGAAACCACGACCACACACAAAACGCTAAGTCCTAAAGGCACTTCGTAAGACACAATCTGAGCCACTGAACGCATAGAACCCAGTAAGGAATACTTATTATTGGAAGCCCAGCCTGCCATTAGTATGCCTACGATATCTAAACTTACTATAGCCAATAAAAAGAACAGACCCGTTTGAGCAGCCGAACCCTGCAAAGTGGATGTAACGGGCAAAACAGCAAAACCAGCAAAAATGGCCATAAATATTAGTTTGGGAGCAAACTTAAATAGCCGTTTATCGGCCGCCGTAGGCACAATGTCCTCTTTCTGAAATAATTTCAGCATGTCGGCAACAAGCTGTAGCAGCCCCCATTTCCCAACTTCCATAGGCCCTAGTCTATCTTGCATAAAAGCTGATATTTTCCGCTCCAGATAGACACTAATGATTACGTTAGCACCAATTAAGGCTATAAAAATTAATAAGGGAATAAACATTGACGCAAATTATACATTTTGACTGATCAAAAATAAACATGAAGAATTTCTCTTTTTCTTTTTTGGTTATTTGTAGAACTTATTTGATTGGAACCAGTCATATCTTTATTAAAACTCTACATTTCCTGGTGTTCTTGGAAAAGCAATTACATCTCTAATATTACCCATTCCGGTAACAAACTGTACTAGTCTTTCAAAACCAAGCCCAAAACCAGCATGAGGAGCTGTTCCATATTTTCTGGTTTCTAAATACCACCACAAACTTTCTTCTTCAATTCCCATTTCCTCAATTCTTGTTTTCAACTTTGTCAGGTCATCTTCACGCTGCGATCCACCTATCATCTCTCCAATACCTGGGAAAAGCACATCCATGGCAGCTACCGTCTTGCCATCCTCGTTTTGCTTCATATAAAATGCCTTAATTCCTTTCGGGTAATCTGTGATGATCACCGGCTTCTGAAAATGTTTTTCTACCAGAAAACGCTCATGCTCAGATTGTAAATCTATACCCCACTCTACAGGAAATTTGAATTTCTTCTTTTTATGTGGTTTTGAGTTTAACAGGATGTCAATGGCCTCGGTATAAGTAATTCTGGCAAATTTGTTTTCCAATACAAAATTGAGCTTTTCTAAAAGTGTATGCTCACTTCGCTCATTTTGCGGCTTTGTCTTGTTTTCATCCTGAAAACGCTTGTCTAAGAAATCAAGATCGTCTGTGCAGTTTTTGATTACATCCTTAATTACATACTTAATGAAAGCCTCTGCCAAATCCATGTTTTCTTTTAATTCAAAGAATGCCATCTCTGGTTCTATCATCCAGAATTCAGCCAGGTGCCTTGTTGTATTAGAGTTCTCAGCTCTGAAAGTTGGCCCAAAAGTATATATTCTTGAAAGTGCTAAAGCACCTAATTCACCTTCTAATTGACCAGACACCGTCAAAGAAGTCTCTTTACCAAAAAAGTCTTGTTTAAAATCTACAAAACCATCTGGAGTCACCGGAGCTTTATTGGCTTCAAAAGTGGTTACCCTAAACATTTCACCCGCCCCTTCGGCATCAGAAGCTGTAATTATAGGCGTATGCAGATAAAAGAAGTTCTGCTCATGGAAAAACTGGTGAACTGCATGAGACAGCTGATGCCTAATTCTGAAAATAGCACCAAAAGTGCTGGTTCTGAATCTCAAATGTGCTTTCTCTCTTAAAAACTCAAGACTATGCTTTTTAGGCTGAATAGGAAAAGTCTCATCAGCCTCACCATAAATTTTAATACTTGTGGCATTCACTTCCACTTTTTGACCAGAACCTGCTGAAGCCACCAACTCTCCTTTAATTTCTACACAAGCCCCACAAGTTATTTTTTTCATTACCCCTTCCGGAATCTTTTCTCCGTCTACAACCGCCTGAATATTATGTATGGTAGAGCCATCATTAATGTGAACAAAAGAAAGAGCAGACTGTCCTCTTTTGGTTCTAACCCAACCCTTTACTGTAACTTCCTGATTTTGTGGTTCTGTTTTTAAAATCTCCTGTATTTGCATGCTCGTATTGATGAATCTTCGAAATGCCC
>JANSYO010000190.1 GCA_024742395.1 Cytophagales bacterium
AGCTTCTGGTAATAAGAACGCCTTTGGGGGTTAAAGGTTGCAGGGGGTACGGTAAATGACAAAATTTTAACAAATCTTTACGAATCAGGGTACTATCAAGCCCACAGCCAGGTGTAAACCAAAACCTATACCACCCTGTATTCCGTTGTAGTTATACGCGTTTCCACCATATTTTTGAGAAAAGTCACTCACATCTACTGTTCCTGAAATACCATTATACAATTCGTTCACCTCTATTACCGATACATCTTTGAGGAGGTTATACTGGAATGAGAAGCCCAGGTCTATGGTCATACGTGTAAGCAGCACCCATTGATGCCCATATACAAAGCCAAAACTACCGGCAGCTAATGGACCATAGCTGAATTGATAAGACTGTAAATTTTGGCTATCGTCAATAACACCTTCAATACTATAGCGCGACACCCCCACCTTTAATCCCAGATAAGTGCCATGCGGTGCTGGTATTGCTCTGTTGGTATAGAAACGCAAGCCTAGGCTAATAGTGTGGGCACGGAGTAATGCATCATCTCCATACTGCCTATTAGCCATTAAGGCAAAGTAGTTACCTGTAAGATACTCTCGTTGCCAATTATAATCTGCGGTAAAAGACATGCGCCGGAAAGCTACAACTTCTAAGCCACCATGGGCACCCCAGTCCAACAAAGGGCTCATTAGGTCGGTTTTCAGCACTAATAAACCGCCCCGGTGACCGCTTACCTGAGCCTGCGCGCTAAACCCTGATAACAGGCCACTTATAATGAGTATAAGGAGATATAATTTAAGCTTCATCGCTATTTTTTTGAGGGTTTTGATAGTATACGAAAGCTATCGTAGGTAATACCTTGCAATAAGGAATTGGCAGGCTTTCTCTTTATATACCTGATCTCGCGAAACAGCACCTCGCTGGTTTCTACATTTACAATTACATTGTAGTAGTATGTGTGTGCATTGGGCTTGGCAACCATAGCTATGGAATAAGGTATCATTACTGGATAGAGCATAAACCAAAGCGGACGCAAATTGCGTTTCTCCACTACAGTGAGCATACCATGAAATGCAAAATAGGGGGTGCCATATTTATCAGATAGGTGGCTATATTCCGCTGTGAAAATGGGCACTTCTTTAAATTCCTTGTAATCCGGTTGTATCCAGTTTCGGCCATTTTCCCCGTATCTGGTTTTCTTTAATGTTACATCCTGTAAGGTACTGGCTATTAGTATTTGCTGCTTTAGAGGGGCCAGGTAATTGAAATAATTCAGATCAGAGGGCTTTAATGATTCTTTATCTACCACTACCAGTTCTATTCCTGCTTTAGAAGCACTGGTGGTAAGTGTTTTGGTAAAAACATCTTCTTTCTTTTCCGATTTCAGGTAGTAATCATCCGCCCCTTTGCCCAGGTATACCAGGCTGTATTCCGGATCAATGGTAACTACCTTGGTTATTTGTTTGGCTTCTTTTCTGTGTTCCGGGCTCTTTTCCAGCATCAATTTACTGGCAGTACCACAGCTACTCATAACTATGGTAGCTATGCTCATGGCTATTATCAACCTCATAGTTTTTTCTTCTTTTTCATGGCCTCGGAAAAGTTGGTGTAAATGCTACCCGGATGATTGTCTGAAAAATCTTTATAAATATTTTTGGCCTCCCGGCTATCGCGGTTTAGGGGCAGCAACCTGGCCAGGGCTATTTCTATAGTTTCGTTGGCCGGGTAGGTTTTGTGGGCATCTCTGATAAAATGTACTGCCATATCTATCAAGTCGTTTTCTTCTATATAATAGAAAAAGCACAGGAACTTACCGTACTCCTGATCTGCGTACTTTTCATAGTCATCCATAATCTCGTTTACACTATTCAGGTTGAAATAATACGCTATCCAAAACAGGCTTTGACAAGATATCTCCTTAAGGTATTCATTTTGAGGGTACTGTTTTTGAAGTTGCAACGATTCGTACAGGCTCCTGAAGTAATCAGCGTCTTTATAGTATTCATGCACCACTTCAAAAGTTACAATTTGCTGTACCTGGTTAAACCGCTTTTCTGATACCAGGTATGCCGCTCCGCTGCTGGTATCTTTGCCGGCCAGCAACTCATTCAGCTCCTTCAATCTTTTTTTCAGGCTGGGGTGGGTGCTGTACCGGTCTTCCTCCTCGTCATCATCATCAATGGTACTATCTTCTTCGGTTTCTTCGCGGTCTTCAGCAGTTTCATATTTATCAGTTACCGTGTTTCTGGTGCGACCCTGATTAGTATTTTCGCGTTGGTTATCTCGGCCCCGGCCCGATCCTGATTCGGAATAACCTACATCGGCCAGGTCCATTACTTCCTCTTCGTTGCACAACCAACTACTGTCAATTTTGAAGGTCTCACTACTCAATACCTCAAGCAGGTTCAATGAATCAGTATAGAAGTCGCTATCCACAATCTTTAGAATTTCCAGGGCCTTTCGGGCCTCTAAAAGCGAGTAATCTGATTGACTGTATAATTCAAATCCCTCAGCATCGGCTTCCAACTCGTGCGTGCGGGAATACTTCATTTGTTCCATAAAGGCATCCAGTTCACTTTGCCTGTTAAAAATGGATTCAAGGTCCTTTTTCTTTTTAAACTGCATTAAAGCGTGCTCTTTCTGATAGTGCTGTATCTCGTGCGCCATAATGTAGGCCAACTGGGCTTCATTTTCCAGGTATCGTAACAAGCCAATATTGATGAAAATACTACCATCGCGCCAGGCAAAAGCATTGG
>JANSYO010000421.1 GCA_024742395.1 Cytophagales bacterium
GCCTTAAAGTCGCCCGACCAACTTAAAAACCTGGAATACAGACACCTGATATTTGATGAAACCAACCGGCTTTCTCCTGCTTTATTTGAGCTAGCAGCAACACTACCCGACGCGAGGATTCTAGCCAGAGATGGGGCATTCATTGAAGCCCATTAATGAGCATAGTCTTATTACTTTTGAGCCAAAGATTAACCCATGCAATATTTAAATACATCAATAAAGGAAAGAATTGGTACCATCACGCTAAGCAGACCGGAAAAAAGAAACGCGCTTTCTTATGACCTGGTCACAGAACTTAAGGAAGCTTTCCAGACTATGGCAGCAAATGATACCGTTAGGGTGATTATACTTCAGGCTGATGGTAAAGTCTTTTCTGCAGGTGCAGACCTGGCCTATATCGAACAGCTCCAAAATAACACCTTTGAAGAAAATGTAAAGGACTCACATCACCTCAAAGAGCTATTTTACCTGATTTACGAACATCCTAAACCAGTTATCGCCAAAGTACATGGTCATGCTATTGCCGGTGGCTGTGGGCTGGCCACAGTTTGTGATTTCGTACTGGCAGCCAAAGAAGCAAAATTTGGTTATACGGAGGTGAGAATTGGTTTTATTCCGGCGCTGGTCAGTGTATTTCTCATAAGAAAAATTGGGGAAGGCAGGGCAAGGGAATTGCTGCTTTCCGGTGAACTTTATAGCGCTGAGGCAGTTCAGCAAATGGGTCTGATCAATAAAGTTTATCCTGCTCATGAATTAGAGGCCAGGGTTAATGAACTAGCCCAGCAATTAATTCAAAACAACTCAGGACAATCAATGGCTTTAACCAAGAAAATGATAGCAGAGGTACAGCATCTGGAAACACAGCAAGCATTAAATCATGCAGCTCAGCTCAATGCAGAAGCACGGGGATCCGAAGATTGCAAAAGAGGTATTGCGGCATTTTTAAATAAAGAGAAAATCACCTGGTGAGTCAATTGCTGTTCGCTTATTCTGACCGCTATGTGTATACCCTGCCGGAGGGCCA
>JANSYO010000151.1 GCA_024742395.1 Cytophagales bacterium
AATTCCAATTTTTGCCATAGGCCGGTAGTTTTACAGACATTTTGTCCAGCGTTAGCAGATCCAACAATTGAACCCATAAATGGCCTTTTGCCATCAGAGCTATTATTGAGATTAATTTCAAAACCATTGCCCAAATTTAATGTTGCTTCAGTTTCTTTAGATTGTAAAAACTCAAATTCAAGCTTCAAATCTGTATAGCCAGTTTTGGTTTGAAGTCCGGCGGGTCCACTGGCATAGGTGATTTCCTTGCCGGATTCAGCAGAAATGGCATTTTTAAAAGGATGAATAGATAAGCTTCCGGCTTGATTCCATTTACCAGAGACTACTTGACAGTCTGCGAAAGAAATGGGGTTTAGAGGAAAATCCTGAGCCTGCAAAAGAGCAGGAATAAACAGTAAAAGGCATACTGCTTTAAGAGTGTAGTTCATATTCAAGAGGTTGGTCATTTTTTAAAAGAATCAAATTTAATGTTCCCATACATGAAACCAAGATAGATTCCTATTTTTGTGGCAAATCGAACAAAAGAAACATGATCAAACCCACATTATTAATTCTAGCTGCCGGAATGGGCAGTCGTTACGGAGGTATTAAACAATTAGATGCTTTTGGGCCGAACGGGGAAACCATAATAGATTATTCACTTTTTGACGCTATTCAGGCTGGATTTGGTAAAGTGGTATTCATTATCCGGGAAGAATTAAAAGAAGATTTTGAAATGGTTTTCGGGTCAAAACTCAAAGGAGAAATAGAGTACGATTACGCTATTCAAGGCTTTCAATCGTATGTACCCTCAGATTTAGGTAGTGTAGAAAGAGCCAAACCATGGGGAACCGGCCATGCCATGTTATGTGCTTGGGAACAAACAAAAACTCCCTTTGCTGTGATCAATGCCGATGATTTTTACGGAACAGAAGCTTTCAAAACTATGGCAGCGTTTCTATCATCAAATAAAGATGAGAATGTGCATGCCATGATAGGATATCATGTGAAGAATACCCTTTCTGAAAATGGAACGGTATCGAGAGGAGTATGTGAGCAAGATAATGAAGGTTATCTAACCTCTGTGATAGAAAGAACCAAAATTTTAAGAAACGAAAACGGGGAAATTGTCTTTTTAGACAATGGCGAACCTGAAGTTTTGGGTGAAAATACACCTGTTTCTATGAATTTTTGGGGTTTTATGCCGTCGGCATTTACTGAAACTGAAAAGTATTTTCAGGATTATGCCAGAAAGAATTATGACGCACCGAAAGCCGAGTTTTATATTCCAACAATCATGAGTCAATTAATGGCCGAGAATAAAGGGAAATGTAAAGTTTTTGATACTTCTTCAGATTGGTTTGGCGTAACCTACCCTGAAGATAAACCAGATGTACAAGCTTCTATTCAAAAGTTAGTTTCTGAAGGTAAGTACCCGCAACAATTATGGAATTAAGCTATTGAGCTAAACCAAAATACCAAGAAAGCTCGAGTGTCAATTAAGTCACTCGAGCTTTTCATTTATACGGTACTTCAATAATTAACTTTTTATCACTTCTTCGATAATTCGGATTTGTTCTGCTACTTCTTCCGGTTTAATAATTGGTTCTGCTCCATTAAGTATAACCTCAGCAAGATTATCATATAGATACATCCAATTACCCTGAAATGTTGAGATACTTGCTTTCATTTCCATTCCGGCCAAATTAGTGGTCAGCTTGCCATCATTCTCTTTGGCTTCATAACCAAAACCATCCATACCCGGTAAATAGCCTGCTTTTAAATGGTCTTCTTGCGGGTCTAAGCCGTGTTTAATAAATGAACCTTTGGTTCCGTGAACTACATATCTTGGTTCAAATTCTTTGACCATAAGGCTTGAGCTCAATTTTACTTTTAGCTTTCCATAATCCATACTCATATTGAAAGCATCTTGAATACTGCTGCCTTCCCTTTGCGTAAAGGTATCTCCTGATACTTTTTCAGGTACGCCAAATAGATAAATTGATTGATCAATTAAATGGGCTCCTAAATCATATATTGCACCGTTTGCGGGAGCAATGGCCTCTTTCCAAGGTTTTGGGTTCAAAATTGGACTGTAACGATGCCATCTGGCCTCATAACTCAATATATCTCCCAATACACCCGATTGAATTACACGTTGTACTGTCATGAAGTCGCCGTCAAAACGACGATTTTGATAAATCATCAGGGTTTTGTTCGCTTTTTTGGCAATTTCAATAAGTTCAAGTGCCTGCTCATAGGTTGCTGTCATTGGTTTCTCCACTAAAACATGCTTACCCGCTTCTAATGCCTTTTTACAGTAATCGAAATGCGTGCTGCTTGGAGAACAAATTGAAATCAAATCAATTTCAGGGTCTGCCAATAAGGCATCCATACTGGGAGCTTTCTGAGTATCTTTAAAAAGCTCTTGAGTAATTTCCTGTGAGGTGACAATACTCTTAAGTTTAAAATTGGGGTTAAGTACAAAAAATGGTGCTTGAAGCCATCTTCCGGATAATCCAAAACCAACTAGACCAACAGTTATCATTTTAAGGGTTGTTTTATTTATTAATTTGAAGGTAATGCCTTCATTTTTTACTCACAAATTATGAAAGAATAGAATGCCCAAACATTATCAGAAATCTATTTCAGGCTGATTTCTTAGGATATCTGCCATTGTTTCTCTTTCTCTTATTAAATAGGTCTTTCCATTATAAACCAATACCTCTGCCGGTCTGACTCTGGAGTTATAATTTGACGACATACTGAAACAATAAGCACCAGCATTTTTAATAGCAAGAATATCTCCCTGACTTACTTTGGGTAAAATTCTATCGCTTCCAAAAGTATCAGTTTCGCAGATATAACCTACAATGTCATAATTTTCGGTATCTGACTCATCCGTGTTTGAGGTGTTGACAATGTCCTGATAGGCGTCATACATCATTGGTCTGATCAAATGATTCAGGCCGCTATCTACATGAACAAAATTTCTTCTCGGGTTATGTTTAGTGACATTACATGTAGTAAACATGGTACCAGATTCACTTACAAGGTACTTACCAGGCTCAAACCACAATTGGATATCTCTGCCGTATCGTTTACAAAAGGCATTAAATTCTTTAACCACATCTTCTGCAAGTTCTTCTATGTCTGTCACATGGTCATCTGCATGATAAGAAACCTTAAAACCAGATCCCATATCAATAAACTCCAGATTTGGAAAGTACTTTTCTGCTACCTGCATCGACTTTTTCATGGCCTGCACAATTACGAAACTATCTTTGAAATCTGATCCATTGTGCTGATGCAAGCCCACCACTTTAAGGTCATATGCAGTAACAATAGCTATGATTTCATCAATATACTCTATTGGAATTCCAAATTTACTGTCTGCATGACCGGTTGAAATTTTCAAATTTCCCCCTGCCATAATAGATGGGTTTAGCCTAATAGCAATAGGATGTGCGTTGCCATATTTTTGACCTACTTTTTCAAGAAGGTCAAGACTATCTACGTTTAATCTGATTCCTAGTTCCAGAGCTTCTTCTATTTCTGAAAAAGCTACGCCGCTGGGAGTATATTGAATCTGATTTGGTTTAAAACCCACATGCAATGCAATTTTCACTTCTTCGATAGATACCACATCTACATCTACACCATTTTTTAGCATAAGCTTCATAATGGACAAGTTTGTCAATGCTTTACAGGCGTATTTTAATTTAATATCAACACCACTGAATGCTTTACGCATTCTTTCAATTTGCTCTTCTATCTTATTTCCATCATAGACATACAATGGTGAGCCAAATTTTGCCACTAAATCAGCTGTTTCCTGATTCTGAATGTAGTATTTTCCGTTTTCGAGTCTAATCAATTTCCCTAATGTTAAATTTCGGCAAAGATATACAATGCTTTTCATGTGGCTGGTTATCTTTGGCCGATAAACCTTCAATAAATGACTAAAAAGCTTTACACTTCCTTATTTTTACTTCTATTTTCAATTTCGAGCTTTGCTCAATTAGTAGCCGGACCCATGCTTGGATACTCAGAAATGAGAGAAGTATTGCTATGGGCACAAACGGATAAACCTACTTTAGTAAAATACAATTACTGGGAGAAAGGGGGGGATGGAAAGAAATTTTCAACCAAAGCGGTATTAACGGATAAATCTAATTATTTCATTGCCAAGATTATTGCTGAAGATGTTTTACCGGGGAAAACATATGAATACGAAATTGTACTGAATGGTATCAAGGAGAAATTTGGTTATCCATTAGAATTTCAGACGCAAACACTTTGGCAATACAGAACAGACCCACCAGCTTTCAAATTTGCTATTGGGAGTTGTGTTTACACCAATGAAACCCGTTTTGACCGTCCCGGAAAACCTTATGGTTATACCTTCAATATTTTTGATGAGATTTACAAAGAGCAACCAGACTTCATGGTATGGGGAGGAGATAACATCTATTTAAGAGAGGTAGATTGGAACACCAGAAGCGGAATTTATAAAAGATATATTGACTTTAAGAAACAACCTCAACTTCAAAAGCTTTTTGCCAATACCCATCATTATGCCATCTGGGATGATCATGATTATGGACCTAATGATGCAGATAGGAGCTATTGGGGTAAAAACTGGACTTTAGAAGCCTTTAAAGACAACTGGGGTAATCCTAATTATATTTTTAAAGATGAAGCCGTTACAGGCACGTTCTTCTGGGAAGATATTCAATTCTTTTTACTGGACGACCGATGGTTCAGAGCACCCAATTATTCGAAAGACAGCACAAAAGACTATTTTGGTGAAAAGCAATTAAACTGGCTCATAGACGCTCTTTCTGCTAGTAGAGCCCCTTTTAAGATAGTAGTACCCGGTGGTCAAATAGTTAATCCTTCTGCTGTTTTTGAAAACATGTCTACCTTTCCCGTGGAGCGTAAAAAATTACTTGACAGAATTACGGAGAATAACATAAGCGGAGTGGTATTTATGACGGGAGATCGCCACCACACTTCACTTAGAAAGCTAGACAGAGATGGCACCTACCCTATTTATGATCTAACAGTTTCTTCATTAACAAGCGGCATTGCCAAGCCATTGGATTCAGAGAGAACTACCCCTGATTTAATTCAAGGAACGATCGTTGATGACCTTCAGAATTTCGCTTTAATTGAGGTTTCGGGCGAAAGAACGAATAGAGCAATGAAAATAAACATCATTGACAATACAGGAAAGAAACGTTGGGATTACATAATCAACGCCAATGATCTTAGAAAGCCGAGAAGTAACGATTAAACCTTTGATGCCAGAATCTCGTTTATTCTAAAAAGACAAAAATTATGAAAAGAATCCTTTTTGGAATATTGATACTAGGTTTGGCCTCATGCCAGTCAAATGCACAAAAGACTGAAAGGCCTAAGGATTGTGATGTTGAGAAAATTACAAAATCTGAGTCTGAATGGAAAAAGCAACTGACTCCTTTGCAATATAAAGTGACTCGCCAGGCAGGAACTGAAAGGGCATTTACGGGGGTTTATTGGGACAATAAGAAAGTGGGAATCTACAAGTGCATAGGCTGTGATTTGCCCTTGTATTCTTCAAAAACTAAATTCAAATCCGGTACCGGCTGGCCTTCTTTTTATGAAGCCGTCAATCCATGTAACGTAAAGGAAAAACGTGATGTTTCTTTAGGAATGGTAAGAGTAGAAGTGCTTTGTGCCAGATGCGACGCCCATCTAGGTCATGTTTTTGAAGATGGACCTAAACCCACTGGTCTGAGGCATTGTATAAATTC
>JANSYO010000308.1 GCA_024742395.1 Cytophagales bacterium
GACTCTGAAGCTGAAATCAATTCAATCAAGGCAAGTTCGCTTGAATCCACGATCCATGCACGATTCGGACATTTATCCTCGGAACAACTGTCGAAACTACATAAGGTCCTCAAAAACCAACCTGATTACCTTCCTATCTTTAGGAAACTCGACACAATAGGATGCGAATCTTGTGTCCTATCAAATTTCAAGCGAAAAGTCCCCAAAGGTCTACGTTCAAGTGTTAGAACTAGTTCTCCACTTGAAATCATTCATTGTGACCTGTGGGAGTCACCGTCTGTATCATCAAGTGGTTTTAAATATCTGGCCGCTTTTACGGATGATAACACTCGTTTTACAAAGATATTCTCCTCCCTACGTACATGAGCTCAATGGTGTTGCTGAGCGATTCTTTCAAACTGTTATTAGAAAAGCTCGAGCAATGCAGGTACATTCTGGAGTCTCATGGGATTTCTGGCCAGAAATCCTCCACACGGCAACACTTCTCAAAAATATTTCACCTACAGAACATATTGAAACAACACCATATCATAGGTGGTACAAAAAGCACCCTCCTTATCATGTTTTACGAGTTTTCGGATGTCTTGCTTACTGTAGAGTCGTTAAGGATCGAAACAAGTATGACACTCAGGCTACGAAAATGGTTTTATTAGGCTATAATCAAAATATGACTGGATATAGACTCTTGAACCCACTTACAAACAAAATCCTTGTACGACATTATTATGATGTTAAGTTCGCTGAGACAATGTTTCCGTATCAAGAGTGGTATTCAAAGGAAGACGAAACGCCCGCAAACTACAAAACAACAGATGTTTTACAGTCTCCTTCCCCGGTTGTTTCTCCGTGTTCTCTGAAACCTGTCAAAATTGAAAAAGAAGAACCGATTGATGACCTTTACTTGGACACTTTACCTGACCCAGAAGACTATCAGGCTGAAGATAATAGAATAGATGAGGAGAGTTGTTCAGAAGACAATTTTGAACTAGAACTGTCTAATTCAGAAGATGATGCTACCCCTTCAGAGATTCCCATCATATCAAAGAAACAATCCAAGAAACCCGATGAATTTAGGGAGCGAGAGGAAATAATTCGCGTTGCCAAAGAAAATGTAGACAAAAGAGTCACTAGGTCAGGGCACCTATATGCACCATCTAATGCTGAAGTACATGGCATTTCGAATATCGAAGGATATTTCACACCAGCAAACTACAACGAAGCAGTAAGTTGTAAAC
>JANSYO010000320.1 GCA_024742395.1 Cytophagales bacterium
AGACAAGAAGGGAAAGAAGCAAGTGAAGTAAACTCGCACTCAAAAGCCCCTTTCATTTAAACCAGGATAAAAGAACCCCGCCCTGCCCCATCAATCATCTCAAGAGTTCCTCCATTACAATAAACAAGCAAAAAGTAAAACAACGGTGACCGTGAGGCCAAAAGCAGGAGCAAAAGTCATCCCAACCTTGCAAAAGTATTCCCAAATCCTTCACTTTTTGCGTTTGGGGATACCTTTTGCTGTTTTTTTCTCTTCTTTTTGGCTGAAATCGCTCCCAAACACTTCATGTGAGAATACAAAGTGAATCGTAGCAATGACAGATGTCACAAGGAAGGTTTATTTCCAACGGTTTTTCTGTTTTCTAATTTTTCTTTTTCTCTCTCTACAGAGTTACTTGAGCAAGTTTTGGCGCAGTATTGTGTCTATTAGTCTCATACCAAGTCTCAGTAACAACGTGTGGCAATGAGCGGGCCTTGATCGGACAGAAATCAAGTTTTTCTAAACACTCCATTATCTCCAGAGTAAGACTATCTTACCTGTACAGCTGCTGCATACTAACAGAATGAAGATAGTTTAGTACAGAAATACAAGTTTAATCAATATTCATTGAGAAAACAAGAAAAGACAAACTTGATTGCACAGAATGCAATTACTCCATCCAGAAACGAGCAAACGAATTGAATAGATGCTTAGAATGGAGAACGAACTATGAACTACTATATAATACGAAATATGAAGACTTTAAAGCACGAGGAAATTCACACAGAGCATTTGAAAGCTTTACAATCAAAATTTGAAGGATAGAAGCAATCTTATCCGGTGACGAAACAAATACCAATTAATAAGAGCACAAATTACATGCTGAAAAGAACTAAACAATTAGAATGACTTGTACAGAAAGAAAACAAGAAAGTGCAAGAAAACAGCTATTACTCTGGAATAGAAGAGAACTATACTCCAAGAATAAAACTAGAAGATAAACACACACAGGAGAACACAATATCAACAGAAACAATCGCAAATATAATCACAGAATGCGTAATAAGATATTTTTGATTTCTCCACACAAGCAAGCGATACATTCTTTCTCTATATTGTAACATATGCATTGTAAAACATATGCATAGTATTCAAGAGGAAACACAGTAGGATAAGCTCTAGAGGGAGCAATAAATATAATTC
>JANSYO010000018.1 GCA_024742395.1 Cytophagales bacterium
AAGACCCATTCTTTGAGCCAAAATCACCATGGCCGTGGCCCAGATGCATACATTGGCTTCAATTGTTACCCCGGCTTCTCTTTTGTAGGCTTTGATGATAAACTGGCTTCCCTCGTTAAAACGATTGACATCATGATTAAGAATACCCTCAACACATATAATCTCCTTTCTCAAAACCTCGGAGGTTTGCCGCTTTTATTTGTTTAAACCGAGGAAGGTGCTCGTCAATTAAAGCCTGATTTTGAGTAAGCATCCCCTTTTTTATTAAAGAGGCTGTGAAATTATAATTGGCTTTGTGTTCATTACCCAAGACAATAATATTCTTAAGATATTTCTGAAAAAAAGCTTCGTCTTTACAGCAAAGCCCATAATTATAACCATACCAATTTTGACGGATTACTACATCGGACCTTACATCAAATTCAAGGTTTGGATACTTTTTTAAGACAAGTTCATTTTGAAGATGCTCTACAAAAAGAGCTTTGAAGAGGTTGTTTCTTGCGTCATGAACATTTTTTTTGTATAGACAATAGACTGCAAGATCTTCATAATCATAGTTCTTGCAAAGTGCATTAAAACTAAAGCCCTGGTAAATTTTTAAACCCTTAAAGTAATCTAATCGTCCTTCAATGTACTTTTGATATTGATCTTTAAATTTTCCCATTCTAGTTAACTTTTATTACACTGGCATCACCTTCGTAGTCTACTTGGATTATATATTTCTCAATTTGATTTTTTTTCTTTTCCATCATATAGTCTATTAACTCACTTGTTTCATTATGA
The DNA here is from genome assembly GCA_024742395.1 of Cytophagales bacterium. Lineage (GTDB taxonomy): Bacteria > Bacteroidota > Bacteroidia > Cytophagales > Spirosomataceae > Jiulongibacter. Next base: position 784 of record JANSYO010000018.1, read on the forward strand.
ATTGGCTTAGTGCTACTTAAATATATTCTTGCTAAACCATGTATCCACTCATCCATCATCTGAAAACTGCCGTAGCCTTTACCCAAAATTACACCAGTAGGAATAGTTTTGGAAGTATAGCTTTTGACTTCAATCATAATCATTTTTGCCTAATCTGAAGTGTTGCATTTAATGAAAGAACTATAAAAAAGTCATAAGTAACAAAAAAAGACCCACCACCAGGCAGGTCTAATCTTAATAAAATCTAAAGACTCTTATCTTCTATCTCAAGACTTTAGTCTCAAATCTTATGTCTTGTGTCTTTTATCTTGTGTCTTGTGTCTTATATCTTATGTCTCTTTCCCAAGCCCTAAACCCTCTTAGAGATATTATCATACATCTGAGTCAAAGTCGTCTTCAAGTCGTATTTCCAGTCCCAGCCCGGATAATGCTCTTTGAATTTACTAAGGTCAGAGATGTACCAGATATGGTCTCCTATTCTGTTATCATCAGAAAGGCTATAATTCATTTTGTTACCCGTAATTTCTTCACAAAGTGCTATTCCCTCTGTCATCGAGCAGTTTGAGAAACGACCTCCACCGGCGTTGTAAACTTCTGCAACACGTGGATTTTGATAAAAATGCCAGAACATATTTACTAAATCCCAGCTGTGAATATTGTCACGCACCTGCTTGCCTTTGTAACCAAAGATGGTGTAATGATTGCCTGTAATGGCACACTTCATTAAATAAGCTAAGAAACCATGAAGCTGAGCACCTGAGTGGTTTGGCCCGGTTAAGCATCCTCCACGGAAAACCCCGGTTTTCATTCCGAAATAACGACCATACTCCTGAACCAACACATCGGCAGCCACTTTTGAAGCTCCAAAAAGACTGTGTTTAGTATGATCAATGCTCATTTGCTCATCAATCCCATTTTCATAATAGGCATGATCTTCAGCAATCTCCCAACGAGTTTCTTTCTCCACTAATGGAAGAAAGTTTGGATTGTCTCCATAAACCTTATTGGTAGATGTAAAAATAAATACGGCTTCAGGGCAGTGCTGACGGGTCATTTCCAGCATTACCAGTGTACCGTTAGCATTCACGGTAAAATCCATAAAAGGCTCACGGGCCGCCCAGTCATGTGATGGCTGTGCAGCCGTATGAATGATCAGTTTAACGTCTTTGCCATATTCCGCAAATATTTTTCCGATTTCTACTTCAGAACGGATATCGGCCTGGTAGTGCTTATAATTACTGTAATTATCTTCTATTCTTTTCTTATTCCATTCAGTAGAGGCCTCATTACCAAAGAAATAGGCTCTGAGATTATTATCAATACCCACTACCAGGTCAAATTTATCGGCCATAAAAGCCACAGACTCAGAACCAATAAGACCAGCTGAACCTGTTACAATTGCTACGTTCATGATGAATAGATTATTATAAGCAAAAAAGCGAACGGCTCAAAAGAACCGCTCGCATGATTTATTTTAATGATTTAGCAAGTAATTACTTGCCATATAGTTTTTCTTTGATAGCAGCGGGTCTGGCAGCATCTTCAGGAGAAGCTTCATACTGCTGCTTAAGTTGACGAGCAGGAGTACCAGGACCGTCACCATAAATGCGTTCGTTACCTTCGTTCACATCTTTTTGCTTGATGGTATTGTTTTTCTGATAGTCACAAGAACTTAAAGCTACCACTCCAGCCAGAAGGAATAAAAATCCTAATCGTTTCATTCGTATTTGTCTTAGTATAAATTTGCACAAATTTAAGTTTGACAGCTCAGATAGCCAAAGTTTATTGAATTAAAACGGTAAAAGCTTCTGAATTTCTTTTAACCGGCTTAGTGGGCCATCTTTTAAATAGAGAAAAAATCATATGAAATACGATGTAGTGGTAATTGGAGGGGGAATTGTAGGATTGGCAACTGCTTTGAAAATAAAAGAGCAAAAGCCGAATACACGATTAGTGGTGATAGAAAAAGAAGATGGCCCGGCCAAACACCAAACAGGGAATAACAGTGGGGTTATTCACTCCGGTCTTTATTATAAGCCGGGAAGTCTAAAGGCTTTAAACTGCATCAATGGCTACAATATGCTTCTCGATTTCTGCCGCAAAGAAGAAATCAATTTTGATCTCTGCGGAAAAATAGTGGTAGCCACAAGAGCTGAGCAGCTACCCATTCTTGAAACCTTATTCCAAAGAGGCAATGAAAATGGACTGACGAATCTGGAATACCTGAATCCTGAGCAAATGAAGGAAATAGAACCTCATGTAGCAGGCATTAAAGGAATAAAAGTTCCTCAAACAGGTATTATTGACTATACCGCAGTTTCGCTAAAATATGCTGAAAAAATTCAGGAGCTGGGCGGAGAAATCAGGTTTAATGAGAGAGTGTATTCTGTTTCTGAAATCAACAGCGTTTCTACGGTGGTCACCACTAAAGGAAGCTACGACACCAGTTTGGTTGTAAACTGCGGTGGTTTATATTCAGATAAGATTGCTCAAATGACTCAAGAGGAGAAAATCAATCTCAAAATTGTACCTTTCAGAGGAGAATACTATGAGCTCAAACCTGAGAAGCAACATTTAGTTAAACATCTAATTTACCCCGTACCCGACCCCAATTTCCCATTCCTTGGTGTTCATTTTACCCGAATGATTAACGGCGGAGTAGAAGCCGGCCCCAATGCCGTATTGGCCTTCAGAAGAGAGGGCTATAAGAAAACCGATTTTAAATTCTCCGAACTAAAAGAAACCCTACTTTGGCCAGGTTTCCAAAAAGTGGCCGCCAAATATTGGAAAACTGGTATGGGTGAATATTATCGTTCGTTTTCAAAGGCTGCATTCACTAAAGCACTTCAGGAACTCATTCCTGAAATAAAGGCCGAAGATCTAAAACCCGGAGGAGCAGGAGTACGTGCACAGGCTTGTGATATTACCGGCGGATTATTGGATGATTTTAGTATTATTGAAAATAAACAGGCTATCAATGTATGTAACGCCCCATCTCCTGCAGCTACCAGCTCTCTTTCTATAGGACAAGCAGTGAGTGAGATGGTTTTAAAAAGACTTTAAAGTACTTTGCAAAAAAAAGATAGAATTGAAAATAAAAAACAATACTCTACCAAATTAGTAGACTAAAATAAAACCACTTATTTTTGCCGCTTCTCAGAACCCAATTGAATGCCAACTGATCAAGTCATATTTATCACTTTATTAGCCTACCTTGCAGGTTTCGGAGTGCTTATTATTGGTCGAAAAAACCTTTCAATACAGCTAGGAAATGTCCTATCTATAAGCATAAATACGCTTGGCTTATTACTTTCTTTTTGGCTTATCTCCAGATTTAGAGAAACAGAAATATTTCAATACAAGTGGGTAAAACTAGGGCAACATGAATTTAATTTCACCCTACTAATCAATAAGTTAAGCCTATTGATGCTTGCTCTGGTACAGGGCATTGCTCTTTTGGTTCAGGTATTCTCGCTAAAATACATGAAAGGTGACCCCAGATATCTGAATTACTTCAGCTATTTAAATCTTTTTGTGTTTTCAATGCTGGGCCTGGTAGTGTCTGGAAATCTACTTTTCATTTTCTTCTTTTGGGAACTTGTGGGTTTTTGCTCCTATCTACTCATCGGTTTTTGGTTTGAGAAGCAATCAGCCACTAACGCCTCTTTGAAGGCTTTTATAGTAAATAGAATAGGAGACGCAGGTTTTCTTATCGGTATTGGACTTGTTTTTTTTCTATTTAATACGCTGGATTTAGAGCTCCTTTCTAATTCTCAATCTACCGCCGCACCCGGTGTTTTAACTTTAACGGCTCTCATGCTCTTTATGGGATGTGTAGGTAAATCGGCTCAATTTCCGTTACAAATTTGGCTACCTGATGCCATGGAAGGGCCAACACCCGTTTCTGCTTTAATACACGCTGCCACAATGGTGGCTGCCGGTATATTTTTGCTGGCCAGAATAGATTTCTTAATTACACCGGATGCCGGATTAATCATAGCCCTCATTGGTGCAGTTACTGCACTACTAGCCGCTTACTCTGCAATTTTCCAATTTGACATTAAGAAGGTTCTCGCCTACTCTACGGTATCTCAATTAGGCCTGATGGTTATGGGAATGGGTGTAGGAGCTGCAAATGCTTCTCTTTTTCATTTATTCACGCATGCATTCTTTAAAGCAGGCCTTTTCCTGATTGCCGGAGCTATCATCCATTATGCTCATCATGAGCAGGACATGAGAAAAATGGGCGGCCTCCTTTATAAAAAACCTTGGCTTGCTTTCAGTTATATTATTTGCGGAGCAGCCCTGGCTGGTTTACCTTTTACTTCGGGTTTTCTGTCAAAAGACGCCTTGATACTTTCAGCGTTTAATTGGTCTGCAGAGCAAGCTAATCCTATGACTATTCTTATTCCTTTGATGGGAATAATTGCTTCTGTAATGACTGCCTTTTATGTTACAAGACAATTCGTTTTGATTTTCCTCAGCAGTTCTAAAGAAAAAATCAAATGGAGTAAACCAGACCTTATGGAATGGGTGATCTTCCCCTTAGTTATTTGCTCTTTTTGGCTTTTGCACAGCAATAATCCTTTAGACTTTGTCACCAGTAATTTTTCAACACATTTTGAGATAAAACATCAGGAAAATCATTGGGTAGCTTATAGCTTATTGGCCGCTGCTATATTATCCATCGGTTATTCATATTACAGATTCCAGATTCTAAAGAAGGATTTACCCCAGAATATCTGGAGTAATTTGGGTCTAAATCATTATTATCTGGATCACTTTTATGTGAAACGAGTGGCCTGTGCTTTGGTAGGAAAATTCCAGCCAAATCCTTTAGATAATGTAAATACAGAAGAACATATCAGTTCGGGATTAACAGACCTGGTTCAAACTATTGACCAGAAAGCTGTGGACGGCCTGGTGAATAAAATAGGTACTGGTCAAAAGAATTTTGCCAAAGGACTTACCCAATTTGACCGCAAGGGAGTGGATGGATTTGTAGGATTACTCACTAGCACAATCATTTTCTTAGGCAATGTAGGCTCATACATTGACAGTAAACTCGTAGATGGCCTCATTGGCTGGATATCCAGATTGGTTAGTAATATTGGTGAAGGTTTAAGAAAAGTACAATCAGGTCGTTTACAATCGTATTTAATGGTATTAATCCTCATATTTGTCGCTTTGTTGATTTTCCTGGCAATATTTTAAAGAGTCTATGACAGAATATTTACTCTCCCTTTTAATCTTTTTGCCTCTTCTGGCCGGAGTCATCGTACTATTGCTGCCCAAAAATCTGGAGCCCTATTCAAAGCATTTAGCCATTGTGGTTTCCACCTTCACTCTGATTATAAGTTTGTATGTATTCAAGAGTTTTGATCCGGCCTTAGCTGGTTACCAATTTCTTGAAGAAAAACCATGGATTAATTTAGACTTAGGGAATTTCGGCATCTTTTCAATTAAATATATTCTTGGTGTAGATGGCATTAGTTTACCTATGGTATTATTGGCAGGCATTGTACTGCTGGCAGGAGCCATTTCATCTACCAGTATTAAAAGAAGACCCAAGGCCTTTTATGCTTTTTTTCTGCTTTTGAGTAGTTCTATTTATGGATGTTTCATTTCTTTAGACTTCTTCCTCTTCTTCCTCTTCTTTGAATTTATGCTTCTTCCTATGTATTTCCTCATTGGCATTTGGGGAGGCGACAGAAGAGAATATGCAGCCATGAAATTCATAATCTATACACTGGTAGGTTCTGTATTTATTTTAGTGGTTATGCTGGCCATGGGTTTATCAGTAAATGCCCCTGCCATAGACGGAAGAACTGTATTCACTTTTGACTTCAGACTGTTGGGGAACGCTTCCAATTATATTTCGGGTTCGGTTTTAGATCAAAGCAGCTCAATTTCCTGGCTTAGATGGCCTGTCAGAACTATCCTTTTTATTCTGTTATTAATTGGCTTCGGTATAAAACTTCCCATTGTACCTTTTCATACCTGGTTACCAGATGCTCACGTAGAGGCACCTACTTCCATTTCAGTGGTATTAGCAGGTATTCTTTTAAAAGTTGGTGGATATGGCTTTATCAGAATAGGCATGGGATTCTTTCCTCAAGAGGCCATTGATTTTGCACCATGGATAGCAGGATTGGGCGTATTATCCATCATTTATGGTGCATTTAATGCCATTGCCCAGGATGACCTCAAAAAGTTAATTGCCTATTCTTCTGTTTCACATATGGGTTTTGTCTTTTTGGGTTTCGCTGCCTTCAATAGCGAAGGCATAAATGGGGGCATTTATCAAATGTTCAGTCATGGTATTCTATCTTCTATGCTGTTTCTTGTAGTGGGAGTTATTTATGATAGAACACATAACAGACTTATCCATAATTACAGAGGCTTGGCAGGCAAAATGCCTTTATACACGGGAGCTGTAATCATTGCTTTTTTTGGTTCACTTGGCTTGCCCGGAATATCAGGTTTCATAGGCGAATTTTTCTCATTATTGGGTGGTTTCAGTAGCCCATACTTATCTAAATGGTTTCCTTCTATTGCCGTTTTAGGTATCATCCTATCTGCAGTGTATCTACTTTGGGCATTACAAAGAATGTTTTTTGGCAAATTCTGGGTGAACAGGGATCTCAAAGATCAAATGGATGACCTTACCTTAAGAGAAAGTATCCTGCTTTATTCACTTGGCTTTCTGGCTATCTTGTTTGGGGTATGGCCTGCATTACTTTTTGACGTCACTAATAATGGCGTTGATGTTTTTCTTAAAACCATCGGTCTTTAAATGCTAGAGCAGCTTTCACATATATTGACCAGCACCAGTAAATTGAACGGAGAAATTGCTCTGTTTGGTGGCATACTGGTTCTAATTTTCATTATTTCCTTTGGCCAAAGAAACAGCAAGTATAATACTGTTCTTTGGTCGGTTAGTTTATTGACTGCCGTATTATCTTTTGCCCTCATTTACCAAAGTGACGCAATAGATCAACCCCTATTTAACAGTCTAGTTTTGCTCGATTCGCTGAGTATTTTTGCTAAAAAATTAGTGCTTATTGCCACCGCTTTAATACTGATTCATATCAAGGTCATGAAATACGATCTGGAAGGGGAGTATTACATCATGATTCTTGGCATTGCCTTCAGCTTATGCTTTTTATTAATGGCCAGCCATTTATTAAGCATGTTTGTGGCCTTAGAGTCAGTTTCTTTATGTTCCTATATGCTGGTAGCGTTTAATAAAAAAGCCAGAAACCTCGAGGCAGGTATTAAGTATCTCATTTTTGGGGCCACGGCTACGGCCATTATGCTCTATGGCTCCTCTATTTTATTCGGGCTTTCCGGGAATCTTTCTTTTGAAGGTATTAAAGAAGCTTTAGCATCAGGAAGTAACAGTGGTCTACTCCTGCAAATAGCCCTGATAATGGTGCTTTCGGGACCGTTATTTAAACTGGCAGCTGCTCCGTTTCATATTTGGGCACCCGATGTATACGAGGCTACCCCCACCCCTCTGATATCTTATTTAGCAATAGCCCCTAAAATAGGAGGATTATTTTTGATATACAGACTCTTGGGCATCGTAGCTGTAGACCATACTTTCGTTTTAGCAGGTGTAATATTGCTTTCCATATTAATAGGAAATTTCTCTGCCCTGGCACAAACAAACGCCAAGAGAATGATGGGCTATTCAGGCATAGCTCAGTCAGGCTTTATTTTGGTAGGACTGCTGGGCCTTGAAATAACAGGAATACGAGCCTCTGCTTTTTATATGTCTGTTTATGTTTTTATGACTGCAGGTGCTTTTCTCATGCTTGATATCATTGAAGAGCATACAAGCTCTTATGAGTTTAAAGACATGGCAGGCTTAAGTCAAAAGTTTGTCTACTTTGGGATAGTAGGCTTAATATTCATGGTAGGATTAACCGGTCTTCCGCCAACTTCCGGTTTCACGGCCAAATTCCTTGTTTTCACAAATGTATGGGAACAATATGCCAATGGAGGGCACAAAATACTTTTATGGGTTCTTCTTTTTGGTTTGATTAATACGGCAATCTCCATCTATTACTACTTCAAGATCCCCTATTTTATGTTCTTGAAACCTCCTGCAGAAAAGGCTTTTGATCGTCAGGTTTCTGTACCTCAAATTGTATTACTCACCCTACTTGCTGTAGGTGTCATAGCCCTTTTCTTTGCACCGCAATGGATCCAGAACAGCATATTCTAATTAGGCTGCCGAGCAATATACTTAAAGAAGCTGGCATCAGCCGGAGCCATATATTGTTCAATTGGCCATCCGTTTTCTTCAGCGTAATGTGGCATTGATTTAATTTCTTCAAAAGGAATTGGAGAATAGTTAAAGCTCAAACCATTACTTACAAAGGAATTTCGCAAGTAAACCAATGAGTCTGCCGCAGAAATAATCAACAAAAGAGTAAAAATTAGTCGGTGTCCTATTCTTTTGATTTGAGCAAGAGAGGCTAACAGAAATGCCCATAACAAATACAAGGAAGGCATTGAAACCCTTTGTACCCAATCATTGTATTTGCCAAATCGATACAAAGGTATAACCAACAGCACTATTGCCATCGCCCAAAACCATTGCTTATTTTTCGATAGGAAATCAGCATTTTTAAAACTCAAATAAATAAATATCAGCCAGACCACTACCTCAAAAAAAACAAACCAGGCATATCTGAAAAAAGACTCAATTAAACTCATTTTAGAGAGAACAGGCCAGAGCAAAAAACCTTTATCAAACTCTTTCACCTCCACAGAAGTAACAAACCAGATAAGAAGAAGAAATGCAGGAATAATCGCGAAATTCTCTATTCTCAGATAGTCTTTTAAGCCCTTTTTAAGAAGCAAAAAACAGAAATAAGGGAACAAGCCAACTAAAATAAAGGGAGTCCAGAACACCAATGGAAATAGATATAAGGGCGAACGGGTCAAATCTTGTTTTTTGATCAAATCATAGAAAAAAAGACCTGAAGCTACCCAGCATGGAATAGCATGTGGGGCCGCCCAAAAAAGCAGATTGGTGTTTCCATGATACAAAAGGAATTCTTCATTTTTCAAACTGTTCCACCAATAAAACTGCGGCCAGTTCCCTTTCAAAAGTTCTGATACTCCATTTTGATAGAGATAGCCTGCTATGTCAAAACCTCCTGCCAGCACAAATACCACAAAAACGAATGCCGTCCTGTTTCCACTAATAATAGCCAACCAAACCAGGCCTAAAAATACCCCAAGGACTCCGTAAAAAAACAGAAATCCATTCACCATATCATAGGATAGCCAGCCAACTAAAACCGGAGCAGAAATAAAATAACCCAGATATGACGACAGAATATATTCTTTCCCTTCATGAATATAAAGAACAGGCCAGCTGTTTTCCATTATGTCTTTTGAGAGAGAATACACCTTAAACTGGTCATGGAGTTTAATGCCAAAACCACCTATCCCACTCATAGAAACCCAGAGAACGACCAAGCCAAGAAGAATAAAAAATTGAGCTTTTGAGAAGTCAATTTCTTCCTCATCAAACAAACTATTGTTGTATTTGTAAATTGAAAAAAGCAATAAAACTATTACAGGTAAAGCAATGAATAACTTGACCCAAAACAAGAAGAAAACAAATACAGGAAGTATTAGAAAAGTAAGACTCAATAATTTCAGTGTTCGAACCGATAGTCTCATTTTTCCATCTTTTGTTTAGCCAGATGCTTGAAGAAGAAAGTATCCTCTGAAGCCACAAATTGTGTAATAGGATAGCCCACACAAATCTCCGGCAAAGTGAGCACTTGTGATTCTTCAGGAGATTTAAAATTTGGTCGGAAATCTGAATAAATGACCGAACCAATGATACCTATACTCGCCGCTTGTGCCCCGGAAATGAACAATAAAATCATGACGCCTTTCAAAATTCCTTTAGCATTCACTAAAGCCCTGAAGGCAAATAGAGAAAGTACAATGAGCGAGCCCATAGAGACCCGTGTGCACCAGTCGTTCCATAAGCCAAAACGATACAAGGGAATGATCATCAACATACCACAGGTAAACAAGAAAAGGATGTTTTCATCTTTGGCGAAACCGTTTTTAAGGACTGCATATATGGGTATGGCCCAGATGACAACTTCAAAAAACAGAAAATGAAAGTAAATGCCCATTTGCTTTAAGATACTTACACCCTGCCCTGATAAATCTGTAAATATGAAATGTTGAACCAGCTCTCCCGACTCAATAGCCAAAAGAAAAGAGGCTAATACAATGAATAGAATTGGAGCTATAATTAGATTTACATAGTTCCATATACCCTCAAAACGTCTTAACAACAGTACGAAAACGAACAAAGGAAACAGACCTACGAGGACCATTGGAGACCACATAGCCAAAAGGCAGATAATAAAAGGCATGTACTTTATATCTCGATCTACGAATCCGGCATTGAGCATAATGCCTACACCTAAAAAAGCCGGTATTGCATGCTGTGGCGTCCAATAAAGCATGTCCGTTACAGACATGAAATTGAGCGGAATTACCTCTCGGCTATTTAACCAAAATAAATACCCATGGTTTAAAATCTTATCCCAGTACACAGATAGTGACTCTGACCCGAAAGTATTGACAAACGAAAATGTAGCTATACCTCCAAAGAGAATAAAAAAGACACTAAAACAAGCAAGGTTGCCTTTAATAAATCTATGAAGCCAAAATACACTTAGAAGTATACCAATCAATGTGTAAACAAATAATGCCAATTGCGTTACTTTAAACCCCAGAATACTAAAAACAGTAGGAGCTGCTATATAATAGGCCAAATAATGGCTGAGATACATTTTTTCACCATCTACATCATATTCTAAAGGCCAGCTTCGAGTAGACAATTCTTTTACGAGTGTGTTGCTTTTATAAAGATCTGTCACCTGATATCCCATACCGCCAGCTCCTGAAAAACTTACCCATAAAAACAAAATCACTATAGCAATAACAAGCTGTCTCTTTGAGTAAAACTCTACTTCGTTAAATGAAAGGCTTTGGGTGAATTGATAAATCCCTAAACCAAGCAAAAGGCTTAAAGGAATGCCATAATAGAGGCGTGTCCAGCCCAAAAAGAATGGAAAAAGCGAAAAAGCGATATACAGAAGGGTAATGATCCTGATATAGGAAACAGATACTCGCATGGGTTTCACAGAATTTGTGCGAATATAAGAATTTGTATTTCGAAAGAATAAGAGAACCCTACTTTACTGACCTTTGGCCAATTTCCGAATATAAGCTGCTATACTTTCATACGGAAAATCAATATGGCCTATGGGCTTTGGAGCATAAAAGCGATCTATCTGATCAGGAACTATACTAATCTTAAGACCGGTATTGGAAATCACCCATTGTATGAAATACATAATGAATTTAGGAATAGGCAATAGAATCTTGCTTTTACCAGTGATTTTTGAAACCAACTCTATGAGAGATTTATAAGAATAGGCCTCTGTGCCATTTACAATAAGCGTTTGATTCCAATGTCCTTTTTCAAAGCTATACTCATAAATAAGCTTTGAAGTATCTTCTAAACTAACAGGATACATCAAACTCTCTCCTCCTGGGTAAATCTGAACTGTTTTACTCAAAGCATCCTGAATTAAAGATTCGATACCTTCGTTTTTCATGCCTCCGTAAATCTCCGAAGGTTTATAAACGATCCAGCTTTTACAATTTGTTCTTACATATTCTTCAGCCTTGAGTTTTGATTCACCATATCCACCCGAACCAGGTACCGCAGCCCGACTACTAATATAAATGAATTTTACTCCGCCTATTCTGTTTGATATATCTACAAGATTTTTTGTAGCCTCATAATTAATCCGGAAGTATTCACCTATATCAGGTGTATGAGTTACAGCAGCACCATGAATTATAAAGCTGATTCCTGCTAAATCTTCTTCTAACAAGCCAATAGTTTCAAGAGATCCATGTAGCCAGGTCACTCCTTCCTGAGGCTCAGGATGATTTTTACGAGTAAGAGCCAGAATCTCAAATTTATCCAGTGGCAAATACCCTACAATTTGTTGTAAAAGTGAGGAAGAAAGTCCTGTTACGAAGACTTTTTGCTTCATTTTATTTGAACCTGTATTTGAAAAGGTTTTTTAAGAATTCGATGATAGCACTAGGCTTAACAAAAGACTGGCGTCCAGCCAATTTCTCAAACTCTACCGGCAATTCAGCTATAGGAATTTTAAGCCTACCTATATTGATCATAATTTCGGCATCGATAAACCAGTCATCAGAAGATAGATTTAGTTGATTATAGCATTCCCTGGTTAAGAGCTTAGGCTTAGAATTGATATCCCTGGCATTTACATTTGGAAAAAGCAGGCCAAAAAGAAAGTTATAAATAGCAGAAATAGTCTTTCTGTACAATCCGTCTCCGCGGGTCACTCTGAAAGTTTTTACGAGTCCGTAATTTCCCTCTTTGATTTTTTTGAAGCAATTAGAAATGCTCTCAATCGGGAATTGACCATCACCATCTATTACACAAAGGTATTCACCCCTCGAAAACTCAAGGCCCTTTCTCATGTCCCAGCCCATCATGCCTTCTTTTGGCTTGCAAATACCCCGGTACACTTCGTCCTCTTGCTCAAGCTGATGAATATACTCTCTGGTCTTATCACCAGAATCTTCAAAATAATTTCCAACCAGCACGATTTCAAAACTATCTGTCAGACCCGCTACTAGCTTCTTTGTTTGCCGGGCAAAGGCCAGAATAGACTCCTCTGACCGATAGCATAAAATAATGATGGAAAGTTCTGGTTTTTGAGAATCAATCATAATAAAAGGTGAACGAAGTCTCTTTCATTTTTTCTTCGCGGCTCAAAATTAAGTGAATAATTGTAATAGGCACATGGATAGTTTTACTAATCACAGATATTTAACGCAGAAGTTTATATTTCTTGTTTCTGAAGGAGATTATATGATCAATCTGCATATTCTTACAATGGTTAAAGAATCAATAAAAAACGATAAAAAGCCTTGGTGACTGAACCTTTAATCCTGACCTTTGTTTTTTAAAAATCTTTTAAAGAACTTTTACGTTCTCAACGCTGATTTTTTTTGTATGAGTGAAGCAATAAAACACGAATGTGGAATCGCCCTCATTCGCCTTCGCAAGCCGCTGGATTATTATATCAAAAAGTACGGCACCCCGCTCTACCCTGTAAATAAGCTCTATGTTCTCATGGAGAAGCAGTCTAACCGAGGTCAAGACGGTGCAGGTGTAGCCAATGTTAAACTTGAAGTAGCCCCGGGCCAGCGGTACATTTCCAGATACCGATCTGTTGAGAACAGGCCAATCGTTGACATATTTGGAAAAATAAACGAGAAGTACAGTTCTGTTTTAAAAGGCAACCCTGAGAAATTCAGAGATGCCAAATGGCTTCAGGAGAACCTTGCATTTTCTGGTGAAGTTTGGCTTGGGCACCTTAGATATGGTACTCATGGCAAAAATGAAATAGAAAACTGCCACCCTATGCTTAGACAAAGCAACTGGAGAAGCCGAAACCTGGTGTGTGCAGGAAATTTTAACATGACCAATGCTGACGAACTTTTCAGAAAGTTGGTAAAACTAGGTCAACACCCAAAAGATCAAGGAGATACCGTAACCGTAATGGAGAAAATCGGGCACTTCCTTGATGAGGAGAATCAGCGTGTTTTTGAAAGATTCAAAGGGATCTATGACAATCCGGCATTGTCAGATATTATTGAAGACAATATGGATCTACAGCGTGTTCTTCATAGAGCCTGTAGAGATTTTGACGGAGGATACGCCCTTGCCGGGATTACCGGATACGGCTCTTCCTTTGTAGTCAGAGATCCTGCCGGAATCAGACCTGCTTATTATTGGGCTGATGACGAAGTAATAGTTGTAACCTCTGAAAGACCTCCGTTAAAGGCGGCTTTTGGTGCTAAATTCGAAGATATAAAGGAATTAGGCCCGGGAAATGCCGTCATTATAGATAAATACGGAGAATTCGGCGAATTCAACATTATTGAAGCTACAGAAAGAAAAGCCTGTAGTTTTGAGCGAATATATTTCTCACGAGGTGCAGACGATGAAATCTACAGTGAGCGTAAAACTCTAGGAAAATTATTGGTACCACAGATCCTGAAAGAAATAGATCATGATCTGGAAAATACCATATTCTCCTACATTCCAAACACTGCTGAGGCCTCTTTCTATGGCCTTATGGCTGGTATGGATGAATACCTTACCAATTGGAGAAAAGAGCAGCTTTCAAAAGGCGACGTTACACCGGAGAGACTGGAAAAAATATTGAATTTCAAACCGAGATTTGAAAAACTCGTTTCTAAAGATGTTAAGCTAAGAACCTTTATCACGAATGATAACGATCGTGGCGAAATGGTTTCTCATGTTTATGAAATGACTCAGGGAGTTGTCAAAAAAGGAGTGGATACTATTGTAGTAATAGATGACTCTATTGTTAGAGGTACCACCCTTGAGAAATCAATACTTAAGCTACTCGATAAGCTAGAGCCTAAAAAAATTGTAGTAGTTTCTTCCGCTCCACAAATCAGATATCCGGATTGCTACGGCATTGACATGTCAAAAGTAAGAGAGTTTGTGGCCTTTAGAGCAATGCTTGCTTTACTGAAAGAGAAGGGGCTAGAATACATGAAAGAGGAAGTTTTTGAAGAAACTCAGCGAAGTCTTCATAATAAGAAGTTCCATAAACAAAACTTTGTTCAGAAACTTTACGATACGTTTGATTATCATGAGGTTTCTGCCAAAATAGCTGAAATATTGAAACCGGAAGACCTACAGGCTGAACTGGCAGTAATCTACCAAACAGTAGAAAACCTAAACAAAGCCTGCCCTAAGAATTTAGGAGATTGGTATTTTACCGGAAACTACCCTACAAAGGGCGGTAACAGAGTGGTAAATAAAGCCTTTATGAATTTCATGGAAGGCAAGGAAGTCAGAGCTTATTGATTTTGCGTTTTCTTTGAAGGAATGCAATATACATTAGCTGTCAACTCTTTCATGCCAATCATTTTAAGACAATCATGAATGTTGATATGAGTTGAATTCTGGCTTTTTACTTGTGATGTCGATTTATTATTCATTGCATTATGTGTTTTTCAGTTGATGAAAGAGTTTAAATTTACATGATTTAGGCCTTAAGGCAGAATTAAAAAGAATCAATTTATTATACGGTATGCCTATTATTTTATCAAAACAGATTCAAATGTTGGCGTTTTTAATTGGGATGACACTACTCGTTTCATTGCAATCAATGGCACAAAAGATTGACCCTCAGTCACAAGCTCTCATAAATAATGCCGAAAAAGCCATGGGGGGGCAGCAGGCCTTTGATAAAATCAGGCATTTATCATGGAATTTCCTCAACATAAGATCACTCACCTGGGATAAACACAGCGGAGATGTCCGTATTGACCTTCGAAACGAAAACTCTGTATACCTGTATAATACCAAAACCGAGAAGGCCAAAATATTGAAAAATGGTGTAGAACAAACGCATCCTGACTCCTTGGCTAAGTACGGTAAAGTAGCTTATGAAATGTGGATCAATGATTCATATTGGTTAATCATGCCTTTTAAACTTGATGACCCTGGTGTAAAACAACTTTATTTAGGCGAAATGCTCTCAGAACAAGGCTATTCTTGTGATGTTATTCAAATCACCTTTGAGAATACCGGAGTAACTCCGGACAATAAATACCTGATCTATTTTGACAAGAAAAGTGGATTAGTATGTCAGTGGGACTTTTTCAGAAACGCGAACGACGCAGCCCCATTGTTTACCACCCCTTGGCTCGATTACGCCAGGTATCAAGGTGTTCTCATCTCAGGAGATCGTGGAGAAAGAAAACTTAGCAATATTCACGTTTTCAAAAAATTACCTGAAACCGTTTATACAGATTTCAAAAGACCAAAATTCCTATAAATGCAATTCAAAACTGGTGTACTTCTGGTAAACTTAGGGACCCCTGATAGCCCTGAAACGCCAGATGTTAGAAGATACTTACGTCAATTTTTAATGGATGGGCGAGTTATTGATTATCCGTTTATTCCAAGATGGATGCTCGTAAATTTAATCATTGCCCCTTTTAGAAGCCCAAAATCTGCCAAAATCTACAAAGAGCTATGGACAGAAGAAGGCTCGCCGTTAAAAGTTTACGGAGAAAGTAATGAGCGTCAGTTACAAAAAGAACTTGGCGAAGATTATGTAGTAAAATTGGCGATGAGATACCAGAGTCCGTCAATAGAAAATGGCCTGGAAGAACTAAAGAATGCCGGTGTAAATAAAATTATCGTTTTGCCTTTCTTTCCTCAATATGCCTCTGCCACCACTGGCTCAGTTTACGAAGAAGTAAACAGAGTAGTGAACGGCTGGCAGACCATTCCTGAGATCAGAATGATCAATAATTTCTATGCCCATCCACTATTTATTAAAGGCTTTGTGGATAATGGAAAGAAATACCTTGAGGCTAAAAAATATGATCATATAATTTTTTCTTATCATGGTATTCCTGCCAGGCAAATAAAAAAAGGTGATCATACAAACAGCACCTGTAAACTAGGAGAATGCTGTGGAAGTATTACCAGCAATAATCAATTCTGTTACAGGGCTCAATGCTTTGAAACCACCAGATTGCTTGCAAAAGAATTGGGTTTAAAACCAGAGCAATATACCACCTGTTTTCAGTCTAGATTAGGTAGAGAAGAATGGATTCAGCCCTACACAGAACAGACTGTAATAGACCTTGCCAAAAGCGGCAAAAAGAATGTATTGGCTTTTTCGCCTGCTTTTGTGGCAGACTGCCTCGAGACCACCATTGAAGTAGGAGATGAATATAAGGAATTGTTTGAGGAGAATGGCGGCGAAGAATGGGATTTGGTAGAAAGCCTTAACGATTCTTCCAACTGGATCAGCCTTTTGAAAGACCTAATCCTGAAGGATTAATCCTCCATGTAGAAGTTTATTTGAAGCCCTCTGTCTATTTTTTGCTTTATCTGGCTCACTTTTACTCTATCTGTTTTACTAGCCTTCCATATTTCTGGATTATGACTTACAGGTGAGCCGTATTTTAAGGTAAAGTATTTTGTCAGAGCTTCAAGTACATTGGAGCTGGTAGAGTCGTCATTTAAATAAATATCTACCTGCACCTCTTCCAGAAACTGCGAGTAATCATAGAGATAGTAGATATCCACCAGTTCATCTTCTTTGGTCTCAAAAGTATAGCCAAGTTCATTTTCTGTTTCAGAGAACTGCTCCAAATTCTCCAGTTCTTTGACCTTTGAAATAGGAATTCCAAGATCAAAACCACGGATTAATCCCTCTTCATCCCCAAGAATTTTATTAACCAGGCTGTCTGTCTTAATTGAAACTTGCTCTTGCAAAGCAACTGTGGCTTGGTCTTCCTCTTGATCAGAATTACATGCCAAAATTATTGAGGCAATAAACAAAAAAACAATTTCTCTTCTTTTAAACATATGGGGTTTATAGAGCTCTCTGCACACCAAAATACACTTTATTAAAGCCGGTCTGGTTAACTGAATAGTTTAATTTCAGCACCGTTTCATAAAAAGTGACCAAATCTAATCCTAATCCATATCCTAACAATGCTTTATTAGATAAATTACTTTTGCTAAGCTCAGGAAAGTAGTTTTTAACATAGCCTACATCAATAAACGATCTGGCAAAAATGCTTAAGGGTACAGAATTAAACTGTTTAATCTTCAAAAACTTACTGATATTCAGCGTTCGCTTAAGCAACTCAAATTTAAGGTCTGTTTGTGCCAGTGCAAAATGCTGACCGTCTATGACATTTAATTCATATCCTCGTACCAAAGCGTTTCTGTATCCAAAACCTAGAACAAAAGGATAAAGCTGTTTTTTAGGAAACGAGACCTGGCTTCTGAATTTGAAATCTGCATACAGTTTACCATGAATAGGTAAAAAGCCAAAATACTCCGCCCCAATTCTTGTATGATTCACAAAGTCAGAGATGCCCATTCCGTAATTCACCAGGCTAAGATTAATTACTTGTCCTTCCAAAGGGTACAAAAAGTTGTCTCTTTGATCAAATCTATAGTCATATTGAAAGGTAAAGTAAGGGAGCCTGTTCTCAGCATTACCCAGATAATTAGGATTCACTGCTTTTGCCGAGTCAGAAATTGAGAGATCGGTAAAGCCAAGATAAAGAGTATGAAAATGATACAAAGCATTGCGTAAATTGTATTCTACAAAAGCACCAAGCCTCCTCCTGCTTTTCTCTTCAGTTTCCAGGAAGTCGAGCTTGTCTTCCCAAGTTCTCACCGGAAAACTCTTTTGACGGGAAAAAAATACCCCTCCACGTAAACCCATACGCTGACGACTGTCTATGTAAGGTTTTGCGTAGCTAAGTTCAAAATAAGGGATGAAGCCTCCATAAGCTTTCAGTTTTAAAACATCGGCATTTCCTGTCAGATTAGAATGATTTAACTGAAGACCATAAATTACTCGCGTAATATCATGATCTCTGTTATACCACCACTCATTAAAGCTTCTATCGGCAAGATATAATATTGGCAGTGGCAAAAGGTAAAGTTTTTCTTTCACCTCTATATTAATGACCGCCGAGTCTACAACCGTTTCGATATCGGCAACTACCCAAATAAAAAGGTTAGTATTAAAAATATTTCTTCTGCTTCGCTCTACCTCTTTCTCTAATTCAGACAAAACAAAAGCTTGGCCCAAACTCAAACTCATTTCTCTGAGAATGATTGAATTATTCGTTCTCTCATTTCCAGTTATTGAAATCTTCTGCACTATCAGACTGTCAGGAACTTGAGCTTTCACTTCCCAACAGGCAATAAAAGAAAAAAAGATAAAAAGAAAATTTAAGACAACCTTCATTAACTATGCAATAGACCTTCACTTACGTTTTAATTGCCAACGTAGACGTCTACTTCAGGTCCTTCACCGAATCTAGCTCTACCAACTGACATTCAATACTAATATTCTCAATTTCAGCACTTTTTGATTTTAATACATGAAAAAGGGTTTCCGCAGCCCTTTTCCCTATTTCTGCCGCTGAATGATAAAAATGGGTAATATTAGGATGTAATAACCTTGGCAAAGAACCGTCAGAAATACTAATAACCGAAACCTCATCGGGTATTTTAACATTTAATTTATTTAGACAGTGATATACACGCATTGCAATTTCATCAGACATTACGTACAATGCGGTAATTTCCGGAAACTCCTTTAAAAAACGGGTTAATTCTCTGTCTGTTTCATTGACATTCTCTAAGCTCAAGACATAACCTTGTAAATCTCCATAATCTTCAATGGCTTCAGTAAAGCCTTTAAGGCGATTTTGAGAAATCGAAATTCCAGGATCTGCAAAGACACCTCCAATATGTTTATGTCCCTTTTTTCTTAAATAAGAAACTGCTCTCTGGCTGATTTCGTCACCTTCTACAGAGACACAACTCATTTTTAAATTAGGCAAAACCTTATCTAGAAGAACTATAGGAGCATTATCAGAAGACAGTTCCTTTAAATCTTCATCTTTGTTAAAACCATTACTCAAGGATAACAAAATCCCGTCAACAGATATTTGGTTACAATAATCAATGATATCCAATTCCTTCTCGAAGGAGTCATCAGACTGAAACACCAGCAAAGAATAATTATGTTTATTCACCACTTCAGAAATACTCTGCATAAGAGTAGGAATGAAGAACATATTATATTCCGGTAAAATTAAGGCTACCAGACCCGAGCTTTTTGTTCTTAAATAACGAGCTCTCAAGTTAGGCTTGTAATTATACAAGGCACTCGCTTCTCGCACCTTCTCCTTTGTGCTTTCACTTATATCCGGGTGATCAGAAAGAGCCCTTGATACTGTGGATATCGACATATTAAGGGCTTGTGCTAACTCCCTTAGCGTAATTCTTTTCATATTATCATATCGTGCATTCTTAAGCTTATCGAGTGCACATTCAGGTTAAAGGTTATAATGCAATTAAATACTAAATTCTTGTAAACAGTCAATTAGATTTCTCTAAATACCCATATATTCTCCAGAACTTATGGTAAAAATCAGTACAATAATATCGCTAAAGACTTGATTACCTGCTCTTCAAACACATGACATTTATCACAAATACACATAATTTATGCGGTATATAAAAGATATTTTTTATCAACCGCAAACGATTCCGCAAACGATTGTCTGAAAATGAAATTAGGAATTGAATAAAAATACTCATTGTTTTGGTTATCAAAATGATCAGATAATCAAGTTGATAAATGAATTACATGGTAAGTGGATTTGACAGGACACGAACCAATTTCTTTGACAGGAAATATTAACATAAACCCCATATGAGCTTCATTTGGGGTTTTTTCATGCCTTTTGTGACCATTTTAACATAATTCAATAGTCCATCTTTTACTCGGGAATAAATGAACTTTGCCTCATCTATTTCAATGTCTACCAAAGCAAAATCATTGACTTCACAAGTAGTTTTTCTGTAGTCGAAAATCCAATATCTGGAAACTTTTCCACTACAAACGTTCCCGAAAGCCTTTGATATTTAACCACGCTTGTTATTTAAGTATAATTACTCATACTTTACGTTAAGCAAACAAGAATACTCGAAAGAGAAACCGAATTGCCGGAAGATTCATTGTCTGATCGCATTTGTTTCAGGAAGAGGAAATGAAAAATGGTTGTTTCATTCAATTGAGACAACCTCTTCTTTTTAAGGGCAAGAATTCCCATTCAAAGCCTATCAATATCAATCTACAGGCTTTCCAAACGCTTGGTCTTTTCTTTTAAATTCTGAATGAATATAAAATTCCACACTAATGTGGATAAGCATTTATTTATCAAGCTATAACAAGCTCATTTTTAGAAATAAATCTCATCAAATTCGACTTTAACTAGATTAATTTCCACAGTAATCGATTGCACAAACGTTTCAGCATTCGAGCTCCTTTTTATCTCGTATTAAGCATGTTACATTTAAAAAGAATTTAAAGAGTTCAGAAATTTCATAGGTTCTGACCTCAAATACTTTCTAAGACGAAATGGTTTATTTGAAAAACATCTGCACATCTTTTTGCAGGTGTTTTTTTATACCATATGCCCACTTTTCGAATTAAAAAGCTTGGTATTGTTTAAAATAAAGCCTCCCATCAATAAATTAGCAAACACCTTTAATCTAAATATACCTTACCCCTATTAAACTCTCTATAAGATGCTTCACACCACAAAGCCCAAACTGACGTTCTGGCAAATCATTAACATGAATGTTGGATTCTTTGGCATCCAATATAGTTTTGGCCTACAACAAAATGCCGTAACTCCTATTTATGATATGTTAGGAGCCTCACCTGATCAAATCCCACTTTTACACCTTGCAGGCCCAGTAACGGGCTTGTTAGTTCAGCCAATTATTGGAGCTTTAAGTGACAAAACCTGGCATCCTAAATGGGGAAGACGAAAACCCTATTTTTTAATTGGAGCCTTACTGTGTAGCATTTGTCTTCTTATCTATCCTTTCAGTAGTTCACTTTGGATGGCTGCAGGTCTCTTATGGGTACTAGATGCAGGAAATAATACTGCCATGGAACCTTACAGGGCATTTATAGCTGACAAGTTAGATTCAGAACAACAGCCAACGGGTTTTCAAGCTCAGAGCTTTTTTACCGGTTTTGGACAAACCCTGGCAGCACTTTCACTTTTTATTTTTCCGCTGATTATAGTTGGGAAAACAGGCTCTTTGCCAAATTGGGTCTATGCTTCCTTTTTCTTAGGGGCTATATGCTCTATTGGTTCCATCCTTTGGAGTGTAAAAACTACGCCTGAAATCCCCCCTACACCGAAGGAATTAGAAGAAATAAGAAAGGCAGAGAAAGGTATACTGGCACCATTCAGAGAAATAATTTCTGCTATTGGAGAAATGCCAAAAGTGATGTGGCAACTGGCCTTGGTCTATCTGTTTCAATGGTACGCCTTGTTCTGTTATTGGCAAAACTCGTCTAAAAGTGTCGCACTTTCTGTATGGCATGCCACTCCCTCATCTCAACCCGAACTTTATGAAAAAGCTGTTAGCTGGTACGGACTAGTAAGTACCTGGTATAATATTGTCACATTCTTAACTGCCTTTGGATTAGCGTATTTGGCTAAAAAATACAATCCAAAATTAGTCCATTTAGTTTGTTTAATTTTAGCTGCGGCATGCTTCTTAATATTCCCACAAATAGAAAACAAATATTTGCTTTTCGTGGCAATTACAGGTTTTGGCGTAGGTTGGGCAAGTATGATGGGGATCCCCTATCTTTTAGTAGTATCCGCCATTCCGAAAGAACGTTATGGTGTTTATATGGGGATTATTAATATGATGATCGTAATTCCAATGATTTTTCAAAGTATATCCTTTGGCTACATACTGAAAAACTTTCTGGGAAATGACCCACGTAACGCCATCACATTTGCGGGTGTATTATTAATATTTGCTGCAGTTGCGGTATTATTCATTAAAACGAAAAAAACTACATCTGATGACATTATTCTCCCTTCCGGAATAGGGCACTGATATCAATTACATGTGGCTTCATCGGATTAATCAGCTTTTATACCGAAGACTCAATAAGTTTTGAGCCAGAAACTCAAGTTCATTTTGTCCGGTACATTTTGAAAGTCAGCTATTATAGTTTAATACCTTAGGAGAATACAACGAATTACAAAGAAACGTTTTAACACCTTTTTTGAGCCTGCAATAGGTAATGAGTACGGTTGGCAATCTAACCTTTGGCTTTAAAAACATCAGGCACTACTCAGAACATGTGAAAAATATTATTTACCCAATGCATAACAATGGCTCTGGAAATTGCCGACATCTTAAAAAATTCCTATTTTTGGCACTTCTTTCTAAACAAAGTAATTAACAGAATTACATGAATTACAATCTAGATTTGGTTCCCGAGCGGACTCCAAAACCAAGAGAATCTGGTCTTACCATGGTGATGGACAAAGGCTTAAGCGTTCGGGAAATTGAGGATTTGCTTACAAATGCTGCAGAATATATGGATATCGTAAAGTTTGGCTGGGCCACATCTTACGTTTCACCAAATCTTCAGGATAAAATAAATGTTTACAAAGAGGCCGGCATACCAGTTTATTTCGGAGGAACACTCTTTGAGGCCTTTACAGTAAGAGGTCAATTCGAAGATTATCTGAGAGTTATCGATAAATTCGGCTTGGAGCACGCAGAAGTTTCTGATGGCTCTATCACACTTCCTCATGACGAAAAGTGTGAATATATTTCTCGTTTATCCAAACACGTCAAGGTACTTTCTGAGGTAGGTTCAAAAGACGCAGAAAAGATTTTCGCCCCGTACAAATGGATTGAAATGATGAGAGCTGAACTTGACGCCGGTGCATGGAAAGTCATTGGTGAAGCAAGAGAAGGAGGGAATATTGGTCTTTACAGAAGCAGTGGAGAGGTTCGTCAAGGACTTGTAGATGAAATCATTCATGCTATACCACCAGAAAACATCATTTGGGAAGCTCCTCAAAAAGGGCAGCAAGTATATTTTGTAAAATTGGTAGGCTCTAATGTAAACCTTGGAAACATTGCACCTAATGAGTTAATCCCGCTTGAAACTATCAGATTAGGCCTTAGAGGAGATACTTTCTCCACCTTTTTACCTGATGATATCAAGAAAAAGTACAAACTAGGCAAGTATTATCAAGACGATAGAATAAGACAAGACGATTAAGTCAAAAATATATTTCGATGGAAGTAGTACATTTTCTGCTCGACTTTTTAAAAGATCCGCTTAGCACTTTAGAAGGGTTTCTTGATAGTTATGACAAACTTACGTATGCCATATTATTTCTGGTAATTTTTGTGGAGACCGGCTTTATTGTGATGCCCCTTTTACCGGGTGATTCTTTACTTTTTGCCACTGGTCTGCTTGCTTCTACTACTGGTAAACTAGATGTTGCCACCATAATTCCTTTGCTGATATTGGCCGCATTAATGGGCGACAATGTCAATTACTTTGTGGGTCGCAAATTTTCAGCTTTTATAAAAGCACAGGATAAAATTCTGTTTTTAAAACGTGAGTATATTACGCAAACAGAAGCATTTTATGCCAAACATGGTGGCAAAGCCGTAATCCTTGCCCGCTTTATGCCAATCATACGTACCATAGCTCCATTTGTGGCAGGTGCGGGCAGTATGAAGTATGCACGATACATCACGTACTGTATAATTGGAGCCATTTTATGGGTAACGTCTATTACTTTATTAGGCTACTTTTTGGGAAGTAACGAATTTGTAAAAGAGAACTTTGAAAAGGTAGTACTCGGAATAGTCTTTGTGAGCATCGCACCAATGATTATAGGGGTCATTAAAGCTAAATTTTTTAAAAAGCCTACAGTGTAAAAAAATGAAGAAAAGACTTTTCGGATTAATTGGATTTCCTTTAACTCATTCCTTTTCCAAAAAGTACTTTACTGAAAAGTTTAAAGACCTCGGTCTTTCAGAAACACATGAGTACGAGCTTTTTGAAATGGAAGACAGTACCCACTTCCTTCAACTTTTTAAAGAAAATCCGGATCTTGACGGAGTAAACATTACAATACCTCACAAGCAAAACGTTTTTGACTATCTGGATGACCTAGATTATTCAGCAAAAAATGTGGGGGCGGTAAATGTGGTAAAAAAAGAAGGAAACAGGTTAATTGGCTACAATTCCGACTTCTATGGCTTTCAGAGGTCACTTACAGAGTTTGTAGGAACAAGCAGACTCTCTGAAATAAAAAAAGCCTTGATTTTAGGAAACGGAGGAGCAGCCAAAGCTATTCTTGCCGCACTCAGAGACTTAGATATAGAAGTACAACTCGTTAGCAGAAAGAAATCAGATCTTGCTGTTGACTATAAAGAATCCGATGATTTGATCGATTCTCATCAACTAATCATAAATTGCACTCCTTTAGGCACTTACCCAAAAGAAGACACCTTCCCTCCAATAAATTATTCAAAGTTAAATTCGAATCATTTCCTCTTTGATCTCGTTTATAATCCGTCAGAAACCCTCTTCTTAAGCAAAGGAAAAGAAAAGGGAGCTTCCATAAAAAACGGATATGACATGCTTGTGTATCAAGCGGAGAAATCATGGGAAATTTGGAACGAAACAAAATAAATCAATAAGAAAGATGAAGTACAAAAAGCACGTATTTGTTTGCACTAACGATAAGGACGCACCAAAGAAATGTTGTGGTAGTGAAAAAGGAATGGAAATTGTGAATGCCTTCAAAGAAAGCCTGACTGAAAAAGGTTTACAAAAAGAAATACGTGCTCAAAAAGCGGGCTGTTTAGATACTTGTGCTTTCGGACCATCTGTGGTAGTGTACCCTGAAGGTATATTTTATGGTAAAATTACGCCTGAAGATGTAGAAGAAATTATCAACGAGCACCTTTTGAATGACAGGCCAGTAGAAAGGCTTAAACTGGATTTTTAATTTGTTCAGGCACAAAAAACATCTTTTTTTTGACCTTGATCATACCCTATGGGATTTTGAGAGTAATGCCGCGGATTGCCTTTCAGAAATTTTCGTTAATCATGCTTTCGAAGCAAAGGGAGTTTCAAAAACTGACTTTTTAAGTACTTTTTCCTCTGTGAACAGATATCTCTGGACACAACTGGAGCAAAACTTAATAAGTCACGACCACATAAGAAAAGAGAGATTTAAACTTGCTTTTGACAAATTAGGCTTTCCTATTGAAGAAACTCTTTCTGAAAACTTAAACGCTCATTTCTTAGAGCTGTTGCCACGCAAATCAAAGCTCATACCTGATTGTCTGGAAGTTCTTACTAAACTACATGGTACTTACGAACTGCATATACTAAGTAATGGATATCAGGAAGTGCAGAAATTAAAAATGTCTACGGGAGGTATCAATCATTATTTTGATAAAATCATCACTAATGACATTGCCGGAGCTCGTAAACCCGATAGACAAATATTTGAGTACGCTTTGCAGCAAGCCAAAGCCAAACCTCAAGACTCACTGATGATTGGCGATAGTTTTGATGCCGACATCCTTGGTGCCAGAAATGCAGGCTTAGATGCTATACATCTGACAGAAAACAAAGTAGAAAAACCTTTAGGCCATCATACTATTAGCAGCTTAAAACAGATTCTTGACTACCTTTAACTATTAAAACTCCTTTTATGGATTATCTGGAAATTAACCTGGATGTCAATGAAGACTTCGCTGAAATTCTTATTGCCGAATTAGCTGAAATAGGCTTTGATATGTTTATGGAAACAGAAACAGGTATTCAGGCCTATATCACACAGGAAGAATTCGATGATATGGCTTTGAAAAATCTAATCGAAGAATATGCAGACCGAACTGCACTTTTTTACTCCATAAAAGGTATCGAAAAACAGAACTGGAATGAAGAATGGGAAAAGAGTTTCTCGCCTATTGAAGTAGATCGTAAAATCTTGGTCAGAGCCAGCTTTCATGAGACGAAAGAAGGTTTTGAGCATGAAATAATAATTACGCCCAAAATGTCATTTGGTACAGGTCATCATGAAACAACTTCGCAAATGATGGCTTTGCAATTAGACATAGATCATCAAAACAAAGATGTACTTGACGTTGGTACGGGTACCGGTATTTTAGCCATTCTTGCCGAGAAACTAGGAGCCACTTATATAAAGGCTTTTGATATTGACGAATGGTCAGTAGAAAATACTAATGAGAATATCAGTCTCAACGCCTGCAAAAACATTGAGGTTTCTTTGGGAACTATTAAAGATGAGAAAAAACATGTATATGATATAGTCCTTGCCAATATCAATAGGAATATACTTTTGGATGAAATACCAACCTACAATTCGTTCTTGAAATCAAAAGGATATTTATTGCTCAGTGGCTTTTATGAGACAGATTTAGCGGAAATTGAGAAAAAGTGCAATGAAAATGGGCTAAAAAAACTGAAGCTTGTTAGCAAGAAGAACTGGGCAGCAGTCGTTTTCAGTAAAGACTAAGAAAAGTAGTTTAGTAAATGTCATCAATAGTGAAGAAAAAGTTTATTGGCCTGGTATTCACCTTCTTTATCTGGTGTACTCCGCTTTTTCTCCGAGCTCAGGTCATCACTTTATCCCCCACACCTGCAGACTTTATTACAGATTTAGAAAAAGTCTTTAAAGACGCCAAAAACCAAACAGCTATTGATCAATTTCAGGTTTTCAAGGGGCACTTTGACAATGATTTAAGTGAAGCTGGTATAAAGAACTTTATAGATTTAGGCCGCACTATGGCTGGCAGAAAAAATCAGATGGCAGACTTTTACCATTTACTTGTTTTAGTCAACAGCACTTTTGACCAGCAGACTTTCTCAGCGGAATTAAGACCCTCTCTCTTTTCGGGTCTTCATCAAATGGCCGTAAATCAACCCCGAACGAAAACTACACCTATCTTTAAGCAGTTAACCAGTTTCATTACAAAAAGACTGATTTATACTTCAAACTTCAATAAGCTCTATGTTCTTAACGGCAGTTACAGCTTCGATTTTTACGAAAAAGAAAAAGACTACTTTTCGAAAAAAACAGTACCCTCAAAAGTAACAAAAGAGCCACAGGAGGATTTTGGGCTATTTGACGATTGGGATAACGAAGAGGTTATAGACCCATGGGATGATCCTGCCCTTAACCTGAACCCAAAAGATTTTAATCGTTTGATTTCTATCCCAAAACTAAAAGATTTCAACTTGATCCTGAAAGATGTAGACCTAGTTATAGTAAGCCCTTCAGACTCAGTGGTCTTAACAGGCACATCCGGAGCCATTGACCTCCTCTCTGAAGTATTTGTTGGCGAGAAAGGACGTTTTGACTGGAGTTTGGTAGAAATTCCAACTGCGGTAGCAGAACTTTCAGAGTACACCTTCAAAATCTCAAACCCTTACATAAAAGCAGAAAAGGTAAGCTTCGTATACCCAGTGTATCTGGAAGATTCTATTGAGGGCGTTTTTGAATTCAAAGGAACCAGCCATTCAAAAGATGTCTTGCCCTCCTACCCTCGTTTTAAGTCTTATGAAAACACAGCAGCATTTAAGAATTTAGAGTCAAGTCTTAAATATAAAGGTGGTTTCTCTTTGATTGGCAACCGCGTCTTTTCAAATTCTCTTTACCATAATGTTTCAACACTCTGGGTAAACCCGGGAGAAGATAATTCGTTTAAAATTGACAGTAGAAAAATAGAATTTACAGACAGTTTGATCACCTCAGATCAAGTTATCTTCACCAGCTATATCAAAGAGGACTCCATTTACCATCCTGCCGTACGATTCAGATATGACTTGAATTTAAAACTACTTAATCTTTACAAAGTCAATTCTGGTGGGTTTAGAAACACCATGTATTCTGATACTTTCCATGAAATGGATATTAGATCAGATGCTATGAAATGGGATCTGAACACCGGAAAAATGGATTTTTATATTATCGCTGGTAAATCTGAAGTGCCTGCCATTTTTCAAGGATTTAACTATTACAACCCCGGACATTTAAGAGAACTAAGCAATATCGCCGGTTTTAACCCATTGATCTTTCTTGGAAATTATGTTTTCAGAAAAAAGGTAAACAAGTTTGACCTTTATGAAGTACAAAGCAAAATTCAGAAGTCGCCTGAGCAGGTAAAGAACGGAATAATTATAGCACTACAAATGGGCTTCTTAGACTATGAGCCTCATTCTGACACCTATAGTTTGAGTAGAAAAGGCCTTCATTATTTTAAATCATACATTGGCCGTGCCGATTACGATGATTTGGTTTTTCAATCTTACTCTACGGAAGGAAAAGACAATGCTACAATAGACCGCAACTCAAATAGTCTTGATATCGAAGGTACTCAGGAATTCAGGCTCTCTGATTCATTGGGAATACGTTTCTTACCAAAGGATGCCTCTATGAAGATGGAAGGCAGTAAATCCTTTAAATTCAATGGTGAGATAGTGGTCAAAAACTATCATTTCTACGGCGACTTTGAAGTAGATTATGACCGTTTTTTGGTGAACCTTAACCGTATTGATTCCATCACTTTTACTCCAAATAAAATATATAACAAAGGCGGAAATATTAAGATTGGGGGTCAGGTAGTTTATGGCAAAACCGGAATCCTCTATTTAAATGCTCCGGACAACAAATCAGGAAGAAAGAAAATACCACACTATCCAAGATTGGTCATTCCTGATGGAGGCTTGGTAAGATTTGATGATTCTCTCAGACGCGACTTCACTTATCCTGAGACTGTCACTTTTAAAATTGACCCGATAGACCATGACAGCCTTAATACCGAAGATATGGTTTACCCGGGGATGTTTAATTCAGGCGGCATCTTCCAACCTCTGGCAGAAAAGCTAATTGTGATGCCGGATACCTCTATTGGCTTTGAGCATAAACCTAGCGGAGCCTATGCTTTATATAAGAGCAATTCTTCATTCAAGTTTGAAGAACCACTCAAAATGACCAAAAGAGGGCTGGTTTCTAAAGGCTCATTGAGCCATCTGGCTGCCACCGTGCATGCGGACTCAGCACGTTTCGGATTTGAAGACACAAAACTAAGTGGATCAAATGCTCAAATAAAAGAGGCTTTTCTTAGTCAATCAGTGTATTTCCCGGATGTTAAGATAAATGAGTACAAAGCCATCTGGAAACCAGTAGAAGACAGCCTTTGCATAACCAGTAAAGAAGCGTATAGTTTTTATAAAGGCAGTACACAGTTAACTGGTAGCCTGGTGGTAAGAGGAACCGGACTTTTTGGACAGGGGAAACTAGAACGAAAAGACTCAGAAGCCTCCTCTAACGCAATTAAGTTTAACAAAGAAGGTTTCCTTGCTTCGCAATCTTCATTTATAATTAAGACTGAAACAGAAAGTTCTAAGCCTATTCTAAAAGGTCAAAAAGTTCAGCTTGATTTCAATGTAGAAAAGCAAATGGTGAATATCTCACCAGAACCCACAGACTTTAATGACACTTTATCGGCTTCAATTGCTTTCCCGTATGCGGCTTACAAAACCACCATTGACAATGCTTCCTGGAACATTAGGGATAAAAAGATAAGTATGAAAGGGGATGTTGAGAATTCAGTATTCTCTTCTACCGCTCCTACTCAATATGGCTTAAACTTCAATGGTGAGTCTGCTTTATATGACATAGCCGAAAATACCTTGAATATTAGCGGTGTACCAGGTATAAAAACGGTAGATGCAATCATTGTCCCAAAAAATGGTGAGGTATCTGTAAGAAGTGAGAAATTACTTCCGTTTACAGATGCCACCGTTATTGCTGATACTTTAAATAAATACCACAGATTGGCCAATGCAAACATCACTATAAACTCAAAGCTCAGTTATTCTGGCGATGCTTCATATCAGTTTGTCAATGTAAGTTCAGATACATTCAATATCAAAATGCAAAGTTTTGAGTTTGCTGAAATCTCACCTGAAGGTCAAATTTTGCGATCAAAGAAATCGGAAAAACTCTCAACCATTGCAAAAGCTAAGGTTACCGAAAAAGATAGTGTTTTCCTTTCTCCAAAAATGCTTTATATAGGTGACATTTCAATGTTAGCACCATTTAAGAATTTAAATCTTAATGGTCAGGTAACGCCCGTACTGAATAAATATCCGGTGCTAGGTAGTAACTGGATTAATTACTCTGGAAATAAATCTGAAGAGATATTAATCAATGTAGACGAAACTCTAAAAGACGGCGGAAAGAGTTTGTATGCCGGCCTGCACTTAAATCCGGCTGCTAGTTCTGAAAGCCTCTATCCTACTTTCCTGTCAGCAAAAAGACAGGCTGATGATTTGGATATATTCCTTGCCAGAGGTGTTTTTAAAAGAGATGAACCAAACAAGAGGTTTGTTATTTCACCTACAGAGACCAACACCCGAAACCCCAAAGGAAATAGTTATGAACTTTATGAAGAGCAAGGCATTATAAAACTTGATGGGCAATTCTCATTGATCAGGTCTACTTTAAGTCCTTTCATTGAAACCGTAGGACAATCAACAGTAGAGCTTGACTCACTGACTTATAGCTTTAGTACCTTAATGAAATATAATTTCCCGGTACCGCCGCCTATGCTTTCTAAGATGGGAAACAATATTGTGAAGACTAATCTTGATGTAGGAAATGCTAATCCGGCAATTGCATTTGAAGATCCTGACTTTCTTTCGAAAATTTCTCAATACGTAGGAACCAAAGGTGCTGAGGAGTACAAAGACAAATATTACAAAGGTCATATCCCGCTTTTCCAGCACTCGCCCAAGTTCTTCGCAACGGCCGTTTTCAGTGATTTAAATCTTCAATGGAATCCCGTCTTTAATGCTTATCATAGTGTAGGCAATCTAGGTATTTCAAATATCGGTGATGTAGATATCAATGCTAAAGTGCCGGGTTATTTTGAGATAATTAAGCATACACACAAGGGAGATGAGGTTTCCTTCTTTTTAGAAGTTTCTTCAGACACCTGGTACTATTTCGCTTTTAAAGACGGTCAGTTAGGCATTGCCTCTTCAGATTTTGATTTCAATAAAATGCTCACAGAAAAGGAGAAATCAAGCACGAAAGGGGTAGAATTAATTAATGCAGACATGGCAGAAGCCATGAAATTCAGAAAAAGATTCCTAATCTCTTATATGGGTGTCTCCCCTGATGTTTTTGAGCAACAAACCAGAACCCCTGTATCTGTGCCTGGTAACATCACACCGGTACAGGTACCTCAGGTAAGTGGCTCTGACTCTACCACCGCTCCGGCTAAAAAAGAACCGGTAGAACAAGATGGCTTCTAAACTATTATTCCCCAGTCATTTTAACGATCTTTGCGGGTCATTTCGCAAAGGCAAATTTTATGAAGACCAAAGGGAACAGAAAAGCACACGTTAATATTGTCACATTAGGATGCTCTAAGAACGTAGTTGACTCAGAAATTCTATTTACTCAATTAAAGGGAAATGGTGTTTCTGTAGAGCACGAGTCAAAAAATGACGACTCCAATATTGTGGTTATCAATACCTGCGGCTTTATAGACAATGCCAAACAAGAATCCATTGATACCATTCTGAGGTATGTAGATGCTAAAGAGTCCGGTTTGGTAGAAAAGGTTTATGTATCGGGTTGTTTATCTCACCGTTTTAAAGATGAATTGGCCCCGGAAATTCCTCAGGTCGATGCCTGGTTTGGCACAAATGAATTGCCAAGATTACTTAAAACACTAAAGGCCGATTACAAAAAGGAACTGGTAGGCGAAAGACTTCTCACTACCCCTGCTCATTACGCTTATCTGAAAATAGCTGAAGGCTGCGACAGACCTTGCTCTTTCTGTGCTATTCCGCTGATGAGAGGTAAGCATGTCTCTACTCCAATGGATGAGCTCTTATTACAGGCAAAAAATTTAGCTGCAAAAGGCACAAAAGAGCTTATCCTAATTGCTCAGGATCTGACCTATTACGGACTGGATATTTACAAAAAGCGAAACCTGGCCGAGCTACTTGACAAGCTCTCTGATGTAGAAGGAATTGACTGGATACGTCTTCAATACGCATATCCGGCTGGTTTCCCAATGGATGTTTTGGATGTGATAAAAAACAGAAGTAATGTCTGCAATTACCTGGATATGCCTTTACAACATGGTTCTTCAGAGATTTTGAAAATTATGCGAAGAGGAATTAACCGTGAAAAGACAGAAAGTTTAGTGGATGCCATTCGTCAGAAAGTACCGGATATTGCCCTCCGAACTACTTTAATTGCAGGGCACCCGGGAGAAACCGAGGATCATTTTGAGGAAATGTATCGCTTTGTCGAAAAAATGAGGTTTGACCGGCTTGGTGTTTTCCAATATTCTCATGAAGAAGATACTTTCTCTTACAGCATGCAAGATGATATTCCTGCTGATGTCAAAGAAGAAAGAACCGATTTGATTATGGAGCTCCAACAGGGGATCTCTAACGAGCTTAACCAACAAAAAGTAGGTCAGACATTAAAAGTTCTTTTTGATCGCAAAGAGGGAGATTACTTCATCGGCCGTACAGAGTATGATTCTCCGGAGGTAGACAATGAAGTTTTAGTGAGTGCCAATGAATATGTAAGATTAGGAGACTTTGCCAATGTTAAAATTAACTCTGCTGAAGAGTTTGATCTTTATGGGTCAGTGGTTCAATAAGCCGAATTCTTAAAGTATCTGGGAAACCTCATAAAACGTAATCCAACTGAAAAGTCAAGCCTGTCCATAACGATAGGCTTATCAAGTAATATTGGCCCATTACCATCGCCGTAATCAAGTTCGGCCAATCTTCCGTAGTTATAACCTGCTTCCAGACTTAGTATGATATCTCTGCCAATTATATCATTTCCCAGAAGGAAATCCAATCCAAGAGTAGCACCAGCACCCCATTGTTTGCCTGTAAAGTTAAAAGCAGCCCCATTGTAGTCTCCTTTGTCGTTATATAAGTACATTCCCGGGCCTCCACCCAAGACAATAAAGGTTTTATAATCAATACTTTTTCTAAAGAATAAAGCTGGTCCAACAAATTTTCGGGAGATTTTATTTGAAATGCTTCCGGATGCTTCTACACCAGTCATTTGATTGATATAATTAATATCACTATCAGAATTACTCGATTTAAAATCAGTGTAAACTACCCCAAATCCAAAGCCTTCCATTGGAAAGAAAGCCAAATCAGCACCAAAAGTCCATCCCTTCAAAAGTTTTTCCTGATAAAGTCCGAAGGCATTTGCTGCCTCAAAACTATTATCCCTGATATTACCTATCCCTCCTTTCACTCCCACACGCCATTTCAGGTAATTTTTGAATTCGGTTGTCACCTCAGAATCAGCCACAGTATTTTCAACTGGCTCAGGTTTCTCTAAAACTATTTCCTTCTTAACCTCTTCCCTTTTTTTCTCTACAGGTTTTGCTTCAGCTATGGCGGCTTTTTGCTCTGTATTTTTTGGCTTCTCACTTGCCTTAGGCTCTTCAGTTTTTACTACTTTCTCATTGGCCAATGGTTCCAGCGTATTTTGAATCTCTTTTGTTTCTATTGGTTTCTGAGCTGATTCACTTTTTGCCGGCTCTGAGGAAGCACGGGTTTCTTTTACCTGCTCATTTTTGTCTACTTTAATCTCTTTACTTTTCTCTAAACTCACATCGGGTTTAAGTGCTACCTCCACTGTAGGTTCATTGGCTTCAGGAGTATCAACCCCCTTCTCTTTAACATCTTCCTTCTTCTTTGAATCTACTACCTGAACTTCTTCTTCTTTAACCTTCTTCTTCTTTTTCCCTTTATCCAGAACAGCTAAATCAGATTCATATTTATTGTATTTAAAATCTTTAACGAGGTTCTTAAAAATCTCATTCTTTAGGATTTTTCCTTTGGGCCCAATGTAGGCATAAATAAACCTTGTGGAAGTTTCATCAAGAATTCGGCATCTGATTTCCTCATTCGCTTGTGTAATAATTACATCTTTCTGAGCATTACTTTGCAGCAAGCCAATAAAGCCAAACGATATAAGTGTAAGGAAAAATTTAACTATATATACAGGTTTCATAGATAACATTGTCTTTATAATCATGGAAATTTGATATACCGATTCCACACATTGGTATAAAATACAAAAACTATACCGCAATCAGTCAGGCCACCACTACTGAAATAAAAATTAAACGAAGGCTTTATTATTATATGATTGTAGAAACCTGAATCCTACTTTTCAAGCAATATTGCTTTTCAGACTATCTCTTTCCCTAAATAATATTCATTCGCCTTAATTTCAATGATTTGACACATTAATGCATTTGAACCTTTGGAACGAATTTTGCGTACATAAACTTAGAAGACCGATAGTACTTAACTTGCCGTTAACTAATTTTTGGCAGTTTGATTTGGCAAAGTAAAAATGATAGTGCTATCTTTCGGTTCAATTTTTTATAATCTTTAAAAAAACCAACGGATTACAATATGATATAAACCTCTACGTTAACTAAACGACATGTAAGAATGGAAAAAATTCGAGTTAACGAGAGTGAGCTTGTATCAGCATATATCCGTGGAGATGAGACAGCATTTTCTACGCTTGTTGAACGTTACAAATCAAAGATTTTTACCACTATCTATCTTGTAGTCAAAGATCAGGATGTTGCAGAAGATTTAATGCAAGATACCTTTATCAAAGCTATAAAGACATTGAGAAATGGTAAATACAATGAAGAAGGCAAGTTTCTTCCCTGGATTCTGAGAATTGCTCATAACCTCTCAATCGATTATTTCCGTAGAGCAAGACGCTACCCTAAAGTGGTGTTTGAAGACGGAAGCAGTGTATTCAATACGCTTAATTTTTCAGAGAACTCTGTAGAGACCAAACAGATAAAAAAGGAATCTCATGAGCATCTTAGAGGACTAATTAAGCAGTTGCCAGATCAGCAGAGAGAGGTGCTCATTATGAGACATTATGAGGAGATGAGTTTTCAGGAGATTGCAGATGCTACTGGTGTAAGTATTAATACCGCCTTGGGTCGTATGCGTTACGCTCTCATTAATTTAAGAAAAATGATGAGTAAATCAGTATATGCGTATGACACAAACCTTTACAACAAAGTTTCATGATGTAATTCGTTATTTATATAACGAAACCGGCGTTGCAGAAAATCTGCAAATTGAAGAGTCAATGACTGAAGATATGGATCTTTTAGATTTTTATCTTGACAGTTCGAATCTTAAAGCCGAGATGGACAAGATCCAATTGGAGCCATCTGAAAAGTCGATTAGTAACGTACTAGCGTTCTCTAGAAATTATCAGCCTGTGATTAAATCACAGGCTTTTTTTTCATATTTCTATGGCAATTCGTTTTAGAGTACTACTCATGGCATTACTATGCTTTGCTCTTTCAGCTCATAGCCAATCCCGAATTTCGAGCCCCACCTATTTTTCACCAAATTTCGACCTCATTCATAACCATAAGAAGATTGCCATTCTTCCTTATGAGTCTTATATGCAAAAGCAATTCTTTCTGGAAGCTGCCAATAAGATAAGAAAAGGTAGAATCGAGATTGCATTGCAAAGCTTTTCTCAGACCAATGAGCTTCTTAAGACGGCCGGAATTGAAAGTCAAAAAATAGAAGCTGCCGAACTGGGGACAATTCTTGAAGTAGATGGTTTCTTAATTATAGATGCCCTTTACGTCCCTTCAAAAGGAGGCAGCGATGCCATTATGACTGTAACCGGATCTATTTATGACAGCAAAACCACAGAAATGCTATGGCAAAAGAGCTACGAAATACATACTGCGTATCAAAGTGGCCTGATCATTCGTCAAGAACCTATGATTCAACGTGGCATTAAAGATCTCCTTAAGGTTTTACCATATTAAGTGCTTTGAATCATTCAAAAGCAATCAGTATTGGGGCATTAAGACGCACCATTCCTGCCAATATTTTTAACCTTCTTCTCAATTGACTTTAAAAGTTCCAATTGCTTTGCCTGTGTATCAAAAAGAATTTTAACTTGCTCCTCTATTAAAAGGTCAATCTTATGATGCAAACTTCTGACTTCAAGTTCTGCTTTGAGATTAATCAGATAATCATTTTCACTTCTCTTTCTGTCCTTTTCTTCTTGTCTATTCTGACTCATCATAATTATGGGAGCCTGTAATGCTGCAATACAAGACAGTATCAAATTCATTAATATAAAAGGATACGGGTCAAAACCATCTTTTAATGGAGCCAGAGAATTAAAAGCGATCCAGATAAAAAGGATGATTCCAAAAAGTATGATAAAGTTCCAACTTCCACCAAACCGTGCTACCTTATCCGAAATCTTTTGACCTCTGGAAAGTATATCTTCAGGCTGATTCAACAAATTATTAATGAGCAATTTTTCTTCATCAATAGAGTCCTTTACTATTTGCTGCAGTTTCTTTAGCTGCTCATTCTCCGTATTTATTAAAAACTTAGTATTCTTGTCCATTTCATAAAGATTATGCTATTCTAAAATTTTGTTAACTTTTAACAAACTTCTTACTCAATTCTTCTAACGAAACGCCCTTTGTTTCAGGCATCATAGATACCACAAAAACCAACTGAAGCACCATCATAAAAGCAAAAATTCCAAAAACAGGAGCTGCTCCAATAGAAGAAAAAAGAAAAGGAATAGAAGAAGGAATTATGGCCGCTAAAAGCCAGTGAATGGTACTACCAAAAGACTGACCTGACCCTCTCAAATGATTTGGAAATATTTCAGAAATAAAGACCCAAATAACCGTGCCTTGACCAATGGCATGAGCGGCAATAAATAAAAACAAAAAAGTAGGCACTGCCATGCCTGTCCAGTTCGTAGCAAAGGCGTAGGCTACTAAAGAGAGTGAAATGATATAGCCCACCGAGCCAATATACATTAACAATTTCCTTCCCACCTTATCAATTAAAAGAACACCAGTAAGCGTAAAAATCAGATTCACTACGCCTATTCCAATACTAGTCAAAAGAGCAGTACTCTCACCTAATCCAGCTTCTTCAAAAATTCTGGGAGCATAGTATAAAAAGGCATTAATTCCGGAAAACTGGTTAAAGAAAGCAATCAGAAAAGCAAGTATTAACGGAAAACGATACCTTTTTTTAAAAATGGTATCTTCTTTATTTATCTCGTTTTTTTCAGTAATCATTTCGGCAACCAAACTATCTGCATCTGCCTCAGGGCTTATCCTCTTCAGAACGCTTTTAGCTTCTTCTATTCTGTTTTGAGTTAAAAGCCATCTGGGACTTTTAGGCACACCGAAGACAAACAAGGTATAAATGAGAGCAGGAAATGCCTCTACTCCCAGCATCCATCGCCAATCATTTTCACCTGTTCCATTTATAAGGTAGTTTGATAAATAGGCTATTAAAATCCCAAAGACTATGTTGAATTGATACAGTGCAACTAATTTACCTCTATCCTTTGCCGGAGCTATCTCTGCTATATAAGCTGGTGCGGCTACGGTAGAAGCCCCTACTCCAAGCCCACCGATAAACCGAAACAAAGCAAATACTATGGGGTCATTCGCCAGAGCAGATCCTATAGCAGAAACTGTATAGAAAGCACCAATCCACATCAAGGTTGTTTTCCTTCCGAGTTTATTGGTAGGTATACCACCGAAAATTGCACCCACTAATGTTCCCCAAAGTGCCATTGACATAACCACCACTCCATGAAACGCATCTGTTGAATTCCATAAAGCCTGAAGTTTTTGATCTGCACCTGAAATGACTACAGTATCAAAACCGAATAGAAAACCAGCTAAAGCAGCGGTTATTGACCAAACAAAAGTTTTATTCTTTATCACAATAGAAGTAAGGTTAGGTTGGCTTTAAAATTAATATAATATTTCTAAGCTAGTGTTTTTGCAGGATGTTTTACTTAAAACGTTTCCTCAGAATGGTAGGTAATTAATGAAATAGAATAATTCTTCAAGTTGTCCAGGGATTTTCTTCATCATCCTTATTCATTGAAGTGGCATACCTGTTTCAAATTTTTGCTTTTCAAGCAAACAATATATCTGTCTGGAAAAGAAATCCAATTTATGCTGAATATAATTGTATTATTTCTTAAATTAATAATACTTTTCGGGTGAGACAATTGCTGTCCTACATGCAAAGTTTGCACCTCGAATGCACAAACTTCATCAATAGAAACATGAAACAATATAACCGAACTTTAGCCGAATTTCTACTTCAGGAAGTTCTTCATGTTGAAGAACTTTTTGCCTACGAATATTACAATGCACACGACCTCGAAACGACGAAAATGACTTTGGATATAGCCGCTGAGTTGGCTGAAAAACATTTAGATGAGGCCTTTGTAGCTTCTGATAGAAATGAACCCCAACTTTTGAATGGAAAAGTAAAAGTACATCCTAACCTAAAGAACTTCATAAAGGAAAATGCAGAAACAGGCTTAATGGCAGCCACTTCTCCATTTGAGTACAATGGGCAGCAGCTGCCCAAAATGGTCTATGGAGCGGCAAATTATTTTCTTACCAGTACACACAATGCTTTTGTGATGTACAGCGATTTGACTCATGGCTGTATTGAGATGATATTGGAATTCGGAAATGAGTTTTTAAAGAAAAAAGTTTTACCAAAATTACTTAATGGCGAATGGCTGGGCACCATGTGTCTTACAGAACCTCAGGCAGGAAGCTCACTTTCTGAAATAAGCACCGTTGCTGTTCAAAATCAGGATGGTACATACAAAATCAAAGGTCAAAAGATTTTTATTTCTGCAGGTGATCATGATGTCACCGAAAACATCATTCATTTGGTTCTGGCCAGAATAGAAGGGGCACCCAAAGGTTCAAAAGGGATCTCCCTCTTTGCTGTACCTAAGCAAAGAATATATTCAGCTGAAAGTAACGATGTTAAATCAATTGGCATATTCCATAAAATGGGCCAAAAGGCTACACCTGCTATGCATTTGGCATTCGGTGAGCAAGACAATTGCATAGGTTTTCTGCTAGGTGAGGTCAATAAGGGGTTGCCCCAAATGTTTAAGATGATGAACAGTGCCAGACTTGGTGTGGGACTAAACGGAATATCCATAGCTTCGGCTGCCTATAATTTGTCACATCAGTATGCCAAAGAAAGAATACAGGGAAAGACAGACAGAACCTCAAAAGAACAGTGTAAAATCATTGAACATGCCGATGTTAAAAGAATGCTTCTTATGCAAAAGTCGGTGGTGGAAGGTGGGCTTTGCCTGCTATTAAGATGTTATAAATATTTAGATTTAGCCAAGGTATCAGACAGCAAAAACTTTGGCGAATTAGCCGAACTTCTTACGCCGGTGGCCAAAACTTTTGGAGCCGAAATGGGCATTCAGGCGACTAATCAAGGAATGCAGGTTCTGGGTGGGTATGGCTATACCAATGACTTCAGATTAGAACAATTAGTCAGAGATGTGAGAATAAGCAGCATTTACGAAGGCACCACAGGCATTCACTCGCTGGCCATTATGGGTAGAGAAATTATTAAGGAGAATGGAGCCTCCCTTCATCTATGGAAAAAAGAAGTGGAATTGAGTATAAAAAAGGCCCGAACCAAAGACTGGATGCAAACATATGCAAATAAGTTAGAGCTTGCCTGTACTGAATTCTTTGACACTACCCTAAAACTCTTGGATCTACTCAAGAAAGGTAAAACCAAAGAATATTTAGCAGATGCTACCATTTACATGGAACTCTTCAGCATTCTAACGATTGCCTGGCAATGGCTCGATATCGCTTTCGCAGCCAAAAATGAGGATCCCAATGATTATTTCTCTTATCAAAACACACTCAAATACTATTATAAATATGAGTTAAGTAAAGCGAGCTACCTCAATAAGGTACTGCTCAATGAGGATAAAGTAACTGTTTAAATGAATTACCAATGATGGAATTACATAACAGAACATTTCTGATCACCGGAGGTGCTTCCGGACTTGGATTGGCTACAGCCAAATTGCTTTTGAGTAAAGGAGCCAATGTGGCCATTGTAGATATTGCTGAACCTGCCGATCTTCAGGGAGATGAACATTTGACTACTATAATCGCCGATGTAAGTAATGAAGATGAAGTACAAAACTCTCTGAATCTAGTTCTGGAAAAGTATAACCAGATAGATGGGTTAATAAACTGTGCGGGTATTGGTCCGGCGAGAAGAGTTGTAGGTAAAAACGGACCTCATGAGTTAGATTTTTTCCAAAAGGTCATTGATATCAATCTGGTGGGTACCTTTAATGTTATCCGGCTGGCCGTAAACAATATGCAACACAATAAGCCAGGAGTAGATGGAGAAAGAGGAGTGGTTATTAACACAGCCTCAGTGGCAGCCTATGACGGGCAAATAGGGCAAGCAGCGTATGCCGCCTCAAAAGGCGGAATAGTAGCCATGACACTTCCATTGGCCCGGGAATTTGCCCGAATGGGGATTCGGGTTGTAAGCATTGCTCCCGGCATTTTTGAAACTCCATTGGTAAGAGCATTACCGCAGGATGCACAAAACTCTTTGGCTACACAAATCCCCTTTCCACCAAGACTGGGTAATCCAAATGAATTTGCCGCCTTAGTACTTCACATT
The DNA here is from genome assembly GCA_024742395.1 of Cytophagales bacterium. Taxonomy (GTDB): domain Bacteria; phylum Bacteroidota; class Bacteroidia; order Cytophagales; family Spirosomataceae; genus Jiulongibacter. The sequence continues at coordinate 42,009 of JANSYO010000018.1, forward strand.
ATCAGGAATAAAATGCTGAATGCTGAAGTCATTCGTTTAGATGGCGGCATCAGGATGGGGGCCAAATAGACAGGAAAATTGAATTTAAAAAACAGCTTGAGGACCTGTTTCAGCAAAAACCTGAAACTCCATAAAGCCATAGTAAATCAACCTATTAAAGACTACAAATTATGATTAATAAAGAAGTAAAAAACGCCGAAGAAGCCCTTTATGACATTTTCGATAATAGCACTGTTATGCTTGGTGGTTTTGGTTTATGCGGCATACCTGAGAATCTAATCGAAACCCTTGTCAAAAAAGGGACCAAAGGACTTACCTGTATTTCAAACAATGCCGGAGTAGATGACTTTGGTATCGGCTTATTATTAAAGACCCGCCAGGTCAAAAAAATGATTTCGTCGTACGTTGGAGAAAATAAGGAATTTGAACGTCAACTTCTTTCCAGAGAACTCGAAGTAGACTTGATTCCTCAAGGTACACTGGCAGAAAGAATCAGAGCAGGTGGTGCGGGCATCCCTGCCTTTTATACTCCGGCTGGCGTAGGAACCGAAGTACAAGAAGGAAAAGAAACCAGAGAGTTTAATGGCAAAATATATTTATTGGAGAGTAGTTTACGAGCCGACTTTACGCTCATAAAAGCCTGGAAAGGCGATACGGCCGGTAATTTAATTTTTAAAGGGACGGCAAGGAATTTTAGTCCTATGATGGCCGCTGCAGGAAAGGTATGTATTGCAGAGGTAGAAGAACTACTACCCGCCGGTTCTATTGACCCGAATTCAGTACATGTTCCCGGAATTTACGTTCAAAGAATTTTTCAAGGTCAAGGCTATGAAAAAAGAATAGAACAACGAACAATTTCTTCCGGCAAGCAAAACAACCTGGAGAAACCACTGTTAAACCCTGATGGAGTTGGATTAACTAAATACGGTATAGCTAAAAGAATTTCGCAGGAATTAAGAGACGGGTATTATGTGAATCTGGGTATTGGTATTCCTACCTTGGTGGCAAACTATATCCCTGAAGGAGTGCATGTAATGTTGCAATCTGAAAATGGCCTTTTAGGGATTGGTCCTTTTCCTGACGAAAAGAATATTGATGCTGATTTAATAAATGCCGGTAAACAGACCGTGAGTATGCTCCCGGGCTCTTCTTTATTCGACTCTGCCCAAAGTTTCGGCATGATTAGGGGTGAACACATTGATCTGACAATTTTGGGAGCCATGGAAGTAGATAAAAATGGAGATATTGCCAATTGGAAAATTCCAGGTAAAATGGTTAAGGGAATGGGTGGAGCAATGGATTTGGTTGCCTCTGCCAAGAACATTATAGTCGCCATGCAACATGTCAATAAATACGGAGAATCTAAGCTTCTGGAGAAATGCACTCTGCCTTTAACCGGTATTCGTTGTGTTAAGAAAATCGTCACAGAACTGGCCTTTCTTGAGGTACAAGACGGCGGAGGATTTAAGCTTCTTGAAAAGGCACCAGGAGTGAGTATAGAAATGATTAAAAAAGCCACTATAGGCCGCTTAATAATTGAGGGTAATATTCCTGAGATGATTCTTTGAGCCGATTGAACAGGCATACATACTAAAGTGGCTGATATAAATACAGCAAAAAACGAATAAAAAAGGCTAAATAAGGACACTAAAGGCCGGAAGTATAATTTTTTGGTCTTACATTTATTTCAATTAATACCCTATTGAATAAAATGTCTTTTTCTCCCACTGAACTGATTGACAACAGCCAGTTAACAAAACTGCAGTACAGCACTATTTTCATTTGTTTCTTAATGAACATGCTTGATGGCATGGATGTGCTGGTAATTTCTTATACAGCTCCGGCAATTGCCACAGCATGGAACGTAAGCCCTCAAACTCTCGGCACTGTTTTCGGGGCCGGATTGGCCGGTATGACTTTAGGTACCTTGCTCATCGCTCCGTTTGCAGATAAAATAGGCCGAAAGAACATGATACTTATCAGTGGAATTCTCATGGGTCTGGCTATTTTCATGACCTCCACTGCCACTACTGTCAATCATTTACTTATATATCGTTTTCTTGCCGGACTAGGCATAGGCTGCATGCTGGCCAGTACGGCGGCACTTGCCTCAGAGTACACCCCAAACAAATCAAGAAACTTCTGGGTAAGTTTTGTCATTTCGGGCTACCCGGTAGGAGCCGTTTTGTCCGGACTGGTAGCCGCTAAAATTATCCCTACTGAAGGCTGGGAACAGATGTACCGCTACGCCGGCTATGCCTCTTTGGTCTCTATTCCGTTGATAATCTTTTTCCTTTCTGAGTCTATTGACTTTTATTTAAAAAAGCAGCCTAAAAATGCCCTGCAAAAAGTGAACAAAATTTTAAGCAAAATGGGCTTTGAAAATATTACCGAACTCCCTCAAAAAGCCACACCCACCGGAGCTATTCCTGTAGGTGAGCTTCTTAGCGGCGAATACAGAAAACCATCATTGCAACTATGGACAGCCCTGTTTATGGCCTTCGCAGCCTTGTTTTTTATGACCAGCTGGATTCCGAAACTAGCCACTGACGCGGGTTTATCATTAGAGCTCGCCATTTATGCCGGTACAGTCTTTAATATTGGTGCCTTTTTCGGTATAATCACCCAAGGATATTTCTCCAGTAAATACGGACTCAAAAAAACCATCGGAATCATCCTGATTTTAACCGCAGCTCTTATGGCCTGTTTTGGATTCTTTGTTGGTTCAGATTACATTCTATTGGTTTTTGCACTTTTGGGTTTTGGTATTCAGGGAGGATTTGTAGGTCTGTACGCCTTTGCGGCCAGAATGTACCCTACTCAAATAAAAACAACTGGAATTGGTTGGGCAATGGGTGCCGGGAGATTTGGGGGAATTGTTGGGCCCGCTTTAGCTGGGGTCCTTATAGGAATGGGACTCACCATCGGAACCAACTTTCTGATCTTCGCTTTGCCAGCACTTGTTGCCGGTATCATGACCTGGATTAACAGCTCAAAAAATGTAGATTAAGCAGGAATTACTGCTTGACCAAAAGTAAGTAACGTGCCATTGGGATCAAGAATTGAAAACTCTTTTTGATTCCATGGCTTAGTTTCCATTGCTCCATTAGGATGAATCCTAACTCCTCTTTGCTGAATTTCTTTGTAGAAGTCTTCAATGCCCTCACTTAGGCGAACATAAATCATGAAGTCTGATTTATCAGGCTTCAAGCTGGGATACGGAAAAAAATGAAGTTCTATCTTATCTCTTTTCAGAATCAAATACTCCGGATATTCAGAGACAAGCTCAAAAGCCAAACCCTCTGTATAAAACTCTTTGGTAGCACTTTTATCTATGTAGGGAAGTTTAGGCGAAACAGATGTCAGCATAGAATATTTTCATTTCATTAGGCAATGGAATACAAATTAGAAATTTCTATTCAATAAAATATGAAATTGCTCCATTAGCCCGCTTAACTATTTCTCAAACTTCTTCTCGAGAAGTTCCTTTTCTGTGTACAAGCCCGTTGAAGGTTTGTCTTCTCTAAGCTTTTTTACTTCAGCCGCTGATATACGTTTCTCCTCTTTGGCATAAGCATTTTGAAGAAAGTGTACGATATCTACTATGTCCTGGTCGCTAATATCAGAATTACTTACTAATGCCGGCATATCGTTCGCCAACTCATAAAGCTTACCATTTACATGAATAGGGCCGCTAATGCCATGTAAAATTATAGAAGCTAATCTATGGATTGACCCATCAATATACTCTGAATCTTTTAATGGAGGAGCCAAACCATCTATACCTGTCCCATCTGCTCCATGACATGCTCCACAGATAGTGCGGAATAACTTTAATCCATTGGTACGGCTATCATCTTTTCTTGATTCTACCACAAAAATGGAATTCATTTCATTGCCCTCTCTGTTTTTCAAAGCCAGTTCCAAATAACTCTTCAAAAGGCTATTTGGTTTATGGTTTTCAATGAAAAGCCCTTCCATATCGGAGAGGGTACTCACCAATGCCTCCTGAATAACTTTATCCTGACTATTTCTTTGTGCTATTTTTGATACAACAGGTAAATAAGTCTCAGACGAAACTTTCATCCATGAGTGCAGAGAAATACCAAGATATAAATCTAAAAATGGGTCATTCTTAGCTAAAACGGCCTCAGCCATACTATTCATATCCCTGGAATATTTAATTGAAGCAAAGGATTCTAATAACCTTAAAACATGAGCGATCTTTTCACGGTTTTGCGAGGCATTTAAAACCTCTGCTAAATTTTCAAAAGAAAGGAGATTCATTCCTTCAAGAGAATACAAAGCATGTAATGATGCTATGTGATTATTTTCATTCATTGCTAAACCAAAAAGATCCTTTTTAACAGACTTAGCCTTTCTCTGTATAAGCAACTGCTGTGCACGGTCTCTTATCCAGCCATTGGAGCTACTTAGTAATCCAACCAATTCTTTTGAAGAAACCTTATCTAGGTTCTCATAACTGTTTAAGGCTTTTTCCTTGCTGACTACTTTTAATATTCTTCCCTGATTTAAAAGAGTATCCAGTTTCCTTTCTGATAATAATTCGGTGAGGTATTGTGAAATAAACGCTTTATGCTGGATTACCCCTCTATGCATATCCACAATATACATAGCACCATCCGGACCATTAAAAAGATTCACGGGTCTGAATCCTTCATCGGTAGAAGCTATAAACTCCTTACCTTCCCATGCCTGTTCGGCAACCGTGCTGGTATTTCCAAAATGAAGAAGATTTCGTTTAATCAAGTTAGCTTCTGGTATACAAACAAAAGCATTCTGGTCATATGATTCAGGGAAATTACCTCCTCTGTAAACCAAAGGACCGCAGGCGGCAGTTACATTTCTCAGTAAACCATTTTCATCTAATACTCCCTTCATATACCCTCTGTTTACAGCCGTTGCATGTAAAGGGTAAACTCGCTGATTTCTGGTGAGGGTCTGACTAACCGAGGATCTCGGCTTATAATACTGATTACGAATTACCGCATTGGGTAAAACATGATCTCCCTGGATTTGGGTTGAGTTATTGTTTACGTAAAGTCTGCCAAAATTATCTTTAGTGATTCCCCATTGCCCACGGTATGAACTTGGCTCTTTGATCCATTTTCCGTTCAGTAGACGGTATCTGAAATGTGTATTGGCATTGTATATCCAGTTGTCAATATTCATCATCAGGCCATTGGGCTGATGCTCCACATTACCGCCATCTGCATAAATAGGGTCAACAAGCGTTTTCTTACCCGGCTTGTCATTTTTTATTTTCACAAAGTAGAGAGCGGGGCCATCTGTATATAGCAAGCCGCCGTATACATGGGCTATGGCACGTGGAAGTACCAGCCCATCCATAAATACTTTGGAATGATCTACCCTACCGTCATGATCTAAATCTTCCAGAATAGTAATTCTTCCGTTCGGCTCTTCTTCTCCTATACCTTCAAGATTTGGCATATAGCCTTTCATCTCTACTACCCAAATTCTACCCTGATCGTCAAAATCCATGGTTACCGGGGCCGTAAAGTGTGGCTCTGAAGCTACCAGACTTAGTTCAAATCCTTCTTCTACCTGATAGGAATCCAGAGAGATTTCCGGTTCATCAAAAAAGATATTGGTATTAAAAGAGAAAATCAAAAAGGAAAAAAGGAAGAGCAAAATATATTTACTCCAACGCAGAAAATTCATATTCACAAGTGGGTTGAAATTTTGACAGCCATAAATATACTAGGCGGAGTTAAAACATTGATTTCTTTTTAAGGCAGATATCAAAATTTGCGTACTTTTCGACAAGATGAGTACTAAAAATTGTAATAATCCGGGCATTATAAAAAGGTCCTAAATTATTCTATGTCAAAAGTTAAACTCAGAACTGTCAGATAAGAAAAACCGGAACAGGATAATTTATTTCAGGCCTTCCAGAACTAGCTTCCCCATTATGCCATAAGCTTTCAAAGTAGGATGAACTCCATCTTCAGCATACTCGGGATCCAATCCGTTTTCTTTATTCTTTAAGGCTGAATGATAGTCGATATAAACAAGTCCTCTTTTCTTCGCTAAGGCTTTGATATTCTGATTGAGTTCAACGATCTCTGCAGATTTATCACCCAGACCTAACCTCCACTCAAATCGGCTAGCCGGAAGAACTGATGCCAAGACCACTTTGATGCCGTTCTTTTCAGCCAGGTCTATCATCGATTCAATATTTCCAAGAGTCAATTTTTGACTGTAAGGGCCAGTATTTTCAGCCACATCATTGGTACCAATATGTATCAATACCTTTTCCGGCTTTAGATCTATCACATCCTGCCTGAATCGAATCAGTAATTGCGTAGAGGTCTGACCACTAATGCCTCTTCCCAACAGATTATTCTGTTTAAAAAAGCTTGAATCTAAAGAATACCAGGCATCGGTAATTGAATCGCCAATGAGCACCGCATTGATCTTTTTCCCCATCTCCTTTTTATTTGAGGCCGCGTACCTATTGACTCCACCCATATCCTGTCTCAATCTATTTCCTGCTTCCTTTTCACCTTGGGCTACCTCCCATTGACCAAAAATCTTTTCATATTTACTGGGTCTTATTTTATCTCGTAAGCCCTGGGTCCAAAGCCAGTCACCGAACCTCTCGTACCAGGTATCTACCGGAAGTTTTTGCTTTCTCATGCCAAAACCATGACCACCTTTCTCATAAATGTGAAGCTCTGCCGGCTGCCCTGCTTCAAACCACTTCTTATAAATGGAAATACTCATGGGCATCATGCCTAACTGGTCATCACCAGCCACTGTTATAAAAATCGGTGTCTTCTCTGAAGGAACATCAGAGCCTATAATGGCAGGCTCGTAAGCATAAATGGGTACTACAAAATTCGGCTTACTTTTTTGGTTACCATTGTAAACTATCGACATGGTGAGTGTTCCGCCAGCCGAAAAGCCCATGAAGCCAATTTTGTCAGGATTCAGCTTCATTTCCTCTGCATGCTCACGAACATATTCAACAGCCTTTAGTCCATCTGCCAAGGCTAATTCTATATAGGGTTCGTTTTCAGTATCCAAGGCTTCGGGATTCTTCATCTTGGAGAGTAATTCTTTGACCGGGTCATTTGTAAAGCTTGGGGCCACACGATATTTCAGGACAAAAGCTGCTATTCCAATACTGTTTAAATATTTCGCTACTTCTATGCCTTCGCTATTTATACTCAAAGTATGAAATGCCCCACCCGGTGCTATTATTACGGAAGTACCCGTATTAAGATGTTCAGGTGGCAAATAAGCGATGATTGAAGGCTCCTTAACATTATAGACCACTTCAGTATTGAATTGGTTTTGCGTGGATATTTGCTCAGACCATGTTGCGTTTTCAGAACCAGGAGGAATTCCATCGTACAGTTTTATAACTTTCTGTGCCGTTAGCGTTTGGAAGCTTAAGACAAACAAAAGCATTAAGATTTTTTTCATGTTTCAATAGATAAAGGTTATTTAAGATTAAAGAAAAAAACACATAATAAAAAGCATTAAATCAACGGATAACAAAATCGTAAATGATTGTAAGCACTGTGCTTTTTAAGCAATAAAAGATTCAATTTCTAAGAATTGAATTTCCTTTCGTCATTCCTTTAGCCTTCTCTTACATGCTTCACTAGATTACTCTTAATGCCACGCAGATCTCGAGAGTATATATTCTACAAGTCTCGGTGCAATGTAAACCTGCGAAAATTAGAGAAGCCTGCCTCCATCTACCGTAATAATAGTACCCGTAGAAAAAGAAAGTGCATCTGTTAGAGAATGAACGGCTTTGGCTACGTCATGCCCGGTGGCAAAACGTTTCAATGGCGTATTCTCCATTTGGCTAATCAAAAACTCTGGTGGAAAATTCTTAGTATATTCTCCTTCTACAAAGCCCGGAGAGACGGATACAACTCTGATTTTTGGTGCCAAAGCTCTGGCAAGAGATTTAGTCATAGAATCCACGGCTGCTTTAGAAGCACAATAGGCCACATTAGAACCCACCGCAAAAACTCCGGCTATAGAGGAGATATTAACCACCAAAGCTGTGGTTTCTTTAGAGCGGAGAAGCAGGTCTTTCATAGCCCTTACCATAGCAAAACCACCTCTGAAGTTGGTCTGCATTATTTTATCTATCCACTCATCTGAAAGGCCGTTCAGATCATCGTGATTAACAGGTATGGTTATTCCTGCATTGTTAACCAAAACATCTAAACTACCGTACTGCTTCTCAACAAAGGCCGATAAAGCATTTACCTTCTCTGCATCGGTATTGGGTGCATGGAACAGGCAGTGCCCTTCACCAGGCAATGAAGCCAACACGGACTCAGCTTTTTTAAGATTACTGTTGTACGTGATGACTACTGAATATCCGCTCTCTGCAAATTTTCTACTAATTGCAGAGCCTATTTCGCCTGCACCACCGGTAACTAATACAGTTTTCTTCTCCATTTTATTTCAATAGTTGAATTATTCTAAAGCGAATGCTCCAGATTTATATTCCTTAGGCAATTGCAAAGTGCTCTACCTCCGGAGCTGATTCAAAGTAAGGAGAAATCACCGCTCTCCACTCCGGAAAGAGTTCTGACTCTCTAAAACCCACCGTATGGTCTTCCAGCGTTTCCCATTCTATCATTGCCACAAAAGTAGTAGGATTCTCTACTGATCTTTTGAAGTTGATAGACTTAAAGCCTTTGGCCTTTGAAATAACTGCCTCTGCTTTAGGCATCACTGCTATAAATGCTTCTATTTGATCGTTTTTGATGAACAGCTTCGCGAATTCAAGAATCATAGTATATGGTTTTAATTGATTGGCTTGAGACCAATGATACGACGGACAAATTTAGGCAATCTTCTTTCCTGACATAAGAAGAACCAAACCAAATGCTTTCTTTTTATTTGATCAGTCTTGTTTCAATGCATATTCCAAATCTTCCCCAAGAAATACAGCAGAGTTCTTGGCGGAAACCCTGCAATCGGGAAAGCCAAACGCACCACCTTAAACAATTTTTACTGCATTGCATCTCCTATATTTTTGAGAATAAACCATTTACAGCGACCGCTCCCTAAAAATAATTGGGTATCAAAGGCTTTTCCATATATCTTGTTCGGCGAATAAAAGAGGTTAAATCTCAAAAATAAATAAATTCGAAAAACATGAAAAACACTTTCAAATCCTTGACATTAGCTGTAATTGCATCTGCCGGTACTGCATTTTATTCTTGCACACCTTCCAGCTCTGGCAATGAAGCCGCCGAAACTGCTACTAATTCCAAAACATACTACGTAAGTGAAAATGATACTGTCAATTTCGCTTTAGTAAACGATTACTTTACTTCACTAGTTAACGGAGACGGAAGTGTAGCAAAGAACTCTGTGACGCCCGGATATAAGTCTATTGGGCCAGCCTTCGGAGATACTCTTTCTATAGATCAAGAAGTGGAACAGTGGGCGAAAATTGCCACCACGAGAAGTAATCAGAACATTGGAATACTAGCAGCCACAGGTATTACAGCCACTGAAGAGCCCTATACAGGCGACTGGGTATATATGTGGGGAATATATAGCTGTATGCATAACGAAAGTGGAAAAGATATCTCAGTACCCTGGCATTATTCTGTTAAAATAGAGAATGGTAAAATAGCTCTCGCTTACAAATTTTATGACGACTTGAAACCTGCTATGGAAGTTGGTGCTGTAGTAATGGCAGACTAATCCAAATTAATGAAATACGAAAGGTCACTGCTTAAAAAGCATGTGACCTTTTTTTTCCCGTAGCAGAGTCTCCGTTAGGGACTCTGCGATCTATCATTAGCAAATCATCTCCAAATAACTCGTTAGTTCTGTATATTCATAGTTTTCATTCCAGAATCCAGGCAGATAATTGAGCTTTATATTCTTCTATGGAGACACCTTCCTGCATATTGTCAAAAACTATCTTTGGCTTTTCAGATTGATATTCTCCGTTCACAAACGGGCCAATAAGTCCTATTACCATAGCTTCTGAATCTTTCAGTTTCCCTTTAATTAAATACATGGTTTCAGCAGAATTCTCTTCAGATTTAAATGACTCTAGCAGACTTACATTTTCTACCCAAAAGTCGTTGTATTCATAGGCCATTGTATAAAAAAGGGCTTTGGCTACTTCAGATGAAGCACTCCATTTTTTCGGCAATTTCTTGCCGTAGTTAGAATAAATGGTATGAACATCATAGGCTAAATAACTATTTAAGTTTGCCTCCAGAAGTTGCTTTGATACTTTTTCTTTATTCTTTAATTTCTTTTCCAGGAGAATAACTAAAGTGTATGCCTCCTGATTTTCAATCAGCTTTTCTTCCAGTTCTTTGCTTCGATAACAAGAAGTACAGTGTGTCAAATAGGTATCCAGATAATTAGCAAGATACTCACCGCCTGATGCCTCAGCCAGATATTGATCCACTCCATGCCGGATTTTCTCATCAAACCATACTTTATCAGCCTTTAAGTCCTCGAAAGTTGAATCAGCAAAATACCTTTGACTAAGTAAGAGCATCACATTGTCCCGGGCAATGTCTCTATTCACCAATGTTTTGAGCGGTTCATAGTATTCTTCAATCAATTCGAGTGAGTCCATCAAATCACCAAACAAATCATAGATAGCGAAGCTCTGTCCATCTTTGGAGTTCTCAAGAAAGTAAAACAATCGCTCATGGTGAAGGCTATCACCTTTATATGATTCATTTTCAACCCAATAGCTCTTTAATTCATCGGTATTTAATTGATCATAAAAAGACTTCAATTTCTGACTCATTTCCATGTCAAAATCCAATTCATACAAACGATCTATCAGGTGTTTATTTACCTTATCTGAAGCATACTTCTTAGCAATAGCTCTAAGCAATTCATCAAAATCTGCCGCTCTGAAACCGGTATAGTTAATTAAGGATTGCTCTGCTTTGCTGAAAGTCAAAGAATCTTCTGAAAGCAAATCTTCCAATAGTCTATCGGCTTTTGACTCCGTTATTTTTAAGGTAGAGAGACTATCAATGCTCAGCTCTATAGAGTTAAAAATTTGATTAATGGCTTCATTGTTAAATGTAGCAGGTGGGGCACTCACCTTAACGGAAGACTCATAGCCATTACAGATAAAGCTTTTGACTCTGGTCAAAACAAAGGTAGAATCCTCTTCAAAGGTCACATCATAATAAGGGCAACTACCTTCCAGAAGCCCGGTTTTGAAGGTATAAATAGAATCTCTTTCCGTCAGTTTAAAATCATCTATGGAGTATTGAAAATCCTCCGGATCAAGGTGATCATACTCTCCGAACCTGTTAAAAGACAGTCTGGCATCTATACCTACCTGATCTGAGTTAAAAGCAAACACAGTTTCTGTCATGTTCATTTTTTGAACAGGCTCTTCACGGAATTCATTAGGGAGCATTAACATATTTAAACCAAAAGGTTCATATGAAAAGGGTTTAAATCTAATCTGAAGTGAATCCTTAAAACCACTATTCCTAAAAAAGGTAGCATCGCGTTGACCATTCTCAGCACTTTGCATGAACATAAAACTTCTGGACCCCTTCACCATGTTTTTTACATAGACAGATGAGCCATCTTCTTTACTGAAAACAGCGTAGGCTGTAGGTACCTTTTCTTCTAACAGAGCATGGTACTCCTCTATTACGGCATTTTGACTGGCAGCTACTATTTCTGTCTGCTGTTTAAGAGCACCAAATGGCTTCAAATAAGTTACGCCAGGCAATAAACCGTTATACCTAACTGCATATATGTCTTTGGATGTAGGGTCTTGATATACTCCAAAATGAATTTTGATATTACCTCTATCTTCAAATCCCTCCATTGGGCTTTCCATCACATTAAGCTCCACATCTTCCGGAAAATAGAAATAGAAATCGCCACTCTCGGTGCTTCTATTTACCCAATGGGCTACCTTTTGCTCTATTGAAGTCGGTTTCAGACCCTCAAAAAAAGTGGAGATCCCGGAAAAATTCATTGACGCCTCACTAAAACCAATCACTATTTGAATAACAGAGTATAACTTCGTCATTGTTATGCGAATTCGGGAGGGTTGATTATTGGCCATACCTGAAAACTCAATGATTCTCAGGCTGTCATTAGCCACTATTAACTTGCTCTCGGTCTTCTCACCTTTGAGCATTTCTTTGGCTATACCTTCTTCTATTACCTCAGGACTGGCAAGAAATGATGGGAAAGCCATCATCATGTAAATGAGTCCCCTGGATATATTAGAGCTAATACTAACCTCTCCGATACCCTGAAAACTTTGAGGTAGCATGCTCGACTTAGACAAAAACTGAAAAGGAAACTTTTGACTGGAAACTGTTTTCCATTCCGTATCATTGCCGGCCTCATACACTTTGTGAATTTCAAGATTGGGTTTACCCTTCTTCACTCTTCTAACCGCAAAACCTTGCTTCTTCAATAGAGAGAGCACACTCCCTTCACCTGCCAGATGGGCAGCTCCCACAATTCCAAAAGTTGGCTTTTGCCGGGCAAGTTTTATAAAAGCATTTGCCTGAATAATATTTCTATTTTGTAACTCCAGATCCTCTTCAAAAGTCTCTGACATTTCTATGGCATAGGCTTCCAGCTTTTCGTAATTATTGCTTAAATAAATCTTTTTCAAGTCAAGGTAATCCTCCGAATTTATGTCAAAATCCAGATCATCAGTATCTATATTGCCCAGCATGTTTAATTGGTCTGCGGTATTCTCAAGACCTCTGGGTGCCAAGCCAAGATTTAAACCCACCTGAAACAAATAGCCATCAAGAAAGGTGGGCATTCCATCTTTTTGAAAAGATTCTTCCATGTTTTCGCCAAAACCACCTTTCCCATCCTCTTCTTCCTTATTCTCAATTATTTTTTGGTAGAAATAATCCATAAGAAGAGAATCTGCCTCATTGACATTTACCTCCGCGGCTATCAGCTGACAATTCCGGATAGCCACAAAAAGGGAGTCGTCAAATTGAAACAAATCTTCATCATTGAGATGCATGCTGCCAAACAAATAAGACGGAGCCGGCAGATTGTTTCCACTGATTTCCCAAAGGTGATTAGAGTAAGAATTTTGGGTAAAGCCAGGAAAAGAACAAAGCAAAAGGAGTAGTTTTAGACTCGTGCGGATTAGCTTTTTCAAAGAATTCGTTTTTTTCTGAAAAGTAGAAAGAATCAAAGAGTATGAAAAGACTATGAGTCTAATAAATTTCGCACAAAACAAACGTGTTAAGTTCTTTATTTTCTTTCCATTCCCTGAGCAAAATACACTTCAGGCTTGTGCCAAACACCTGTATTTTTGAATATCGGGTCATTAAAGTCCAGGCTGAGATCGCAGTCGAATCTTGCAATTATTGAATAGCTTTTATCTCTTGTACCGGCATTAATAAAATGGCTTAATCCCCAGGTAAAACCTCTGCCATCCTTGGTATTGGTGAATGCATCGGTAACAAACGGTGCGGCAGCCGTAGGAGTCAAAGATAAAACTGAGGCAATCCTGAAATTGACTCCATCTTCAGAATACTGCATAGTTTCTCTTTCATTGCCGTCTTTTATGGCCAATGCAGCTACACCTCCTCTAAAAGGAAAATAAGTAGTTTCATGCCCGGAACTCAGCACCGGATTTAGTTTGTGTTTAACAAAAGGGCCCAAAGGATTATCTGCAATGACTAATCCATGTGCCACGGCATACTTATCACGCAGGTCTGGCCATTTATTATAGGCGGCCTTATAGTACAAGTATATTTTTCCTTTGTATACAATTGGTTGGGGATCATGTGTGGCATCCTGATCCCACTCTCCCTTTTTTCCAAAAGGGATCACCTCGTCAGCTCCTACGGTCCAAGGGCCATCGGGTGAATCAGCATAAGATACCGAAACAGGACACCAATCGCCTTTGAGTCCGCTTGGTTCGTTAAATGCCTGATAGTACAGGTAGTATTTACCTTTCCAAACCAAAATATCAGGTGTAGCGACTGAACGCCAGCCCGGCTGGGGCTTCTCTGGTCTCTTTATTGCTATACCCTTTTCTTCCCATGTAATGCCATCTTTACTGGTGGCATACCATATGTCACAAAGATCCCAGTCAGTAGAGGGTATTTCATTTGTGGCTTCTTTGGCCCGGCTTGCACCTATTGGAGGCACTTTAGTAACTCGTTTGGTATACCACATATAGTATTGACCATTCACAAAAATAGGTCTTGAAGGGTCTCTTCGAGACACCGTCCCATCTCCATTATTGTAATCGAATCCCTGAAGACGGGTATATTTAAACTGGGTAAACAGCTCATTATCCTGTACTCTGGGTGCCGGATAATCGAACATCCTTTCCGTAGAAGCACTTAAGGGGAAATCTGGCTTTTCACTGGGCATTCTATGCGGAAAAACTTGAAACTCGCCATCTTCTTTAGACTCCGCACTTTTTTCGGAGCAGGAAAACCCAAGATACAATAAGCTACAAACCAGTATAGTGTGAATCAATTTCATATTTCCAAAATTTACGTGCTTTACAAAATTCCGAGCCCTTCAAGCTTTTCTCTTTGTTCTGAATTAAGATTCACTTCTTTAAGCCGGATTTCCTCTCCTAATACTTTTAATAATTCCTTATTTTCATTAGCAATCACTAGATTCACAATACGCTGGTTTTGACCGCTATTTCTTTCATCTAATTGCTCTATCAAAGACAATAATAGTGGCTTACTGAGCCGTACACCCTGAAGCTTTTTCAGGATGGCCATTTGTGTATAATACGAGTATTCGTGATAATTTTTTATTAGAAACTCTTGCAAACCTTGCTGCTCAAAAAGATGAGAAGGAATCTTCTCAAAAGCATTTTTAGGAAAATAGCCTTTGCCTTCAAGTGTTAATTTCAGGATTACCGGAAGGTGATTTTTATATTGAGTCTCAGACAAACTGTTAATCAAAAAATAATGAGCTTTTGAATTATTCATTTTCAGCATCTCTTGTATCATCTGATCATCCATCAGTTTCTTAGTATGGCTACGAATAGAGTCAACCACCGGGCCATTGGCAATATGCCATAAGGTGTAGCAAGTGTATAAGGCACCTTCAATTACTTCCTCTTTTATAGTTGTTACCGTAGCCCCTGAGTATCCATCAATGCCCTCTTTCTTAGTTTTGACAATTAGCTTCTCCGCAGGCATTCCGGTAAAAATGAGGTCATGGTTGGTGAGAATGCTCTGCAGCTTCTGATTATCAGCTGGTGTAAAAGGGATGTGATCTAGTTTTGTTAAAGGACTTTTTTCCGGGGTTTCATATGCAACAAAATCTCCAAGTAAATTCCATTTGAAAAGAATATCTACATTATAACAGACACTATCTTCACAAACGGGAGCAATAATATTAGACCAGTATCCCTTTAAAATTCCCAAAGAATCACGGTTTTCAAAAACCTGAAAATAACCTCCATTCTGCATTTTAACTCTAAATACAGGTGTTTCTCCTTCAAGGAAGACAGAAAACAAACCTGCCAAAAGGGTTAAGATAAGCAGGAACGATTTCATTTTTCTCCTTCCATTAAAGTACCTCCCAGGTTGTAATCTTGAATGGCAGGTAAATTCGGATTACCTACTCCCTTTTGCATGAGATTTTCTAATGAGGCGAAATGATTTTCATAAACACCCCGGGGTGAGGTTTCCTTCTCTTTACAAATACTCGCTGCCATTCCCAGAACCTCTCCCATCATACCAGTGGTTCGCATTAATCTTACGGTACCCAGAGCCACATGAGACACACTAATGTCTCTCCCTGCCATCATGAGGTTATTGATATTTTTTGAATAAAGACATCTAAATGGTATTGGGTAAGGATAAATTTTTATGTGCTTGGCTATTGACTTAAACGCCGCTCCGGGAAAAAGCTTTGAGTTTTCCGGATCTGGGTAGTGTAAATCTATAGTCCAGGAAGTAGGAGCCGTACCGTCAGGATATACCCGATGCTCGGTAAGATCTTGCTCTATGAGCACATAGTCTCCTTTTAGCCTCCTTGATTCTCTTTTACCGGCTACATAGGCCACCCACTTCAGATTTTCATGAGCAAATTTATTTTTTGTTGCCTCACTGTTTTTCAGGTAAGACCAGTTAGAATACACAGCCAACATGCCATAATCTCTAATTTGTTCAAAATCCAGAGTCATATCAAGCCCCATTCCTGTCTCCCACTCCCAATCTCCTTTGGTGATCTCTTCGGCCTTTTCACTATTCCAAGGCAAACCCCATTTTATATCGGGGAATGAAACAGGCTCTTCGGCTTTCTCAGAAAACCACTGAACAGATGCCCCCATTGTTAAATTATCTGCTACCTCCGGGGCCGTAGGCTCATTATAAACCTCTCGGCTTTCTCTTCCTGTCATATACTCTGCACCTGCCAAAAAACCAATGGTGCCATCTCCGGTACAATCTGCAAAGAGAGGTGCCTCGAAAAATACTTTTTCCCCGGTTTCAATGTTGACTGCATAAACCTTATTTATTGTTCCGTTATTAACCTCCACCTTATTAGCATGATGGTTTAAAAACAATGAAATGTTTGGCTCATTTAATACAGCATTCAATTTTTTATCGTCTTCATAATACGATTTTGGCTGTGCATTACCCCCTTCTTCAGGGCCGATTTCGTTCACAAGATTACCGAGATTAGGGTAGGGCTCCAGATTAATCCTCCCCCCTAAATGCACTCTTACTTCTGAGCTATTATTGCCTCCCAAAACAGGACGGTTCTGAATCAAAGCAACTTTCACTCCGTTTCTTGCAGCTGAAATAGCCGCACAAGTGCCTGCCATACCACCACCTATTACTACAAAATCAAAATCGCCGGCGTCCTTCGGGTTCTGATCAAAACCAAAGTACTCGTTTCTGAAATCATTGAGCTTCTTAAAGTCTTCAATGGGCTTATATGCCGGATCATTCGTGAGAATTATGGCGTCACATCTACCATTAAAGCCGGTTAAGTCTTTGAGAGAGATTGTGGCTTCGCCTTTTTTTAACGTCACCTTCCCACCGTGGGTCCAGCCCCATTCGGCACTATCTGCTCCAAACGTTTTTTCTAAGGCCTTTCCGTTAATGAGTAGCTTGAATTGCCCTGCAGCTTCCTGATCAGACCACTGAGCCGACCAGTTTCTGGTTCTTACGTACACAAAATAGTCTCCGGCCTCAGGAAAAATTACTTTAGTGCTGGCATCTGCCACAGGTTTTCCCATGCCATGAGCCATCAAAAAAGAGGAACCCATGACATCCATAAATTGCTGATCAATTACCCAACCTCCTTTATTATCAAAACTCTCAGCCTCAATGAAAATCGTGGTTTTCTTTTGAGCACTAACCTTGCTCAGGCAAAAACAAATGAAAAGGGCACTTAAGTAATTTTTCATGGTTTTGTCAATAATAATTCCTCTTTTGTTATTCTGTTGTACTCAAAATTCTTTTCGAAAGAAGATCAAAGAGCCCTGATATCCAATTTTTAGAACTGAACAAAAACTTGTCTTCTCTCAAATTTCCGAATGACTCTCTTCACCCAATTATTTTAATTCCAGCTTTTCTGTCTCCTGAAAACCATCACCTCTTAATTCTAAGAAAGTACGTTTCATTTCTTCGAGTTTCTCAGGTTCGCTAGAAGCAAGATTGACTTTTTGGCTCGGGTCTTCTTTTAGATTAAATAGTCCAAAATCTTCAAGATTTCCCATTTCAATATTTACCTGCTTGTTAACTTCAGGCCCTTTGTATGGCGGAATTAGCACCCAGTCACCTTCACGGAAAGAAGTTCGGGAAGTAGCCTCAAGTATTAAATTTTTACGACCTTCTGTAGCTGTACCCAAAATTACCTCTGAAAGGTCCATTCCGTCTTGAGAAGAAAAGTCACTTCCTACTATAGAAGCAAATGAATTCAGTAGATCGACCTGACAAACGAGTAAATCTGAAGTTTGCGGCTCTATCCTCCCTTTCCAGTAAGAGATAAACGGAACACGAGTACCGGCATCGTATAAGCTGTATTTACCTCCTCTTAAAACACCTGCCGGTGTATGGTCACCATTTCTTTCTTCGGCATCATCATAATAACCATCATTTAAGACCGGGCCATTATCACTTGATAAAACGATGAGGGTATTCTCTAATATCCCTTCAGCTTCAAGTGTTTCCAATAGCTGACCTATACACCAGTCTGCCTCAGCAATGGCATCTCCTCGCGGACCTAGATCTGTAGCTCCCACAAACCTTGGGTTTGGCGTACGCGGCACATGTGGCTGCTGTAAGGCATAATATAAGAAGAAAGGCTGCTCTTTATTACTTTTGATATAATCTTGTGCCTTGAGCAAAAAATTATCAGCCATGTCTTCATCTACCCATTTGGCAGACTCTCCCCCTTTCATAAAACCTATCCTTGGGATACCGTTTACAATGCTGTTATTGTGACCATGATGCCATTTCATTTTTAGTAGTTCGGGATTATCCAGACCCGTAGGTTCGCCTTCAAAATTCTTTTCATAGCTTACCTGAATAGGATCATTAGGGTCCAGATTTTCTACATAACCGTCCTTAATATAAACCGTAGGCACTCTGTCTTGCGTAGCCGCTAAAATGTATGAATAATCAAAACCCAACTCATTAGGTCCTATATCAATTCTGGAGTTCCAATCTGATACTCCCGAGCCTAAACCTAAATGCCATTTTCCGACTATGGCCGTATTGTAGCCTTCGTTTTTCAGCATTCTGGGAATAGTAACTAAAGATGTGTCTATCAATAAGGGTGCAGAACCGGGTAAAATTTTGGCATCCTTGTTTCTCCAGGGGTACACTCCGGTAAGCAGACCATATCTACTGGGTGTACAAGTGGCAGAAGTGGCATAGCCATTGGTAAATTTCACTCCTCCATTAGCCAGTCTATCCATGTTTGGCGTCTTTATGGCTTTGGCACCGTAAGCACCCACATCACCATAGCCCAGATCATCTAAATAGATTACTATAATGTTTGGCTTTCCTGTGTTAGTTTCCTTTACCGAGGAAGATGAAGCACACCCTGTAATCAGCCCTATGGCTACAAAAAATGAGCTTATTAGCTTGAATCGTTTTTTCATTTGTTAGTAATTTTCAATAATTCTTATGACAGGCCTACATCTCAATAAGTCAATCTATGCCGGTTTAAATAAAGCGTCCAGAATAAATTCTATACTCATTTCATGAGTAATTTCATTTTTCTTCAAACTCTTTTGATAGAGAATGAAAACCAATCTCCACTCCATTCAGCATTTGCTGATATAGAGCTGGCTTTTCCTCTTTGACCCATTGCAGAATTTCTACCGCTGTGGCCGAAACCGGAATAAAAACATCACTATCCGCTTTCATAGCCTCATCAAAGGCCAGTGTTTTCTTTCTTAATAAAGCCAGCTGCCTTTTATAGCGTTTATCTCCGGCCAGATTCACCAGTTCATTGGGGTCATTCTCCAAATCATAAAGTTCTTCCCGGGCCTTAGTTTCAGCAAAAAACTGCTTTTCTATTTCGCTCAGTTTCCCCTCTTCTTTAAGTCTTCTCATGACATGAAGAGCTGGCCTGTAAAACTCCAGATAAGCCTGGTGTGCATCATATGGAACCTCCGGTTTGTCATTTCTTATGTATTTCCACTGACCTGAACTCAAGGCTCTGGACTGTTCTTGAATTTCATCCCACAAATCTCTGGCGGCATATACATATTCTCTATTAAACTCAGGGCTAAATATTGGAGAGCCCGTCATGTATTCAGGTATTTCAATTCCGGCATAATCCAAAATAGTGGCTGTAATATCTGTAGAGGAGACTACATCTTTTCTCACCGTGCCGTTTTGCTTAGAGCGTGGATCATAAATGATCAGAGGTATCCTTAAACCAGAGTCATACAAATAACCTTTGCCTTTCAGATTACAGCGACCATTGTCTCCAATGAATATAACTATAGTATTTTCTGACAGGCCTTTTTCCTCCAGTTCATCGAAGATCATACCCACTTCAGAATCCATAAACTCTACCTGATCCAGGTATTTGGCCCAATCAAGCCTTACCACAGGGTCGTCTGCCAGATATGGCGGCATAACCACTTTAGCCGGATCAACAGGGTGTTCTGACTTTTCTCTTATACTGTTCCACCAGTCGCCCCGATGTGTCACATTTAGCTGTATCTGAGCAAAAAATGGTTGATCATTATTCTCAAACCGGTCGTATTGATCAAACAAACCAAAGCTATCTACTCCATTCCATTCGCCCAGGGCAGTGTGCTTAAAATTAACATCTGTTTTTCGTCCTTTGCCTTGCACTGCATGATGACCCAAAACTGTGGTATATCCAGCTTCTCTTAACCAATAGGTAAAAGGCTTGTATTTGGGATCTAGGGGAACGTCTCTGTTACTGCGGTGATTATGAGCATTAATTTTAGTCTGATGTGTTCCTACCATCATAGAAGACCTACTGGGAGAACAAATAGGGTTTGTCACGAAACAGTGATCAAAACGCACTCCACGTGCTGCCATCTTATCTAAATTTGGTGTTTTTACTGCAGGCATACCATAACAGGCCAAATCTAAGCTCATATCTTCTGCCATAAGCCAGATGATATTGGGTCTGTTTTCCTGGGCAAACAGATTTTGAAAGCCAATCACAAGAATGGCTAAACAGACAATCACTTTTCTTCTCATAATTTCAATAGGCACCTTAGTCGACTAATACTAAAATGTTTAAACGATTAAACCGCCAAATTATCACTTTTATAAATAAGTACCATAATCATACATTGGTATTAATTTGGCATATTTTGCCCTGATTCCGTCTGCTTCGCTAAGTCATTGTCAACATCAGTTTCGTTTACCCAACCTGCAGGAATTACCTCTCCATTCATCTGTCTGTTGTAATAATCATGCACTTGTCCTGAATATTGATAATGGTCAAATATGTCTCCTTTACCTAAAATTCTTGGATCTCCTTCTTCAGTTAGTCGCTTGGTCATTTCAGCTTTAAGAGCTTCTTTTACTTCGGCCCAGAAAGGCACTGCAGCCAAATTGTGCATACAGTAAGGGTCTTCTTTGATATTATAGAGTTCTTCCTCCGCTCTTTTACCAAAGTTCCATTGCCAGTACGTCCAATCTCCCTTTTTTCTTCTGGTATCTAACAAATAGGTTTTGGTAGGGCTACCATCACAATTCAGATATCCTGTCTCGGGATTTCCGGCAGGCCACCGCTCCGGCTTAAAATTATGCAAATACAAAAAATCATTTTTTAGAATTCCCCTCACAGGATAACCCTCGTCATTGGGCCTGCCCACATCATGTCTTTCTTTGCCTAGCAACTGATAACTGCGTTCCATATTAACCTGACCTTCTTTTTCTGAGTTGAAAATATCTGTCAGGCTACGGCCACTAAAAGTCTGCATCTGTGATGTGTTCTGATTTAACCCGGCCAGTTCTAAAAAGGTAGGAGCAAAATCTGCAAAGCTAACGATATCATCAATCACTCTACCTGGCTTTTTGATTCCCTCCGGCCAGCTAATGGCCAATGGTAGATGATTGGAGTATTCATACACCTGGCCTTTGATTCTGGGAAAAGGCATGCCATTATCTGCAGTAACTACCACTATCGTATTCTCCAGTTCGCCAAGATCCTCCAGCTTTTTCAACATTTTTTGCAGATGGCTATCAAAATACTCGAGCTCCAATGCGTAATCCAGCATATCAGCTCTAATACTGTCTACATCCGGCCAGAAGCTCGGTACTTCGTCAATCTCACTTATGCTCTTATTCCCTTTCTTTATGCCCGACCGGAACTCGTAGTCTCTATGGGGCTCATAGCTCCCAAACCAAAAGCAGAAAGGTTTATCTACCGGTTTTGAATCTAAAAAGTCTTCAAAATTTCGGCTGTAATCATTGTCAGAAATTCCCGTTGTAGGTGCATTGGTTTTGTGTTTGTCAAATTTAGGTCCCGTGAGCTGCCTTACCTTTCCATTGATCTTTCCGGGATCACCTGGTGCCCAGGCCTTGGCTACACTTCCTGTAAAATAACCATTCTCGGCCAGAGCCTCGGCATACGTTTTAAATTTAGCCGGGAAAGATGGAGAATGATTGGCGGCCTCCTCAAGCAGCCAGCTATTTCTACCTGTTAAAATGACAGCTCTGGAAGGTGCACATTTGGCGTTAGGTGTATAGGCCCTGTTAAATAGCAAACCTGAGCTAGCCACCTGATCAAATCCGGGAGTGTTTACCCAATTACAGCCATACGCACTAAAGTGTTTCCAGGAGGCATCATCAGCGATAGCAAAAAGAATGTTGGGTGGTCTGTTTGATTTTTGGCCAAAGGCCATCAAAAAAAGAAATTGACAAGCAGCGAGTGCAAAATATTTTTTCATTTATAGAGGGTTGAATCTTAGCACTCAAGTTAGTTAAAACCTGTAAATGGAGTAGAAAAGGAATGTTCAAATTAATAAGAAGTTAGTTTTTAATGAGTGATTCCAAAGCCTTTTATCCTTAAGTTGATATATAAACCTTGGCTTTCTCAAAATGATTTAATCCGATCTACTAAGCTTTCAGCTTCTGAATTGTTTAATCAAACTCGGCTTATGTAAAAAACCTGGAGCATACATTTATTTCAGAACTCTTACTGTCTGATCGCAAATTTGTTTGTGTTTGCTCCGTAAAACCATTTGTAATACCATTATCTGCATATATTGATCAAAGACGACTAATCACATCAACCAAAGCGAAGCCATTGCCAAGTCAAGTTGCAAATTCCTGCCCTTTAACAATACTTTTTAATTCCCACAAACAACGGTAAGAAGTCAATCCATCAAATAAATAATTATAAAAAAAGCCGGACATGACGCCCGGCTTTTGAATGCTTAATTAGTAACCACCCCTATACTTGTAGGTAGTGGCTACCTTGTCAATGGCAATGATGTAAGCTGCTGTTCGTAAGGAAGCATCGTACTTCAGGCTGGTATCATACACCTGATTAAAGGCATTGGTGATTGCTCTTTCACATCGTCTGTTGATTCTGTCCAGAGCCCATTTATATCCCATTCTGTTTTGAACCCATTCAAAATACGACACGGTTACCCCACCTGCATTCGCCAAAATATCTGGTACTGCAATAATGCCTTTATCTTTCAAAATGACATCTGCCTTTGCAGAGGTAGGTCCGTTGGCTCCTTCTACAATAAGTTTTGCTTGTATTTTATCTGCATTGTGCATGGTAATCACATCTTCCTTTGCCGCAGGAATCAGAACATCTACCGGTAAAGTCAAAAGTGAGTCGGCGTCTATTTTCTCCGCTCCTTTGAAATTTTCCAAAGTCCCCCCATTTTCATCACGGTAAGTTATGGCATCTGCAATGGAAATACCTTTGTCGTTATAATATGCCCCGGAAATATCACTGATGGCCACAATGTTACAACCCTTTTCTTCCAGTAATTTTGCCGCCCAACTACCTACATTACCGAAACCCTGAACGGCAATTTTTGCTTTCTCAATATGAAGGCCCAGTTTCGCCATACTTACCAAAGTACTGATCATGACTCCTCTGCCGGTAGCCTCTACCCTACCTTTGGAGCCTCCTAAAACCAAAGGTTTACCAGTCACCACACCGTGTGTAGTCATCCCTTTTGCTTTGGAATATTCATCCATTAACCAGGCCATCTCACGTGGGCCCGTCCCCATATCGGGTGCTGGAATGTCTTTATCAGGTCCAAAAATATCCTGCATTCCTTTTGTGTACGCTCTAATCAGTCTTTCCATTTCACCGGCAGACATCTCTCTGGGATTGCAGGCCACACCACCTTTGGCTCCGCCAAAAGGAATATCAACCACCGCACATTTCCAGGTCATCCAGGCGGCAAGGGCGTTCACCTCGTCGAGGGTAACATCCGGGTCAAAACGGACGCCTCCTTTCCCGGGGCCTAGAATGGTAGAATGAATAACACGGTAGCCTTCAAACACCTTGACCTTGCCGCTATCCATAGTCACGGGCAAGCCCACAATTACCTGACGGGCAGGCACTTTTAAAATATGATACATCTCGTCAGAAAGACCTAGAATACGAACGGCCTCATCGAAGCGAGACATCATTGACTCCAAAGGATTCTCACGATCCTTAATAGGAGCCGGCTCCAAATATTGCATGATCAATTATTGTTTTTTTGTTTGTTAAGATGAAGTTTTCAAATCGAGTACAAACTTAGATAAAATCTAAATTATCTTTAAAAAGTACCTGATGTTCAGCCAGCAAATTATATACTAGCAGAATCTAATTTACAAAAGAATAATTGGAGTTCACAAGGACTCAAATACAGCTCAATTGGCCACATTGCCAAATCGTATAGATTTGATTTCGAATACTATTTATTTTTAAAGAATATGCCCCAAAATACAACATGAAACGTTGCCAAGTTTTAATTAAATAAACCCTTACCAACGGAACTTAGATTTGAGACTTCATGTAAGGTTTATGAGGTTATTTTATTATTTCTGATACGCTCAGAATTATCAAATATTCCTCCATTCCCTGTCAATATAAATACTGCTTCTTTAACAGTCATGATTAAAAAAGTCATCCTTACTCCTTTTCAAAAATTCATTTCTATAGAAAGCCTTAGTGGTATTTTACTACTCGGCACTACTGTTCTGGCATTTATATGGGCCAACTCTCCTTATTCCTCATCATATACTGCTTTATGGAATCAGAAGATTGGCTTTTCAACTATAGGTTTTGAACTCTACAAACCACTAATTCTTTGGATTAACGATGGCTTAATGGCCATTTTCTTTTTTCTGATTGGTCTTGAGATAAAGCGGGAACTATTAATTGGAGAGCTGAATTCCCTGAAAAAGACGGCTTTCCCATTACTTGGGGCTATTGGTGGCATGCTGGCTCCGATTACCTTCTATCTACTTTTAAACGACAATCCCAACGCCTCACATGGCTGGGGTGTCCCTATGGCTACAGACATCGCTTTTTCACTAGCCGTTTTACAAACCTTAGGAAAAAAAATTCCACTCAGTCTTAAAGTTTTCCTCACTGCCTTCGCTATTGTGGACGACATAGGAGCTGTCCTGGTTATCGCACTCTTTTACAGTGGAGATATTGCTACAAATTATTTACTAATTGGGTTAGGCTTATTGGCCACCCTTTATCTCGTTTCATTCAGAGGGTTTTATTCCCGCTTTCTTCTTTTTTCCATTGGTGCTGTTATCTGGTTTTGTTTCCTTAAATCAGGAATTCATCCTACAGTAGCCGGAATCCTACTGGCATTTGCTGTACCCATTAGGCAGCGAATCAAAACTCCTGAATTTTTAGAAAACCTATATGAAATCACCGATAAGTTCAGACAAGCTAAAAGGCTTGAAGAACCGATTTTATCGAATGACCAAATATATCAAGTTGATGACTTGCAGGATTGGATTAATAGATACCAATCTCCTCTGCAGCAATTGGAGCATTCTTTACATGGTTGGGTGGCCTATTTAATTATCCCTCTCTTTGCTTTGGCAAACGCGGGTGTAAGTATTGTGAGTGAAACTCCACTAGATACAGATTTAATTACCACTATGATTATTTGCCTAATAGCTGGGAATAGTCTTGGAGTCACTTCTATGGTTTTAATTTTCAGCAAACTCAAGCTTGTTGAAATTCCCAAAGACATTAATCTAAGGCACATAATTGGCGTTGCCTTTTTAGCCGGTGTAGGTTTCACTATGGCAATTTTTATCGCCAGTCTGGCATTTTCAGGAACTCCCGAATTGATAGATTCAGCCAAAGTAGGCATACTTCTTGGCTCTATAATCTCCGCCTTTATTGGCTACATGATCCTTAGATTTACAGGTCCCAAACAAGACGTGCCAACTTCTTCTTGAAGGATTTTTAGTTCTGAAGATAGTAATACCGCAGGTAGAGGAAGACTCGTAATATTATGATGGATCTAGGCTTAGAAAAGAATCCTTTTTAACCACATCAGATTTAAGCCTGAATATGCCAGCTAATATGCTTAATCTAGATACCCCTAAACCGTCCAAATATTACTAATTTAGGAAAGCCCTAAAACGTCAAAAGCCCCGGTTCTTTCGAACCGAGGCTTTGTGACCCGTACGGGAATCGAACCCGTGTTTCAGCCGTGAAAGGGCCGTGTCCTAACCGCTAGACGAACGGGCCGACTGGTCCCATAATTCGTTGCAAGAAGCGTAAAAACTTACCTGTTTTTGACATTATGTTCAACTCGTCTCCGAATTGAGATGCAAAAGTAGAAGGTTCTCTGAAACTACACAACATATGCCCGAAAAAAATTAAATAAATATTTAAATCAGTAAAAAAGATAAGGCAGAATGCAATACTCAAAAGGATTTATCCAATTATTGTATTTTTTAAACATTGCACTTCATGAAAAACATTTTAAAACCGTTTTTCTTTCTTTTTATCTTTCCTTCATTTTCCCTCTATTCACAAGAGATACTACCCCCTGAAAAAGTGATTGGTGAGTCCTTTGGCTCTCAGTTTTCTTACCATTCAGATATTGAAAAGTATTCAGATTATATTATAAAGGCTTCGCCTGATAAATTTAAGCGGGTGAGGTACGGAAAGACTCCAGAAGGACGCGAACTCATTTTAATGATTTACGCCAGTAAATCTACTTTAGAGAACCTTGAAAGCATTAGGGCAAACCATCTTATCAATGCGGGTTTAGTAACCGGCTTAGCTAAGGAAGAAAAGCATCTGATTTATTGGCTGGGCTATAACATTCATGGAGATGAAGGCTCAGGTTCAGAAGTAGCCATGAAGTTTCTCCATCATCTATGTACCATCAACCCTCCTGAAAACCAAATAATCATCATCGACCCTAACCAAAACCCTGATGGAAGAGAACGCTATGTTTCAAGGTTCAGGTCACTCTACACTACTCCATCCGTTTTTGATCGAAACTCTGCTACTCATAATCAGGAATGGCCAGAGGGCCGCTTTAACCATTACTTAAGCGATCTTAACAGGGATTGGGTTTGGCAAAAGCAAACAGAAACTATTCAAAGAATGAGCGTGTACCATGATTGGATGCCCCATATACATGCTGACTTTCATGAAATGGAGGCCTATAAGACTTATTTCTTTCCACCGTCTGCTGAGCCGATTCACGAAGTGGTCAACAATGCTCAATCAGAGCAATTTCAAAGATTTGGCCAATCTCTGGAAAGCTTTTTTAATCAGAAGAATTGGGCTTATTTCACAAAAAGAGAATTTGATTTACTGTACCCTTCATATGCTGACTCTTACGCTACATTTAATGGTGCCCTTGGACTCACCTTTGAACAAGGTGGCTCAGGAGAAGCAGGAGTGTTCTATGTGAGAGCTGAAGGTGATACGCTTACGTTAAACGATAGAATTGAAAAACACTTTGAGGTTTCAAAAAAACTAATAAGCCATTTCAGTAGTGAGTCAGAAAAAATTATTAAAAGCTTCCAAAAGTACTACAACGAGGCACAAAAAAAGGGTGTTGGGAAATTTGACTCTTATCTAATTAAAAGAACTAATGATGCAAATTTTACAAGACTCCTAAAGCAGTTAGAACTTTTGCGAATTGAATACAAAATTATCGATGGATCTTCTAAGGTTACTGCCTACAGTTTTTCAACCAAAAAAAATCAACAAACCGAAATTGAAAAAGGCGACCTTTGGGTAAGTACAAAGCAAGGAAAAGGTCATTTAGTAAGTGTATTGTTTGAACCTGCATCAAAAATGGATGATGTTAAAACTTATGACATTAGCGGTTGGTCTCTGCCATACCTTTTTCATTTACCGGCTTTTGGCTTGAATTCAAGCCTGCATGTGCCATTAATAGACATTGAAAAGTCCCTAAAAATTAATCCTTATTCAGAAACTTTTAGAATTTCTTATAATTCAGCAGCTGCAGTACGTTTTTTAAGCATGGCTCTTCAGAAGAAATACGAGGTCTATTTCAGAGCTTCTGAGACACCTGCATTTCTGTATTTTAATCAAACCGAAGACACAGAAACAAAGGCTTTCGGAGAGCTAAGCAATATTGCCAATGCAGAAGGTATAGAAATTGAGAATCTAAGCAAAAGAGAATGGAGAACTCTTAAAAATGAACAACTTAGTACTCTGAATGCACCTAAAGTAGGGTTAATAATTGGCCAGAAAACCAAAGAAGCTGCTATTGGTGATTGCCGGTACTTTTTTGAAAAAGAGATATACTATCCATTCACTCAATTATGGATTCATGATTTCCCGGATTTAAACCCTTCAGATTATGACGTTTTAATTTTCGCTGATGGCAAATATGAAGATCTGGAATTAAATGATGACAGAATAAAGAGATGGCTGGCAGATGGTGGCAAAATGATTCTTTTAGAGAATGGCTTAGAATTAACAGATCTCTTGGGCATTGGTAACCTTAAAAAGAAAAACCTTGATGAAATTCACTATTCTAAGAATAAAAGTGAGCCTCAAAATCTAGTCCAAGGGGCAATTTTTAAGCTTGAAATGAATAAGAACAGTTTTCTTTCACATGGTTTGCCTGACGGAGCCCACATAATAGTAAATGGTAT
Source organism: Cytophagales bacterium (assembly GCA_024742395.1). Lineage (GTDB taxonomy): Bacteria > Bacteroidota > Bacteroidia > Cytophagales > Spirosomataceae > Jiulongibacter. The sequence continues at coordinate 70,616 of JANSYO010000018.1, forward strand.
ACCTGGCTATGAAATAACAGAATCTAAAACCAGCTTTGCATCAGGCATTACCTCAGACCATCTATTGAGTGGTTATATGGGAGAGAAAGCTGCAACTTTCATGAACGATAGTTTCATTGCAGGTTCCTTCTATTTTGGCGATGGTGTTATCCATCAAATGGCCTTCAATCCATTGTTCAGAAACATCCTGGTAGATGGTCAATTAATTATGGGAAATGCAATCTTTTTTCCTCATAGATAATAAACGTAGTTGTTTTTTAATGGAAGACGAATTCTTAGCACATTATTACAATTACAGAGATAAACAAGCATTTCATCCCTCATAGTATATTTATTGCTGCAGCCAAAATATAGCGATGGATAAACCTCATCACTGCTTCTTTAAAAATCCTTTTTAAACTCACCAATATTGTTTAGTCAAAAGCTCTTAAAAACTCCTTAATAGCAAAGCTGCAGAGGTCTCTTTTGATCCATTAGCTTAACATTGGTCACCAGATGCTCGTTAACACTATTTTAAGGCTCCCTATCCGCTTTAAATCATCACATCGGCAAGTAGAATCAAATAGCTCTTTCAGAGGCTAATAACACATTTTATTAAAGAAAATGCCCATCAACGTAAAACATTGATGGGCACCGATTATCAGAATTTCAATTATTATCTCGCTATCGTGATATAACCGATTTTTGGTTTCGCTTCAGTACTGATTTTGATATTGTAGAAGTACGTACCATCCGGAACATATTCATCATCACCGAATCTTATACCCTGATTTGATTTTCCATTCCACTTAAGGAGATCGATTATATTCACCCCGTTCTCTGGTCTCCATACTAAATGACCCCAACGGTTGTATACTTCGAAGGTCTCTACGGTAGCACCTGTTGGTATCTTCACGTTCCAGGTATCATTAATTCCATCACCGTTTGGTGAGAATCCTTCTGCTACTATTAGCTCTCCTGATCCGCTAATTGGAAGAGTCACTACTGTAGGACTTGAAACGTCTATCACAATCACAGAACCATCATTTGATGTATCCATTACCATAACTCCATTTGCATTACCATATACAATCACATTGTTTGAGTATGGCCCTGCATTGCCTTCATGGTACAACCTCACAGTAAAGATTACCGTATCAGCTTTACCGGCTGCAAGGATACAAGTAGAATCACTCTTCAGAATGTTCGTGTCCGTTTCTCCATCAAAATCAGGGTTAATTTTCAACCCGCCATTTGAGTTAGTTACCGGAACACCTACGATTTCGAAATCAAGTGTATCACTGAAAGTAAGCGTTAAGCTATCAAACAGTTTCACACTATGTATATCTACATTTCCAAAGTTCTCAATAATTGCTCTGTATGTGATATCATAGCTGATATCGTCATGCTTCATTGTATCAATCACACTTAGTGCTACACCAATGGCAGGATTTACAGTTAAACTATCTACATCGAGATCAATCGGCGTTAACTCGTCATTGTTTCTAGGATCACCATCATTGTCAGGGTCCGCGTTGGTACCGTTCGTTGACTTATCAGAAATTTGATCGGAGCCAAGACCTGCATAGGCCATCGCAGAGTTAAAGTATGTATCAGTGCTTGCACCTGATATATCCACTTTCACCTTGAAGTTAATGGCAAACCTTTCACCCACTTTCAGACTGCTTAATGAATCAATTAATAGATTCACACCATTCAATCTTCCTGTATAGTTAGGATTTACACTTAAAGTACCTTCTGCTGTAAGGGCAATTGTATCATCAAGTATGACAGCACCATTTCCGAAGGTTCTATCCAAATCATCCGTTACCTGAACATTTGAAAGATCTTCACCTCCCATATTCGAAACATAGATCGTATAAGGTATTTCGAAGGTCTTGTTTCCAAGATCTACCGGCTCACCAGCTACTTTAGAGACACCAATCAAACCACCTGTTTCAGGATCATTGATCACGTTCTCACTTATATTGTTTGACAATACATTATCGATCTGATCAACACTTAGTAACTCTGCTTTATTAACAATAGCACCAGCTGCAGATACAACTGAACTGTATGTCATCACAAAGCTTTCGCCCTTTTTCAGCGTATCCACTTTACCGATTATCATACCATTGGCATATGCGGAACCCGTGGAGGTTGAAACAAATGTTAATCCGTCAGGCAGAATGTCTCTTACAGAAACTTTTGAAGCCGTATTATCTCCAATGTTCTTCGCTGTTACTGTATAGGTAACTGTGTCACCTAAAGCTACAACTGAGTCTGAAGACACTTTACTGATAGCAATATCAACAAATGCTGTACTATCTGGGCCTACACCTGTTTCGCCACAATCAGTTACGGCAACTTTCACTGAAGCCGGACTGCTATAGCACCCTAATGCACTTCTTTCAAAGACATAATAAGTACCAGAACCAACCATGCCCGTATTCGTTACCAATGCTGAGTTAATGGAGTTACTTACGTGGAACTCAAACATACCACCTGCAGAAGGATCACTCATTAGTGCACTGCTTAAGTCAACAGTTTCAAATGGACACACATTAAGTACCTGGGTTACAACTACCGGGGTAGTTACTGCACCACCTACTGAAACTGTAATCTCATTAGATTTCTCACTAACACAGTCTCCTACATTTGATTTACAAATAGCAGTGTATTTGTACGTTCCGGCAGCTGTAGGTATCGTATTTAATACGCCGCCTTTATCGCCTGTAGACCACTCTAATGTTCCGGTACATCCTGAACCTGTCAACGTAATAGTTTCACCTAAACAGATGGCCGTCGTCTTACAAGTAATAAACGGCTTATTCGGTGCACCTACAGCAATCTCAAGAGAATCAGCATTTTCACTAATACATGTACCATTTGAACAAAATGCAGTGTATTTCGTGCTTGTCTCAGGTGTTACAGTCAATGTTTCACCAGTTGCACCCGTTGACCATTTAATTATTCCGTCACATCCATATGCTTTTAGTGTTACAGATGCCCCCGGACAAACCAGATCCGTACTACAAGATAGAATTGGCTTGGTAGCCTTACCTACCGTAATAGTAGTTGGATTAGATATTGTACTGATACAGTTCTCACTCACTTTACATATCGCTGTATATTTTGTAGTGGTAAATGGTCTCACTACAATTGAGTTACCTTTTTGTCCTGAAGACCAAATAACTTCACCGCTACAGTTTCCAACAGTTAAGGTTACATCTTTAGCTTCACAGATTCCTGTCTCGCTTGCTACAATCACCGGTTTTTCTACCACACACGTGCCACAACCATTTACCTTACGAGTAATCACAATCTTATCAGAATTATCGCTAACTCCACAAGTATTTGTACAGATTGCCGTGTATGTACCAGGCTCTGTAACGGTAAGCGTTACACCTGATGCACCTGTACTCCAGGTAATAGCTCCACTACATCCCGAAGCAGTAAGTATTGCACTTTCGTTCTCACATATCTTCTCTGTAGTTGTACTAAGTTTTGGTGCAGATGGTTTACCACCCGTAGTGATGGTTACCGCCTCAGAGACCATAGATGTACCACAATCATTTTTACACACTGCTGTGTACGTTCCGGCTTTGCTTACATAAATAGTATCACCAACCTGTCCCGTATTCCAGGTAACAGTACCCATACAGGTTTCGCCTATTAACATTGCAGAGTCTGGAAGACATATGCTAGTCTTGTTAGGGTTAATATGTGGTGGCGATGGAGTTCCATTCTCAAGAATTTGAATCACATTAGATTCAGAACTTTCCCCACAAGAGTTCACACATTTAACTGTATAGTTGCCGGCTCCAACCTGAATTTTTTCTCCGGTTGCACCATTGCTCCACACGTACTCAAAATCACAACCTATACCCAACAATGTTGCTTTTTCATCGCCACAAACACTTACTCTATCTGTTGCAACAATTGGTGTTTTAGGTTTGCCAGTTGAAATTATTTCAACAAGGTTGCTTCTTTCACTAGCTCCGCAATTATTTACACACTTGGCAGAATAAATACCTGACATACTCACTGTCAATGTATTTCCTGTGGCACCTGTACTCCAAAGTATTGAGCCATTACAACTCATAGCCGTTAGAGTAGCAGAACCACTTCCACATAGTTCGTACTTATCTGCAGATATCACCGGAGGATTTTCCAATTGACCTGTTTTGATGACAATTGAATTACTTGTACCTGAACTTCCGCAAGCATTGCTACACGTTGCTGTGTAAGTACCCGCTCCTACGCTGATCGTCGCTCCCGTCGCTCCGCTGCTCCAGGTGATTGTTCCTGTGCAATTCGTCGCTGTCAACGTCGCCTTCTCATCACCACATACTTCTATCTTGTTAGAGCTGATCGTCGGTGCTCCAGGTGCATTACCCTGACCTACAGTCACGGTGTTACTCTTCACTGATGTTCCGCATGAGTTGCTACAAGTGGCTGTGTATGTTCCCGCTCCTACGCTGATCGTCGCTCCCGTCGCTCCGCTGCTCCAGGTGATTGTTCCTGTGCAATTCGTCGCTGTCAAGGTCGCCTTCTCATCGCCACATACTTCTGTCTTATTAGAGCTGATCGTCGGTGCCGCAGGTGCATTACCCTGACCTACAGTCACCGTGTTGCTCTTCACTGATGTTCCGCATGAGTTGCTACACGTGGCTGTGTATGTTCCCGCTCCTACGCTGATCGTCGCTCCCGTCGCTCCGCTGCTCCAGGTGATTGTTCCTGTGCAATTCGTCGCTGTCAACGTCGCCTTCTCATCGCCACATACTTCTGTCTTGTTAGAGCTGATCGTCGGTGCCGCTGGTGGCGTGCCTGTCTTGATCTCTACCTGATTTGACTTAGGTGAGTCGCCACAGATCGTCTGACAGATCGCCGTATAAACACCTGCCACAGTCACCTGTATGCTTGCTCCGGTCTGTCCATTGCTCCATACTACTGTTCCATTACAGTCTGACGCTGTCAACTTAGCCACCTCGCCTGCACAGATCGTTGTCTTATCTGTAATGAT
>JANSYO010000274.1 GCA_024742395.1 Cytophagales bacterium
ATTATAAGTTCTTCGTTTCAGAAGTAGAGAAGTATCGTTTTTTAGCAACCAAAATGTTGGAAGCTTCCAATGAGAAGTTCATTTTGCTCTATCACTTTGAGAACACGCGTTCTGAAATGGAGCAATTACTGACTGCCGCCAAAGTGGATTTCAATACAGACAGGAATTCAGGTGCACGTATTCTGGTCTTAGATGCAGAAGAGTTTCTGTCGAATGAAATCTATGGTACACCTGAAGTATTTGTAATTGAGATCTACCCGCTGGCTGAGCGCGATTCAATTATTGTTCAAAAAGCCCAGGACAAACGGCTGGAATTGAATTGCTACGCTTCTATTGACAGTCCATTTTTCCAGCTATTTGGAGGAGAAAGGGTGACGAATCTGATACATAAGATGGGAGTAGAACCAGGAGAAGTAATCGAACACTCCTTCATCAATACTGCGATCATCAAGGCACAACAGAAGATTGCCAAAAACCTGGGAGTTGAACAATTAGTCAGAGCTAGCCTGGAAGAATGGATGAAAGAGAATAATGTAGCAATATCAAAGTAATAGCCATAGTAGCTGTCCATTTCAGTATATCACCAGAAAGGACTTTTTTTTCCGCCACCGCTTTAGTTGTAATCATAAATTCTAATCGTATTTTCCTAAAAGTAAAAACGAAGCAACGCTTGACTGGTGGAAGACACGTCATTAATTTTTTCGTTATTTGTCATAGCGAGATTAATTTTGTGACTTGCTTAGACAAAAATGGATTATCAATCGAGGGTGAACTGGCACGTAGAGGCGGGTAAAAGGATTTTGGTGGCGAATTACAGTGAGCTAACAGGGGAGCACCTTATGGGTGTTTTTAACGTTAGTTATAATATTCAAAAAGCTGCAGGAACAGATGTATTAATTCTTACTGATTTCACGGGAGTGAAAGCCAATCCTGAGATCATCAAGGCTTTAAAACAAGCTGGCGTGGAATTGGATAAAGATATGAAGAAAATTGCTGTAGTTGGTTTGACTAAAATGCAAACCATATTTTACAATGGTTACCTTCAGGTTACCCGTCAACATAAGAAAACCAAACTATTTGAAGAGCAAGAAGCGGCAATTTTCTGGTTATTACAGGATTGAAGAAAAGCACTGATGCTGGATTAATTCTAAAGGACCGGGTCACGAAGACCGGGTTGCGTAGACTTAATCCTTCAAATAAGTCCAATTCTGAGACTTTGGAACTTGTAACGATACTATAAACAAAAAAAGCACGCCCTGTAGAAAGGAACGTGCTTCAACCTATCACTATCCGCTACTATTTGATAGTGATGCCTTGCATATCCTGAATGCGGCCAGTGACCAGCCAGCCGCCGAAGTTTTCTGATACG
>JANSYO010000209.1 GCA_024742395.1 Cytophagales bacterium
CTAATCTTCGTTCTGGTCTTCGCAATCTTTTTTTGAAGTTTTTCTATTTCAGCGTCCAAGGCATTCATTTTGTTTTCCCTTACAATCAAAGATTGACTTGGAAAAGACCAGTAAAACACACCAATTCCAATCTTATCTGATTGAATAAGGTCATCGGACACTAAACCCACTGCTATTTCTTTCACTGTTTGTGAAACGATCCCTTTCTGTTTTGAGCACACTTTTTCAAGTTGTTTCATGGTGTAAACATCTTTCTGTACGGAAAAGTGAGACAATGCAAAATAGCCTGGCTCCTTACTGTTTCATGCAGAAGTTCCTGCATTTTCTCTCGTTTCTCTTCAACGGACAATCCCTTTCTTTTCTGAGAGAGTAAATATTAGATGTACAACAACAGAGCTACCTACTCCCATGGTTGTGTGATGTGTAAAATGAAGAAAAAAAGATTGGCGTAAAGGATCTGCTTTCCCTTCCTAGAAAAGTTTAAAATTCTTAGAAAAACTGAAGTTGTGTTTCCTGGAACAGGTGAGTTGACTCGAAGTCCTGACTTCTAAAGCGTGTGTTTGGTTTCATTCTCTACGAAAAGATGGGCATGTTGATTTGGAGATGTGATTAAGGTGGAAATTAAGTGTATTTACATTGGGCAAAAGTTTACAATTTTAGCGTGTCCATCACGGTTTGTAGTGTTGTAGTAAATTCGCCATGCAAGGTGATGTTATCGGTATCTTCTAACTCTAATTCCTCAAGCTCATCAAAGGAATTTGATTCAAAATCAAAGGAATTTGATTCAAAATCGAAGGAATTCGTTGCATGTTTTGTGCTGGGTACAGCTGAAACTTGTGCCATTGCTTGAAGCACTGAATTAAGCGTCACTGTTTGCTCTCCATCACCAATGTCATCAATTTTCTGATCTATTTCTTGAGCCACCAAAGATGCCAAGCGAACAGATTCGGGTAGCATTATTTTACCTGTATTTTCTTCGATTTTGGTGAGATCTTGTTGGTCATTGATAATCTGTGCTAATCGAACAACCGTATTATCAGCAGGAACCATATTAGTGGTAAACGATTCGGTTTCATTAATCGAAAACCCATCAAACTCAAGTTCCAAGTTGTCCAATTCAAGGGATTCACTGTCATCTGCATTGGGATTCCCATCCTCACTTGCAGAAGACAATTCAATCAATAGGTCGCTAGAGTCAGATTCCGAATCTTCGTTTTCAGCTCCCTGTAAGTCAAGCGTATCAAAGTGAATACCAAGTTCTGGCTCGACTAAGAAACCTTCTGTATCGCATGGAGAGCTTTCAAACGTATCGTTAAACTCGCCCAACCCAGCGGCAATATTTGCGTCTACTACTTCATTCTCGGTAAGATTAAGTTCTTCATTAAGTGTACGATTGCTATCCTTTGAGATTTTGTCAATAGAAAGAGTTATTGCCTTCTTTGTAATGCGGTTTTGTTTGGCACGAGAGGAAATTGTAGTTAACTTTTCGTTTGATAAATCTTCGTACTGCTGTTTCAGTTGTTTCAGTTCTTTTGAGAGAGGTGCAGCCACTGTTTTTTTCTTTCTGGGTTTCCTCGTAGGCTTCTTCCGTGTTGCTTTTTGTTTAGGTGCAGGAGTCTGATTCGTCAAATCATTTAGCTTGTGCTTTGGTTTCGTCTTGCTCCTTGTCCGGCTATACACTCGTTGGTTGTCTGATAGCTCCTGAAACACGTTCATTATTGCAATTATTATTGCTTCGCCGTTCTTTAGAATCATCAAAGAGTAACGGTTTTTTTGTGAGTTTCCCGCCAAAATTCTTTTTCTTGCATTGAACTCTTTCTGGGTACTGGTACATTGAATGAACTGATACTTTGATGAATTGGATTGTTGGAATATGTGATTGAAGAAGGGTATTTGATTATAGTACGGCATCCAATGATCACAAGGAGGCGAAATTTTGTGGTATCGGGTTTGAATTTACAGGGATTGCTGGAGAAAGTTCAGACACCAAGGCAAAATGCGCTCCAAATCTCTTCCACAGTAATGCACACCCTGGAAATGAGGCTGTTGCCACTGATGTGTTCTCTATACTCATCACTCTCAGTATCTTTTCCTCCCGTTCCGGTTTTGTTTTTCGTTGTCTATGGAATGAGAAAGTTC
>JANSYO010000319.1 GCA_024742395.1 Cytophagales bacterium
AGTCACCCAAGACGAAATCGATGAGTTCACAGCCTCAATCGACAGCAAATTCTTGAAATACACGGAATGCAGCGCAAAAACACGAATTAACGTCGATGAATGTTTCTACACAGCCGTTCGAGCAATAAGAACAAAAAACGCACCAGCAGCAACAAAGAAATCAAAGAGCAGAAAGAATTTGAGAAAAATATCACCTTCTTGCTCTCTCTTGTAATTCTACAATGTACAACCACTGTAAAATAAATATTATAATGCAATAATCACCAGCGCGTGGTAGTTTTTTGTTCGCTGTGATCGGGATGGTCAAACCTTTGTATAATGCTGAGTTGTTTCGAACCTACCTGGCGCCTCGAGCTGGGCTCCCTTGTGCATTGATGGGGATTGTTTTCTTAGCTGTGGGAGTGTTTGTGTTTTTCTTAGCACAACGAATCGCTTTGTTTGCTTTTTTGATGATTTTGGGGGGCTGTTTAGTTATTTTAGGTGTATCGTTGTTTATCATTAAGTGTTTGTGTCCTGGTATTATTCCAGATCGAAGACAAGTCGAAGCTGTTTTGTGTCGTTGTATTCCTTGATATCTTGATGCCATTCATATTTACCTGTATTTTATTAATGTGTGTATGCTAAGAGAGAAGCAAAACGCACTCTCATCACCACTGCACGAAACAATTATCGGAATAAAAAGCAAAATTGAGGTCTCCTGCTACCAACTCATGCAACTACTCTATTCTCCTCATGTACATTAACACAAACTCCACGCACTCAGCACTTTGAGACGGAGATGGAGAATGATTAACTCCATCATTCTATTATATAGTTAGAGTACCGCTATAATACACGTGAGGTATTGCATGTGAAGCATTATATTATATTCTTGCATATGTGGCTAATCAATTTTATTTTCAACCAAGGTGGAGGACAGCGAAACTGGAACGATCCTCCGTTCGTTCTCCTGGGAGGATTCTGGAGAATGTTATCGGTATAGCCAGGTTTCGAAAGATAATAGATGGGTTGTTGGTATTACAGAGGACAGAGTGTTAGAGATCTTGGCAATTGAACCTTTGGCTCAGTCTGTGAACACTGATCCTCCCTTTGGAGGACTAAAAAAGCTACAAGGGATACAAATACCAGAAGTTAAACACATAGTGTGGCTAACGCCCTATTCAAGTGCTCACCAAGATACTCAGGA
>JANSYO010000056.1 GCA_024742395.1 Cytophagales bacterium
CTCAGTGATATTGATAATTTCGGGACAGCTTAGATCGAGTTTCCATAATTCAGAACCAGATGTTTCAGTTGTAAAGTTAAAATACAAGCTATTTTTGAAAAATAGGTGGTCATTTATAGAGCTATTTCCTTCATAAATCCATAATTCTTTGGTACCACTTTCAGTACCATCTGAGAATATAAAATGCCTTTGATTTATTGACTTTTCGAAATTGAAACTGGTAAAAGACAGCATAAAACGGTCATTATCTAGTTTATAAATTTCCGGATAATTTGTTGAAATTTCTTTTATTCTGGTAGGCGTGTTTCCTACAAGTTTGTAAAGCCACCATGAAGAGTTGTATGGCATGGTAAAATAGATACCTTCTTTACAGTCAATAATCTTTGAGAAATATTCTGTGGTAGTTACAATGGGTATAATCTGATCCGAAGCATTTAATTCGTAAATGGTACGTTGAGTATCATTTATACCTTTGTAATAAAAAGAAGAGCCAATTTTTAACGCTGGGTTTTGAGTGTCCATCCCAGAACCTACTAAGCTGGTTAAGGATGTTTGATCTACTTTAATAAGCTCATATTTATTGGTAGTGTAATTATATACCTGAAAATATGCTTTGTTATCTCTGACCATTGGTTTTTGATTGGAAAGCAGGCTAAAATGATTTGGTAAATTTTCGATTAATTGTGTACCTCCAGCGGTTCCGTCTGTTTTCCAAAGAGCAATAGGGGAATACGTGCTAAAAATGGCAAGATTATTATTGACAGGCATGAAGTTCGTAGGCTGACTGGAACTGTTGCCATTAAATAAATCTCCAAGTCTTATAGTGCCGGCCAATGTGCCATCAGAAAACCAAGGTTCTATTCCCGTATCAAATGAATAATTGGAGAACAAGACGCCGTTTTTAAACGGAATAAAAAAGGGCTGTATATAGCTGTTATCGTCTTGAATTAGTCCTCCATGATGTGTATTGAAATTACTAATTAGTGTCTCAGATGAATTCGTGATTCGATTAAATTTAGCCAATTTTCGGCTTCCGTAATCAACATAAAAGAAGCCATCATCTACTGCTGCAAAGTCATTAAACTCTTGTTGTGGTGAGTTGCCATCAGTAAAGTGTGAATCGTATTGAATTCCGTCAAATTTTAATTGTGTTCCATTTTTAGTGCCATCAGTTTGCCACAATTCACGTCCATTATAATTATCTGATGCCATAAAATAAACAGTGCTGGCATCATTAAAAAACTGTCTTGGGTTAGAAGAATAAATGCTTTTTGTATGGTCATTTATCAAAGTAATGGTTTCCGGACCAGCAGAGGCTTTAAGCCATTCAAAACCATTTGATTTGTAATGATTATTCAACACTAAATGATCACTTATTACGCCTAAAGTATTCTTTCTACTTCTGGAAACAATCCTTTCATTGGTATTTATAAGCTCTTTAGTACCATTGGTAGTTCCGTCAGAAAACCAATGAGCTATTTGAGATTTTTTTTCGCCTGAGCTTATATTATCAATTTGAATAAAGAATCCGGATGAATTGTTCCAGATTTGAGCAGATGAGCTATAAGAAGACTCTGAGTATAACTGCTTAAGAAGCATTGTCCCTGCTACTGTGCCATCAGTTTGCCAAAGTTCTTTTTTGAAAATTGAGTTACCTATATTTTCCTGGATAATTAAATACACTTTACCATTGAAATAAGTATGATTCAGGAGGCTTATTTCTTTATTGAAAATATCAGTTAATGTGTTGTTTGTCAGGTTATAAGATAAGTATCTTCCAAAGGAATTTGACATAAACACATATGGCCAGAGGGCAATGGGTTTGCTGGATGGTGTTAGGTTATTAAAATCATTGATAGAGTTAAACACTAATTGTGTACCACTTGTAGTGCCGTCAGTTCTGAAAAGTTTATAGCCAGAGGCCACATTATCATCTCTGGCAAAAAAACGTATGACACCATCATGACCTTTATAAAAAGAAGAAGCACCACTTCCTAAGGTGCCGGGTGTAATGTCTTTTACCAGATAAGTGCCTGAATTAGTGCCATCTGATCTATATAATTCTTGGCCATATGAAGGATGAACAGCACCAAAAAAGACAATATTATCAATTAGTGTTGGAGTATTGATTGACCATAAGCCTGGCGAGGTATAAAGTAGGTTTACACAACATTGGTTTTCGTTGATAGAAATCAAAAATGAGTTTGAGTCAAAACTTTCACTAAGCATTATTCCATTAGAATTTTCAATGAATTTTAATTGAATAGCATTAAACTGTAGTTCATTTCTACTATCGATTAATGTAGAAACTCCATTGGAGTTAAACCGGTAAATTCTTCGTTGTCCATCTTTATGGCATAAAACGAAATAATGATTTTTGTAATGATTAATGTTGATGACCTTACCAAAATCGTAAGAATTAAAACTAAAAACAGTATATACGGTGTCTAAAGAGCTAGGTATTATTCCTACATAATAGGGACTGTTTGGTCCATTTTGATAAACGAAAGCCAAGCTATCGGTAGAAGAATTGTTTTCAAGGGATTCAAAGGCTGTAATCTCCGTATTCCCATTCCCACTACCTATGTCTTTAAGAAGTTGCTGAGAAAAAGTAATGATTGGGAAAGTCAGTATAAATGAGAAAATAATTCGCTTCATTGATCGGATTTTGGCGAAAAATAGGAAATACTGAACCAAGAAACTTTGAGTTTTTACTATTCTTATTTATCGGTGTGTAGGAAGAATAATTATACGCCTTTCAGAAGCGGTTTAACTTTTGTTCCCAGCAGTTTAATCGCATCCTTTAATTTCTCATTTGAAAGGTCTGCATTATCCATTTGGAAAGTGACTCTTGAGATACCGCCTAAGGCTTCACTGTGCCTCAGGATTTTGTCTGCCACTTCTTCAGGACTACCTAATAACAAAGAACCTAAGGAGGATCTGGCGGCATCAAATCGGGCTCTATTCATTGGTGGCCAACCTCTTTCCTTGCCTATTTTATCCATGTTTGCCGCATGGCCTCTATAATAATCCTCAATGGCTTTTTCGGTAGTTTCTGCCACGTAGCCCAGAGAATGAAGCCCCACTTTTAATTGTTCAGGAGAGTAGCCGGCTCTTTTGCCCGCTTCACGATATAAGTCCACCAAGGGCCTGAATCGATGTGTTTCTCCTCCGATAATGGCTACCATCAATGGCAAACCCAATGTGCCTGCCCGGACAAAGGAGGCAGGGGTACCGCCTACACCTAACCAAACCGGCAGCGGGTTTTGAAGAGGACGAGGAAATATAGACTGATCTGTCAAAGGAGCTCTGAATTTCCCTGACCAGGTCACCTTTTGGTTCTTTTGTATTGCTAATAATAATTCCAGTTTTTCAGCAAAGAGCTCGTCGTAATCCTGAAGCTTATAACCAAATAGAGGAAAGGCTTCTGTAAAAGAACCGCGACCTACCACCATTTCGGCTCTTCCTTTAGAGATTAAATCAAGCGTCGCGAAACTCTGAAAAACCCGAACCGGGTCTGCCGCACTTAGTACGGTTACGGCACTGCCTAAACGTATGTTTTTTGTTAATGCAGCGGCGGCTGCCAAAATCGTTACCGAGGACGAATCTAAAAATTCTTTTCTGTGGTGTTCGCCGATACCAAAAAAATCTAAACCGGCCTGATCTGCATAAGCAATACGTTCTAATAACTCTGAAATAGCCGTGGAACCCTCAAGTGTTTCTCCTTTACTTGACATCACTGACGCGAAACTATCTATTCCTATCTCCATTCATTTAATTTGATAAATGGATAATAGATTCTGAACAGAAATAATTCCATATCAGAAAATGCCCTCTGGCTATTGAAGTTTTTTGAGTAATGATTTCCTGACTTTGAAAATGGACCCGTGTCTTGTACCCTTCGGGAAAGATATTTTAGAGTTTATACTTTCCCAATGTAACAAATCCTTAGAGGCTATTGCCTCCATTTGATGACGGGTATACCCATCAAAAATTAATGTATGCCCCAGTTCGGTTTTCGTGTACGTCGGTCCTTCAACCCAATTTTCTGAAATAGGATTGGTATTAATATCGTACGGACCTGTTAGTTTTTGAGCTTTACCGATTACTATATTCTTTTTTGGAACCGGATTTTTGGTTTCATCCTTAAGAAACATGACCCACTCATTGTCAATTTTTTGAATTGTGGCATCTATGCAATTAAAGCCCGGGTCTATCAGCAATTTGGTAGAGCTGAAATCTTTAAAATCCTTTGTGGTTACATAGTACATGCGATGATTATTCCCATTGTCTCCACTTTTCTGAGTTTCAGTAAATTGACCTGGAATGGTGGTAGCCCAATAAATCATATATTCTTTGTTTTCCGGATCATAGGTTACTTCCGGAGCCCAGCAATTTTTGGCGGTGGGCTCATGTTCCATGACAGGAATATACTCTTGTTTACTCCAATGAAGCAGATCTTTTGAATGAGCATAACCTATTCCTTTTTCTTTCCAGCTAACGGTCCAAACCATGTGAAACAGCCCGTCAGTACCTTTTATTATACAAGGATCTCGCATGAGTTTATCTTCTCCTACTTCAGGAGTGAGAAAAGATTGATTGTCTTTTAAGGCCTCGTAATGAAGCCCATCATCACTGTAGGCAAGATGTAAGCCGTCCTGGCCATTATCTTGGAAATAAGAGAATAAATAAACGGATTTACATGAAGTAAACGAGAGAAACAGGAGTGCGGTCAAGAGTCTATTCATAGATTCAAATTTAATAGATATTCAATAAGAAAAGGTCGTGGAAATGGCAGTTTTACATCATGTGTGGAAAAGAAAAAAATCTTAATCTACATCTCATTTTCTTTCACCGAAACATCCCGGAACCTCCCTAAGATTTCAACACGTCAATCGATGGAATGATGATTTATTGATTTCAAACGAATTGATTTTTTACTTCATACAATTACGAGCATCATCATGAAATTAACCTCTTATGAGCCATATTGGCTTCGCAAAAATGGACTAATCACTGCATATCCATCTCTAACAGAAGATATTGAAACAGATGTTTTAATTATAGGTGCTGGTATCACAGGTAGTCTCATGGCTCATCAGGTGGTCAAAGATGGCTATAGAACTGTGGTAATAGATCGTAGAGATATTGCTACAGGCAGCACCTCAGCCACCACATCAATGCTGCAATATGAGATAGATATTCCTTTGCATAAACTTATCGAAAAGGTAGGAGAACAAACTGCTGTGGCCTCTTATCAGGCTTGTTTTGATTCTATCAGCCAATTAAAAACCCTTGTAGATGAAGTACAGTCTGATTGTGGCTTTGCCTTTCAGGATTCCCTACTTTATGCATCCAAACCCTCACATTCCAGAATGTTACAAAAGGAACTTTATAGTCGAGCTAAATACGGATTTCCGGTACGTTGGCTTACTGAAAGCGAGATATTGGAGACTTATGGAATTCAGAAAACTTTTGGCGGCATATTAACGGATAGGGGAGGAAGAGTGGATGCATATATCCTGGCAAACGATTTATTGAGTTACAATGTAGCCAAAGGCCTCAGAGTTTATGACAGAACAGAACTCTCTGAAGTGAAAGAGAATGACGAATTCCTTTTAGCCGTAACGAGTCAGGGTAAAAGAATTAAAGCCAAACGGATGATTTACAGTACTGGTTATGAGGTAACTGAATTGCTTTCAAAAAAGGTGGTAAAGCTACTATCTTCTTTTGCTCTGGTGAGTGAACAAAACTTACCAGGAATTGAAAAATATAAGAATACTCTATTCTGGAATACGGATGACCCTTACATGTATTTTAGAAGTACCGATGATGGAAGACTTTTAGTAGGAGGACAGGATCTGCCATTCAAAAATGAAGAACTAAGAGATAAATTAATAGATAAGCAAACTGCAAAACTGGAAGGCTATATTAAAAAGCATCTTGTAGATTTTGAACTTACTACAGATTACACCTGGGCAGGTACCTTTGGAGAAACTAAAGACGGTTTACCCTTTATAGGTGAGCACAAGGACTATCCAAATGCTTACTTTGTTCTAGGTTTTGGCGGCAATGGTATTACTTTTTCCGTTGCGGGTATGGTGATGGTTTCAAATTGGCTTAGAGGGAAGACGCATCATTTGACTGACTACTTTAGGTTTGACCGTTAGGATTAATCTTCTGAGTCGACAATTAGTATTAAATAATAGTACACAAATAGGTTTATTTAGATGAATCTTTCTTTCTCAAAATCTTTAGGATCTCACTGTAAACTACCTCTGATTTCATCCAGGAATCTGCTCCACTGGTATTAATGAATTGTATCACAACAGTGTCAATATCTTTATGATACCTTGCAATGCTCTGATAGCCAGGTAGTAATCCGGTATGATCATAGATGTAAATAGAAGAGTAAATAGCTTGCTCTTCTTTTGTTAGAAGTGAACCATCATTCAGAGCTCTTAAGAAAACGCCTACATCCTCAATAGTGGCAACCATTGAGCCACCCGGAACAATGAAGTCGTTACATTTTATATCCGGTTCATATCCCACAGAATATCCGCTGGTAAGATCATCCATATTGACTTCAGAAAGAAGACTATATGTATTATTAAGATTGAGGGGCTCCAGAATTTCCTTTTTTATGTACTCATGATGACTATAGCCTAAAGCTTTATCCATAATTTCGCCCAGAAGCAAATAATTAGTATTGGAATAATGGTAGCTTACATTTGGCTCAAAATCACCGGGCTCATCCAGAACCAATTCTAAGGCCTCACGATTCGTTTTTGGTGGGCTTGCCCAAGGGTATTCCGGGTCATCCATGAAGTTGGGAATTCCACTACGATGCTGTACCATCATTCTTAAGGTGATAATGTCGGCGTATTCTATTCTTTCAGCAAGGTCGGGTAGATACTCCGCCAATGTTTTATCAAGTGAAATGGTGTGGTTATGGGCCAATTTGGCACTAGCGGCGGCCATATATAGTTTGCTAATACTCGCAATTTTGAATAATGACTTGGGGTCAGCCGGAGTTTTATTTTCTCGGTTTTTCCATCCGGCAGAATAAAGTTCAGGAGCTTCATTTGACTTTTGAACATATACTATTATTCCGTCGAAACCATTCTCAATGGCTGTGTCTACTTGTTTTTGAATGGAGTCTGCTTTTGAACTAATAGAGGTAGCGGAAACACTCCAAGGGCTAAATATTGCTGTGAAAATTAGAGTCAAAGTCACAAACACATGCCACAAAGTTTTCTTTTTCATATTTTTTTCAGGCTATAAATAACACTAATTCAATGTGTCTTAAAGTCACATCAACAGGAGCGAAATTAAAAAAATTAGAAAATAGACTCGAAGTTTACTTTTTGGGCGGTTGATTTCATACACTAATATCTAATTTGAATAGATTTATGGGTATTGCAAGATAGAGGAAAGCTTGATACTACTTTTTGTTTTGTGATTTTGAGCCAGAAATAGATAAGGGTTATTTTTTTGCTTTTTTTATCAATTTGTAGGCCCAATCATAATGGCTTGATGTAGCAGAGATTAAATAAGCCCCTAATGAGGTGCTGCCGGTCCACTTGTAGCGTTTCTTTTCAAACAACTCCTCATCTGAATGACTTTTCGTCAGTTCGAGAAGTCTTTTGAATGAGTCGCTAAACAGGCTTCGTGCCTCCAGTAAGTTCATTTGACTATATTTCTTCTGAATCACTCTGTTCAGTTCAGGTAGGGTTTTCCATGTATAACCCTCAGCTGGTATTTTCGGTTTTTCGCCTTTTTTCCCTTCTTCGTACCAGCCTAAGGTCATGGTGTTCCAATGATGCAAATGAGCTATAACATCCCGAATATTCCTGTTTAATGTACCCTCCGGAAATTCTTTATGCTTTTCTTCTTCAGAAAACGAGTCTACAAAGTCGTTTAGCTTTTGAAAGTTCTTTTGACTGGCTTCCAGTAATTCGTCTTTTGTTTTAGGTCTAGGCATTGTATTTCTATTGTTTTGGTTCTGATTACTGAAGCCCTGCAAATGGGAAAGAATACTTGAATAATAGTTGAGGAGTTTTATTCTAAGCTAGAGAACTCAGGCTTTTTCTCATCAGATTGATCTTAAATTATGTTTAATGAAAAGATCTTTATCGATTTTTCTTACTAAAAGAATTGACCTGATTCTACCTTGAAAATAATAAAATTAAATGATTTTGACAGTTAGGTGTAGTGTTTGTCTAATTCAGACTTCCATGCGAAAAAAGACTTAAACCCATAAAGGCTATTACTTTATTCTTCTAAGGCTATCTTTTAAAGAATGTTACTTCTAAGGTTAAAAATTAAATAGAATAGTAAGGAAATGAGAAGATGTGACGGCTAAACTGTTTTTAAGTCAAACCTACCAGGCTATTTTGTTATTGATACCCTGCGATTTTGTGGAACAATTGGCTGATTAAATCCTAAAAGGTTCTATCAGTTAAGCTGTTAGGACTAAATATGCACAGATCAATCTAAATACAAAATGGATTATTTTAAACCTCTTTGAAACGTATCAAATCCTTTGGTAAAGGCTTAGAATTCCACTGTTCATGAATGGCCAATGCTGCACCAAGTGAAGAGGCCTGAGCGAGTTCAGCAGCGTAGAAGGTGATTTCAGGGAAAGCCATTTTTAAGCCTTGAGAAAAAAACGGGTTTTTACTAAAGCCTCCATCTATAAAGATCTGTTTTATTTGCGGCGTTAGAATAAGTTCAAGAGCTTTTATTTGTCTTGATACCAACTGATTCATAAAAGCATAATACGCTTCTTCCGATGTTTGGTAATGCTCCAGGTTTGCTGAATAGGGTTCTAGCCTAGAGTCATGTGTAGTAGGCTTTAAATTTTTATAGAAGTCTTTATTGACTCCAAAATGCCTTGCAATAAGTTTCACTGCATCTTCATGCATTTGGCCGGCGAAGAGCCGCGAGGCCTTCACCTGATGCCCTTCAAAACTGATAAAACTAAGACAATCTTGTTTCAGCTCATCTTCAGTAAGAGGAGAAGAGTTGAACGGATTCAAACAGATGCTCCAGGTGCCTGTAGAGATCAGAATAAAGGGTTCTGTAAACGATTTTAAATAAGGGATTAGTGCAGAACTACTGTCATGCAAACCGCTGCCTATTAATATTCCGTTTCGCTCAAAAACCGTATCAGATGTTTGAATAGGAGGGAAAAGATTTGAAAGACCTTCCTGAGCTACCCAGTCATGGTATTTATTTTTTTCAAAATTCCATAATCGGGTATGACAGCCAATACTCGTTAGCTCCGATATGGGCTCTGCCCCAAATAAATAAGCCAAGTATTGCGGAAAATGAAGAGCCTTACTGATTTGACTATAGAGGGCAGGTTTCTCATATTTCAAAGCATACGGCTGCAAGCCGGAATTTAAGCTACCCAAAAATGGAGAGGCCGTTTCTGCCGAGAGCTTCTCTTCTATTCCGTAAGTATCCGTTAATTTTTGTCTTAATTCTTCTGAGAAGGGTTTAAGATAACTATACAGTTGGCCTACTTCTTTTCCATTTGCATCCAGATAAACTAATGAGGCTCCATATCCTGAAAAATTGAGAGCAATAATTTCAAATTCTTTGTTCTGCTTCACTTTCTCTAAAGCAGATCGTAGAAAATTCTTTAAAGCGTTTAAATCTTCGCATTCAAAACCGTCTTCATCTATAGTTTGCTCCAGAGTCTCAGCGTATTGATACACCATCTCATACTTCTCGTTAAAAAGAAGAAGTTTTTTATTGGTTTTGCCAATGTCGAAGATGGCGATGGTTTTCATTCAGTTTTAAACAGTTATCGTTTTTTATAGATCGGATTTCTCCTTAGAAAAGTGCACTCAATAAATGAATGAACACGCAAAAGCATTAAATTAAGTGGAAATTCTAGGCATAATTTACCTTTTTCTAGCTTCTATTTTAGGGAATAAATTAACCTAAGATTCCTAAATGATCTTTTACTTAAAGTAGTTCTTCGTATTAAGTTCTACACTGTAGATAATCGGATGGTTGTCACACACTAACAACCATCCAAAATACAAAACCTGACAAATTTTGCTTATAATCCGGTGGCTATAGTTTTAGCACCACGTTCTCTGATTAGTTTGTCCCTTACATCTAGCTTTCTATAAAGTCCAACAGGGTTTAGCGATCCGCCGGCTCTGAGTCTTGCTTCGGCCACCAAAGCTCTTACGTCAGTCCTGAAGGCGTTTTGTAAGATATTTTGTGCCGTTACCACGTCATTGTCATCCTGAGCATGCTGAAGGGCTTCCTGATCCACAGAAAGTGCCTGAGCGTAGGCCATCATTATGGCTTCTACAGATTGCATCAGATCCTCAAGTGGATCTTTGACATTATGAGAAGCATCTATCATCCAGGCTAAATCTTTGGCATGATTCATTTTATTCTCATCCATCCCTTGAACCAATTCATTGAAAATCAGAAACAGTTGATAAGGTTTAACGGAACCAGCTGTTAAGTCGTCGTCGCCGTATTTAGAATCGTTAAAATGGAAACCTCCCAGTTTTTCTTCCATGAGTAGGAGAGAAACAATCTGCTCTATGTTGGCATTGGGCAAATGGTGTCCTAAATCTACCAAAGTATAGGCCTTATCGCCGAGTTTATTGGCAAACAACAGCGATTGTCCCCAGTCTCCAACCGTCATAGAGTAGAAGTTTGGTTCAAAAGCCTTGTACTCCACAAAAATCTTCCAATCGGCCGGTAATGCGTCGTAAATCTCTTTTAAACTCTCCAGCGTGTTTTGGAAAGCCTTTTTGAAATTTAATTGTCCCGGAAAACAAGACCCATCAGATAGCCAGACGGTAAGAGATTTTGAGCCAAGCTCAATGCCCTGCTTTATAACTTCAATGTTATGGTTTACCGCCTGTTTTCTTACTCTGGGGTCTACATGCTGCAACGAACCAAATTTGTAACTGTACTCCTGATTGGATTGGTCTTGAAAAGTATTGGAGTTTACGGCATCAAAAACTAACCCTAATTCTTTTGCTTGTGACATGGTAGCCGCGGCATCGCTGGTAGTATCCCATGGAATATGCAATGATATAGCACCAGACGACTGATTTAAGGCATGCATTAAGCCAATGTCTTCAATTTTTTGCTCCAAAGAACCCGGCTCCCCACCACCGGAGAATCGGCCAAAGCGGGTGCCACCAGTACCTAAAGCCCAGGAAGGTATGGCAATCTGAAAATCAATTAACTTTTGAATGATTTGTTCAGCACCTGTAACTTCCCTTTTTGTAAAAGCAAGTTTTTCCTGATGAGGCTCTAAAAGTCCTTGATTATAGTCTAATATATCTTCTTTATTTATTCTCATGATTTTATCTGTAAAAGCCCATCGCTACACCGCCATCTACATTGATTGCATTTCCGGTAGACTTGCTCAGTAGTCCACCCACTAAAATAAAGCAGGCATTGGCTATATCCTCAGGTAAAATAGTTTCATTTAACAAGGTCCTTTTTGCATAATGTGCCGGAAGCTCTTCCACGGTAATTCCGTAAGCTTTTGCCCGGCCTTCGGCCCATCCGCCAGCCCAAATATTTGAATCAGCTATAACGGCGTCAGGATTTACAGTATTGACTCTGATTTTATCAGGTCCAAGTTCAGCCGCCATAAGTCTGGTCAGGTGTGCTTGGGCAGCTTTGGCCGAGCCATATCCAGGATTGTTTGGTCCTGCTACTACGGCATTCTTTGATACAATATTCACTATATCGCCGCCAATGTTTTGCTTGCGAAGTACCTCTATACCTGCTTTAGAAACAATAAATTGTCCTTTTACCAAAATATCATACAGTCTGTCCCATTCTTCCAGGCTATGGTCTGCAATAGACTTACTGATACTGATTCCGGCATTATTTACAAGGATATCTATCCCGCCAAAAGCCAGACAGGTATCATCCATGGCTGTCTCAGCGTTTTTCTCGTCTGTTACGTTTAGAATTGTGGTTGCTACAGAGTCTCTGCCATAAAGTTTAAGGAACTCATCTTTGGCAGAGGCCAATCTCTCTGCATTGATATCATTAAGTACCACTACAGCCCCTTCTTCCACAAATTTCTTTGCTATAGCTTTTCCTATTCCACCTGCTGAACCTGTAACAAATGCTACTTTACCAGACAAAGCTTTAGGCTTCGGCATTCTTTGAAGTTTTGCTTCTTCCAGTAGCCAGTATTCAATATCAAAGGCCTCCTGTCTTGGTAATGCAGTGTATTCAGAAACGGCCTCAGACCCTTTCATGACATTGATGGCATTTATATAATACTCAGAAGCCAGACGAGCTGTTGTTTTGTTTTTTGCAAACGTAAACATTCCAACACCCGGATATAGAATTACCACAGGATTGGGGTCACGCATTGCCGGTGAATTATCATGTTTACAACTTTCGTAATACTCGCTGTACATTTTACGATAAGCCTCAAAAGCCGGCGTGATTTGCTCTTTGATGGCATTGACATTACTTAAATCCTGATCTGGACTAAGCTCCAAAACCAAAGGAGAGATTTTGGTTCGTAAAAAGTGATCGGGACATGAAGTTCCCAAAGGAGCTAATCTGTCCAAATCATTTGAATTCACAAATTCCAGGACTCTTTCATCATCGGTAAAATGGCCTATCATAGGCTGGTAAGAGGAACAAAAGCCTCTTAACACCGGAGCCATTTTTGCGGCTTGAAGTTTCCTTTTATTCTCAGGCAAACTTTCAATTTTTTGCCCTCCGAAAACATTTTTATAATTAGACTCTAAATACTCAGCACATTTTTCAATTACCTCAAGTGTATTTATGTAGCTCTCAAAAGAGGTTTCTCCCCAGGTAAATAAACCGTGAGAACCCAGCATGATGCCTTTAAGTGCAATGCCTTTTGCGGCGGCTTCTTCGAGACAAGTTCTTAGTTGAAGTCCTAAATCAAAACCTGGTCGCTGCCAGCCAACCCAGCCTATTTCGCCGTTAAAAAGCTCTTCAGTAATTTTTTTTCCGTCTTTTGCGGCAGCAATAGCAATGGCGGCATCAGGGTGCAAATGATCTATATGCTTGAAAGGCAGAAAGCCATGAAGAGGCGTATCAATGGAAGGAGCTTTAGAGGCAAGATCAAAAATGCAATGTTGAAACAAGGCCACCATTTCATCTTCAAATTCTATCCCGCGGTACACCTTCTCAAGATTTCTGAGCTTATCTAAGTACAAGGCTGCACAGCCTGACTTTGTCAATGTACCTATATCACCGCCTGAGCCTTTAATCCACATGACGTTTGTAGATTCTCCTGTTACAGGATCAGTATCAGTAATTTTAACAGAAGTATTACCACCACCATAATTGGTTAAGCGTAAGTCTGCTCCCAAAAGGTTTGATCGATATATAAATAAAGCTACCTCATCATTGGCCATTTCTTTGGCTTTAGATTCGTCCCAGAGATAGCTAACGTGTTTAAAATTTGTGTTTGCCATTAGATTTTGTTGCTTTTGAAAGAGGGTTTTGGTAAAAATGATATATGTCTTTTTAAG
Organism: Cytophagales bacterium; assembly: GCA_024742395.1. Lineage (GTDB taxonomy): Bacteria > Bacteroidota > Bacteroidia > Cytophagales > Spirosomataceae > Jiulongibacter. Next base: position 13,530 of record JANSYO010000056.1, read on the forward strand.
ACGGGTAATGCTTAATTATTAGATAGAGGTGACTTTAGATAATTGGAAATCCCTTTGTCCATATTCTGAAAGACAGATTTTCCTCAAAAAGTAAGAATTATCAGAACCTAAGATGAATTTGTCAATTGAGCCCATGTTTGATCGGGGCTTTAAATTCCATAGAAATATGTCTCTTTTCATTTTAGGTAGGTATAATGCTTGCAATCTAAGTGAGTTCTGGCAACTAAGTATCCTGATCTGTACTTACCTTATAGAAAAATAGGTTACGAAGACCTGGGGCAGGTCAAAGCTTAACAAACAATGTTCTGTTCAATTTTAAACAAGCTACAAGCCATCAAACTCACTCTTTACGTAAAGGTTTTAGAAATAATAAAGATCAGATGGAATCTCTTAGCGTCAAATGGAATGGATTCTGTATATGTTCCTTGGAGTCTGTCAGAATAAGATCAGCCACTGTTTTCCCCATGGCTTTAAAATCTGTAGACATGGTGCTAACTCCATTCAAAATAAATCTCTTTAAAGGAGTCTCATTATAGGAGATGATCCCTACATCTTTACCTACCTTCAGATCTTTTCCAATCAGTTTATCCATTAGAATGATCAGGTCGTCCTCCATGAGATTAATGTAGGCATTTCCTTTATTCACCTTTTCAGCGGCTATGTCACCAATTGTTTTATGCTCGAAAGCGAAATCGGTACAGAAATTCTCAAAACCAGCAATAATCTCTTTTGGGTAGTAGCTATTCTCAGGGAAAATAAGATTCAGCGTGTGGTATTTGGATAAAGGCTCTTTGGCTTCAACCAAAGAATTATAAATATCCTTTTCGAAATTTTCGTAAACCGCTCCAAACTCACCGGTAATATCAGCTGGTATTTTATCAACTAAAATGAGTTTATCTTTCGGAATCTCGTTGATAAGATCACAGGCTTTTTCCTCACCTTCTATAAAGTGCGGAATGATTACATAATGTGTGTAGGTGTTTTTAGGATTCTTTAGAATTTGCTGGAAAAGACTAAAGTCATTATTGTAAATGTAAAAATGAATGGCTGCATGTTTACCTAATGCTTCTGCCAGTGTATCATAAATAATTTTCTTATGGCTGCTTAGCTTATTGAAAAGAAGGAAAATGCTCAGGTTTTGATCTATTTCAGTACTTTTTATGAAATAACCTTTGCCCGGCACGGAATCCAGAACGCCTGTCTTTTTAAGTTCTCCGTACCCTTTTTCTACGGTTACTCTTGAGATATCAAACTCAAAACTCACCTCATTAATAGAGGGCATCATATCTCCGTTATTGATCTCTTTTCTTCGGATAGCTTCAAGGATAGAATTTCCGAGTTGCTGATACTTCGGAGTGACAGAATAGTCATCTATCTTAATAAGGTCTAATATGCTTTGTCTGCTCATAAGGGTTGGTTGAGATATGAGCAAAGATAAGAGGTCAGTTTTATTTAACTGTTTCGTACTGTTCTTAAATAGTCCTGCTTTACGTTTTTAGTACACGGATGTGCTCACTTAAGTAGCTTCGTCATCCACAGTTTTGGCCGTAAACAGACCAATCATCATCATAAAACTGGTGACCAGAATGACGAAAAACAATATGCCGTTATTAAAGCCGGAAAGTTTGAATTCATCCGGAATATTGTAAAAAAGAAGGATTGTAATCAGTCCTCTCGGCATAAGAAAAAGCTCTGGTAAGGTACTTTCTTTGGGGTTTTGGAAAGAGAAGTATACAAACCGTATAAATACCAAAGTAAGGACAATTAAACCTCCTACTATGAGTACCTCTTTTTGTGCAAGTTTTTCTAAGTCAATGGAGTAACCAAACAGAATAAAAAAGAAAGTACGGACCACAAAGGAAGTTTCTAGCGTAATGGTTTTGGTTTGGTCTTCCAGAGTTTTAAAACGTCTGTTATTCGGGAACAGCTTATCTATTTTAGGTGCTATTTGAAGCAACTGTCTGTTGTTAATTATCAAACCAAAAAAGAGGATTATTAATAAGGATGGCAAATGAATAAGTTTACCAAAAGAATAAAGAGCTATTAGTACTGAAAAGATCAAAAAGAACTTCAGTTTAATGTCTATTTTGTGAAGAATAAAGATCAGAAAGACCGCCACACCTACTGAAACTAACATGGATAGTAGCATTTCTCCAACGTAGAGGAGTCCATAATTCAGTGAGTATTGATCTGTGCCAATGAGGTAATTAAAATAGAGAATACCCAGGATGTCAGAGAAAGAGGCTTCGTAAATTAAAAATTCCTTTTTCTCAGGCTTAAGTTTCCCTACGCTGGGAATAATTATAGCACTACTAACTATAGAAAGGGGAGTAGCATAAATTAGACTATTGATGAAACTTTCGTCAAGCCAGCCGGTAATTAGATAGGCTATAGATAGAGAGGAGACCACCAAGATAACGAGAGCAGAGCTGAAAGCTCTGATTATCAGACCAATCTTTTCTTTTTCAATATGGAGATCTAGGGCAGCTTCAAGGATAATCATGATAAGCCCTATAGTACCTAAGACTTCAACTGACTTATCAATGATTGCCGGGGAAACCATCCCTGTTTGGTCAAGGAACTTTAGCAGAATACCTGTAGCTAAAAGCCACAAAACAGAGGGGATTCTGGTTTTATCACTGATTATATTGAACAAATAAGAGAGCATAACGATCATGCACAATGCAAGGATCAGAATGTTCGTATTCATAAGCTATCTTCTATGAAGTGTAACGTAAATCTAAAATCCAAAATATGAAAGATCGTTAACATTACTATCAAAAGCTTTCAGATTTCGTGATTGATAAAATTTATTTAAAAGGCTAACATACGGAATTGATGGCTTTGGGTTTATTTGAAAAGCTCTTTATTGTAGAAAAAGATCCGAGACTGTTTAGCCCCGGATCCTTCTGATTTGGACTTGCGACCTTTCTTAAAGCTTAAGAATAGTGGCAAGTTTGTGGTAAATCTCAATGTTTTCATAAATGCCCCTAAATAACTCTGAACCCCTACCCATAGAGAATACAGGGATGAGCTCAGCTGTATGCTGATCCGTTGTAAAATAAATGCTCAGTTCATCAGCAGATTTGCCTTTACCTACAGCCACACCACCGGTTTCATGATCTGCAGTGATAACCAGAAGGGTATTCGGGTTCTCTTTAAGAAAGTTAAGGGCCACACCAATGGTCTTATCAAAATCCAATTCTTCTTGAATAAGCATTTCGGCATCATTGGCATGACCGGCCCAATCAATATAAGAGCCCTCTACCATCAGAAAAAATGGCTCATTCGAGGATTTGAAATAATTTAGGGCCAGTTCCGTTGCATCAGGTAAATAATCGCCTCTGCCTTTCGTTTTTGCCGGCATCTCTGTAGCGGCCAAAAGGTGACCATATTTCTTATCAGGATAGGGATTGGTTACCAATTTTACCGAATCCATGGAATAACCTTTTTCCTCTAAAGTTTTATAGAAGTCTTTTCCGTCTTTTCGTTTAGTAAAATAATCGAGACCGGCACCAGCGAAGAAATCAACCCCAGAATTGGTGAGTTGTTCTGCAATTTCCTCATGCATGTCTCTGTCGGTTACGTGGGCGTAAAAACAAGCCGGAGTAGCATGGGTAATGGTTGTAAGACTTATTAGACCGGTTTTGTAATTTTTAGCTTCAAGCTTTTCTAAAATTGTCTCTAATCTAACAGAATCCGGACTGACACTTATGGCTCTGTTATAAGATTTCTGACCAGTGGCAAAAGCTGTAGCTCCTGCAGCAGAATCAGTTACTTTATGGCTTGTAGAAGATGTTTTAATGAAACCAATGTCAGTAAATTGTTCAAAATTGGAAGGAGAGTCTTTAAAGTAAATACTGGTGGTGATTTGAGGTAGTCCCATTCCGTCTCCTATCATCAAAATAACATTTGTTGGCTTTTCTTGTGAAAAGCTTGCAAAAGAGAGCAGGTTTAAAAGGCAGAACAGAAAAATAGTATTTTTCATTAAAATAAATTGTTAGTCAATGAATAATGGTGTTTTAGCTTTGATGATTAAACTATGAAACCACAAATATTGGTCATTACAGTATCTGAACATCACGCTTAAGAACAGTTTTACAAAAGCTTAAAATAGATTGGCCTGAATCTTAACAGAAACTTATTATTAAACATCGCGATTGCATCATATGAGCCTTTGCTAAATAACAAAAGCTTTACATGCCGACACTTTTTGAACAAAAGAGTTAACTTATTTTTGAGCCAAAGAAATTAGTATGAATAAACCACTTCCATTATTATTTGCCTTCCTATTTGTGAATTTCACCATGTCAGCTCAAGAGGCAGGCAATAAAATCGGTATTCACTCTCATAATGACTATGCACAGAGAGTCCCTTTTTGGGAAGCATTTTCTTCCGAAAGCAGCTCTATTGAAGCGGATGTTTTTTTAAAAGATGGTGTACTTTATGTGACACATGATGAAAAAGATATTCAGAAAGAGCATACATTGACTTCCATGTATTTAAAGCCTCTGTCTGAGGTGATAAAATCAAAGAGATACAGCAATTTCGATTTACAACTTTTAATAGATTTTAAGTCAGCTGCAGAGCCTACATTAAACGCCCTTTTAAGTGAGTTGAATAATTTTCCGGAAATAAAAGAGGCATATAAAACAAACAAGAAACTAACTCTGGTGATTTCAGGAAACAGACCTTTACCTGAAAAGTATGGTTCTTATCCAGATTATATCATGTTTGACCATCAGTCGCTGAGCGATATAGAAAAGATTGATCTGGATAAAGTAGCTATGGTGAGTTTTCCGTTTCGAATATTCTCTGTTTGGAATGGCAAAGGAAGACTTACTCATGCGGATGAGAATAGGCTGAAAACTGTAATAGAAAGAATTCATAAATTGAAGAAACCGATTCGGTTTTGGGGCTCGCCAGATTCAAAAACGGCCTGGTATACTTTTGCTAAACTGGGTGTGAATTATATTAATACGGATCAACCCCATGAATGCAACTCCTATCTAAAATCATTGGAAAGCAACCTGGTAAACTTTACAAAACCGGGAGTGTTAGGCAATAGTCGCAGATCAGAAATTTTATTTGATAGACAGCCGGTTAACGTCATTTTGATGATAGGTGATGGGAACGGTTTAGCCCAAATTTCCTCCGGCATGTATGCCAATGGAAATCATTTAAGCATGCTGTCTATTAAAGACTTAGGTTTAGTTAAAACCCAGTCGGCCGATGATTTTACAACGGATTCTGCCGCCGGAGCTACCGCCTTAGCCACAGGAGAAAAAACGAATAACCGATACATAGGAGTGGGTTCTGATGGGAAGGACTTATTAACCATTTTTGATTATTTAAAACAAAGACAGTACCTAACGGGCATAATAACCACTGACGCTATTACTGGAGCAACCCCCTCCGCTTTTTATGGTCATACCAATGAAAGAGATAATTCAGAAAAGTTGCTCGCTGACCTAAATCAAAGCGAAGTGGATGTGTTTATAGGCGGCGGGGCTAAATATCTGGAAGAAAAGAAATTGAATGACTCAGACAGAAATTATCTAATAAGCCTGAATGATTGGGATGTTATGGATTCAGGAAAAGTCGGGATACTTGCTGCTTACAGTGGCTTACCCTCAAAAATACAGGGTAGAGGAGAGTATTTACTCGAAGCCACAGATAAGACTTTAAGACATTTCAATAACAGTAAGAAGCCCTTTATGCTTATGATTGAAAATGGTCATATAGATAGCGGAGGTCATGCAAACAATGCGGAGATGGTGGTTAGCGAGGAGATAGATTTTGATAAAGCAATAAAAGTGGCAATGAACTTTGTAGATGAAAACAAGAGAACTTTGCTCATCATAACAGCAGATCACGAAACAGGTGGCATAAGTCTACCACATGGTAATTTGGAGACGGCCGAGCTGGAACTCCAATTTCATAGTGATGATCATACCGGCATTATGGTTCCTCTTTTTGCCTACGGTGCAGGGGCTGAAAACTTTAGAGGGGTTTATGAAAATACCGAGATATTTAACAAAATTATGTCTTTGCTAAAAATAGAGAAATAAGAATCTCAGGAAAATAACCTGAGATTCTATCTAAGCTTACTCTGCCCTGAAAATCAGAATAGCATACTCAGTTAAGAGCAAAGACGCTTCTCTGTTGTTGAACTTTAATTCAATGTCCCGGTTTGGGTTTTCTTTATTATAAAGGTTAGAATCTGCATTGATACAAAGTTTCCAGTTTGCTTCGAAAGGGAATTCAAGTTGATAATTTTCATGGGCTACATTGGCAAAGTTAAGCAGTACAATCACACTATCTCCTGTACCTCCTTGGTCATATCGATGATAAGCCAGGACTTTGTCGTCGTTGTTAAAATGAATGATGTCAAGGTTCTGAGCTGTAAGCCCTAATGTTTGTCCGTCAAAATTTCGTCTAAGATGAATTAAATCTCTGAAAAAGGCGGTAAACCCTTTATAGGATTTAAGATTCTGCCAGTCGATTGGATCACCGTCGTCAAAGTAGCCATCTTCCAGAAGTTCCTGACCTTGAAAAAGCATGGGTATTCCGGGAGCAGTCAAAACCAATGTGGCAGCGATTAAACTTCTTTTTCTTGAGAAATAATTATTCACATCACCATGGGCTATTTCTTCTGCCAGCCTTGCTTGTCCATTGGCTACTTCATCATGAGACTCTGTGTAGACCACACGTTCAAACGCATCGATATTGTATCTTTTTGATAGGGCTGACTCTATTTGCGTCAAGTCTCTATCACTGTCATTTATTGTGGTTAAAACATGTCGTACCGGATGAACAAAAGCAGCACACCACTGGCTCGAGTAGCCAAAGCCTTCATTTTCGACCGTTTTTGTTATTTCATCTAAGGTGTGTAAGTCCTCAGCTACAATAAATTTTTCAGGATATTTGTCGCTAATGGTTTTATTTATCCATTGTATAAGGCTTTTCCCTTCATTCAAAACACCACCCGGGTCACCATCGGCTCTAACGTTTCGCATATAAGGAACCATGTCCATTCTCAGGCCATCTACCTTAAATTCCTCAATCCACATCAGTGCATTGTCAAAAATATATTGTCTGACTTCACCTCTGCCATAGTCAGGGCGTGTATCTCCCCAAGGTGTATTGGCTTTCCAGTCATTGTAGAAATAAATTCCACCAAGATTATTTTCAGACCAACCGTCAAACTGCCAAATATCCATATCTGACGGACCAAAGTGATTATAGACTACATCAAGTATAACAGCAAAACCTTGTTTATGTGCTTCTTTAACAAAGTGTTTAAAACCGGCAGGCCCGCCATATGCACTTTCTACTGCAAATGGGTGGGCAGGATTATAGCCCCAAGAATAATCACCTGGAAATTCTGTGACGGGCATAATTTCAATAACGTTAATTCCCAGATCTTTCAGATACGGTAATCTTTCAATAGCAGAATAGAAATCACCTACAGCATCACTCACTTTATTGAACGTACCCAAATGAAGTTCATATATCACCAGTTTGTTCAGACTCTCCATTTGAAAACTATCCTGACCTTCCCAGTCAAAAGCCGAAGTTGCTACAACACTATGGCCCGCACTGTTTGTCAGTTCTTTTGCTCTTGGGTCGTTTTTATACAGCTTATTGTTATCAGCATCAGTAATAATGAATTTATAACCATCTCCAGTGCTACAGTTGGCAATAAAAGTCTGCCATTCTCCATTTTCCGTTTTTTCTAAAAGAAATTCTCCTTCCTTCCACTGGTTGAAATCTCCGTAAACCTGCACTTCACGGGCATTGGGAGCCCAAACTTTAAAAGCTACGCCATTATCAAGGGGAGTTGCCCCCAGGGGAATTGTATCGACTGACACTTCTGTTTCTGCATTCATATCTTGAAAGTTTATTTTTCAAATGAATATAAAGGCAAGTTCCTCCTATACTTTTGGGGTAATTTGGAGGCAGTTTTTGTGAAAATTATCTCGGTTTGTAGTTTTTTAACCACAATTTCTACAGCCTGAAGTTTCGTTAAAATCAATTCGTTCAGAGGAAGGAAATAATATAAACTAGGGATAGACTCCATAAGTTAGCTGGCTTATCCTCAGAATGCTATATCACATCTACTTTATGAGTAAGGATGATTATTTCTAAATTACTTTCGTGGCTAATGAACTAACCTAACCCAAATGAACAAAATATTTTATTTACTCTTGTTTTTAAGTATTGCTCTGGCCTCTTGTTCAGAGAATGCTGACGATCCAAGTAAGAAACCAGAAGATAATCGATTCACTGAAGTAGAATTGTCCAGAGGGCTGGATGAGCCCATGGAAATGACTTTTCTTCCAGATAACAAGATTCTAATTGTAGAAAGGAAAGGCGGTCTTAAACTGGTTAATGAGAATACTAAAGAAACTACCGATGCCGGTTTCATAAGCGTAAACACATTTTACACGAACAAAGAAGGCAAAACCAGACCTGCAGAGGAGGGATTGATGGGCGTAATTGCTGATCATAATTTTGAAGAAAATCATTGGGTGTATCTCTATTATGCTCATCCTGATACAGCTAAACATGTGCTGGCTAGATATGAATTCAAAGATGATTATTTAGTAGAAGACTCAAAAAAGGTAATCTTAGAAGTACCTACACAGCGTGAAGAGTGCTGCCACACCGGAGGAGGTATGACCTGGGATCCTGCCGGAAACCTTTATTTGACCGTGGGGAATAATACCGTTAACCCACGGAGCGGAGCCTCTAATTTAAATGAGCTACCTGGCCACGAAAACGAAGATGATCAAAGAGCACCGGGTAATTCCAATGACTTACGGGGTAAAATATTAAGAATTACGCCACAACCTGACGGCACTTATACTATACCGAAAGGCAATCTGTTTCCAGAAGGTACAGACAAAACAAGACCTGAGATTTACACAATGGGACATAGAAACCCATGGAGACCTACCATTGACACCAAAACAGGTTATCTGTATTGGGGTGAAGTGGGGCCCGATGCCAGCAAAGACTCTATATGGGGGCCAATGGGTTATGATGAATACAATCAGGCTAAAGAGCCCGGTTTTTTTGGCTGGCCATATTTTATAGGAAACAACAGGCCATACAATCGCTATAACTCTGAATATGGTACTTACGGCGAGCCTTTTGATGTAAACAATGTGCTGAATGAATCTGTAAACAATACAGGAATTACCAAACTTGGCGACCCTGTTCCTGCATTTTTATATTATCCATATGGACCGTCTCCTGAGTTTCCTATGATGGGTACATCTGGAAGAAGTGCAACCGGCGGACCTGTTTTCAGAAAGGCAGATTTTAAAAATGCTCCGAGACCCTGGCCTTCCTATTATGAAGGGAAATGGCTTATAACAGAGTTTATGAGAGGATGGATTATGGCCATCACTATGGATGAAAACGGCGATTATGTTTCAATGGAGAAAGTATTACCTGAGAAAAATTTCAGTAGTGCTATAGATATGGATTTTGGGCCAAGTGGAGATTTATATGTACTGGAATACGGAACAGCCTGGTTTAAGGGTAACGAAAACGCAAGATTAGTTAAACTGGAATACAACTCAGGCAATAGAAAACCAGAGGTAGCGGCCTCGGCAGACCGGTACTCAGGTAAGTTACCATTGCATGTACAATTCAGCTCAGAGGGGTCAATGGATTATGATTATTATGATAAAGACAATCTCTCTTTTGAGTGGTCTATAAAGAAAGATGATGCCCCAGAAGTTAAAATGGAAGGTGCATCACCAACTTATACTTTCGAAGAAGGCGGTGATTACACGGTCACTTTAACAGTGAAAGATTCAAAAGGAGAATCCAATGCGACTTCCTTTAATATTACTGCAGGGAATGAAGCTCCCAAAGTTAATATTGATTTAGCTTCCGGTAATAAGACGTTCTATTTTGGTGAAGGTCCATTAGACTACAATGTGGAAGTTAATGACGCCGAGGATGGCAAAAGTGGGCAGGGGATAAGAGCCGAAGAAGTGGCCGTTACTTTTGATTACGTTCCTGCGGGATATGATCCAATAGAAATGGCAGCCAATCAAGCTTCTGCTGACGAGGTAGCATCATTTTCAATAGGCAGAACATTAATTCAGGGAAGCGATTGTATTTCTTGCCATCAGTTTAATGAGAAGTCCATTGGACCAAGTTATGAAGCGGTGGCGGCTCGATACCCAAATAATGCAAAGAATCGCGAAATGTTGGTTGATAAAATAATCAATGGTGGTAGTGGTGTGTGGGGAGAGCATGGGATGAGTGCACATCCGGATTTATCCAAAACAGATGCAGCTAGAATGGTAGACTATATTCTAAACTATGGTAAATCTGGCGGAAATTCTTCTTTAGGATTAACCGGAAAGGTGAGCCTTAAAAAGCTTGACTTTGAGCCGGAGCCAGGTAGTTTTGTGCTTAGAGCAGCTTACAAGGATAAAGGAAGCGATATGGCTAAGTCTTTAATGACAGAAAAATTAATGGTTTTGAAAAGCCCAATTTTAAGTCCTCATACTGCAGAATTTAAAAGATCTACAATAATTCAGACGGCTTCTAGAAATTCTTTCTACGCAGTGGGTGATAATTCCTCTATAGGTTATAAGAATATTGATTTAACAGATATTTCAGAAATTGTACCTTACGTTCTTACCGGCGGTAGAGCCGCAGTTTTAGGAGGCTATATTGAGTTGAACTTAGATTCAATGGATGGCCCTGTGGTAAGCAGGAGCGAATCCCTAGGGAAATCTCCTGATACAGGTTTTAGAAGACCAGATGCAACAGGCTTACCACTGACTATTCCTGAAGGAGTAAGCGGTAAACATGACGTTTTCTTCAGGTTTAGAAATTCTGACGCTGGTCCGGATGAGTTTGTATTTCAAATACAGAGAATAGAGTTTAAGCAATAGGCATTTGCCTTCAACCCTGAAATAAAAGAGCCGTCTATGATACATAGGCGGCTCAAATTTTAGTACCACTATTGGTTTTATTTCTCTTTAATGGCCAATTGTCCGCAAGCGGCATCAATATCTTTTCCTCTACTTCTTCTAATATTTACCGTAACTCCCCTTTTCTCGAGAAAATCGGCAAACTTATCAATAGCTTCAGGGTCTGCATTTTGGTAGTTAGCTTCAGAAATTGGGTTGTATTCAATAATGTTCACTTTTGAAGGCACTCGTTTACAAAACTCCAATAGCTCCCTGGCATCTTGCAGCGTGTCATTGAAGCCATGAAAGATAATGTATTCGAGGGTGATTTTATTCTGAGTTTTTCTGTAAAAGTAATTGAGAGCTTCTTCCAGGTTTTTCAATGAATTACTTTCATTGATGGGCATAATCTGGTTTCGCTTTTCGTCATTGGCTGCATGTAGGGAGAGAGCCAGATTAAATTTCACTTCATCATCGCCAAGTTTTTTTATCATTTTCGCGATTCCGGCCGTAGAAACGGTAATTCGTTTCGGTGACCAATTTAAACCTTGCTCTGAGGTGATTTTATCTACAGAATCAAGAACAGCTGCATAGTTAAGTAGGGGCTCACCCATTCCCATATAAACTATATTAGTTAATGGAGCCTGATAATTTTCTTCTGCCTGATTTTTAATGAGTACTACCTGGTCATAAATTTCTGCCCCGGTAAGGTTTCTTTCTCTATTCATATAGCCGGTTGCACAGAATTTGCAGGTTAATGAGCAGCCTACCTGAGAAGAAACGCAGGCGGTCATTCTGTCATCAGTAGGAATTAGTACACCTTCAACTAAATGATTATCGTATAGCCTGAATCCTGATTTGATAGTTCTGTCAGAGCTTATCTGGCTTTCTGATACCTTAACTGGTCTGATCTCAAAATGTGCATTGAGTTTCTCACGCAAAGGTTTTGAGAGATTTGACATGGTCTCAAAATCCGTTGCAGATTTTTGCCAAAGCCATTCCCAAACTTGTTTTGCTCTGAATTTTTTTTCGCCTTCACTTTCAAACCAACTCAGTAGTTTGTCAAAAGTCAGGGTCCGTATGTCAACTTTCTTCTCCATTTCTAACGCAAAATTCAGTATTTATAAGATCATTACCTAAAATAGAACAAGACTCTGGATGAAATAATGCTCAGAAATCGTTATATTTCGTAACACAAGAGTACAATGAAAAAGCTGGTTAAAATATTGAGTTTCCTAAATCTGATTTGGTTTCTTGCCATCTCTGTAGAAAGCTCTGGCCAGTTTTGGAGAAAAAAGGATTCTGTGACGCCAACTTATGGATTTCATTTAGAGAAAGGTAAGAACACAGTCACCATTCCTTTTGAGGTTTACTCAAATCTTATTGTCCTAAAGGCTACCATAGATGATTCTGATACTTTAAATTTTATTTTAGATACAGGTGTAAGTTCCATTTTTATCACGGATCCAAGACTTGCCGACAGGTTGGGGTTTGAATATGTCAGAGAAGTATCTATTAGTGGAGCGGGTGAGGAGGAAGCCTTGAGGGCACAAATCTCGGTTGGCCACGAATTCAATCTGGAAAAGATTAATGGCTACTTGCAAAATGTGGTAGTGCTCAGCAAAGATATTCTTCAACTTTCTGAATTTATGGGAGTTCCCATTCATGGTATCTTTGGGCATACACTTTTTGAGAATTTTGTTGTTTCAATAGACTTTAACACCCTACTGCTAACCATAACAAACCCAGATAAATTTAAGCTAAGAAGAAAGCATGGCGAAAGTTATCCTATAGTGGTGACTCAAAACAAGCCTTACACCGATGCTATTTCTCTTGTAGAAAATGCAGGAGGCGAGAAACGTTCCATGCGTTTGGTGATCGATACAGGAGCAGGACATGCTTTGCTTTTAAACTCCGATGAAGGGCATATTGAACTTCCCGAAAAAGTTATCAGGGCTAATTTAGGAAGGGGATTAAATGGAGATATTTACGGCAATATTGGACGTGTGTCCAAGGTTTCAATGGGAAATATTGAAATGAATGATGTCATTGCCTCTTTTCCTGACTCTTTGTCTTTTAGTATGAAGTTTCCTCCTACTGATATCGATAGACAAGGAAGTATAGGAGGGGAGTTCTTAAGAAGATTTAAAGTGACCTTTAATTACAGAGCCGGGTACATGGCTCTAAAAGCCAATAAGAACCGTCTGAAACAGCCGTTTGAGCATGACATGAGTGGGATGGATGTGAGAGCCTACGCTTCTAATTTAAAGCGTTTTTATATAAAAGATATCGTCGAGGGGTCTCCGGCAGATGAGGCCGGCTTATTGCCGAATGACGAGATACTCTTCCTGAACAGAAAACACGTGGAAGAAATGACGGTAACCGAAATTTACCGTATTCTTTCCAGAAAGGAAGGAAAGACAATTGACATATTTTACAGAAGAAAGGGCGTAATTGGCGTTGCCAATTTCCAATTACGCCGTGCTATCTGATACGTTTAAAGTCTCAAACCAAAAGTGATTCCGCCTGTAGGCTGCACGCCTTCTTTAATCACAAAAGTAGTGATAGCATTATCTTGATAGTAATAATTATTACCAGTTCCCGTATTCGTTTCTTCTAGTACATTCGTTGATTGTATTCTGACCCCGCCACCCACATGAAGATCAATATATGCATATTGAAAAACAGTAAACTGTACGCCAAAATTTAAAGAAGGCATTGCTCCTAAATAGTTTATTTTACCGGTACGCGTCATTAATTCATACTTATCTACTTTTCCGTCGGGATCATAGGAAACATATTGATAACTAGACCTATCATATTCATTTTGATTAAAATCTAAGCGTAATGATGGGGAGAAATATACACCGCTTTGGCTCGCTTCCTGATTTAATATATTGGCTTCTCGGTCTCTGAATGCAGGTACGTAGAATCTTCTGGCAATAGTACCTGTAACGCCTTTCCAGTCTGAAAACTGATTAATAGGTTCGCCGTTTACCCCTACGGGTACTTCATAATAATAATCGTCATTGTCTTTTCGGTATCTGATACCCAGATGTATTTCTGTACTTCTTGTTCTGTCTGCATTAAAACTTTCTACACCCAACGAAAGGGTGGATGTAGCTAAGGGTAATGGGTCAAACTTAAATACTTTCAGGTTTTTCTCTTTTGTAGTTTCCTGTGCAGCTAACTGGCCAATGCTCATGGCACCAATGGCCAAAAATAAAGTAATCTTTTTCATGTGTAATGTTTTGTTTTTAATCAGACGGCTGGTAAAATACCTCTTGCATATCTCAGGAGAAGGAATTTAAGACAGCCTGACTTCTTTCTTAATAGCTTTGTTTGGATATTTGCTTAATTGCTAAACGAAAAGGTCTAAATCGATAGTTTATGAACTTCAAAAAATACTTTTGGCGGAATTGGTTTTCATCTGCCTTTGTATTTTTCTTACTCATCGGTGCCATTGTTCTTGTAAACAGGCCTGATATCTTTCAAAATCTTTTATCAAAAATAGGCTTGACCAGCCCGGTTAACAATGACATTGCTCATAGCTTTTCTGATAGCGAATACCCCGAAAGCCTTGTTCCGTTCCCCAGTCAGAAAGGTGAATGGATTAAGAAGCCGAATTATTTGATTTATTATGATCAGGACATCATGCAGGCACGCTTTGCTTTGCATAAATTAGAATCTGCTGATACCAGAGGTTCTGCTAATCGCTATGGTTTAAGATTTAACGAGAATGAGCCCACAATGCTTCCTGTAGCTTCTTATTCAGATTATTCCGGTTCAGGTTTCGACAGAGGTCATCTGGTACCTGCTGCAGATTTTCAATGCTGTCAGGAGCAGCTAGAAGAAACTTTTGCCATGAGTAATGTTGCCCCTTTTGATTCTTTACTGAATAGGTATGCCTGGGCAGAACTCGAAATGAAAACACGTCAATGGGCAAGAAGATACGGTGAATTATATGTAATAACAGGGCCTGTATTTGAGCATAGGATGCAATATTTTGGTAAGTATACTGATATTAGTGTACCTACACATTTCTATAAATTATTGGTTCGATATTCTACAAATTCGAGCTTTCCTGAAAGTACTATTGCGTTTCTTTTACCCAATGAACCCACTCCGCACTTTGTGATGGAACGTCAAATGGTTTCTATAGACGACCTCGAGGCTAAAACAGGTTTAGACTTTTTTAAAAGTTTACCGGATGAGCTGGAGGACAAACTAGAAAATGCCAGACGAAACGGCAGCTGGTAAGGGCTTGTTAACATGATAATCATCAGTCGAAAAGTCCTGTATGCTCATGATTGATTTTGTTTTAGAATGCTTAATTTGAGTACTATAAAGCTCTAAAAATGAAAATAGTACTGTGGATTCTCTTTGGAATTGGCCTTTTCTGGCTTCTATTAACTTTTTATGTTCAATGGCATA
>JANSYO010000192.1 GCA_024742395.1 Cytophagales bacterium
CACTCATATTGGCCTCTTCAATGCTTTGTTTAATAAAGGAGGAGGCGTTTGATTCAGCTTCAGCTTTTAAAGCATCCATGAGTTGTTCTTTCGCTTGCTCAGCAGATAAGCCTGAGATTTTCTCTAATTGTGAAACTTGTTCCTGAAGCATCTTTTCAGCTTCTTCTCTTCTTTTGTTAGAGGCCTCTAGCTGTGTGCTTAGTTTTTCCTTTAAAGAGCTTATCTCATTCTCTTCTCTCTTATTCTTCTCTAGCAATTGAGCCGTTTGCTGCTGCATTTGCTTTACTTTTTGCTCGTTCTGAAGAATGATGTTTTTCTTTTTAGACGTGTCGTCTTCAAACTCAGATTTTAATTTAAGGAAATGCTCTTTGGCTTCCAGCTTTCTGTCACGTTTAATGCTTTCAGCAGTTTCAGTAGCATTTTTTATAATTCTGTCTGCCTCTTTTTGTGCTTCTTCTTCGTGGTTTTGCACTTTCTTTTTGAGCAACGATTGCCCCAAAAAGTAACCAGCTCCCAGACCCGCTATGAGTCCTACGGCTAATAATACATATTCTGACATTTGATTCTTACATTTAAAGGTGTTGTACTGGTGTACCGATGTAAGAAGTTATTTGAGAGGAATTAGGTCATTCTCCAAGACGGCCATCTATCTTAGCTAGTCTATCATCAATCTCTGTTCTGAGACGTTGATAATTCTGATGTGCTTTTAAGGCATCTACCATGGCTTCTATGGCCGTAGTAGAAACTAAAACTTCTGTACTGGCTACTGCACCATACTTATTTTGCAGTTCGGCTAGTCTTTCGTTTATTTTTATGGCTGCTTCTCTGAAAAATGGTTCGTCTTCAGCATCTAAAACAAAGGGGATATTTTCCCCGTTAATCTTAATGTTAGCCTTGACTTTTTCTAACTCCATTTTAAGAAAAACGTCTTATTTATTTCTGTAATAAGCGAACACATTCATCAATTTCGCCTATCAAAGTCTGGATCAAATCTCTAACTTCTTCCTCACTTATCTCCTTACCATCAATATCCGATACAATCTTAGCGATTTTATTCTTAATAGTAAAATTTTGATTTTCAAGAGCATCCAGAATTTCAGCCTTTTCCCGATCTCTTAAATGCTCTTTTTTTTGAACAGAAACTCTTTGTTTAAGTTGGTCTCTTTCAGCAGTAATTTGCTGTAATTGAAATTTTAAACTCTTTACTTCCTGTTCAAAAGTCTTTGCCTGGGCAATCCGCATATCAACCTTCCCGGCCATTGCCTCCAACTTGGCAAAGGTGGCGGCATTCTCATATTCGAAAGAAATATGCTTATCTCCCATCCGTGTACTATCTTCTGATTTCAGCTCCTAATTCACTTTCAAAGCTATCGATTAACCTATTCATGGTCTTGTCAATTTGTTTATCGTTCAGCGTTTTTGAGCTGTCTTCTAAATTAAAGCTTACAGAGTAGGACTTTTTGCCTGAGCCCAGATTTTCACCTTCGTAAATATCAAAGACATTGATACCCGTTAATAATTTTCTTTCGGTTTTGAAGGCCAATTCCTTTATCTGATTAAAATTGACTGCTTTGTCCAGCACCAAAGAAAGGTCTCTTCTTACTACAGGGAATTTCGGTATTTCAACGAACGAGACTTCTGAAGAATATTTCTTCAAAGTATACGCCCAATCTACTTCTGCATAAAATACTTCTTGTTTTACACCTGAAAAATTACAGTGTGATGCCTTAACCTTTCCTGCAGTGGCAATTACTCTGTTGTTCAGCTTGAAGTCTATGCCGTAATCAAAACGTTCATCATTGGCTTCTTCAGTAACCAGGCTTATTTGACGCATTGATTTTAGAACTTGCATCAAGCTATTCTTTAATTCAAAAAAGGAGACTTTTTTGCTTTTAGCCTGCCAACTTTCTTGCTGTACATTACCGGTTAACCAAATTCCTAATACCTGAGAATCGAAATATTTTAAACCATTCTCAGTTTCTTTTTTGCCATAGGTACGGCCAAATTCAAATATTCTTAGGTCTTTACTTCTTCTGTTAATATTGTAGTTTAATGTCTGAAATCCCGAAAAAAGAAGACTGTTACGCATTACAGAAAGGTCTTCTGTCAGGGGGTTGAGCAGGCTTACCTGTGTTTCTGACGCATCTCCTAAAGCGGCATTTTGAGAAGGCTTCACAATAGAGAGGTTCTGAACTTCATTAAAGCCATTGGCTGCTAAAAGTTCTGAGACTTTTAATCTTTGCGTATCAGATTCAATTACCGGGAAGTCTGAAAGATAATCAGAAGACAGATTCTCTGAGAGTTCAATATTATCAAAACCGTAAATTCGCAGAATTTCTTCTACAATATCAGCCTCTCTGGTTACATCTACTCTGTAAGGGGGTACAGATAAAAGAAGAGTGTCAGGTGTTTCATTCACAACTTCTATCTCCAAATTGGTCAATATTTCTTTGATCTGACCTTTAGGTAAGGCTTTGCCAAGCAACCTGTCAATATTCTTGAATTTTACTTCGATAGAATGATTTGGGATTTTCTCAGGATAGACATCAAATTGTTCTGAACATAGTTCGCCGCCAGCCAACTCTTTCACTAGCAGTGCCGCTACTTTAATCGCAAAAGGAGGC
>JANSYO010000326.1 GCA_024742395.1 Cytophagales bacterium
CATACGACCGTTACTTTCCGTCAGTTCGATTAATTTTACCCGCGTAGAACTGATATCTACGCCGAGAACTGCCTTATTTTTCTTTTTAAATAGATTGGCTAGCACTGAAAATCCTTAATTTACCCAGCAACCTGGATAGAAAAGTGCCAAAATGCACGTTATCAGGGTCATTATAAGCACAATCCTATGAAAAGGACAAAAACCATTTATAATGCCCGCGGCCCATTAACACAGGGTAATTCATACAGTTTAAGCGTTCTATGATGAAAAAAAATCGACCTGTTCTTCGTTTTTTACTTTTGGCGCCAATTGCTGGCCTTTTTGGCCTTATTTTTGGTGTCGCCAGTGTTTATTTATATTTAGCACCAAGCCTACCTTCTGTTGAGAGTTTAAAAAACATACAACTCCAAACACCATTGCGTATTTACAGCCAAGATCAGAAGTTGATTGCTGAATTCGGCGAAAAGCGACGCACCCCAGTTGCTTTTGAAGACGTCCCAAAACAGTTTTATAACGCCTTAATTGCGGCTGAGGATGAAAACTTCTACAGTCACCCGGGCATCGACATAAAAGGTTTAGCTCGAGCAGCCTTTGAACTCATTACTACAGGGCAAAAACGCTCCGGCGGTAGCACCATTACAATGCAGGTGGCGAAAAACTATTACTTAAGCAGCGAGAAAACCTTTACGCGTAAATTCACAGAAATCCTGCTCGCCATTCACATAGAACAAGAAATCAGCAAAAAAGAAATATTAGAACTCTATGTCAACAAGATTTATCTCGGTAAGCGCGCCTATGGCGTCGAGGCTGCAGCCCAAGTTTATTATGGCAAAGCAATTAATGAGCTATCTCTTGCACAATTAGCGATGATTGCGGGCTTGCCGCAAGCACCCAGTGCCGCCAATCCCATCAATGATCCTGATCGCGCAAGACAGAGACGCAACTACGTATTAGCGCGCATGTTCACCGAAAACTTTATTACCCAAGAAGAATTTACGGCCGCTGCCTCTGAAGAGGTGTCCGCTAAGTATCATGGTCTCTCTACAGAAATAGAAGCGCCTTATGTTGCTGAGATGGTGCGCAGCGAATTGGCCGAACTTTACCCTGATGACCTCTACACCAAAGGCTATCGCGTATATACCAGCATCAATAGCAAAATGCAGATGGCGGC
>JANSYO010000427.1 GCA_024742395.1 Cytophagales bacterium
AACTTGAATAGAATTCCTTGCACCACAAATTTGTCACCTCCTGCTATACCTCCCATGGATGTAGGCCCGATAACTTTACCTTCCTTTTTTATAGAACGTTCTGATATGATTAACTTTCCATACATCTCAGCAGCGAGGACAAATGAATGCATCAGTTCTGTTAATTTGTCGTATTTTTCTTTGCTTTCACTTTGTGCCAGTAGTTCTTGATATTCCTGTTGTAAAGTAATGCGATAATGTTTATTGATAATAAGTGTGCTTATATACCCTTCTTGTTCGGGGAACAGAGAGTTACGAACGAAAGAGTAAAGCCTTTCGTTCGAACCAAGTAGATGATTCACAGAATCACAACACTCCCCTTTCTGAGATATCAACTAATTGGAGTGACTTAGTGTGTTTAGTGTGAAGGGGTCCTGGTAATGATTTTGTAAAGATGTCCGCAATCATTTCTGAAGATTTGCAGTATTTAAGCATTACGAGCTTTCGTCGAAAGATGTCTCTTGCAAAGTGAAATTTCATTTCAACATGCTTTGCTCTTCCATGGCATGTTTTATTGTTCATGAACTTGATACAAGCTTGGTTGTCTTCATATAAGATAGGAGTTGAAGGTGTCTCCCCCATTTCGGAGAGAAGGTTTTGTAACCAGATAGATTCTTGAAGAGAGCTGACCAATGCTTGAGTTTCGGCTTCCATAGTGGATAGTGCTACTGTCTTTTGGTTTTGTGTTTTCCAGCTTACTAAATTCCCCCCTAGGAAGAAACAATAGCCAGAAGTCGATCTACGATTGTCTCTGTCAAGTCCCCAATTTGCATCTGAATATCCTACAATTGAAAAAGACGAATGTTTTGTATAGACCAAAGTGTGGTCCATTGTCTGTTTGATATATCCCAATAGGTGTTTCAGAGCGGTGACATGGGTTGTACTTGGATTTGTGCAGTATTTACTGAGTGCGTTTACTGAATGAGTGATGTCTGGTCTTGAACATCCGGCGAGATAAGATAAACATCCAATTGCTTCTC
>JANSYO010000313.1 GCA_024742395.1 Cytophagales bacterium
AGACCCGGTACCACCATGGAAGGTTTGGCGAAACTTCGTCCAGCTTTCAAAAACGGAGGTCAGGTAACTGCGGGTAACTCTTCACCAACTTCTGATGGCGCTGCTTTTGTGATGGTGATGTCTGAGGCGATGGTGAATAAATATAACCTGAAGCCTATCGCCAGAATGGTGACTTACGCTACTGCAGGCGTCGACCCACGAATTATGGGTATCGGTCCGGTAGAGGCCGTGCCGAAAGCATTGAAGCAAGCTGGATTGAAACAAAATGATATTGAGCTGATCGAATTGAACGAAGCTTTCGCTGCACAATCACTGGCAGTGATCAAAGGCCTGGATCTGAACACGGATATCCTGAATGTGAATGGCGGTGCGATTGCATTAGGTCACCCACTCGGATGTACAGGGGCTAAACTGTCCATCAGTCTGCTCAATGAAATGAAAAGAAGAGATAACAAATACGGAATGGTTACTGCCTGTGTAGGAGGTGGCCAGGGAGTGGCTGGGATCTTTGAAAGGCTGAATTAACAAACAGCCCAGATCATATTAAAAAAGAAAACTCCGGCTATCACCGGAGTTTTTTTATGGCGGTTGTATTTCAATATTTTCAAGAAAAATAGAAAGCCGGCTTTGTAGAAACAGTGAGTGAAGTGCGTTTGAGAACAAATTCCCTGAAAAACCGGCTTTCAGATGGACTACCATCAACCTAAGAGCTAAATCATTCATTGATGAATGACAAGACCAAATTAGGTATTTGTTGCAATCGATTTCATATGTTAAGAATGCCTGAATTTTATATATCTCTGAAAATCAATGACTTATAAATTTATGGCTGTCGAAAAATACCCAAAAGTGGGTATATTTTTACCAAGTTTTAGGTAAGCCATTTTTAGGTTACCGGATGGTTAAGCGCAGGGAAAAAAGTTGAATTTCAGTGGAAGTGAATGCCCCGGTATAAAAAGAAAGCCGGAACCGAAATAGTGAGTAAGTGGGAACCGGCCTTCAGATGGACTACCATCAACCTAAGAGCTAATGTCATTCAGATTTGAACGACAGCTTGAAGTTAAGAATACTAGAAATAGTATTTCACAACTGTTTAATATGAGAAACAGTTGCAATTGATCAATCAACTAATAATCAGTTACTTAGGAAATGATCCGTTTTTTGTAAATACCCGAAAGTGGGTATAAAAATACCGGCAAGTGGGTACACCTGCC
>JANSYO010000155.1 GCA_024742395.1 Cytophagales bacterium
GAGAACTAAAGAGCAAAAAGCCCGGCATGATGACACTTATCGCCATCGCCATTTCAGCCGCTTATTTCTACAGTGTGGCTGTGGTTTTTGGATTGAAGGGAAAAACTTTTTTTTGGGAATTGGCCACCCTGATAGATGTTATGCTGGTGGGTCATTGGCTCGAAATGAGGTCTGTGCTCGGAGCCAGCAAGGCTTTGGAGGCATTGGCAGAGTTAATGCCAAATGAAGCAAACCTGGTTCATGGCGACCATATCATGAAAGTGAAGGTTTCTGAGCTCAAACAGGGAGATGTCATTTTGATAAAACCCGGGGAAAAAGTACCGGCAGATGGCCTAATCTCCGAAGGACAAACCGATATCAATGAAAGCATGCTCACCGGAGAAAGTAAACCGGTGTCCAAAAGTATAGGCGATATGGTCATTGGTGGAGCTATCAATGGCAATGGTGCTATTCATGTTCAGGTAAAAGGAATCGGAAAGGAAACCTATTTGTCGAAAGTTATCGACATGGTAAAATCCGCTCAGCAGCAGAAATCTAAAACTCAACGCCTGGCAGATGTTGCGGCCAAATGGCTAACAGTCATTGCTTTAGTGGTGGGGTTTGGGACTTTTTTTGTTTGGCTTTCTTTAGGACGAGAATTTTCCTTCGCCTTAGAAAGAATGGTTACGGTTATGGTAATTTGTTGTCCCCACGCCCTGGGTTTGGCGGTGCCGTTAGTTGCGGCTATTTCTACCAGTATATCGGCAAAAAATGGTCTGTTAATCAGGAACCGTACAGCGTTTGAAAATTCCCGCAATATTTCTACCATCGTATTTGACAAAACAGGAACCTTGACAAAAGGGTCACACGAAGTTAAACGTATAGTGAGCCTTTCTGACAAATACGACCAAAGAGCTTTACTGACCTATACTGCGGCGGTAGAGAGCCTTTCAGAGCATCATATTTCTAAGGGCCTGGCCAAAAAAGCGAAGGAGGAAAAATTAGACTTACCAGGGGTGTCTGATTTTGAGTATCATGCCGGAATAGGCGTAAGTGGGACAGTTAATGGTAAGAAAGTGCAATCGGGCGGTGGCGTGCTAATCAAAAATTTGGAAATCAAGTTACCGGAAGAGGAAGCGGTAGAAACAAAGGTTTATACTCTAATTGACGGGGAACTTATAGGCTACATCAGTTTTGTGGACCAAATTAGAGAAACTTCTTACGCTGCCATTAAAAGGCTTCAGGATAACGGCATAAAATGTTCGCTACTAACAGGAGATAACGAAAAAGTGGCAGCTTACGTGGCCGAAGAACTGGGTTTAGACAATTACATGGCCCAGGTTTTACCAAACCAAAAGTTGGACAAAATAAAGGAATTGCAAAACGCAGGTGAATTTGTGGCCATGACCGGAGACGGTGTCAATGATGCCCCGGCGTTGGCTCAGTCTGATGTGGGTATTGCCATCGGTTCAGGCACAGATGTGGCCGCCGAAACGGCGGATATCGTGCTGGTTAACAGTGACCCCAAGGATATTGCCAACCTGATTTTGTTTGGAAAAGCAACTTATAGGAAAATGGTACAAAATCTGGTATGGGCCACAGGCTATAATGTAATCGCCCTTCCATTGGCCACCGGCTTTATACCCGGCCTTATCATAAGTCCGGCTTTTGGTGCTGCTTTGATGAGTATTAGCACCATCATCTGTGCAGTAAATGCACAATTGCTCAAAAAGGAAATGCAATGAGACAAAACAGAATTATTAACAAGATGAAATTACCGAATCGAAAAACCCTCCTTTTAGTCTTTTCCACCTTATTGGTAGGTTTATTTATGGGATGGCTACTCTTTAGGAGTACCAAAGAGGAAGCTGCTCTGCATCAACATTCGACCGCGTCGGATGGCGTCATGTGGACTTGCTCCATGCACCCACAGATAAGGCAGGGCGAACCTGGACAGTGCCCGATTTGTGGCATGAACCTTATACCGCTTGATGACGATGCGGAAGGCCAGGACAATCCTATGGAAATAAGAATGTCTCCTACTGCTATGCAATTGGCCAGTGTGCAAACGGAGATTATCCAAAAGGGAAAGGCCGTAAAAGAGCTTCGCTTATCTGGCAAAGTGCAGGTAGATGAAAGAACACTTTCTAGGCAGACGTCACACCTGACCGGCAGAGTGGAGAAGTTGTATATCAATACGACCGGCGAATTTGTACCTAAGGGGAAAGTCATTGCCGAAGTTTATTCGCCCGAATTGGTCACCGCTCAGGAAGAACTCTTCGAAGCACAAAAGATGAAGGACTTACAGCCCGCTCTGTTTGTCGCTTCAAAAGAAAGACTCAAAAACTGGAAATTAACAGACGAACAGATAAATAGGATTCTGGAGGCCGGGAAACCGAAGGAAACCTTCCCCATTCTTTCAGACATTAATGGGGTGGTAACTAATAAAAAAGTCCAACTAGGTGATTATGTCCAAAGAGGCTCATTGCTCTTCGAGGTCGCCAATTTATCACAAGTTTGGGTTTTGTTTGATATTTATGAAAGTGATCTAACCTGGGTAAAAACAGGTGATCTGGTAGAATATACAGTTCAAGCCCTACCCGGACAAAAATTCTCAGGAAGAATTAGCTTTATCGACCCGCTCATTAACCCGACAACAAGGGTAGCCAAGGCCAGAATTGTGGTAAGTAACCTTGGCAATAAGTTAAAGCCGGAAATGTTTGTAAGTGGCATTATCAAAAGCCAATCTGTTGGTAGCAAGGCAGACTTAATAGTACCCAAGTCGGCGGTTATGTGGACAGGGGATCGTTCCGTGGTATATGTGAAATCCGTGAATGAACAAGGTTTGAACTTTCAAATGAGAGAGGTTTTGTTAGGCCCTTCACTGGGAAGCTCTTATGTGGTTACCGAAGGCTTAAATGAAGGTGAAGAAATAGTGACCTATGGCACTTTTAGCATAGATGCTGCGGCTCAACTGGCCGGAAAGCCAAGCATGATGAATCCTTCTGGTGGTGCAGCTATGACAGGGCATAATCATGGCGGAATGACGGCTGAAAATACCTCAGCAAACATACAACACAGTTCTCATTCTAAAAGTGTTGTAATTGGTTCCAAAGCAAAAATGGAGTTAAAGCCGATGTTAGATAGCTATATTAAACTGAAAAACGCTTTGACAGATGACAACCTGAAAAATGCAATTTCAATGGCCAAGGAAATGAGTACGGCTCTAGGCAAAGTGAACATGGGGGTATTTAAAGCAGAAGCCCATACCATTTGGATGAAGCACAGCAGTGTACTGGAACTTGAACTTCAAAAAGCCAATAAAGCCAATGAAATAGGAAAGATGCGTGAATCGTTCAAAAGCATTTCTGTTCAAATGGTACTATTGGTTAAAACTTTCGGCTCAATTGACGGCACCCTGTATATTGATTACTGCCCTATGGCAAACAACAATCAAGGAGCTGAATGGCTCAGTAAGGAAAAGGATATTAAAAACCCCTACTTCGGAGCTTCGATGCTGACATGTGGAGAAGTGAGACAAGAATTCAATTAATAAGTCTGTAAAAATGAAAAACTGCTGCCAAACAGAGATTCAGGTCTCACCTTCCAAACTTATGATTTGGGTAAAGAGAATTATTTGGTTCGCTATTGCTGTGATTCTTCTTACGGTTGTAGTAAATCAATTTAGTAATTAATAAAATCTTAAAACATGAATATCAAACGCATATCGGTTTTTTCACTTGCTGTTTCAGGAAGTTTATTTCTAGCTAGCTGTGGAAATAGTAGCAATACAGAAAACCATAATGACATGAGTCATGAACATCATGAAGGTATGGAACATGACCATGGTTCTCATCAGGACTCTGAATCAAATGAAAGAAGTGTTTCTTCAAATTCAGGTGAGTTAAAGGGTGATTTAACCTCCATTATGTCCTCTTATTTTTCCTTGAATGAATCTTTGGTGAAAGATAATGCTTCATCAGCAGCTAAAAGCTCGGAAAATCTTGTAGAAGCTTTAAAAGTATTCAAAGCAGAAGGATTAACCGAAGAAGCACAAAATGAGGTAAGCGAAATACAGGAGAGTGCAATTGAAAATGCAGAACATATTGCCGCTAATTCTGATAATATAGAGCATCAAAGAGAACATTTGGTCTCATTAAGTATCGATATAAAAGACCTTATTGCCATTATTGGTACTACACAGAAACTCTATGAAGATTATTGTCCAATGGCTAATAACAATGAAGGAGCTATTTGGATCAGTCAAACAAAAGAAATCAATAATCCTTACATGGGAAGTAACATGCCAACATGCGGAAAAGTGAAAAGGGTGATTGAGTAGATGAAGAAAATACTTAAGAGAACATTAGTTGGTTTATTGGTAGTATTAGTCGGGATACAATTTATCCCGACCGATACCAACCAACAAGATGGTATCCCTGAAACAGATATCAGGTATGTTTATGGCGTGCCTGAGAAAGTCTTAAAGGTACTGGAAACATCATGTTACGACTGCCACAGTAATAATACCAATTATCCATGGTACAGTAAGGTTCAACCTGTGAGACTACTTATGGATAAACACATACGTGAAAGAAAGAAAGAATTGAATTTTAGTGAATTTGGCAGCTATTCTGAAAGAAGAAAACGGAATAAAATGCGTGCAATTACAGAGCAAATTGAAAAGAGTAAAATGCCATTACCCTCATATTTACTAATGCACGAAGAAGCAAAATTGTCTAAAACTGACAAGGAAATATTAGACAATTTTTTTAATGATATAAGAAAAGAATAAAATATGAAAAAGTTACAAATACTGTGTATTTGCCTGACATGGTTAACTGTTCAGCCGCTTTTGGCTCAAAATTTATTTGAGAAATCGGTGGAAGGAAACGTAGATAATCTTCCAATAAGAGAGCACACCATTACTATTTCTAAGCAGAAAGTAAACCTGGCAGGTAAAGAGGTGATGGGAATGACCATTAATGGCGGTATTCCAGGGCCGACTTTAAATTTTACAGAAGGGGAATATGCCGTAATCTACGTGAAAAATGAAATGGAAGAAGAAACTTCTGTTCATTGGCATGGTTTGTTACTGCCTAATTTTTATGCCACCACCCAACCCATCGTTCAATCAGTCAACCACTGAGAACGGCCAGCCGGCCGATCGGTCAAATCCCTTGCTGTTGGGCAGATCGGACCAAACACAAGAAAC
>JANSYO010000046.1 GCA_024742395.1 Cytophagales bacterium
AGTTCTGACCAGTAATAAGCCGTGTCTTTAATACCTGAATTGATAAAAAAGTGAAGCATTTTCAGCTTAAAGCGTGCATTCGGCTTTATTTTTTCTAAATAAAGCTCGTCTACATCCTTATATCTGATTCCTAATCTAGAAGTATAGAATGCAAAATTAGGTTCTTCATCAGTAGCAATTCGAATTCCGATCTGAACCTCCTCTGCTTCAGCATGGGCCAGGTAATGGTCTATTTCTCTGAGGTTATCCAGTACAGGCACCACATTCTCAAAACCATCATTAATAAGATTGGTGATATTTTTCAAATACTCCGGTCTTTTATGCCCGTTGCATATCACATAGGTTTCCTTATTTATCTTACCATCATCGTAAAGGGCTTTGATGATGTTTATGTCAAACGCCGAAGATGTTTCTAAATGAATTTTATTCTTCAGAGCCTCCTCCATCACATACTGAAAGTGTGATGATTTAGTACAATAAGCATAGGTATACGTCCCTTTATAATTGTACTTCTTCATGGCATTTTTGAACAGCAGTCTGGCATGCTCAATATGCTCGGTAATTTTAGGTAAGTAAGTGATTTTTAAAGGAGTACCGTATTTTTTAATGATATCCATCAAAGGAACATTATTAAAAAGCAGGTTATTGTTGACATCTACACCAAACTCTCTCGTTGGAAATTCAAAGGTTTGTTGGATTAAGTCAATATATCTCTTCATTACTACAAATTACGCCGAAGGCTAAAAATTGGTTGACCAGAATGGGCTGGATCCACAAATACTACGTGCAAATGTGCCATAAAATTTACAAATTGCAATCAAATTTCTGTGCTTTCATAATGCACAAAACCCCAAAACACTAACAGAATAACTAACACTTCATGTCTCAAAATGTCCATTTCATAGCCATCGGTGGTGCCGTAATGCACAATCTGGCTTTGGCTTTACAAAAGAAAGGATTTAATGTAACGGGTTCTGATGATGAGATTTACGATCCGGCCAAAAGTCGGCTTCAGAAAGCGAATATATTACCTGAAAAAATAGGCTGGGATGCCGAAAACATACATGAAGGACTGGATGCCATCATCTTAGGCATGCATGCCAGAAAGGATAATCCAGAACTTTTAAAGGCTCAGGAGCTAGGTTTGAAAATCTATTCATTCCCCGAATATGTTTATGAGCAGAGCAAAGAAAAGCAACGTATTGTCATTGCAGGCAGCCATGGTAAAACCAGCATTACCAGTATAATTCTGCATGTTCTAAAATACTACGATAGAAAATTTGACTATCTGGTAGGAGCTCAGATTGAAGGGTTTGACCTTATGGTAAAACTGACAGACGATGCTCCCACAATTGTTTTAGAAGGCGATGAATATCTTTCTTCAGCCTTAGAAATGAAGTCAAAGTTCTTGTTCTACCATCCTCACATAGCCTTGGTGTCTGGTATCGCCTGGGATCATTTCAATGTTTTTCCAAAATTTGAGGATTATGTGAAGGCATTTGAGCAGCTGGCAGATGGTATGCCTAAAGCGGGTACACTATTTTATGATGAATCTGATGACATCATGAAAGTAATTACCGCGAAAGAAAGAGCTGATGTGGCGGAGATACCTTACAACGCCCATCCTTACAAAGTCAAAGAGGGCGTGGTATACTTACAAACCGCACAAGGTGAAGTGCCTTTAAAGATTTTTGGTGAGCATAACATGAAGAACCTGGAAGGAGCCAGATTGATCCTTGAAAAGCTGGCCATTACAGATGAAATGTTCTACAAAGCTATTCAGTCATTTAGTGGTGCGGCCAAAAGACTTGAAACTTTGGGAGGAAACAAACAATGCATGATTTACCGTGATTTTGCTCATGCACCTTCTAAAGTGGGAGCTACCACACATGCCGCCAAAGAACTTTTCCCTGACAGAGACCTAGTGGCTTGTTATGAGTTACATACATACAGCAGTTTAAATAAAGATTTCTTGCCACAGTATGCTGAGAAATTAAACCAGGCAGATCAGGCCGTGGTCTTCTACAGTCCGCATACTTTGGAGATGAAAAAGATGCCAGCGATCTCTTTTGATGAAATTAAAGAAGCTTTTGGTAGAGACGACCTACAGGTATTTACAGATGCCGGCGATTTGAAAAAATACCTTCTGGATCAAAACTGGTACAAAAAGAATCTGTTAATGATGTCTTCAGGCACTTTTGGAGGAACAGACCTAACCGAACTAACACAGGAAATTTTGAATTTGCCGGTAGAAGTTACCGAAGAAAAACCAAAGAAGAAATCTTATAAATTAGGCCGCCTTTTTAAGAAGAAGTCAAAATAACATTCAAGTGTCAGATTTGTTTACCAGATCTGACACTTCATCTACATCAATTAGATGTAAACAAGCGTAATCTTCCCTGTAGCAGGGTTTATTGCCATAAATAGAGCATGGCCGGCAAGGTAATTCACTTTTCGGTACCTGAACAATATTATGCTCCTGACTTCCAAACGGCCCAAAACCTGCATTAGGATGGGTAGCTCCCCAAACAGAGACCGTTCTTATGCCAGCCAGTGCGGCTAAATGCATGTTTCCGCTATCCATACATAACATTACATCTAATGCTGATATAAGCGAAAGTTGCTGCTTCAGACTATATTTAGGTCCTATCACCTCTACGTTGTCAAAATCAACTGAGAGCTGTCTCAATAAATATATCTCTTCATCACCTCCTCCAAATAACAGAATGGTAGAGCTTTCCGGAATTGAAAGCATCACTTCTTTGATATATTCTTTTGGCCAGATTTTCCCTTCATGCTGAGCAAAAGGAGCGATACCTATCCAATGTGACTCTTTATGGAGATCCAGCGGCTCCAGTTCTTTAAAGTAATTTCTTTGACCTACCACATTCAAGTCTACCTTTAGGCCTGCTTTGCGTAGCACCCTGGCATAACGCTCTGTACTGTGAAGTAGAATTTTATTACTTTTTCTGTTCTTTCTGGTGAGAGCCTTTTTCCTACGCCTTCCTTTAAAAATGGTGTAAGAAGATGATCTTAACAAAAACAGTTTGATAAAAAAAGACCGGATGTTTTGATGAAGGTCAAGGATAGATTCAAACTTCTGCTCTCTCCTCAATTGCCTTGATAGTTTCCAAAGACCTTTAATTCCATCGTATTCCTTGTCTACGTCAATACTCAGGACCTGTATTTGCGGATATCCTTCAAAAAAAACAGAGAATTTAGGTCTGGTTAATACGATGAATCTGGCATTAGGATTCTGCTCACAGGCAGCAGCCAAAACAGGAAGAGTGAGTAAAATATCTCCCATGGCTGAGAACCTAATAACCAAATACGTTTTCATCAGTTTTTTTTGTAGAGTTCCGGATTTAAGCTTGGATCATTATACATTTTCATTTGTTTGTAAGTTTTCATGTACTTTTTGCCGTCTGTAAGATCAAGCATCAGTTCGTTAAAACAAACAGAAAGATCATGCTCCTGCTCTAAGAGGACCTTAAGTTTATTAGCCGCCTTATTTCTGTGATCTACATCTGCGTCTTCACGCTCAGCCTGCTCTATAAAGTGGTAAATTTTCAATTCCAAAATAGACAATCTGTCAAGAAGCCATCCCGGTGTTTCTGAATTTAACTTACTGTCTTCTCTTATCTCCAATTTACTAAAAAACTGAAGAAATAACTCATCAATTTCTTCTACTTTATCAGTTCTGTTCTGATTTGAAGCATCAATTTTTCTTTTGGTAAGAATAAACTCTTCATTCGAAATATCATCTCTTCTGATGATATCTTCTAAATGCCACTGTACCGTATCTATCCAGGTTTTCACATACAGCAAACCTTCTATTGAGTTTTGATCAAATGGGTTGGTTAAACTGGCATTCACATGATCTTGAAGATGATAGTCAGAAATAGCCTTTCTAAAAATGGCAATAACTTCTTTAGCTGAGAGTAAATTCATGCCGCAAATTTAAGCTGTCCTGACTATCAACATCTAAAAAAAACACGTTTTGTTTCTATAATTTACTACGAAGGATATACCCACTCTCCCCGATAGTTTCTCTTAAGCAAAGCATTCGCTTCGTCATCATTTAACACCATATCCTTTTCATGATCCCACTCTATACTGCGGCCTAGTTTATCAGAAAGCATCCCCAAAAGCGACATATTAGTAGCTTGTCTGCCATGTTCAATGTCGGCATGAGGTAATTGACCCGTTTTAATTGACTTTAAAAGGTCTGCCCATACCAATTTAATATTCTGACCATCCGGCAAGTCTAACTTTGGTTCTTCGTGAAGTACGGTAGCATTTTTACCATGCGGATAGAAGGTCCAGCCCTGATGCCAGCCCATATGAAAGGTCCCTTCTGTTCCATGAAAATAAGCTCCTACGTTTTCTCCTTGCTGAACAGGTCTGGTATTATTTATACTGTGCTCCCAAAAACAAATAAAATCTTCAAATTCGTATGTAACCAACTGATTCTCAGGCACGGTTTGAATATTGTCTCTCACCTTGTCAGTACTCACAGAAAATATCTTTTTGGGAGCCTTTTCTTCTGTCCACCATAAAATCTGATCAAACCAGTGAGGTGCCCAGTCGCCTAATGTGCCATTGGCAAACTCCTTTTGACGCCTCCAGGCTCTAGGGTGAATATCAGAATGATAATCTATTAATTTGGCAGGACCACAATATAAATCCCAGTCTAAACCCGCTGGTTTAGGTTCACTAGGTCGTTGCTTACCATTGCCTTGTGCATAATTTACAAAAGCTCTAACTTCCTGTATACGGCCTACCTTGCCTGATTTCAGGAATTCCATTCCACTTACATTATGTGGAGAATACCTGCGATGAAAGTCTACAATACATATCTTACCTGTATCTCTGGCAGTTTTTTGTATAGCAGTTCCTTCTTTAATAGTATGACCTATAGGTTTTTCAAGAAACACATGAGCTCCGCTTTTCATAGCTGCAATAGCTATCAGAGCATGCCAGTGATCAGGTGTGGCATTAATTACAATTTCTGGTTTGCTGTTTTTCAAACAATCCCTGAAGTCTTTATATTTTTTGGGTTTATCTGTACACCAGGTTTTCAATTCCTTTTCGCAAGCAGTAATTTGATTTTCATCGGCATCACAAAGAGCCACTACTTCTACCTCACCACTGGCTACGGCTTCTCTAAGAATATTGGTTCCCCACCAGCCACAGCCTATTAAAGCCACTCTGTATTTAGAGGCATTAGCATAAGTAATGAAAGGTCTGGAAATTATACCGGCGGTTGCCAATAATGACGTTTTGAGAAATTCTTGTCGTTTCATAAATATTTATAGGGTTTATGCCGTGAATTTAAGAAGAGGTTTCCAATTTCTGGTCCGAAACAGAAAATTGAAGGAATTTTTAGACCTTTGAGAATGTCTTAATCCTGAAAATAAACCTCTCGTATGACCTATAACTTCGATAAACAGACCAGCCGCCGTAATACGAACAGTATGAAGTGGGATTTCAAACCATCTAATGTGCATCCTATGTGGGTAGCTGATATGGATTTTGAGAGTCCTATCGAAATAAAAAAAGCCCTTACAAAAGTAGTAGATAGTCAAATCTATGGCTATGCATGGCCACCAAATGAGCTGTATGAGGTAATTATTGATCGTTTGAGCAAAAACCATCATTGGAAAGTTCAAAAAGAATGGATTGTTCTTTTGCCCGGTTTGGTGCCTGGTCTTCATGCTTCTGCAAGAGTTCTGCCAGAAGATAAGTCTTCAATAATGACTACCACTCCTGTTTACTATCATCTTTTCAGATCGGCCCAAACTGCCGGTAAGAAAACAACAGAGGTGCCTTTTAAGCGGGAAAACGGTCAATGGAAAATGGATTTTGACAAGATGAAAGCCGAATTGACTCAGGAAGTTGGTATGTACATGCTGTGCAACCCACACAATCCGAATGGCAGAGTGTTTTCAAGGGATGAATTGAATGAACTCTCTTCATTTTGCCTGGAGAATAATGTAATTCTGGTTTCTGATGAAATTCACTGTGACTTGATTTTGGATTCTACCAAAAAGCATATTTCCGTAGCTTCACTCAATGAAAATATTGAAAATCAATCCATTACCCTCCTATCTCCAAGTAAGACATTTAATATTGCTGGTTTGGGTGGAAGTTTTGCAGTCATTCCGAATCCTGAAATTCGAAAGAAATTTGAGGCAGCAAAATTCGGAATTATGCCGCATATGAATTTATGGCAAATAGAATCAATGATGGCCGCTTATCAACATGGCGAACCCTGGAGAAAAGAGCTTATTAATTATTTAAAAGCCAATCACGATTACCTTCTGGAAGAAATAAATAAAATACCGGGACTTTCAATGGAGGCTTGCGAAGCCACTTACCTGGCATGGATAGCCTGCGATCATGAAAATCCGGAGGAATATCTATTGAAACATGGACTTGGTGTCTCAGGTGCTCAGCAATTCAACGGGAAAGGCTATTTTAGATTAAATTTTGGAACTCAAAGACACAATATTGACAAAGGTCTCGAAATACTTAGAAAAGCATTTTCATAAGTGCCTGTCATAGAAAACCCATCTATAAAACATGAAATACTTACAATTCTCTAATTCAGATAAAATTCCAGCTTTAGGACTTGGCACCTGGAAATCAGCCAAAGGTGAAGTGTACAATGCAGTAAGAACTGCCATAAAATTAGGCTACAGACATATTGACTGTGCTCATGTGTATGGCAATGAAAAAGAAATTGGCGAAGCGTTTTCAGATGCTTTTAAAGCCGGTGATGTAAAACGTGAAGAGCTTTGGGTAACCTCAAAGTTATGGAACAATACTCACCGAAAAGAACAGGTAGAACCTGCGATCAAAACCACATTAAAGAATCTTCAACTAGACTATTTGGATCTATATCTTATTCACTGGCCTGTAGTTTTACAAGACCACGCCATGTACCCTGAGACCAAAGATGACTTGGTAAGTCTGAGCGTTACTCCATTGGAAGAAACGTGGTTTGGTATGATTGATATTAAAAAAGCCGGACTTGCCAGACACATTGGTGTTTCTAACTTCAGTGAGTCAAAAATTGAGCATATTCTTGATAAAACGGGAATTCTGCCAGAAATGAATCAGGTAGAAATGCACCCCTTTCTTCAACAGCATGGCCTGAAAGAGTATTGCGATAATAGAAACATTTTGATGACCGCTTATTCTCCGCTTGGATCAGCCGACAGGCCTGCAAACAGAGTGGATGCCGATGAACCCAAACTGTTTAAAAATGAGATCATCAAAGCTATTGCAAAAGAGCAAAAATGCAGCGAAGCCCAGGTAATGCTGGCATGGGCTGTTTGCAGAGAAACCGTAGTAATTCCTAAATCTGTAAACCCGGATAGATTAAAACAAAACCTTGAGGCCGCAGACATTGATTTAAATACAGAACAGATGAACGCTCTGGAGCAAATTAATATGGATTACCGTTTTATCAAAGGCGACTTCTGGTGTATTGAAGGCTCTGATTATACGCTGGAGAGCCTTTGGGGCTGACAAAATATTTTAGATTAAAAAAACATTAATTTTTTTTACCTGTTTGAGATTTTTTGGGCAAGAATTACGTTACTCTTGCACCAAGAATGAATCATAGTAACAGGCAGTGAAAAATATAGTTTTATTTTTACTCTTATTTCCCTTTAATAACCTAAAAGCCAAGGGGCTACCGGCAAACACAGATTTTAAAACTCCACCAAAAATTATACGAACATGTTGCTCGTTTGGTGTGGAGTTAAAACTTGCAGGAGTTCCTTTTAAAAAGTACTCAGATATCAGCTCTGTTGAGAAACTGGGTGAGCATAAATATTTAGGAAACCCCGCAGAGAATAACGGAATCATCTATACCCTTAAAGGTGGTTTTATTGATATTGGTCATTTAAGAGATCAGGCAGACTGGACCGCCTATTTATATTCCGTTATAAACTCTAACATTGGTAAGACTGTTCAGTTGGAGCTTGGCCACGAAGGTGGCACCAAAATTCTTGACTTTACAGTGCCCGTTAGATTTTCTCAGGAAGACCGCATAAGAATGGCGGGCAATATAGCCTATGATCTTTCCATCTGGCATGAGATTGCCACTTTTTACGGAGCTTCTACTGTTCCTTTAATTCCAGAACGCTATTCTGCTTTTAGTATGGAAGATGCTTATTCCAATATGCTGGGAGTACAGCTGGGTATGGCTGCGTTACACAGCCCAGAACCTTTTGAAAAAGCCATGACAGATTTAATCTTTGATAAGCTAAAGGAATTAAAGGCTGTGAAACACCAATATGAAACCG
Organism: Cytophagales bacterium; assembly: GCA_024742395.1. Taxonomy (GTDB): domain Bacteria; phylum Bacteroidota; class Bacteroidia; order Cytophagales; family Spirosomataceae; genus Jiulongibacter. The sequence goes on from JANSYO010000046.1 coordinate 8,319, forward strand.
CTGCTGCAATGGAGCTGGTAAAAGAAGACTGGTGGACAGACTCTTATAAACTGCCAAGCAGAAATGTATTGATAAAAAGGGAGTTCGCTGTAGAAAATCACCTAACACCATGGCTAGTGAATGACTTCACTGAGGAAATTATAGAACCGGAAGTTATTTCTTTAGATGTAAGTACTGAAAATGGCGAAGCTTTAGATAAGTTCTACAGGTTAAGTATTAAACTGAATTATAAGTTTAATATGAATAAGATATTGCCGAAGTCTCCTACCAGAATTATCACACAAAAGGATTTTCAGCACTTAATTAAACAAGCTGAAATCATCAATAAAGAGAAAGGAGCAAAACTGGTTTCTGCTCTTCCAAAGGCTTATTTCAAAAGCTGATAAACAATTAATGCTGAAAAATAAGCAAGAGCCGTCATATAAACCAGCTGGATCATTGGCCATTTCCACCCTTTAGTTTCTCGGTAAACTATAGCCAGTGTGCTCATGCACATCATAGCAAACACATAGAATATCAGAAGCGACATAGATGTGGCGATGTCAAACCTTGGTTGACCTGTTTCCGGATTAATCTCATTCCTCATTCTGGCCTTAATGGTTTTCTCATCTTCAATAGAAGAACCAATACTATAAATAGTAGAAATAGTACCTACAAAGACCTCGCGTGCAGCAAAAGAGGTAATTAAGGCAATGCCTATCTTCCAGTCATAGCCCAGGGGTCTAATGGCAGGCTCAATAAAATGCCCAAAGTGCCCTGCATAAGAATGCTCCAATTTGTAAGAAGCCAGCTGATTCTCTAATTCTGTTTCATTCATAGAAGGATAAGTTTCTGTAACAATGCTCTCTGCATTATAAAACTCATCACCCGGGCCATAGGAGGATAATACCCAAAGAACAATTGAGATAGCCAGAATAACCTTACCTGCCTCAAAAACAAAGGTTTTTACTTTTTCATAGACCGTATATACTACCTGTGACCATCGTGGTCTTTTGTAAGTAGGTAGCTCCATAACAAAATAGCTTCTCTCCTTTGATTTCAGGATTAGTTTCATAAGCCACCCTGATAATAGAGCAGAGAAAAAGCCCAATAAATACAGCCCCATCAGAACAATACCCTGTAAGCCAAAAATTCCTAAGATTCGTTGTTCCGGAATTACCAGAGCAATTAGAATAGTATAAATAGGCAGTCTGGCTGAACAGCTCATCAAGGGCGTTACCATGATGGTAATGAGCCTGTCTTTCCAATTCCCGATAGTTCTGGCAGACATAACTGCTGGTACCGCACAAGCCAAACCACTGATAAGCGGCACTACGCTTCGGCCACTCATACCAAAACGTCTGATGAGTTTATCCATTAGCACCACCACTCTTGACATATAACCTGATTCTTCGAGTAGGGTAATTAATATAAAGAGAAAAGCGATTTGAGGTACAAAAATCAGAATGCCTCCAATTCCGGCGATAATTCCATCGGTTAACAAATCGGTGAGTTTACTGGCTGGCAGGGTGTTTTTAAGCCAATCGCCTAACTGACCTATGCCCGCATCAATCCAATCCTGCGGATATGAGGCAACAGCAAAAACCACCTGAAAGAGTAGAAACAACACTGCAAGGAAGATAACATAACCCCAAACTTTATGAAGCAAGACTTTGTCTAACCTATCTGTTAGAGACTCTTTCTTAGGAGCAGATGATTCTACGGTTTGTTTAAGAGTTTCGCCAATATCCAAATACCTTTTCAGGGTATCGGTTGATTGAAATCTATCAGGATCAAACCCCTTATTTTTTGCTAAATTCTGAAGCTCTTTTTGTTTCTCAAAACCCAGAAAATCAAGTTTATGAGACTGAGCCAGATATTGCATGGCTAGGTACTTATTCTCAATACCAAATTTTTCTCCAACTTCTTCAGAGAGGGCCAATTGCTCAACATCCAAAATTTCTTCATTCAGATGACTTTCAGGAGATTTCAGCTGTTTAAAGATCGACAACTTTAAACCTTCCAGGCCTATCCCTTCTCTGGCGTTTATCTCTACTACCGGCACTCCAAGGAGTGAACTCATTTTTAGCGTATTGACCGTAATACCTAACTCCATGGCAGAATCGAGCATATTTAAGGCCAAAATGCATGGAATACCGAGGTCGCTCACCTGCTCAAAAAGAAGCATATTCCGTTTGAGATTGGTTACATCCACTACTACAACTGCAAGATCAGGGTAATCAGGATTGGCCGGATTAGCCAAAACCTCTAATACAACCTGCTCATCCAGTGAACCGGGGTAAATACTATAGGTACCGGGGAAGTCAATAATTTCAACTTCAAAATCTGATTGAATTTTGCAGAAGCCTATTTTCTTATCAACAGTAACCCCCGGGAAATTCCCTATTTTCTGCCTGAGGCCGGTTAATTGATTAAAGAGAGATGATTTTCCTGAATTAGGGTTCCCTAGTAAGGCTACTTTCATGTACACAAAATCCCCTCTACAGGGGAATAAAAATTTAAATCAATTTGACCTTGATAGTTTCTGCTTCTGAGCGTCTGAGCGTCAGGTGGTAGTCTCCATCTAAACTAATACAAACAGGACAACCTAACGGAGCCTCACAATCTACCTTGATGCTGGTGCCGGGCGTAAAGCCCAACTGCATTAATCTTAGAGAAAGTGGCACATCACTAAAAGAAATCACCTCGGCTTTTGAGCCAAGGGGTAAGTCTGCCAATGTGAGCTGTAGGTTTTCCAAGGGTTCCAATTTATAATTAGTTTAAATAAAACACAAAGGTAGTTTATTTGGTTCTGCTCTAAAAATGATTTCTGTCAGTGTTTAAGATTACTTTTACAATTTATTGAGCTAGCTGATCACATTAATTATTTATTAGCCCTACGTTCACAATTTGAATCATATTTGTAAAAACAAATATTCATAAGAAATTCATTCTCTATGATAAGAGCACTTTTTTACCAAACGCTTACAATATTACTGTTCCTCATTTCTATATCACATGCCACGGCTCAGGATATTGCTTATCTAAAAAAGCATGTTTACTATCTGGCAAGTGACGAAATGAAAGGCCGGGGAACCGGAAGCAAAGAAGCCAGAAAAACCGCCAATTATATAAAAAAAGAATTCAAGAAATATGGATTGGAACCTATGGGTGAAAAAGGGTATTTCCAGGATTTTGCGGCTAAGGTTAGACGAGTCACTGTTCCGGATAGCCTTCGGAAATCAAGAAATGTAATTGGATTCCTGAATAATGGAGCAAAGAGAACCATTGTGATTGGTGCTCATTATGATCATTTGGGAGAAGGGAAACAGGGAAGTTCAAGGGATTCTACCAGCTATGGCATTATACATAACGGTGCAGACGATAATGCTTCAGGAGTGGCGGGTCTATTGGAACTGGCCAGGCACTTTAGCTCAAATAACACGAAGGAACCCTTTAACTTCCTATTTATTTCATTTGGTGCAGAAGAACTGGGTTTAGTAGGCTCAAGATATTTCGTCAATCATCCTACATACCCGCTTTCAGATATCCATTTTATGCTTAATATGGACATGATTGGTCGATTTAACCCTGATAATGGTGTCTCGGTCATTGGCTATGGTAGCTCTCCTGAATTTGTGCCATTATTCGAACAAATTATTAGAGATGAGCAGATAAAATTTTACACAGGTTATGAAGGCAGAGGCGGCTCAGACCAGACTTCTTTTTATGAGAAAAATATTCCGGTTTTGTTTTTTCATACCGGTGGCCATGAGGATTACCATAAACCTACAGACGACCCATTGAAGATTGATTATGAATCTCTAAGAGGAATATTACTGCTTGAAAAAGAAATAATTATAAAGAGTTTCTCCTTTCCAACTCTTAAATTCAGGAATACCGATCCAAAGGAATAAGCCTTTCTAATCTATCGATTAAAAGTCTTCTTGTATCCAAAAAAAGCAAGACCTAATTAAGGAATAATTATCTTGCCTGCTGTTAAAACTTAACCTATAAATTAAAATAACTATGAAGAGGAATTGGTTTCCTAAAATGCTGACTGTACTACTGTTCTTTACAGTTTGTAATTCAGTGCTGGCTCAAGATAAATGGGGTGGCATGACACTCTACACTTTGAGAAACGAAATGGGCAAAGACCCAAAAGCTACTTTAAAACAAGTGGCTGATCTGGGTTACAAGTATATTGAAGCTGTTGATTATAAGGACGGAAAATTCTATGGCATGACGCCTCTGGAATTTAAAACTTACCTGAAAAGTCTTGGTCTTACGCCCATTAGTATTCACATGGGTTCAATGACTACTGAGAATGCTGACAAATTAGTGGCTGATGTAAAAGCCGGTGGTTTTAAATATTTTATTGCCCCCGTACCGCCCATGGGTATGTTCTCTTTTGACCGTGAGACTATGACACTTTCAATGACTGATGATGTAGAAAGATTGGCTGATGTACTCAATACCATAGCTCGCAAAGCCAAAGCAGCTGGTCTTGAGTTTCTCTATCATAATCACAATTTTGAGTTTGTAAAAAACAAGAACGGAATTGTGCCCATTGATTATCTCCTTGAGAATCTAGACCCTAAATATGTCAATTTTCAAATGGATCTGTACTGGGTAACAAAAGCTGGAGCTGATCCTGTTGCCTATTTTGAAAGATATCCGGGCAGGTTTAAAATCTGGCATGTGAAAGATATGGATGAAGAAGGGCGTTTTGCTCCTGTGGGTCAAGGTACAATTGACTTCAAACGAATTCTGGAACATGCAAAGCTTTCAGGTATGAAATACTACATTGTGGAACAAGACCAGATGTTTGATGGTATGGATCCTATGGAAGCCATTAGAATCAGCAAAGAAGGACTGATAAAGTTTGGCTTTAAATAAAGGCCAGGTTTTAAGATTATTTTAGCCAGAGTATGATTGCTCTGGCTTTTTTTCTGAGTAAGACCCACCCCGGCCTTTGGCCACCCCTCCCGGGAGGGGATTTTGTTAGTCCTTTTGAAAGGCTTTGGGTTGTTCTTCGCAAGACCCACCCCGGCCTTTGGCCACCCCTCCGTAGAGGGGATTTTTGGGTAGAAAACTTATAAAAAAAGCCTCTTAAAAAGAGGCTGATTTTTTAGCTACACATCGAAAAATCTAATTTAAGAAAGTAAAGAATTCCTCTTTAGGGGCTCTTACTTTTTTCATATTTACTAACCAGTCTTTCTCCGTATCTCTGTAACCTAAGGTCAGGAGAACGGTACTACGCAAGCCTTTCGATTTTAAATCCAATAGCTCGTCTAGTTGCTCAGGAATAAACCCTTCCATTGGCGTTGCGTCTACGTTTTGCTCTGCAGCCGCTAATAAAGCTGCTGTCATGGCAATGTAAGACTGTCTTGCTGTATGCTGAAAATTCTCTTCCGCCGTTCTAGGTAAGTACATGCTCAGAATGGTCTTCTTGTAATCGTCAGTTGTATTTAACGGCAACCCTCGTTCTGTATTCATTCTGTCAAAAACGGCACTCACCCGTTCTTCAGTATATTTATCCCAAGCGGCAAAAACCAAAAGATGAGAACAGTCAACAATCTGACTTTGTCCAAAAGCAATCGGCTGAATTTTGGTAAGAATATCCTTATTAGTAATAACCAAAACCTCAAAAGGTTGTAATCCGGAAGAACTCGGTGCCAAACTTGCTGCCTTTAAAATGTAATCAATCTTCTCCTGAGAAACTTTCTCCCCGTTCATTTTTTTGGTGGCATATCGCCACTCCATGCTATCTATTAAACTCATGTATGTATTTACGTTATCTGTATATACATACATTTTTTATGAATGTTTTGTTCTTCAGAATAACAATTTTCTAAAAAATTATTACTTAGGAAATTATAATATCCTATGAATCAAATCAATAAGATAAAGTCAATTTGAAAAATATTTTAAATTCTAAAAGCACATAGAGTAGGTTATGCAAAACGATGTAAAGCCTTTCAATATTAAATGCTTTTTCCGAGTATGAGAACTTACCTTCATAAAACCCCGGCCTTTGCTCTGAAACCTTCAATCATTTTGACGTACTCTGTCAACTCAATAATTGCTTCATCTTCGTTCCAGCCTAATTCAGACTGAAATAAGGGTAGAATTTTCTCTGCAGCTTTTATGCTTGCGTTCCAATCAGAGATTTCCAAACGGATTCGTCTGGATAGAAAATCCCTGAGTTTCGTTACCATTTCATTTTTAAGACAATAAACGGCTTCTGCCATAATGAAGGGATACCCTTCTACTATGTATTGTGCTCCTCGTCTGTCTTTTTTTATGACGTCAAGAATCTCATTCGCCTGATCACCGAACTTTAACAATAAATGTTCTATGGTTTCAGATGACAAACCTAACGCATTAGCATTTTTAGCAAATTTCACTTTGTCAAAATCCGTCTCCTGATTTCCTATGAGATAATGTTTATCCGTAATACAATTGGCTTCATTACCCAATAATTTAGCGGCGTAATCTACACAATCCATTGCCATCACGCGGTAGGTAGTCCATTTGCCTCCCAATAAACTTAGCAGACCCGAAACCTCATCGTACTCTACCTCATGATCTCTTAAAAGACTCTTGGTTTCTTTTCTATTGGCACTTTTAGGTGCTAATAAAGGTCTAATACCCGCAAAACCTGCTATAATATCCTCTCTTTTTGGCACTGTATCCATGAAAGGTTCTAATGTCTCTAAAAGGTAATCTACTTCTTCACTTTCTAGGACAGGTTCTTTTTCCAGAGCATCATAAGCAGTATCCGTAGTACCTACCATCACCTGGTCATCAATAGGTTTGACAAAGACCACCCGACCGTCTTTTGTTTCGGGAATAAGCATAGCATCCTTGCTCTGCAAATAAGAACCTGGAAATACAATATGCACTCCCTTTGAAGGTCTCATCCTCGGCTCCTCATTAGCATTTGCAGCTAATCTGACATGATCTGCATAAGGGCCTGTACAGTTTATAAAAAGTTTTGACTTAATTTTAAAGACTTCTTCTGAAATCTCGTCTTTGACAAACGCCCCTAATAACTTACCCATTTCGTCTTTTTCAAAAGACTCAAAAGATACGTAATTTGCCACTGCAGCCCCCTCTTTATGTGCACTCTGCACCATAGCCACCACATACCGGGCATCATCAAATTTGCCATCATAATACATTATAGAACTATGCAGCCTTTTGGTTAATCCTGGTATATGCTCAAAAGTCTTCTTTTTATTCAACCACTGAGCTCTTGGCATTCCATCGTTCCCTGCGATTAAGCCATAGATTTTGAGTCCAATAGAGTAATACATTCCCTCAAACCATGAAAAAACCGGTGTGATCAAGGCTAAAGGATGAGCTAAATGAGGGGCCAGGCTTAAAAGTGTCTTACGCTCCGCCAAACCATGTTTTACCTGCTTTAATTGAGCAAAATCCAGTTTTTTGAAAGCTTGCTCCAGATATCGTACACCACCGTGAATTAATTTAGTAGAACGGGAAGATGTCTCAGCACAGAAATCGCTTTTATCAATTAATGCCACCTTCATACCTCTCAGGGTGGCATCCAAGGCCACTCCTGCCCCACTTGCTCCCGCACCTATTACGCAAACATCAAATTCTTCAGTGTTTAATCTTTCCAGGTTTTTTGTACGCTTCATCTCGTTTTTTCCTTGAGCCGCAAAGCTACTAAAATAAGCTATCAGCCTCTATTTAAGAGATATAATATATGAGTATGAGTAGCTTTTTTCATTGAGTCTGTATTTTTCATGAGGTTTGTAGCCCCAGCTATTATCTCCTCCTACACCTCTTTGCAACAAATCAATATGTAAAACAGTAAAGTTTCTCTCAGTCACATCATTGCTGTGCATTTGTTTTTTAGTCAGACCCGGATCAAAATCCTCTGTCATAAAATGCAAAGCACTGAAACTCAATGGCTGTAATCCTTTAACTGTGACACCATTCCCGTTTAGGTCAAGCAATTGTACCCATCTGGCATCAGTATGGTAACCATTTTCCTGTGGTCTTATATACGATGATGTATATTGATTTTTAACCAAATCATGATATTCCCCTAAAAATGCAGCCGTTTTTCTGTCCTGATAATTTTCAAATGGCCCACGACCGTAATAGTTCAATTGGTCAGTTGTCTTTGGTAAAACCATTCTCATTCCAAAACGCGGCATTTCTACTACTTCTTCATTCAATATAATGGAAGAAGTAATTTTCAATTCGCCATTATCCAGAATGTTATACTCAATAGTATAATCTGCCGGTACATCATTTAAGGCATAAACCACCTTTATACCAGATGTGCTTTCAGTAACTGATGTCAACGTTTTATTAGTATGGGCTGTTCGCCAAACATTCGCCTCTGACTGATAATTATGACCAAAATCGTTATCAATTGGAGCTCGCCAGAAATAGGGTTCAGGCATACTTAACATAGACGATTTACCATCCTTGGTAAATTCAGTAATTCGCCCTGACATTTTATCAAGCCTTAGTTTTATACCATTCTTGTTGTATAAAACCTCGTTAGTGTTCTTTTCAACCACTGCCGGCTTTGTGGCATTGACCAGAGCAAATGATGCAGACTCATTAATAATAAATTCTTCTCTGGCTACTTCATGCCCTAAAGGAATCATACGGTCAAAACTCGCTTGATGAGCATAAAGATGCAAAACATACTCACTGGAAGCATTCAATGTAGGTAAATCTATTTTACCTTTAGTACCTGTCAATGTTACCTTGCCAGTGGCTATTGCTTTGCCGTTTTCAAGCAACTCAAATTGGAAAGCATATTCCGTAAACTTTGTTTGTATTTCTACATTAAAAGTGCCTGCTTTCCAATCAAGGTCTTTGAAATGAACATTCTGATATACTTTTTTAACCTCAAATAGTCCCGGATGTGGGATTCTATCTGAAGAAACCAGCCCGTTGGCACAGAAGTTTTCATCATTTTGTAAATGACCAGCCCCTAAATCACCGCCATAAGCAAAATAATCCCCTTTGTACGGGTCAGTAGCCAGCAATCCTTGATCTACCCAATCCCAGATACAACCACCTTGCATGTTCTTGCTTCCGTAGATAATATCCCAATACTCTTTAAAATTTCCATTGCTATTGCCCATAGCATGCGAATACTCACACATGATGTAAGGCCTTTTCTTTGAGGAATTGGCGTATGCTTGCATCGCACTGATAGTTGGGTACATTGGGGCAACTATATCTGTATTGGCCTCTTCTCCGGCTTGTTCAGATTGGACAGGCCTGGTATTGTCTCTACCCTTCATGTATTCATAGATAGCCTGAAAATTGGGTCCATTTCCGCATTCATTGCCCATAGACCAGACTATAACTGAAGGATGGTTTTTATCTCTTTCCAAAACCCTTCTTGCTCTATCCAGATGAGCTTCTTTCCATTGAGGTAAATAAGCAGGATGAACACTTGTATCAAACCAGCCTTGTAATTCAGCTCCCATGCCATGGGTCTCAATATTCGCCTCATCTATGACAAACAGACCATATTCATTGCATAATTTTAGCCAAAGCGGATCATTCGGATAATGAGAGCTTCTTACAGTGTTAATATTGAAGAGTTTCATTAGTCTGATATCTTCCAACATACTGGCTTTAGAGATCACATGACCGGTTTCAGGTTCGTGCTCATGTCGGTTAACACCTTTCACAAAAATTCGTTCTCCGTTTACCAGCAGTCCTTTATCCGTAATCTCCACGGTTCTGAAACCCACTTTTTGAGCAACACTTTCTATATCATTGCCCGTAGCATCCTGAAGAATAATACTTAAGTTATAAAGATTCGGTGTTTCTGTATTCCATGGTTTCACTCCTTCCAGTACAAAATTAATCTTGTTGCCTTTTCCTCTGGCTCCTTTAAGACTTGCTTCTGCCACCATTCCGCCATTGGGCTCATATAATCTGGCCAGCAGAGCAGCAGCTGTATTGGTACTGCTGAGATCAACACTTAAATCTATCTTACCATCCTGGTATTGATTTACCAAAGTAGATTTCAGAAAGAAATCAGCGATATGGGCTTTAGGGCGTGCATAAATGAATACATCGCGTTCTATTCCTGAGAGTCTCCAAAAGTCCTGGTCTTCAATATAACTGCCATCATGCCATCTGAAAACCTGTACAGCCAGTGTATTCACTCCTTCTTTAAGGAAAGACGTTATGTCAAATTCTGCGGCAGTTTTAGACACCTGAGTATAACCTACTTCTTTTCCATTGAGCCATATATAGGCCGCCCCTGAGATAGAGCCAAAACTTAGAATCACCTCTTTGCCAGACCATCCTGACGGAACGCTAAACTCTTTTAAATAGGAACCTACAGGATTGTAAGCAGCATCTATGAACGGAGGATTCTTTGGGAAAGGATAGGTTACATTGGTATAAATGGGTAAACCAAAACCTTGAATCTCCCAATTAGAAGGTACGCTAATATCCTTCCAATAATCGGCCTTAAAACCTGGCTTCATGAATTCAACTGAACGCTGATCAGGTGTATCTACGTATTGAAATTTCCATTGACCATTTAAAGATTTATACCAGGAATTGCTTTCTGAATTGTCTGCTAATGCTGTCTGTTCTGAAGCACTATGAAGCATTTCGGCGTGGGGTGCCAATTTATTTATCTCAAAGATTTTGGGATCTTCATATTCTTTGAATGTAAAAAGCTGAGAATAAGCTAAAAAAGGCATACTAAGAAGTATGCCTGCGGTCAATAATTTATTCATAGGTTATAGTTTATCTTTTTCTAAAATAGCCATTTCTGAGCAACCGTCAGTTATTTCTACTTCATAACTCTCCGGAAGACGTCCAAATTCTGAGAAATAAGCCTGACTGATGGATTCAATAGACTCCGCTACCGCCTCCTTATTTATGAGGTTAATGGTGCAGCCACCAAAACCACCACCCATCATTCTAGAACCCGAAATAGCCTTATTTTCCCTTGTAATGTCTACTAGGAAATCCAGTTCTTTGCAACTTACTTCGTATTCATTTTGAAGCCCATCATGCGTCTCATACATTATCTCTCCAAAGGCCGCCAGATCTGCATTTTTTAATGCTTCAGAGGCTCTATGCATTCTGTCTGTTTCTGAAATAACAAAATGGCATCTTTTATAAACCGTGCCACTTATTTCATTTTTATGGGTCTCCAGCTGAGCTAAACTCACATCTCTCAAACTTTCTATTCCACTATAATGTGACTGCAAAACGGCTACTCCAGCCTCGCACTCTTCTCTTCTTTTATTATACTCTGTATCAGCCAGATTATGCTTAACGCCTGTATTGAATAGAACTATGGCAACATTTTCAAACTCAAAATCGAGGTATTCATGCGTCAGTGCCCGACAGTCTAATTTGATGAGCTTATTTTCCTTGCCAAAAAGTGAAGCGTACATATCCATGATACCACATCTTACGCCTGCAAAATTATGTTCAGCCATCTGAGCCACTTTGGCCAGTGCCAGTCTGTCGAGATTCAAATCAAAGAGTTCATTCATGGCATAGCCCATACCGCTCTCTACTGCCGCAGAAGAAGACATGCCAGCTCCAAGTGGCACATCACCACCAAAGGCCAGATTAAATCCATGTGTAATATGGGCTCCGCCAGAAACCAATTCGTTCATGACACCAATCAAAAAATTGGCCCATGATTTATCCGATTTTTCCAGCGTATTGATTCTAAAAGAATGGTATTCATTCAAATCAACCGCATAGAGGTTTACCTGATTATCAGAACGAGACGATAGACTGAAGTAAATAGCTTTATTAACTGCAGCAGGTAAAACAAACCCCATATTGTAGTCTGTATGCTCACCTATTAAGTTTATTCTTCCCGGAGCCTTTATATTGAGTTCAGGAGATGTTTCAAACTTATCTTTAAATGCCTCTATAATTTCAATTTCCTTCATTCTACCGAAAATACTCTTTTATGAAAATATTAGAATTGGGGTCGAATTTATCCCCGAAAACTTAATTATCGCTGGTAAAAACAAAAAACTATGCCAATAAAATCGGCATAGTTTCTTACAGTCTACCTAAATTTTAACCTTGTATTCTATGAATTTAATCTCTGTCATTTTTTGATTAATAACCACTTCAATCAAATCATTTGAATTACGGAAGGTTGACCTAATACAAAGCTAAGAAATGCAATCCCGACTCAATTAAACTTTTTCTTAGATATTTCATATAAAATTATATGCAAATGATTGCACAAAGTGGAATTGACCATATATTTGGCCATGCAATCATTTGCACAATCTTTGAACTTCTCAATAACTTGCCTTAAAAGCCTTTGTTATGATTAATGCCTCCACTACTATTAAACAAATAGCCAAAGAACTGGGCATTTCTGCGAGTACCGTATCTCGTGCACTCAGAGATAATCCAAGAATTAGCAAGGCTACTACGAAAAAGGTGAAAGAACTGGCAGAGAAATGGCATTATGTGCCTAATCCTGCGGCCATGCTTCTCAAAAACAACCGTACATACACCATAGGTGTTTTACTTCCATTTTTGAAAGAAGAATTCTTTTCAATGGCCATATCTGGTATAGAAGACACTCTGATGCCTAAAAATTATCATGTGATGGTTAGCCAGTCACGCGATAGTCTGGAAAGAGAAAAAATGATGGTTAATTCGTTTCTTGCCAGCCGAATAGATGGCCTTATTGCGTCTGTTTCGGCGGAGACAAATCACTACGGTCATTTTAAAAGACTGGAAGAGTACGGCATTCCGGTCATTTTCTTTGACAGAGTACCCAGAAATTATGAGAGTCATAAAATCAAAAGCAATGTCACCTATGGGGCCATTGAAACTATGCGTTTTCTGGCCGACAAAGGCATTAAAAGAATTGGCCTGATTAACGGCCCTGGCAATCTTGAGGTCTCTGAAGAAAGGCTCAATGGCTACTTAGAAGCCACCATGAAATTCGGATTAAAGACAAGCCAAAAGTATATTAAGTCTACTAACCTTACCAAGGAGGATACAGAAAAGTGTATGGCTGAGATTGCGGCTCTAGATGAATTACCACAAGCCATTCTTACATTTAATGATTATGTGGCCCTTCATGCTATGTCTGCCTGTAGAAAATTAGGTCTGACGCCCAACAAGGACATTCTCTTCGTTAGTTTTGCCAACCTCCCGATTACCAGTTTTCTTGAAAACCCACCGGTAGCTTCTGTAGAGCAGTTTGCTACTAAAATGGGGGAAGAAGCTGCTGATCTTTTATTGCAATGTATTGAAAACAAGAACCAGATGTTTGATTACAAACAGATAATGGTAGACACTGAATTACGTATTCACTGATTTTTTCTTTTTGTATGATCTCAAAGCATAGCTTACTGCAATAAAAAACAATACCAGACCCACACCACCTATTAAAGGCAGATTCCTCTCCCTTTTATTCCTAACAGGCTGCTCAATAGTAATTAGCTGATTAACCTTTTGATTGACTAAAGTCTGCTTTTCTCCACCAGTCCAATACACATGGAGAGTATCTATCGTGGTAATATCTGACAAACCAAAGTGTGCGATCACAGAATTCTGTGAAATGTGGCTGGAGCCTCCTCCATCTATTTCACGAATCATTTTTTGGCCTCCGGCCACCAATTCAATTTTAGAACCAATTCCATCTATTTCTGATTGGCTTCCTTTTAACTTGACCTTAAGCCAATTCCCTCGTGATGAGTCATTTCTATACACTACAGTTCGTGAATCTACAGGATAGTTATCATAAACAGGCTTTTGGTTGACCACCAGTATATCTAAATCACCATCATTCTCTATGTCAAAAACTATAGAACCACGCCCTATGCCATATCCATTTACTCCTTTGGCTCTGGCCAATTCCTGAAAAACACCTTTATCATTTTCGAAAAAATAATTTGCCATAGGCACGCAATTTGGATTCAAATCACCATTGGATACAAATAAATCTACATCGCCGTCATGGTCGAAATCAGCAAAATTAGCCCCCCAGCTAATTGATACGAATGACATACCTAGCTCTTTTGATTTATTCTTAAACGGCTTGTCTTTCCCTTGGTTCACCATGAAAAAGTTAAATAGAATGTTGGTCATATAATAATCCATGAGCCCATCATTATTATAGTCGCCTACTGCAGCTCCCATAGAATTAATCCTGAGGTTTAAGCCCATTTCTTTAGCCATATTTTTAAAACCAGGCTCAGGAAATTCATTGACCAGCAATAGGTTTGGAGTTCTTTTGTATCCAAAATCATGATTGACTATCAGATCCTGATCACCGTCATTGTCAAAATCTGAAAACACGCCTCCAAAGCCAAAGCCTCTAAAGTCAAGGCCATAATCTGAATAAACATCTTTAAAACGCCTTCCATTATCATTTATCAATAAGTTGCCTTCAGCTATTTGGTTAGCCCCCACAATGGTAGCATCATTTATCTCACTGAGTTCTCCTTCAAATTGATTAAAATAATTACCCACATAGATATCCGGCCAACCATCCGCATTAAAATCCCCAAAACTGGCACCTGTACTAAATGATTGAATTTTGCTTAAGCCATACTCATCAGAAGCGTATCGAAACGTTCCGTTGCCCTTATTGATAAAAAGAAGGTTTTCTGCTCTTGGAATAACCTTCTCCTCTTTTTTAGTAGTAATGGTAGTAATTAAAAGATCTCTGAAACCATCTCTGTTTACATCTGCCGAGGCCACTCCCTGTGTCACGAAATTATCTGTAATTTCAAGCCCACTTCCAGCAAAAACATTGGTAAACGTACCGTTTCCGTTATTCTTATAGAGTACATCAGTATTCATTCCGCTTGTGATGTAAACATCTTCGTTGCCATCGTTATTAAAATCAAAGGCACAGGCACCTCCTCCAAACATCCCCTCATACACCACGAACTGATGATCTATCCCCGTTTCTTTTGTAATATCTGTAAAGGCATTTTGTGCCTTCAATAGCAAAGGGAGAAAGCTGATTAGTAAAGATGTCAGAATTCTATGCATCAATCTTCCATTTGAGTTTAGTCACATTACCGGCAATGCGTTTCCCTTCTTCCAGACCTACTTTGTTATCCTGCGGAGTATGGATACCTCCAAAAAATCGAGACCTGGCAGTTTCCTCTGCCACCTCCCAAAAGTTATCAAAGCTTCTGGCCTTAAAGTCTACCTCTCTCACATGATCTCTTTCTCTATGAACATGGCTGCTGTCTGTAAAATGAAAGGGATCATAAAGGTTTTCCATGGCAGTGGCCATAGCAGCTGCCTGAATAGCATGGCCAGAGGGGAACGATGGAAAAGGGGGATCAGGCCAGAAGGACTCCCACTCCTGATCTATGAATTCAGGTATAAAGGTATTAGGCCTTTCTGAAAAGAAATGATATTTCCATTTCCAACAATTTATGAAGGCATCTGCAACTGACATTCCTACCTGGGCATAAGTTTGACCTGCCTGAAGCAAGCCGGCATTATAATGTTTGATAGCTGCTGTGGCAATGTAGTAAGAATGCCCTGGGGGAGTAAAAGAGTCATCAGGGTCATCTCCCCACCATAAGGCCACTTCTTTGTCTTCCTGCGTTAATTTTTTATCCTGTTCATACACAGCCAGAAACTGATTATAATAGTCTGAATTCTTTTCAGGGTTGTACGCAATTATGCTTGGAGTAGCCAAAAGGGCATTTTCTTTTACAAAGGTCCTGTTTTCTCCCCAGTAAGGGTGCAAAGGGTGATGACTGAAAGGCTGTGCATATAGCGGTGGTTTCCAAGAGCCAGGGAACTCTGGATGTGCCAATTCCTTATCAAAATTATGTAAGTAAGCTCTGTGGCCACCATCAGTTTTTGACCATTCAAAAATGGCTTGTGCTATTGATTTTCCATAGGACGCAGACCTTTCCAGAATTTCCTTATCAATTTTGTTCTCAAGTAAATTAAGCTCGACAACCTGTTCTAAAGAATCAATTTTGGCTTTATTTACATCAGAAGTTTGCATGTAAATTCCTCTTAAGATTTCTGCCTGAGCAGCATTGTATGATGCCAGCCAATTGTATTCTTTATTTGGTTCGGGAATAGGCAATGCGTCCAAACCATTTAATTGGCCAGCCATTGAGAGGTATTCTTCAGTGCTATTCACAACAGACTCATACGCCGTAAGACCAATATAACCAATGCTTCTGGAGGCATAGGTAGGCGAATTGGCTGGGGTGTACTGCATAATATACAAAGTCATTTCGCCCCATGAAACCGCCACCTGATTTTCAGAAAAAGGCTTTTCAGTCTCCTTGCAGGCACACAAACAAAAGGCTATCCAAAAGAATAGAATTGAAAACAATGCTTTCACACTAATTGACTTTATAGGTTTTAATACCTCCTCCATTAATTCCCAAAATAAGTTTATCATTAATATACAGACTTGACCTTACATCTCCATGTAAATTAAAACCAGAAACTCGCTGATTTACATAGTTAAAATCTTTAGAATCACCCTTTAAAAGAATGCCCTTATTGGCGTCAAAATTACCGAAACGAAGTTTAGTGTGATGATTGTTTCCTGTCAGGAAAACATCCGAATGACCGTCATTGTCAAAATCTAAAACCTCAATCGTATAAATGGGTGCATATTGTACTTCGGCAGGCAGTGATATTTCAGTTAAACTTCCTTTTCCATTGCTAAGAAAGAAAGAAGTCTTCATTTCGGTGGCTTTGAAATAAAGAGCGTTCTCTAAGTCGTTTTTGGTCAATATCTTATCTAAGGTGGTAGTAGAATAACTCTCAAACGTATTAAATTGGGTTTTGAATTTTGGCAGCTGGTCTACCAATTCATCTCTTGTTAAATAAGGATACGTTTTCCCTTGAATGTAATAAGAAAAGATAGGATCAATAGAGCCATTCTGGTCAAAATCTGAAGCGTGTAATTCAGCCGGCTCTTTGTCAGAAACTTTAAACTGAGTATTCAAACCCATATTCCCAGCCAAAATATCCGGAAATCCGTCCTTATTAAGGTCAGAAATAGTCAGGCAATTCCACCATCCAAAGTACTCTTTGCCGAAATACTTTTTACTATTCACCTTAAACTTGCCTTTCTCCTTTTCAAAAACGGTTATAGGCATCCACTCGCCAACAAGAATCAACTCGTCAGTCCCATTTTTATCTAAATCTGACCAGGAAGCATCTGTCACCATTCCAATATAGCCGAGCTCAGGAGCCAAATCCAGTGTTTTGTCGGTAAAGGCCCCTTTTCCATCATTAACTAAAAGGTAGGATCTTGGAATTTCAGGATAACTGCCCGGCACACTTCTCCCCCCTACAAAAACGTCTAAATCTCCATCATTATCGAAATCAGTAAAGCTAATTGCAGCAGTCGCTGTCTTCATTTCAGGTAGGGCATTTACACTTTCCTTAAAATTGCCCTTTCCATCATTTAAATAGAGGTGGTCTTGTAGTCTGCTGTCTTCTTTCTTTAAATCATGATAGCCACCAGCAGCTATATAAAGATCTTTGAAACCATCCTGGTTAACATCTGCAAATTTTGCAGCACTTTCTTCAAGTTGAGAAGTAGATGGAAAATTGGAAATTTTGAAAGTTCCGTTTTTATCTTGAAGATAGAGTGTACCAGTTTTTCCCATACCTCCACCTACGAAAAAGTCTTCAAGACCATCATTGTTTATGTCTCCTTTTGCTAAACATGGACCTTCAAAAGACAATTCATTTATTAATAAAGATTGACGGTCAAAATCCCGAACGTTTCTGGCATTGTGACTAAAAGCGATCTCATTCGTTTCAACAAAGAGAGGCCTAAAGTTTTCAGATTTCTTAAAGCTCATTGAAGCTTGTGCATAATCTAACTGAATGGTTTCGTTTGCCTTTATATTGACTACAACCTGCTGTTTATTATCCGGCCAGGTAATTATCAAGCTATCTACCCTTACCTCTTTTCCAAGGCCAAAATGAATCTTATTTGAAACCGCTGATTGATAGCCTCTATATGGATTTTGCTCAGCAAACTGTTTCTTCCCATTAACTCTTATTTCAATTTTAGAACCCAGTCCATTAAGGTTTTCTTTAGAGCCTTTGAGTTCACACTTAAGAAAATTTGACTGAGTGTCGTTTCTATAAACAAAAGCTGCCTGATTGATATTGTTCACTACTATATCGAGATCACCGTCATTATCTAAATCTGCATAAGCAGCTCCATTGCTGTTTGATGGCTCATTCATGCCCCAGGAGCTGGTCATGTTTAAGAATCCTTTCCCGTTGTTATTTTTATACATGTAATTCACCACATTAGAAGCAGGCATATGTTTTATAATTTCTAAAACATCCTCACGGTTTAGCCTTCCTTTCTGTGCCACAAAATCATCCATGTATTTTATAAAATCCAGATTAGTAAAGTCTTTGAAATAACCATTGCTTATGTATAAGTCCTTCCATCCGTCATTATCAAAGTCTGCAAGCAATGAAGACCAACTCCAATCTGTATTGGAAACTCCCAACTGTTGGCCAATTTCACTAAAGGTTCCATTGCCGTTATTTTGCTGAAGCATATTACGCATGTATTGGTAATAAAATCCGCTTCTGAAGTTCTGGTCAAACTTGTTAAAATTATCAGGAGCCAACAGCAGCTTTTGCCTTTTATTATCCTCAGGCAACATGTCCAAGGTAAAAATGTCTGTAAGGCCGTCATTGTTATAGTCAGCCACATCATTACCCATTGAGAACTGGCTGGTGTGGCCAATAGCACTCTCCAACTTATTTATAAACCGACCATTTCCAATATTGTAATAAAGATAGTCCGGAACAGAGTAATCATTTGAAACATAGAAATCCAGCAGACCATCATCGTTGAAATCAGAGATTCCAAGACCCAGTCCATAACTTAAAGCCGAACCGTTAATTCCTGAGCCGACTGTCTCATCAGCGAACCTCCCATTAGTTTGCTTATAGAAACGAAGCCCCATTTCTTTATCGTCTTTCCTGAGCATTTGGCGGGTACCGGCTTCATTTAAAATAGGTAAGTTCTTAGGATTATGATTTAACAAAAGCATATCCAGGTCTCCGTCATTATCTGCATCCAGAAAGTATGCCTGATTACTGTAGGCCGTACTGGCCAGTCCGTATTCTGCCGCGGCCTCCTTAAACTCAGGTATTCCAGCTTTGTTATTCCCCTGATTTACAAACAATTGATTTGTTCTTTTCTCAGCAGGCATAGAGCCGGAATAGCAGAGATAGATATCAAGCCTTCCATCATTATTAATATCCACAACACTTACGCCCGTTTTCCAGGGACCAGGTCTCCCTCCTGCCCCCGAAGCATTGGTAATATCTTGAAAATGAAGATCGCCATTATTTAAGTAGAGCTTGTTTTCACTCATATTGGCCGTAAAATAGATATCCTCCAGCCCGTCTCCATTAAAATCTGCAGTGGCCACACCTCCGCCATTATAAAAATACTCATACATCAGAATATTCGTATTTAGGCCTTCAGTAAGCTTGTTTTGAAAGTTAATATTTGTGTGTGTCGGATAAAGAAGCGTAAACATTTTATCCTCGCCCTCTGAAGACTGCTCTTCCTGAGGTGCAGAATTGCAAGCCCAAAAAGCTAAAAATATAAATGGACAATAGAAGAGTAAAAGACGCTTGATTGATCGGTTCATTATGTTATAAATGTAAAAAAAATCTATCCCATTTCTCAGGGATAGATTTTTACAAATTAATCTTTAACAAGATACTAATAGCCCGGATTCTGTTTCAACAGATTGTTTCTGTTTATTTCATCACGAGTCAGTACTCTATAGTACATCTTGTCATCCCATTTACGGGTTTCGTTGGTAGTTTCATCTACCACAGTATACTTGTATGTATACACCGATGGGTCATATCGGTAAGGTACATGAGGTGTTGCTCCAGGTTTCAAAGTGGCTTTGATATCAATTGCTTTGATACCTCGGCCAAGGGTTGTAGGGGCAATCATCCAACGTCTGGCATCGTGGTATCGATGCTCTTCGTAGGCCAATTCTACACGTCTTTCATTTATGATTCTATTCCAAAGATCAGTGCCTGAATCTGTAATAGCTGGCATACCAGCTCTAAAACGCAGTTTATTAATCCATTCTCTTGCAGAGGCCTCATCTCCGGTTTTAAATGCCGCTTCGGCATAGCTTAACACCATTTCGGTTACTCTGATAAATGGCCATGGGATTACCTGAGCATTTGACTGGTTATCAGCGATGCCAGGGTCTGCATCAATAAACTTGTGCGTATAGTAATGTGTTCTCGTACCATTCCAGTCTTCTATTTGCGACTTACGGGTATCAATACCATTGATCACCCCACCCTTTCCGTCATCATAAAAGCCAGTTTGAATTTGATTGGCAGGGTCTAATGGTGCTACGTCGGCCGGTCTTGGCTTCCAGTCGGCACCATCATAAAGAACGGTAGCCGCAAAACGAGGATCACGATTTGTATAAGGTGCACTTGCATGCTCAGGATTGTTCCAGTCAAACTTAGAACCATCCATCATTTCGTAATCATCCACAAGCTGCTGAATCGGGGTGTTACCTGCCCAGTTGTGATAACCATTAGGTCCGTTATTGATACCATAATGAATACCTCCTAATGGCCAGTTATCTTCTTGGGTATATAATGGCGTATGAGTACGCTCAAAAATCAACTCGGCTTCGGCAGCTGGGTCTCCAATGGCAGAACGCCCTCCCATAGCAATAGACTTATAGTTTGCCTGCCCTTCACTAGGGGAAACAGGAGCCGAAAGGTTTAATTTATACCCAGCCGCTTCATCCAGAACAGCCTTTGCCGCATTTTTTGCCGCAGCATAACGTGCCGTCTGATCACCTGAGGTATAAGCTACTAGAGCTATATCAGAATAACCAGCCAATGTAGGCGACTTTGCGGCAGCTTTTGATGCATCGTGTAAATCGCTGGCAGCATAAAGTAATACCCTGGCTTTTAGTGCCATTGCTGCTAGCTTAGAAGCACGACCCGGGATTCTGGTTTTCCCATCAAGCATAGTGGCTGCTTTATCCAGATCTGCTACTATGAAATTCACACACTCCTCGTAGGTATTTCGAGCTATGTTGTAATCCTCGTCTAAACCATATGGTCTATCAATTAAAGGAATACCGCCATAAAAACGTAGCAACTGCTGATAGTAGTAAGCTCTCAGGAAATGAGCTTCTCCCATTAGCCTTTCTTTTAATTCATCATCATCAAAAGCTGCATCAGGAAGATTCTGAATAGCTGTATTGGCCTGTCTGATAGCCAAATACATGGTACCCCATTCGTAAGTTCCACTAACCCAAGCTACGTTGGCAGGACTTTCAGATCCTTCAGTAAACGTGTTTATGTTACGTCCTGAGTGCGTAAACATTGCTTCATCTGTGTATGCTGCTAAGGCTTGCTCTTCAAAACCACCGTATCCTAAAAAGGAATAGATATTGAAAACGAAAGCTTCAGAAAGCGGACCATCTGCCCATGTAGCATCACTTGAAATTTTATCTAAAGGCCTGGTATTTAGAAAGTCTGTGTCACATGAGAAGCTTAATGCAATCAATGCGACCAATAGGCCTATTTTCTGTTTTATATTCTTCATTCTTATTCTCAATTAGAAAGTTAAACTTAAGCCCGTATTCAATACTCTGTTCTGAGGATAGTACTGACCACTACCTGAAGTAAATTCAGGATCAAACACCTTCTGTGCAGCCACAGTAAAGACATTCAGACCATTGGCAAAAATTCTAAAGTTTGAAATGCCCACTTTGTCCAATAATGTATTTGGAAGGGTATATCCAATCTCTATATTCTTCAAACGGATATAGTCTTTGTTAAATAGGTAATAGGTATTTTGTCCATAATTACCCCCAGTGTAATAAGTATCTCCACGACTAGCCAAACGTGGATAAACACTGCTTGGATTATCAATAGACCAACGATTCTCGTAATCGTATTTCAGGTAATTACCAATATCACCAGATTCTGTCTGAACTCTAATGGCAGCACCGGTGGCACCCTGAAGTAAGATAGCTAAATCGAAGTTCTTCCAGCTCAAGTCAAAAGTAGCACCGAAGTTAAATGTTGGAGTTCCGTTTTTATCAAACCTAACTCTGTCATCCCCGTCGATAATTCCATCATTATTATAGTCCACAAACTTCATATCACCCGGAAGTAATTGACTTGTTACAGCACTGTAGTCTAATGGGTTGGCATCAATTTCCGCAGCATCTAAGAATACTCCATCATACAGATATACCAAAGGAGCTCCAATTGGGCTTCCTTCTTGTCTTTGATAGTCTGGTGCACCTGGTACTTCATCCATGAAGATGATTTTGTTCTTGGCAAAACCTCCGTTTACTCCTGCTCTGAAACGAATGTTGTTTTTGGTACTTCCATTATAGCCCAAGGCAAATTCAAATCCTTTATTTTCAACAATACCTGCATTGACAGGAGGCAATAAAGAACTTATACCTGAAGAAGCGGGCGTTGAACCTGTCTTTTGGATAAGAATTTGATCTCTCTTATTCTTAAAATACTCAAGCGTTAGATCTATCTTGTTGTTCAAAAATCCGGCATCTAAACCTACGTTCAAGTTATTCGCTCTTTCCCATGTAAAATTAGGGTTAGCTAATCTGGTCTCAGTTAGGGTATTAACCACCACATTATTTATTGGATATTGACCAAAGCCATAAGTCGAGAGAAAGGCATACTCTTGAAGTGCACCATTATAGAATACTTGGTCATTACCCATTTGACCGAATGATCCCCTTAACTTCAAAAAGTCAAAACCATTGACATTAAAGAAGTCTTCTTCCGAAATGTTGTAGCCCAGCAAGATACCTGGGAAGAAACCAAATCTTCCGGACTCAGGAAAAATGTACGAACCGTCATATCTCCAAATAAACTCCGCAAGATACTTTTCCTTATAGTTGTATTGAGCACGACCGTAATATCCTAAACGTGCTCTTTCATAAGCACTCCCTCCAGTTTGTTGACCATCAGTACCTCCGGCAAAAATCTGATCTACAGCAGACGAAATGTAATTCCTTCTATAGGCCGAGAAGTTTTCACCTTCAAAGGTCTCACGGGTAACACCAGCTAAAACATTGATATTGTGCACAGTATTGAAAGACTTATCATAAGACAACATTGCTGTGGCATTTGTATTCAATGTTGATTCATAATATTGTCTTAATCTTGGATCAGTGAAATTTGATCTGATAGCTCCTTCTAAAACAGGCAAACCGTCAGCACCTAAAGTTGTTCCATCCCAGTTGTATAATGTCCATGGAGTCTGGAAAGTCTTGGTGACTCTGTTCTTCTTATCAATAGCCCCGGATAAAGTAAGTTTTAAGCCCTCAATCCAAGGATTGGTAATGTTCACTGATCCTTGAGCCTGAGTATAGTCCGTAGGATCATCTTGATAGCCAGTGGCATTGGTGGCCACAGCATATGGATTCTCCCCATTTTCAATATCAGGTCCTGGCAAACCATTTGGCCAAACTGCCGGTTCATTTGGACGTCCTCTCATCAGCATTCTGAAGATAGCTCCAGCCCCTACAGTAGGAAATCTTCTTTGCTCTCTTCTAACCATAATACCCAAACTAGTATTAATATACTTGTTAATGTTTGCATCAAGGTTAGTTCTGAAATTATACTGATTGTATTTGGTAGCAGAATTATTGTAAATGGCATCTTGAAAAACAGTCCCTAAGGAAGCCATATAGCGAATGGCATCTGTACCTCCTGAAATTTGAAGATTGTGACGGTTTTGAGGTGCCCAGTCTTTAAAAGTATCTCCATACCAATCAGTATCAGGATAGAACCAAGGGTCTGAATTTCCTGTTCTGTATCGCTCCACAAGATCAGCCGGATAAGCAGAGTTAATTGTACTAACCCCTTCTGTAGGAGAATCATAAGTACCATTGGCTTTAATTGAGCTTGAAGCCGCTCCCCACTCATCTACAGGTACAGTTTTGTAAATGGGTAATTCATTCATAATACTCATGTATTCATAAGCATTTGACATTTGAGGAATGGTACCCGGTTGAGAGAAGCCTTGATTAAAATCATAAGAGATTGTTGGTTTTCCCGTCTTACCTCTTTTAGTGGTTACAAGTATGGCACCGTTTGCCGCTCTGGCTCCGTATATGGCTGCAGAGGCATCCTTAAGCACTGAAATAGATTCAATATCTCTTGGATTTAAACGACCCAAACCACCTTCTCTGTCAGGAATACCATCAATCACAACCAATGGGGCACTGTTACCTAAAGTATTTGTACCACGAATGGAAATTGTTGCTCCATCATAACCCGGTTCCCCGCTTCCTTGAATAACAACTAAGCCTGGTAAACGACCTGAAAGTGAGTTAGACATATCAACCGCAGGCGATTTAATGATATCTCCCCCTTTAATGGCTGATACCGCACCAGTTATTGTCACTTTTTTCTGTGTTCCATAACCTACTACCACTACTTCTTCTAAAGTACTGGCATCCGGAACAAGCGACATGTTAATAACAGATTGGGTACCTACAACAACCTCTTGAGATTGGTAACCCACAAAGGAAAACACAAGTACGGAATTTGCTCCTTGTACAGTTAAGGAGAATTTTCCATCCACATCGGTTACAGCACCATTGGTAGTACCTTTTTCTGTAACGTTTACTCCCGGCATGGTCACTCCGGTTTCATCAGATACAGTTCCAGTTACTTTTTGAGCTGCTTTAACCTGTAGAACAGTCAGCATCAGACAAAGGACCGCCAATAAACTTTTAGAAAAGAAATTCCTGCAAGTGTATTGTAGTATGCCTTTGTCTACTTTCATAGTAGATCTTTTTGTCATACAACAAATAGTTTAAGGTGAATGTTATTCTTGCAGGCCGTCTAGGTAGTAGTGATACAAATGTAGGAACTTTACTATAAATCCATAGCACTATGGCTAGATATTTTTGTCATATTTGCCCATTCCTTTCAAAGAAAACGCCTAATGATGTCTTTGTAAGTTACTAACTTACTCATTATACGTAGATTAAATTTGACAGGTAAAACCTATTGAAAAAATCAAATTTTAAACTCAATCTTAAAATGCACAGGTCTGTAAATC
>JANSYO010000161.1 GCA_024742395.1 Cytophagales bacterium
AGTTATGCCAATGCAGTAGGAGGCACTGTAATTAGTGAGGCCAGTGAGGCACAAGGAAATGCCTCTTGGGTGGCATCAATCATCATTATGCTTATTATTTATTTGGCTGGCGGATTGTTCGTCATTCCTTATTTCATCATTCAATTAAGTAAAAAGAATTTCTGGTCGAAATTCAAAACACCTTTTCTGGTACAAAATATGGGTTTGGCCACAACGATGGCTGTTCTGAATTTTGTAGCCGGAGTCGCTTTTGCTTATTCTGCTTACCTACTGGGCAAATTAGGTGGTACAGTAGGTTATGCCATTTTTAATGCCCTCAGTGTAGCAGTTGCAATGGTTAGTGGCTTAGTTACAGGTGAATGGAAAACTGCCTCGGCTAAGTCAAAGTCATTTCTTTATGCCGGATTGGCTTCAATGATTCTGGGTGTTATTCTTATTGCCTTTGGAAATAGTTTGTAGAAGACAGGGTAAAGCCTGCATAATAAATCACTTAATATTCTTAGAGCTGATGAAGAAAATCATTTTGCCTGTCATTTATTTTTTAATAAGTGTCTCAATTCATGCCCAGGATTGGAAAGATTTTCCAGTACCTGTTTCGGCTGGTATAGGTATGGAATGGGAGCTTCAGAATTCATCAGATGACTTTAATGATGTGGCTGATCCCACAAGTAAAAGTGAAGAGTTTTCTGAAAAATGGACTGATTTTTATCACAACGCCTGGACCGGCCCCGGTTTAACCATATGGGATAGAGGTCACTCCTTTGTGAATGACGGAAATTTACAGATAATAGTGAACCGAGCGGGTACTAATAAGATCAATACCGGATGTATTACTTCAAAACAAAGGGTGAAATATCCGGTTTATATAGAAGCGAGAGCTAGAATAATGAATGCTGTTTTAGCGAATGCTGTCTGGCTATTGAGTCCTGACGATACACAGGAAATTGATATTTTAGAAGCCTATGGAAGCAGCTACTCTGAAAATGCTCAGAAGGATCAAACGTGGTTTGCAGAGAGAATTCATGTTAGTCATCATGTTTTTATCAGACAACCTTTTCAGGATTATCAACCCAAGGATGCCGGTTCATGGTATTATGACGGAACCCTCTGGCGAAATGACTATCACACCTATGGCGTTTACTGGATAGATCCCTGGAATTTAGAGTATTATATTGATGGTAAATTGATTCGGAAAGTATCGGGAAAAGAGATAATTGATCCTCTTAACTATACCAATGGTACAGGTTTAAGTAAAGAAATGGACATAATTATTAATGTGGAAGATCAGAATTGGCGGTCAGATCAAGGTATTACACCCACAGACAAGGAGCTAGAAAATAAGGGAGACCATACTTTTAAAGTTGATTGGATACGTGTATACAAGCCCGTTAAGTCAACTGTAACTTCATCAAAAGAGAAGCAGAAAGAGGTACTATTTTTTCCGAATCCTACCACTGATAGTCTTTCAATTAGAACAGAGAAAGAGCTGAAGCAGGTTGAAATATTCAATCTAAATGGTCAAAAGATTAAAATGTTTAATTCCTCAAACCTGTCGGCAAAACTCAATGTAAGTGATTTAAAAAATGGTCTTTACCTATTGAAAGTAAGTTTTGTTGACCAAACGGAAGCCTTTCATAAATTCTCTATTCAGCGTTAATCTATGATTGTATAAATAGAAAAGAGCCCTTGAATCATGATTCAAGGGCTCTTTTGTTTTCTTAATTAATTTACTTCTTGTTAAGTACTAAGACCCAATCCTGTTGTGCATTTGGCCCACTTAATGATTTGCTCACTTTGGAGTTTGCACTCAAATAGTCACCAGTTTTAGGATAAAAAAACCTTTGGATCCAGGTGCCTTTTGGCAAATTGATTGCGGTTGATACACCTTTTGGTAGATATACCACAATAATGTTTTCATTTCCAAAGACATAGTCATCTTCACTAGCTGTTAACTCATCCATAGTATTCATCTCTAAGGCTGGCAGTTCGGAAAAGAAGGTTTTGGCAATAGCCGCTTCTTTATACTTTATTTCACGGGTTCTGTGATCTTCGGCATCAAGGTCATTCTGCTCGGTATTGTAACCGTAATAATATTCTACGCCTGCACCTCCGGCCATAAAAGTACCCCATAATACTTTATGCCTAACCTCTTCTGCGTTGTCGAGATTCTTTTTACCCGTGTATAGGGGATGACTTTCGTCTACTGTGACACCTCGACCAGCAGACCCCTGCTCGTCATTTGCCACTACCCATGTTTTGCCACTTTGGGCAGATTGAATTACCCAATTTTTCACTTCTTCATGCACATCATTCACATCTAGCTGTAAAGAGGCTCCCGTAAGCTCTGATTGAAATCCAACCAGGTTAGGGTAGTAGTAGTTATAATTTGGATACAGATTACTTTTCTTCTCAGGGTATCCCGGAGGATAGGTGTGTTGTACAACATGGTTTTTATATGGATCCAAATTTCTGATATAACTGCTGATGTTTCTGATTAAATCAACCGTTAAACGAGTTTCCTCACTTAGATTCCAGTTCAAAGCCAAGTGGTGTCCGAAACGGGCAATAAGTTCTCTGTAATATAGTTTTCGGTCATCTGTTAAGTCAGCTTTACCCATAAGATTTACACCTTCAGACTCAAAAGTTTTGAAATGAAGGTACATGCCTTTGGTTTCAGCATATGAAAATACCTGTTCCCATTGATCTAGTTTAGAGCAGTCAAAACGGTCATGATGTAATGCTTTTTCCCATGATTTGGACTCATTAGAAGCAGCTATAAATAGTGAATCATTTTTTGTGATGTATGGATATACGCCGCCATCATCCCCATCTACACTAAAAGTTAAAAATGAGAAGGCATTAAGACCTATACTAGATAGGTAATTGATAGCACCTAACAGATTTTTTCCTTTACCATTTTTCCATGTAAATGGTTGAGCTGCAGGCTCAAAGTCTTTAGCATGCGGTTCCCATGTTTTCATTAATTGGTAATAGTCTTTGCCAAGTTTTCCGTAGGCATCCAGTGTACCGTCAAAATCCACGTAGTGCAGCATGTTCTCTGGCGAGTCTGCACCTACTTTGAAAAATGGCTCATGGTTTTCTGCCCATTCCAGATAGCGTTTTCCTACATATTGAAGCCTACCATTGGCTCTGTTATCAGGAAGCTTCTTCGTATTTTCAGTTATGAGTACTTCTCCCTGCTTGCCATCCATAAAACCGGCAGAAACTCCTCCTTCTCGTACGGCAATCATTTCACCCGCCTTGAAACTGACCTCGTATGTCCATTTTCCTGTTTTCGGGGCACTGAAATTAACTCTCCAGATATTTCCTGCATTGGCAGATGAATTATGAGCTTTTCCATCGGCCGCGTAAAAGCCAGGCACAAACATAATAGGTGCACCGCTTTCATGTGTAAAGGTGACATCTAGTCGATAATAAGTAAAAGGATTTGGCTGAGCCAATTCTGAGGTCATAGGACCTTCAAAGTCGAGAGTGGTTTTATCCCACTTTTGACCTTGGGCCATCACCAGCTGTGTGCAGACAGCTAGTAAAGCAATAAGTTTAAGGGTTGTTTTGTTCATTTTTTTTCTTTTGAGGTTGATATTTGTAATTATTCTTTAACAGAAAGTGGTGTGTTTTCCTTGGCTGATTGATAAATCAATTCTTGCACCTTCAGATTAATAATATAATCTGTGGCTTGTGTTTCAAACTGCTTATTCTTAAGTAATTCTTGAATGAAATGTTCTTGCGTTGTATGGCAGGAGTCGCCCGCAAATCCTTCATTACTAGGTGTGTACGGGTGCTCTTTTATGGCCTGCCCAAGAGGCTGAATGCTTATTTTTCCATCAGGACTTAATCGAATGCTCCCCTCAGTACCTTCTATTAGAAAAGTGCCAAAAGTGTAGCGATTGTTAGGAATTACATCTTCATTGTATCTATTGGCATCCCAGGTACCCCAGGCACCACTTTCAAAGGTAAACTGTACCATGGCGGTATCTTCTCCATTAATCACGGGATTTAGTCTCTTTAAACGTGCATATACCTCCGTTATTTCTCCGGCTAAATACCTGAACGTATCAATAAAATGAATACCGGTTTCATAAATCAACAGCCTTTTATAGTCTCTGAAGTAGGGTTGTCTTGACAGATAAGCATCCTCTCCATGGCCGTCACCCATTCGGGTCTGGAAATAAAAATTATGTGGCTGACCGATAGATTCGGCATCCAATAGCTTTTTTATCTCTCTATGCCATGGCTGAAACCTGAAGTTTTCATGCACCATGAAAGGCACCGGATTTTCATCGAGAATTTCAATGATTTGTTCAGCTTCAGCGTAGCTTGGGGCTAAAGGCTTTTGACAAATTATGGCTATTCCCAATGCACTAACTTGTCTGATAAGCTGCAAATGACTAGCCGGTGGAGTGATGATGTCTACGAAATCAGGCTGTTCTGATTCAAGCATTGTCTCTACATCCTGATACTGCTTCGGAATGCCGTATTTAGTTTGCATTTGACTAGCCTTAACCAGATCTAAATCACACAAAGCCACTATTTCTACTTCTGGAATTCTGGCCCAAGCGTTATAATGGAAATCACTGAAATAACCAGCTCCTATTACTACTCCTTTAAGTTTTTTCATTGCTCAATACTTGATTTTTCAGGGTTCATTTGTGTCCAGCAAAAAATGGCAATAAAGGCCAATGCTATGCCCATATAGAAAAAGGCATTCTCGTCACCAGTCCACGACATTAAATAAGGAAAGGCCAAGGCGGTTAAAAATGAACCCAAATTACCAGCCATGTTCATTGTGCCGGAAAGTACTCCGGCATTTTCTTTACC
>JANSYO010000064.1 GCA_024742395.1 Cytophagales bacterium
AAAACTCCCGAAATGATGCACAGACAAGAAGATGTCAGAATAAGAACATATAAAAAGAAGAAACCTGCTGAGAATGCTCAGCAGGTTTCTATAATTTAGTTTTATCTTAAAAACCTGTATCGCTTATTTAGGACTAGTCATCAGGAGAGAGTAAGTTAATACTCCCAAAGGTTATGCTCCCATTCTACAAGCTCATATTCTAATTGCTTTGATTTTATCAGGGCCTCTTTTGGAGAACCGTGAAGCTCATCAAGGTATTTGTTAAGCGAATTAGATTTCTTTACAATTCTACCATGAAATAATCTTAGCTCAAATGCATCGGCAAGATTGATGTGTTTGGCAGTGTTGGCTTCATTAAACCAAACTGCGTTCGGATTATTTCTGAAAAATTGCTCAAGGTCCTTGTATTTAAATGAGGCCAAAGTCTTCTCTAAACCGTCAGAAGAAGCTTCTGCAGGAATTTTGATGGTAATAGATTGTATATCAAAATACTGACGAGAACGTTGTCTGTCAAAAATCCAATCTTCTTTAATTTCAAGGATGTAGAATTCATTCGGGAACATCTCGTAACCATCCTGAGCTGCTGCTACACTCACTGTGCTTGAAGCTGAACTGCTTGGGTTCTGGGTATTATCGGTTGTAGATGATCCATCTCCCCAGCCATCGTCAGATCCGCCTGAATCAGCTGTTCCCCAGCCGTCATCTTCTAAAGTTTCTGAGCCAAACCCGGCATCAATTTCCTCTTGAGAAAGTCCGCCTCCTTCAAAACGCTTAAACATTCTTTCATTGAATTCAGCCAGAGTCAATCTTTCTTTTAAGTCTTCTTCAGCATAAGCATCAAGAATACCAGATTTCACGCCTTCAATAAGATGTTTAGTAATCTCATTATCATTAGCAAATAAAGGCTGATTCTGTTTTTCTCTTAAATCAACTCTTCTCCATAGTCCAATCTTGTAAGCCACATTTGACTCATGTACCGGACGAAGAGAAAGAGGGTTTAAACCATTGTCTGATTTTTCCTGAGCAAATCCTACATGACTCAGAACTAGTCCGGCCAAAATAGCTAGCGAATTAAATTTTCTCATCTTCTTCATATTTAATATTATCTCAAAGGAATCTCCTTTGTGATGGCACCTACGCTCACCTCTTCGGTTTGTCCTTTGAAGTTTCTTCTCATTACTTTATTAATCGTAATAACATAACGATCTCCTGCCTGAGCATTGCGTGCAAGCTCAGAAATATTTTGATTTCCAGTTACTCCTTTTAAACTTCCTTTAGGTCTTACACCACTCGCAAGGAAAATGTCATAGTCAGTTACTCTATAACTGGCATCGTCAGGATTATTGTTTTTAAAGTCCTCATCTGCAATAGCTACCACGTTGATGGTTCTAACAGATGAAGCAGCTAAACCTCGTTTACTAACGTCGTCACCTACCGGCGAATTGTTAGCCAAAACCTGAATGTCTGGCTTAGGTACTCTTCTAACTTTGAAAGGGAAAGACTGGAGTTTAACTCCGTCATTTGATACATCCAAAGTAACCCTTGCTGAGTTTGGAACAACCGTTACATTGCCACCGGCACCGGGAATAAACTCTGCACCTTCACCACTGAAAGTAGGATTAAAAAGAGCTCCTAATCCAGGAGATGTAGTAACCAGCTTATTAGCACACCTTAAGTAAAGTGCTGGTAATGAAGCCGACTCCAACTGTACAGATGGCTTAAGAACTGTGTATGTTTCTTCCTGAGTAACCTGTTCTGTAGTTCCGTCTGGTTTTGGATAGGATATACTGGCAGTATAAGTTCTCTTCAACTGTCCGTTCTTATCATATTCTCCACCTTGTGCACGTACTTCATAAGTACCTTTCCCATCTACTACGCTTAGAGAAGTACCATTAATACTAATTCGTGGCGTTATAGCACTTGAGTAGGCACCAATGGCTACATCAGCTTTGTATGTTTGACCAGCCACTACGGTTCTTGAATCAGGTATTACTACGGCAAAAATCTTATCAAATTTAATTTCTTTCGCACCCACCTGAGAGGCCAAATAACTCAAAACTTCAGATTCCTGACGTCTGATTTCAGACTGCTTCTGACTTAATGCTGCCAAGGCAGCTGGAACAGGAGTGGCAGCAAACATTACATTTGCAAAATCTTTATTGAGCTCACCTGGATCTTTTGAGCTTGCAAAAGCAGGGTCATCTTTAGCATCTGGGGCTAAGTCAGATAGTTTGACAGCTCCTTTTGTTAAATTATTAATCCCTTCGGTGTAAGCTCTTAAAGTTCTTTGTAGTTCATAGCCCAAGCCATTTTTCTGATTTCCCGGACCAATAAAAAGGTTAGCCACTTTTTCTTCTTCGGCTAAGTTATTGATATTTCCCGTTTCAGGATCTCTACCTTGACCTGCCTGTTCAATAATCGTATTTCTAAGGTCATTGATGTAGGCATTAATAGCGGAAGTTCGGTTTCTAACGCTATCTGCCACATGAAGAAGGGCTACATATTCAGGTTTATTACCTGACTTATCTACCGCATCTTTCATTGACTCAATGACTCTGGCATTGGATTCGTTAGCCGAGGAATTTGCGGCTATTAAACTTTTATCAATCGTCACGAATTTTCTTAAGATGGAATCAGATACCTGTAAAGCCAGCATTGCTGTCAGTACGAGGTACATCATGTTAATCATCTTCTGACGAGGTGACTCTTTTCCACCAGCCATAATATCTTTATTTTATATGGTTTATATTTTATTTAGGAGAGTTGAATTAGCTAATTAGCTTCCTTTCATTGCAGAAAGCATGCTTCCGTAAACGGAGTTTAGCGAAGTAAGATTGTTAGTCAATTTATTCAATTCTTCCTTAAAGTGCTGCGTATCTTTTGAAGCCTCTGACATATCGTTCATAGCAGAAGATAAGTTGCTATAGAAAGCATTCATAGCTTTTAGATGCTTATTAGTGTCCTGAAGTTCTAGTTCATACACAGCATTAAGAGCCCCCATGTTCTGAGTGATTTTCTGAAACTGACCTCTGTATTCTTCGGCATCTTTAGTTGCATCTGCCATACTGTTCATTGCCGTTACGGCTACGCCATAAGCATTGTTCATTTCTCCAACTTTAGTTGAAGCAGACTTAACGTTCTTAGCGTATTCGTTGGTAGCAACAGTAGCATCGGCTATATCACCCAAGTTTGATACGGTGTCACTTAACTTACCAAAACTTGTTTTTAGTTTATCGAAAATGCCTGAATCCATCCCAGCATTGCCAAGCATATCATCCATTTTAGAGGTTAGACCCAAACTGCTTGTGGCTCTGGCAGGAGCTTCACCCTGAAAATCTGTAGACAATTCAGGATATACTTTTTCCCATTGATATTCTACTGATGGTCTTAAGAATGACTGAAATGCATAAATAAGGAAAATAACTGCTTCAGTTCCCAATCCTACAGGTAATGCTATACCAGCCCAGTCATAGTGCATGATTTTACCCATAGCACCTATAATTACAACTGCTGCTCCAAGTCCATATATGAAGGGAATGAATTTATCCCAGAAAAAGCTAGGTCCGTTACTTGCTGCCATTAGAATTCTTGTTAAAAATTAATTAGTGATTTAATACGTGTTCAAAAAAAAGGAGAATAATGGTATTCTCCGTGTTGTTTAAAAATTGTTACTCTCTTCCTGGTACTGAACCCAGTCTGTCTAATACGTTTCTGAAACCAATGTAAGAGCGAGTAGCTGTTCTGTACTCAAATGCCACAGTACCTGTTTCAAGATAGTATGCAACATCTTTCCAAGAGCCACCCTTAATTACTTTTCTCGGCTCGTCGTCATCTTTATAGCTTGGGTTTAAATCCCAAGTTAAAGGAATATATGATTCAGAGTAAGCATCTATGGTCCATTCTGATACATTTCCGGCCATGTTATATAAGCCAAAGTCATTTGGATTAAAAGCATTGGCAGGTGCAGTGTATGGGTAACCATCGGCTCTGTAATTTCCACGGTAGGGTTTGAAGTTCGCTAAGAAACATCCTTTACCATTGGCAACATAAGGATTACCCCATGGATATTTTGCCCCTTCCTTTCCACCTCTTGCAGCCCATTCCCACTCTGCTTCAGAAGGTAGTCTGAAAGCAGGAGACTTAAACTGACCGTTTTCCTCTCTGTAAGTATTGTATTGTTTGGTTCTCCATTCTGAGAAATAGTTTGCAGCATCCCAGTTCACACCTACTACAGGGTACTGATCAAATGCAGGGCTTGAGAAATAATATTCGGTCATCTGATCTCCGTTGTGGTAGGAAAAATCCCTAACCCATACCGTACTATCAGGGTATAATTTAGACATGATAAACTCTTCGCCTAATACAGAAACAGAGTCAGCTAACATGTAGTTTACAAAAGTCCTGTACTCGTGGTTGGTGATTTCTGTGTCATCCATATAGAATGGATTAATAGTCACACGCTTATTCATAGATATTCTGGAAGAAAGAACATCCTGATCTGCCTGACCCATTAAGAATGAACCTGATGGTATCAAAACCATTCCGGAAGGTGCCGTTTGTTTATACCCTTTTCTGGCTGTGGCAATAACCTCTCCGTTCACGAGACCATCCAACGGATCACCTGCTCCTCCGCCACCTTTCTTTCCAAGGCCCACTTTTTCCATCGTTTTATTCAGGAAACCACAACTCTGCATGAAAACCAGCGGAGCGGCTATCAGTAGAGTTTTTGCAAGAGTTTTAATAAGTCGCTTGTTCATAAAACAAGTAGATTAATTTAGATTAAAGATATCTGTCTTTACAGAGAACAGACTAAAAACGTAAGCTGTTTCTCTATTATTGTTGAAGAGATTAAAGTTCTGGTTTACAAACGTAATGCCGTTGGCCAGAGATCAAATCTCAATCGTCAATGTTCATTTTGCACAAATCATGCCAACAAAAAAGCACATTGGGGCTTTTTATATTTTAAATCTTTTGACCTCAATTAAAGTCTGATAAAACTGATCAGAATCTATAACGAGGGGTTCTGATGATTGATTTCTTTCCTGATCTAGGAGGATTAAGATAATATGTGAGTAGAATTTCGTGCGAGGTAGCTGCTTTGGCGGTAGTGCCAAATACAACGTAGTCCATAGCGTAACCCGCTCTCAGTTTATTATTTAGGAAATTGCCACCTATTAGGAAAGAAGCCGCATCTTGCCACCGGTAGTTTACACCCGCCCAAAGGGAGGAGTTATAGGTTACTAAAGCACCTAATTCCGGAGACACTGTTTTTAAATCACTTTTTATAACAAACATCGGACTTACGTCCAATGTGTAGGTAACGCCTAGAAGTAAGCTTCCGTTTAAGTACAGAGTTCTTGGAAGCATGCTGTTTCCTGAAACTGTAGAGAAGCTGTATGAAGGCTGATTCACATGTTTCATTGATAAACCCAACTGATAGCCCGGATTATATAAGTAAACACCTACTGAAAAATCAGGATTCGTTTGACTAACCTTGGTACTGGGAATTGACGGGTCATCTTCTTCACGCGGTCTGTACACACCACCATCCAAAATTCGTGAATAAATACCTGCAGAAACTCCCACTCCTAAAGTATTTACACCTACTCTTCTATGATATGAGTAAGAAGCTGAAATTTCTCTGTTGGTGCTACCACCTCCCAATTGATCATTTGAAACATATAATCCCAATCCGCCTTTTAAAGCGTTGAAAGGAACTGAAGCAGAAATCTGTTGGGTAGTAGGAGCTCCGCCTTGATCAAATGTTCCGGTATAGGCAGACCATTGACTTCTATATATTGCCGAAACAGCCGTTTTTCCACCAAAACCCGTTGCTGCCGGATTAAGATACATGGTATTAAATACATATTGAGAAAACTGTGGGTCATTCTGAGCTAAAACCTGATGACTCATCAAGCCCAAAAGGCCGACTATCATGATTTTATGAATGGAATGAAGTTTTTTCAAGAATGCGTTTTTTACTTAAACGTTTCGAATTAATTTCAATTATCTCAGATCACCAAATTTTAACAATATTATATGATCTGCAGATTTTTGATAAACCTACGTAAATTACAAGCCATTGGCCTCTTTAATATACAATTCTAATGCACCCGTCATTGAAGGGGCGTTAGGAAGTGGGGCTTGAATATCAAGAATAAAGCCCTTGTCTTTAATAGCCTGTGCCGTTGTAGGGCCAAATGCCGCCAATCGGGTATTCTTTTGTTCCCATTCCGGAAAGTTTTGTACCAAAGCTTCTATGCCTGAGGGGCTAAAGAAACAGATGACATCATAAAAGACATTTGTTAAATCAGATAAATCAGCCGGACCTGTTTCATAAATGATGGCCTCTGTTAGAGGGATGTTATTTCTTTCCATCATATCCGGGATACTGTCTATCCTGATGTTAGAACAAGGGAAAAGAAACTTCTCTTTTTTGTGTTTAACAATTAAAGGCTCCAGGTCTGCGGCTGTTCTGGTACCAAAGAAAATTTTCCTTTTTCTAATGGTGATGTACTTCTGAAGGTAATTGGCTGTTTGTTCAGAGATACAGAAATACTTCATGTCTATAGGTATTTCAATTCGTAAACCTTCGCACAATCTGAAGAAGTGGTCTACCGCATTTCTACTGGTAAAGATGATAGCAGTGTGCTCAAGAATGTCAATTTTCTGCTGTCTGAATTCTTTTGGGGTTAAACCATCTACAGCAATAAAATTTCTAAAGTCCACTTTGATTCCATATCGCTCTTGAAGTTTGTCGTATGGAGTCGTTTTTTTGCCGTCTTTTAACGGATTAGAGAGTGTGACTAATATACTTTCTACTTTTCTCTTCCTTGATTCTATCACCTCCATTTCTGTCTTTGAACTCATCCTTTGAGTAGTGTATTTAGATTTTAATTCAATTCGTTTTTTGTCTTTAAAACGCCAATTTAAGTCCGATCATTATTGGCAACATTTCGACGACACAAAGATAAGCAATTAAATAAAGACTTTGTACGCCAGTACTTTTTAAAATACTTAGATAAGATAGTATGCTACGTACCAAATAACATATTAGAAGTATCCAGTAGACTATATTTGGGTCAAAACTTTCAAGTGGTTTTAACCTTACGCTCCAGGCGTAAAACCCTAAGACCATTATCAGGAAAACCAGTAAGGTAAACTGGATGTTTTTAAAGTAATGGATATTCAAGGTCTTCTTTATGCCAAAAAGCTGAGACATAATGTTTAACAAGATGTATTTGCCTAAATAGAATGCAAAACTAATTACACTTACTATCATAAACACGGTAATATAACCCAGAGTCCCAGATTCTGAGGAAAGAGAAAATGGATTATTGAACAGATACAGACCATTTCCGGCAATAAGTACAAAAAGTAGGCCGCTGGTTAGGCTTAAGAGTATTAAAAAGGCTTGATTGACTCTATTGAGAGGTTTACTAATCAAAAATTTGGTATCTCTTACTTTAGTGACAAAGAGGTCTGAAAAGGAGAAGTATTCTCCAAAAGCCTTGGGGTTTGAGCTGC
This sequence comes from Cytophagales bacterium, assembly GCA_024742395.1. GTDB lineage: Bacteria > Bacteroidota > Bacteroidia > Cytophagales > Spirosomataceae > Jiulongibacter. The sequence goes on from JANSYO010000064.1 coordinate 7,528, forward strand.
TCAAAACAGTAGTGTAAAGAATAATCAAACCTAAAATCAGGATATAGCTGTTCCCAAAATTCCTTGGGATTCTACTTTTCATGGCTATCAAGCCATTTCTATCTATTCCGGAAGAAACCTGTCCTTGATTGATTTTGGATCCAATTAAGACTTTTTTATTGGCCAGATTGTAGTCTCCATAGATACTGATGGAAACCTCATCTTTAGAAGGAGCTATGCTACTTATGGGTATGGTGAGCCATTCGCCGGCTTTTAGTTTTTGATAAACTTCACCATTGATTAACAATAATCCAGGGGTCTTTTGACTTTGAACAAGTAAAGTGAAAGAGCTGTATTTGCTAAGATCAATAAAGGCTGTATGAGCCTGATTGGATGTGGAACTAAGGTCAAGTTCGGGTTTGAAAAAGGAGTTTTCGCTATCGTAAACGTACCAATCCTGATGAAAATCTTTAACAATATGGTATTGATTTTCAGGGCCGCCGTTAATTCCGAAAGCAGCAGAAGAAAGAAATAAGAATGCGAGTAAAAGTCTTTTCACCAGGCTACTTTAGATTTACACCTTTCTGTTTAAATAGCTTTTATAATCAGGGATTACAACTTCATATTCCTCATTCATTAAAGGAGAGGTAAGAATGAAATCTGCCGAGGTTCTGTCACAGGCAATTGGGATATTCCAAACCACACCCAGCCTTAGGAGGGCCTTAATATCCGGGTCATGAGGCTGGGCAGACATAGGGTCCCAAAAAAAGATCAAAACATCAATTCTACCTTCCGAGATAAGAGAGCCTATTTGTTGATCGCCACCTAAAGGGCCACTTAGTAATTTAGTAATGTGCATGTCCAGTGCGTCTTCTACAAGTTTACCCGTAGTACCAGTAGCAAAAAGCTGATGCTTCTGTAAAGTGGTCTTGTTAAACTCGGCCCACTCTATCAGTTCTTTCTTTTTGTTATCATGAGCTACCAGTGCTATTCTCTTCCTGGCCAGCAGTGTTCTGTTCTCCATGCACAATTTTTTCACAAAAGTAATGAATTTGAAATTGAAGCTAAGCGACCAAACCATTTAGTTTTTTAGTGTGTTGTTAAACAAAAAAATCAACGATACTTTATGCCGGGTAAAACGGAACTGCTTAAAATCAAAACACTGGGAGAATTAAAGAAGAGTACTTATGTCTCCAAATCAACCAAAGAAGAATTAAGGGATAATCTGATTTTAAAACTAAAGAATAAAGAGAAGGTTTTTGAAGGGATCTGGGGATACGAAGATACTGTGATTCCAGATGTGGAAAGAGCTATCCTTTCAATGCATCATATTAACTTATTGGGTTTGAGAGGACAGGCAAAAACCAGAATTGCCAGATTAATGGTGAATCTGCTGGATGAATACATTCCTGTGGTAGAAGGCTCAGAGTTAAATGATGATCCTCTGCAACCTTTATCAAGGTTTGCAAAGGACTTAATCAATGAAAAAGGTGATGATACTCCCATCAGCTGGCTTCACAGAGATGAACGATATAATGAAAAATTGGCTACGCCAGATGTATCTGTAGCTGATTTAATAGGTGATGTAGATCCGATCAAAGCTGCAACACTAAAGCTTCCTTATTCTGACGAAAGAGTAATTCATTTTGGACTTATACCTCGTTCGCACCGCTGTATTTTTGTAATAAATGAGCTGCCTGATTTACAGGCAAGAATACAAGTGGCATTGTTCAATATTTTACAAGAAGGTGATATTCAAATCAGAGGGTTTAAGCTACGTTTACCACTGGATATACAATTTGTTTTTACTGCAAACCCTGAGGATTACACCAATCGCGGTAGTATTGTTACTCCTCTTAAAGATCGTATTGACTCACAAATAGTAACACATTATCCTAAATCAATAGAAATAGGCCGAATGATTACGGAACAGGAGGCCAAGGTGAAAAAAGGGCAGGAGAAGATTGAAGTGGATGAGATTTTGAAAGACTTGATTGAACAAATTGCCGTAGAAGCCAGAGAAAGCGAATATGTAGATGGAAAGTCTGGGGTTTCTGCCCGTATGACTATTTCTGCCTATGAGAATCTACTAAGCTCTGCAGAAAGGAGAGCGTTGGTAAATGGAGAAAAGAAAATTCAAACAAGAGTATCGGATATATATGGTGCCATACCAGCTATTAATGGGAAGATTGAGCTGGTCTACGAAGGAGAGGTTGAAGGGCCTGTCTATGTAGCCCAGAGTTTGATAGGAAAAGCCGTAAGAACGGAGTTTTTAAAGTATTTTCCTGATCCTGAAATGGTAAAAAAGAGAAAGCAAGGGACTAATCCTTATCTCAAAATTACCTCATGGTTTGCCGGTGGCAATCAAATTGATATTCTAAACGACCTAACAGCTAAAGAATATGCAGCGAGATTGAAAACTATTGAGGGATTGAGTGAACTTATTGAAGAACTCCATCCTGACATAGAAGGAACAGACAAAATCTTTTTAATGGAATTTGCACTTCATGGCCTGGCAGAGTTCTCCTTAATAAGTAAGCAAACCTTAGATCATGGTTTGCATTTCAAAGATTTGTTAGATAATCTTTTTGATCCGAATAAATATCTCTCTGACGAAGACGACGATTCTATTTATTAGGACTTTAGCATATCAATGAGAAGTTTGACTCCCTGAAGCTGTGCATGCTCTAAAGCTGTACTGCCATTGGAGTCAATTTTGTTTTTGTCTGCACCAGAATCTAACAATAATTTCACCAGCTCTGGCTGATTGAATTGACTGGCATAAATAAGGGCAGTGGCTCCTTTTTTGTTTTGTATGTTAAGATCTGCACCTTTCGAAATTAGATCTACGGCTATTTCTTTATATCCTTTGAAACAAACGCCCATTAAAGCCGTGTTTCCTGCGGCATCTTGTGCATTTATTTCTGCTCCCTTTTCTAACAGCAATTTTACTGCGGCGGGTTGATTGCTGTATGTGGCCATTACCAGCGATGTAAAACCTCTTTCATCTGGTTTGTTCACAAGATCAGGATGTGAATCGAGGATTTCTTTAATTGATTGAGTATCTCCCTGTCTTATTGAATTAAATAGATCCATGTCTTTTGATATTAATATTTAAGTGACCTCAATAGTTTAAATAGAGGTGTTTTTTGTGAAATACAAAGTTAGAACCCCTTACGATATAATTCAAATTGATAAAATTTACTTTGCAATAGAATTTGTCTATTTTTAGGCTTTATAGGTCCTCATAGATTTATGATTCCAATTTAAAATTTAAAAACATGAACCTTCAGCAATTAGAGTATTTAATAGCGGTAGATCATTACAGGCATTTTGCTAAAGCGGCTGAGTCTTGTCATGTAACGCAGCCTACTTTAAGTATGATGATTCAGAAACTTGAAGATGAGTTGGGATTAAAAATCTTTGATAGGAGTAGACAGCCGGTTTGCCCTACTGATGCCGGGGTCGAAATAATTAATCAGGCTAAGGTCATTCTAAAAGAATCTGATAGACTGGTAGAAATGGCTAAGACTGCCAGAAACTTCATTGGTGGTGAATTAAGAGTAGGTGTTATACCAACCATCGCTCCTTATCTCCTGCCGCTTTTTATACAAAGTTTTCATGAAAAGTATCCGGAGGTGCAACTGAAAATAAGTGAGTTAATAACTGAGCAAATCATGGAAAAGCTTGATTACGATGAGTTAGATGCCGGTATTTTGGTTCCACCTGAAAAAGAAAAAGGAATTATAGAAATGCCCTTATATACAGAGGCCTTTGTGGTTTACTCACCTAAGGAGTTTGAAAAGGAGTTTTTGCTGGCAGAAGATATCAATGTTAACGAACTGCTTCTTCTGGAAGAGGGGCACTGTTTCAGGTCACAAATACTTAAGTTTTGTGAATTAAGAAAAACTCACAAAAACACTATTGAATACACTTCAGGAAGCTTAGAAACCTTAAGAAACCTAGCGGATCGCCATTTGGGAATCACTATTTTGCCAGAGTTGGCTACATTGAATTTCAATTTGGATCAACTAAAAAAGACCAAACAGTTTGCCAAACCCAGACCGGTAAGAAAAGTTAGTTTGGTCATGAAAAGAGGTTATGTGAAAAGAAGACTAATAGACTTATTTGTTGAGGAAATAAAAACTAATCTCCCGAAAGATTTAATAGATGAGGATGAAAGGGTGGTGCCTTTTGTTAGAATTTAAGTCTGGGTGTAGTAGGTAAACATTTCGTCTTTCGAATCTGCTTCCTTCTGGATATCGGTAAAATCTCCCCGTTTTTAAGAACTACTTCTCTTTTTCTGTATTGTCTTATCTGTGCTTTATTTACCAAATGGCTTCTGTGAATTCTAATGAAGTTTCCTGTAGGCCTTAAAAGGTCATCAAACCTTTTAAGGGTGTAAGAGAATAATTGCGACTCGCCGTTCTTATAATAAATGTGTGTATAGTTAACATCGGCTGTGAAATGGGCTACTTCTTCTAATGGGGCTAGGAGCTTAGCAGGCTCTGGTTTCTTAGAGGAGGTTTTGGTTTTCATGGCTATAAAAAATTGGTAGATTAATGTGGTTTATTTTGACTCTTAACTGATTAAATCTTGAATTTAGCTCACGGGAAAGATTATGATTAGGTTAAAGGACTTAAACCTAGGTTAAATATAATTTCATACCTAGGAAAGATCATTTCAGCACTTTTGCAAATGCTTTGCAAACGATTTTAATTCCGTAGATTTGATCATCTAATCGCTAAATGACCACAATGAAATGTACACCGATAAACTAAGAAAAAGTGTTGTAAAAAAGATTCAGGAAGATTGGAATGCGGAGAAAGTTGTGCTTTTCGGCCCTACTTTTAAGGGCGTCGAAGCCATAGAAAATAAAGATGCCTTCTTTATAGAAATCAAAGATGAAATTGACAAATGTTTGACTGAGAAATATGGTTTTCAAAGTGCTACTCAAAAGTCTATTTCTAAAGATTCTGTGAGAAGGTTTTTTGACCCAAACTACGAGCGATCTTTTAGTGATAAAATAAAAAATGCCTTTGCGGTTTATTTGGGATATGATGATTTTAAGAGTTTTTCTATAGAGACTCATGAAGGAGAAGCCCATGAGGGTTTAAATAGAAAGACAATAAAAAGTAGCTGGAAGTTAAAGGCCGTAGTCCTTATTGTTTTGTTGCTTTTGCTTTCAGGATTAGGATATTCCTATTTTATAACTGGAGGCTTAACTGGTCAGTCCTTAATGAAAATAAAAGGGCAAAGTACGGTATATGTTAATGATCCTATCACAGTTGATTTTGACCTGGGTGACCGAAAAAACAAGAACGCCTTGTTTGAATTAATGGGCTTAGTAGAGCCTATTGTTGATCAAAAAGGGGAACTATCAATTTACGCACTAAGGCCTGGTATGGCTGCATTGAAACTAACAAATAACGGGGAAGTAATTGATTCAAAAAATGTTTTGGTTAAAACAAGAGAGTGGTTTCCAAGTATCAATTTAACCTTACCACTTGAAATTGACCAGGTAATCCGGAACGGAATAATGCAAGTTAGACCTGATGCCACTCTAAATAAATTTGGGGATTTTTATACGGGTTTTGAGTTTTATGATGAGTTTGAAGTTTCTGCAGATGAAATGGTTTTTGAGATTAGGGCAAAAAACGCAAAAGAAATAGGAGGTATCTGGGCTTATGATATCAGTATAGATCTTGTAGGGAAAGAGGATAAAGTTGTATTCAATATTTTAGCTCCCGATGCAGCAATTTACTCTAATCTGCAAATAGCCCAAACTAGTTTTAATACACCGGGTAAGAAACGTGAATTATTACCTTTTGCGGTGAAAATGGATGATTGGCGGGTAATCAAACTTAAAGTGCAAGATCAACATGCCCAATTCTTTTTAGATAATAAACCTATTTTTGAAACAGATTATGAAGGAGAAATGGGTCAGTTATTAGGTATGCAATTGTATATGAAAGGTACAGGAGCCATCGATTGGGTGAAGGTTTCAAAACCTGATGGCTCCGTAGTTTTTAAAGACGATTTTATTCGTTAGTGCTGTCCTTGATGGTTTTATAAATAGCGTTTCCTACTTCTGTTCTGATATTGAGTTCGCTTATTTTATTATTTGCTCTGGTAGGATAAACTCTGTTTGACATAAAGACATAAACCATATCATAAAGTGGGTCAATCCACGTAAATGTACCCGTGTACCCGCTATGGCCATAGCTAAGATCAGATCCCATTTGCGGTCCATTCGCAATTTTCTTGTCAGGATGAAGTTTGTCAAAAGCTATTGCTCTTCTATTTTCCTTCGGATCAAACTGATATTTGGTGCATTCTGAGATGACCTCCGGACTTATAAATTGTTTTCCGCCGTACGATCCGTTTTGAAGGTACATCTGCATAAGCTTCGTAAGGTCATTGGCATTGCCAAACAGGCCGGCATGACCAGAGATACCATTTAACATACCTGCTCCTTCGTCATGCACTCGCCCATGAATTTGTGTTTTTCTAAATAAGGTGTCTTTTTCTGTAGGTACTATTTCATCTAAAGAATAAAACCTTCTCGGGTTATAAGTCAAAGAGTTGGCACCTATTGATTTATAGGTTTCTTTTAAATCTTCTTCCCAGGGTTTACCTACTATTCTTGGTACAATTTCAGGATAGAAATAATAGTGCATATCGCTGTACACATAGCCTTGTTCAGGTTTAACCTCAGATTCTTCAATTTGCTTAAATATGGTCTTTTTATAGTCCTTATTCATCCATAAAGTATCCGCTACTTGTATTGAATAAATCTCTGTTGGTTTACTTGAAAAAATACCCGGTTTCCAGGTAATACTTTTCGTAGTTAGAAGCTCCAGCCATAAGTCATTGTTTCGTCTGACAGATCCAATATAGTCTACTTTTGGTGTTGGTTTTCTTCTGAAGAGGCTCTGGAAAAAAGTACGTTTCGGCTCCGGGAAATACTCAAAATCCTCGTATAGATGGGGTTTGGCTACCAATCCTCTGTTTATGGTTGAAAGAGTGTCAATACAATCCATCCAGAATGGAATCCACGCCTTTAATCCACTTCTGTGTGTCAGCATGTCTCTGAATTTCAAATCAGCCTTGTTCGTATTCTCAAACTCTTTATAATAGTCTGAAAAGGTCTTATCTAAGTCAAATTTATCCTCGCTCATTAATTGCATAACGGCGAGAGCTGAGGTGCTGATTTTCGTCACCGAGGCCAAATCGTAGAGGTCTGTCAATTTAACCGCACCAATTTTCCCTTGTGCTTCCGAATTGCCCAAGTCTACAGGTAAAGAAACCTGACTCTCGGGTTCGTAGGGGTTATGATTATCCATTACGTCTTTATTACCTTTCTCAAAAGATTCAATTTCAGTTATGTCCCCACCTTTTTTTGCAGCCTCGAAGGTATGGTATCCAAACGCCTTCTGGTAAATAACTCTACCGTTTTTGGCTACTTCTACTACAGCTCCAGGATAGGCATTCTGGTTCAGGCCCATATTAACGATGGAGTCAATTCTTGAATGGAGAGCAGTTCCATTTAGCCCAACTTGCTCAGGAACCCCGTACGCAAGTCTGTCTAGAGAAGGAGGTTTCAAGCCTAAACCGAAAGTAAAGTCCTTATTAACACTTACCGGTAATGTTCCTGAAAAAGGGATGGCACCAAAAATTGCCTGAGTAGCGGCTTCTTCTGTATAATCAGTTTGCTGATACGCCATAACTATTGCTTTGGCTTTATCCAGACCTTCTATTTTATCTAGTGCATAAGGGTTTCCAAATACTACTACGGTGCTGTTTGGGTTTTCAAGCAATGCGTTCAATGCAAATAAGTTTTTTGTACTGATTCCGTAGTTACTGTAAGGTCTGATACTTTGTAAATGAAGACCGATAATCAAGTGGTCATAATCTTTGGTTCTGTTATGAATCAATTGCACAAGATCATCTGAGGCATTTACAGGCATATTAAAGAAATCTACTTTGGTGTAATTCTGAGCCATTTGCTGAAAACGAGTAGTGCCTGCATGGTCTAATGAAATTACAGCTATCTTTTTTTGTAAATCCTTTATGGGTAAAAGATTGCCCTCATTTTTAACAAGAGTCACTGCCTTTTCGGCAAACTCTCTATTCAGGTAATCTGACTTAGAAGAGTTAAGATCTTGAATCAGATTGTCAATTTTCGTCGGAGTATATTGGTCTAAACCTACCCATGATTTAGCCATTAGAATTCTTTTGACACGGGCGTCAATCATTTCTTGTTTTAACTCTCCGGAAGCAATGGACGCTTTTATGGCTTTTACAGCAGCAGGTACATCCATGAATGTTTCTAAAATATCATTTCCTGCTATAATTGCCTGAACCAGTGCTTTCCCATCAGGAAAATGCTTTGTGATGCCAGACATGTCCATGGCATCGGTAAAGGTTAACCCTTCAAAGCCTAATTCATTTTTAAGAACACCAGTTATTATTTTAGGTGAAAGGGTAGCTGCTAAATTTGGTGTATCATCCATTACCGGAATACTCAAATGTGCCGTCATGATACCGGAAAGACCACTGTCAATCATTTGCTTAAATGGATAAAGCTCTATTTCGTCAAGTCTGGCTCTGCTATGAGCAATTACAGGCAAATCGTAATGGGAGTCAACCCCCGTATCTCCATGCCCCGGGAAGTGTTTTGCTGTGGCAATGATATGCTCCTTCTGAAGACCTTTCATGTAGGCCATGGCCTTTTGTGCTACATCATCTTTATTTTCACCAAACGACCTGAAATTTATGACTGGATTATTAGGGTTCACATTGACATCTGCTACCGGCCCATAATTCACATGAACTCCCAGCCTTTTGCATTGTCTGGCTATTTCTGCACCCATTTCTTCAATGAGCTCGGTATGTCCGTTCATTGCCCCTAAAGTCATTTGATACGGAAACCTTACTGTGCTATCAAGTCGCATAGCCAGCCCCCATTCAAAATCCATTCCGATAAGTAAGGGCACTTCTGTAATTTCCTGAAGTTCATTGATGATTTGAGCCTGAACAGTGGGCTGTCCTGCAAACATAGCCAAACCTCCTATATGGTATTCTTTGACCCAGGCTTTAAGTTTTTCCGGTTCGTATCCTTGTCCTGAGAAATTGCCTCTTGGCATTAGTAATTGACCAATTTTCTGATCTATTGTCAGTTTATTAAAAATGGAATCAACCCAAACCTGATTGTAATTAACAAGAAAGTCTGGTTTTTGCTGAGCAAAACTGAAAGAAGATGTAAATAGTAAGACTAAAGAAAGAACTTTTCTGAACATGAAAAAAGGGTTAAGGATATAGAACAAAAATAGTCAATTTATTGCTCAGGCATATGCTACAAATCAATTAGCTATGTAAGAATCAAGACTAATTTGTAGATTTGAGCACCTTTTAACTAAAATCGTATCAATGAAACACACCAAAGTCCTTTCCCTTCTTCTTATTCTAGGTCTCAGTTCATGCTGGAAAAACAAAAGTCCTGAAGATTTACCGAGATTAAAAGAAGCCTTTAAAAAGCAGGTAGAGACTTTTGAGAAAGATAAAATTACTACAAATGAGAACGTAACAAAGAGTTTAGAATCTTTGAGCGGGCTAAAAGGAGCATTGGAACAAGCCAAGAATGAGGATAAGGAGTTTGCCAAAGTTTACGGCAACTGGGAGAAAGTGGATAAAAGAGTAAATGATCTCAATAAAGAATATGAAGACCTAAAAGCTAAAGCTGAGGGCCTTTTTACAGCTATGGAAGAGCAAACCAATAGCCTCTCTGATGCCAAAAGCAAAGCTGACCTTTCAAAGGCTATTCGTGCAGCCAGAATCAAATACAATGCAACGCTTGCCAATACAGCCAAGGCCATAGGAAAACTTCGGGTACTGCATACTGATGCGGTAGATGTTGTGAAGGCATTAGAGGTGGCCGTAGCTCTAAATTCTTTTGATAATATCAATGCTCAGCTCGAAAGTATAGAAGGTCGTGTAGATGGAATTATGCAGGAGCTGAATGTAGCGGTGGAAGAAAGTAAAAAGCTTTATGATCAACGCATTGATGAACTGAATTAATGTGCTGTTTTAAAAGGGTACTTTGAGGTTCTTCTGTCAGCGGTAGGATTATTTGTAAGTTCTTTTTGAATAATCTTTACGTCTAAATCAGTCAATTCAACACCGTGGTTAATGGCTAATGATGCAGCTACTCCTGCACTTTGGCCCAGAACCATAAAAACAGGTTCCATTCTGATAGAGCCAAAAGCAATATGCGAGGCAGAAAGACATACGGGAACCAGCAAATTTGAGCATTCCGCTTTTTTAGGAATGATAGATCGGTAGGATATAGGGTATGGAGCTAAGCCGCCTAAACCTTTTTGTACATCACCTTCATTTTTCACCATTCCATTAATAACGATTCTCTGACAGTTATGGGAGTCCATAGTGTAAGCAGCCATACCAATGGGGTCTGTCACTACATCCTGACCTATGCAGTGGCTTTCTGTCATGACATAGTCGCTTACCATTCTTCTGGCTTCTCTTATGTAAAGTTGAGGTGTGAAATTGTCCGTGTCAGTAAATTCGTCTTTGGCTAGACCATATTTCAGCATTTCATTTCTTAGGTGCTTTGGTACTCTAATATCATGGCCAAGGAAATAGAGTAAGCCTAGCGTATACTTTTTATGAGTGTTTATTATTTCCAGACGTTCTGCATATGAAGCTTCCGGGTATTGATAATTTGCACCAATCATATCGGTACTAAAAGGCCCGGAATTATTAATGTCGGTTTTTCTTCCTGGCATGGGTTGGATATGCATTAAGGCCCAGTTAAGCTCTGTTGGTTTCTTTTTTTCGATGTACCTTAGCAGTAGTTCAAATTGTGTAGAATCATATCCTTCCGGTTTGGTGATCGCTACACTGTTTTCTAAACTATCAGTGAGGCATAATCTAAAATTGTAGGCTTGTAATTTATTATCTGCACTGCCAGTAGGCTGAAGCCAATCATTGCTGATGCCCCATAGTATGCCACTTTCGGGGTCTCCCTTGACAATATAAGGGTCGATGTCATCTGGAAACTGATGCTTATCAAGCAACTGCACGCCGTTCCAGTTTTCTAAGTATTGTTTGTTTGATTCACGTCCAATAGTATAAGTAATATTGGCCGCAGCCAGTAAATCTCCTTCATAGCTGCAGTCAATAAACATCTTGGCACCGATGGTATGATGGCTACTGTCTGCAAGGTTTAATAGGTTAATTGTTCTTATTTCTTTTCCCTGCTTACTGGCAGAGATTAACTGATGGCCATATTTTACCTGCACATTGGCAGAATCGAGATAGTTTTGAAAAACTTGTTTTGCCACATGTGGCTCAAAAGTCCATTGTTCTTCTTTTCCATAGTGCTTTCCAATACGTTGATAGAAGTCTCGGGCCAATCCGGTTATGGCCATTTTATTACCAATGTCGGTCTGCCCAAGTCCACCACTACTTAGGCCACCTAAATGATAAGAGGGTTCAATTATTATGACAGATTTCCCCATCATTTTGGCAGAATATGCCGCCGTTACTCCGGCAGAGGTAGCACCTAGAATGCAGATGTCGTAATTTTCTGTATTGGCAGGTAAGCATGAATGCTGTAGACAACAAAAAATGGAAAGAACAAAGAGGTAGAATGTTTGTTTCATGGAGCTATTTTAATTTGAGATAAAATAGTTTTGTGTGTTTTTAGCTGGAGGTTAGGACGGAGCTTAGCTATAGTCCTTGGTTTCTTTATACAAAAAGAGACCGCTAAAAGCGGCCTCCTTTGCTATAACCTAAACCATTATTTCTTATCCCACCAGATTCTGGTAGTCATTAAGTCTGGGCCTTGACTAGCCACTGCAGCTGCATAGCTTGCAGGGTTGCTTCCAGCCTCATCTTCGTAATATCTAAGTCTGCGAGGAATAGTACCTCCGGTTACGTTATTCGGGTCAGATGTAGGAACCAATTCAGGGTACCCTGATCTACGGTAATTACACCATGCTTCAATGTGATTAAGGTAAGTAGCAGCCCAATATTGCTCACCAATTAACTTAAGCTTGTTAGATGCTGTAGCAAAACCTAAACCTTCAATATAAGCATCTACCTCTGCAGCCGATGGTGTAGCCACACCAAATAAAGACCAAGAGTCCATTGCAGCTCTTACTCCTTTATTAAAGAATTCTTCAGCACTTCCGCTAATCCATCCTTTCAAAACAGCCTCAGCTTTCATTAATTCAACTTCTGCATGAGAAATGAAAGGAGTAGGATCATCAAGATCTAGAATTGCCGGGTTAGGGAAACTGTACTCGTTGTAAGAAACAAAGTCAGGCACAATGTTCTTAATCGTCGTTGAAGTATATCCATTTGGAAGACCTTTCTGAGCAGCAGGATCCGTATTCCAGGTAGAAGGATCATATGGATTACCTGTACCACCTACAATGATCATTTTTCTAGGATCATTGTTTGCATCCATCCAGTCAAGGAAGGTTTTGGAAATTCTACCATTGTTATCTCCGCCACCACCTGCAGCATTTGAGTAAACCAATGATGTACCGTTGTAGTTAGTATCACCACCGTTTCCTAAAGACTGAGCAAGGAAGGCGTTAGAGTTTGTATCATCAATAGCACCACTCGCCAAAGCTTCTGTGAAAACAGCTTTTGCTCCGGCCTCATCCACATTGCTCATTCTCATAGCAATTCTCATAAGAAGAGCATTTGCAAATTTTCTCCACTTTGTCAGGTCTCCTTTGAACAATACATCTTGCTCGCCCAAAGCATTTGCAGACTCAGAGAATTCATCTCTGGCTGCTCTGATATCTGTGATCAGGTATTGATAGATTTCAGATTGCTTGTCATAAGAAGGGAACCAGTTTTCTTGTCCTACTAAACCTCTTCCGGCCTGTGTGTAAGGTACATCTCCGTAGATATCGGTCATTCTGTGCAGGTCAAAAGCTCTCATAATCTGAGCTGCTGCATGAATATTTGCCAAAGCCGGGTCACCCGCCGTTTTATCAACTACCTCTGTTAGGTTTTTGATAGGATTAGGGTAGTGGCTTTCCCAGTAAGCTCCGCTATACTGTGAGCTATAGTAATATTTGTCACCGCTCCAATATCCTTGTAATGATGCATTATGCTGAATCATTGTAGAGCTATAGATAAGGTTGGTTCTCCAGCTCTCGTAACGGCTACCCGCCACTCTTAATTGACCATAAGCAAGTAAGAAGCTCATGTCAATAGTAGTAGGAGCATTCTTGTTGATATTTAGATCAGTCAATTTTTGCTCATCGCAAGAACCCAGGGTTAGGGCTGCAAGCGTTACAAGCGTTATATTTCTTAATTTATTCTTCATTGTCTTTGATAGTTTGAATTAGAAGGAAAGAGAAAGGTTAAATCCTAAGTTTCTGGTAGAAGGCATAGAGAAATACTCTAATCCCTGAGAACCACCATCAGCTGTGTAACCACTTTCCGGGTCTATGTTTGGTACGCTAGACCAAAGGATCGCCAGGTTTCTTCCTACCGCAGATAGTTTAGCACTTACAAATGGCGTCTTGGCTAAGAGGCTTGACGGAAGGCTATATCCAAGAGACAATTCTCTTAATTTTCCGAAAGAGCTATCGTAGATAAGGTTTTCTGTAATCTGCGTGTATCTTGTGTAATATTGATCTACATCACTTGCAGCAATATTCCAGGTAGTAGCCTCACCAGCTTCATTCACACCAGAGATCACCAGGCCGTCTTCACGTCCAGGAATAGTTCCTTGGTGCAAACCAGCACTATACAGTCCAAGGTTTGTACCTGACATCATGTTACCACCACTTCTCATGTCTATTAAGAAGCTAAGGCTAATGTTTTTGTAAGAGAAGCTATTAGAAAGGCCAGCACTGATAGGGTGTCTACCCAGAGCTAACATTTCGAAGTCGCCACGTACAGGATATCCGTCAGCATCGTATACTGGCTGACCATCGATAGTCTTTTGAGAATAACCAGCTATTACACCTAATTGCTCACCCACGTAGTGTCTGATTCTCTCTTGTCTTGATCTTGCTTCTTCAAGGTTAAGGAACTCGATAGGATCACCACTTGCATTGGTACCAAGGCTCAATACTTTAGAGATATTTCTTGCAAAGTTCAGTGAGATGTCCCATTTGAAATTGGCATTTCTGACAGGCGTACCAGTTAATAATACCTCAATACCCTTATTCTCTAGTTCACCAATGTTGATTTGAGTACTACCATAACCAGAAGTACCTGAAATTGACGTATTCAAGATGTCATCAACAGTGTTTCTTTGGTATACCGCAAAGTCTAAACCTAATCTGTTTTTAAGTAGTCTCAAGTCTAAACCAAACTCAAGCTCTGTAGATACAAATGGCTTAAGTGCGTCGTTAGGAATTGAACCGTTGTTGATATTTCCAAGAGTAGCACCATTATGTTGAAAACCTTCCAATCTGTAAGTAAGGTTGTTTGTGTAAGGGTTTGGAGCACCTCCACCTACCTGAGCATAAGAGACTCTGGCCTTACCAAAAGTTAACCATGCAGGACGATTAGCAATAACATCAGAGAATGCAAAACTTAAACCTACTGAAGGGTAGAAAATAGTGTTGCTTTCTGGTGATAAGGTAGAGAACTGATCTTGTCTTCCTGTTACGTTCAAGAATAGGAAGTTGTCATAACCAATGTTAGCAGAACCAAAGATGGAGTTGATTCCAAATTCAGAGAAGCCATAAGAGTAGCTAGTGCTTGATACGTTATTAACGCTACCGAAAAATGGCACGTTGAGTCCGTTACCACCAATTCGTGAAGATTCGTCTGATCTTCTCATTCGGTTACCTCCCACAATACCGTCTACACTGATTTTATCAAAATCTTTGTTGAAGCCAATGAATAAATCGGCATTGTCTTCACGAATTGTTCTATTTGTGATGTTGTAGTCACCGGTAGTTTTATATGCCGTACCATAAGCCTCAGTAGATTCTAATCTGATAGCGTTAAAGTCTGTACCTACTCTACCTCTTACATATAACCAGTCTGTTAAATGGTAGGTTACAGAAGCATTTCCAAAGAATCTGTTTTTACCATCCAAACGCAAGAACTGATAAGCTGCCCAATAAGGGTTAGTAGCGTAAATATTGCTGGTATGACTTAATTCAGTAAGTTCATCCGTAGCCCCAAGTTTATCCGGATTTCCCATTAAGTCAGAGAAGGAGATGTTTGGAGCCTTTGTAAGAACAGTATAGTTAGCGTTACCTGGAGAATCAGAAAGACGAGGTCTGTTTTTAGCGTCTTCTTTAGTGTACTGGCCGGTAACGGCTAAATCAATTTTACCAAATTTTCCGTTCAGGTTAGCATTGAAAGCTGTACGATCAAACCCCGCGTTTGGCATGATATCATCGTTTTGAAGATTTGAGCCAGAGAATCTGAAATTACCAACTTCGTTTCCACCTGCCAGGGCAATCGTGTTTGACCAGGTATTACCTGTTCTGTAAAAATCATTCAAGCCTTCATTTGTTGCAGAGTATGGTCTTGCTACTCCGTCAAATTGCATAACATTTGAGCCGTCAAGTTTTGCTCCCCATGAGCTTCCACCCATATCTAATGCTTCTTCCTGAGAGGTAGGTGCTACGCCATCAATACCCGTTCCGTAAAGAGTTTGCAGGTCTGTCAAATCAATGGCTTTGTCCATTGTGTAGTTAGTATTGTAGCTAACGCCAATACCTTTAGTTCCTCTACCACTTTTTGTAGTGATTAGAATTACACCGTTTGAGGCTCTTGAACCATAAAGTGCAGAGGCTGTATTACCCTTCAATACTGAAATGTTTTCAATATCATCAGGGTTAATTGAGCTTAGTCCGTCACCATTGTCATTTCCACCCCAAAGACCTGCATTACCAAGGTTTGAGTTATCCATAGGAACACCATTGATTACGTATAACGGCTGATCGTTTCCACTTAGCGAAGATCCCCCTCTGATTACTACGCGGCTTGAGCCGGCAGCACCTGTAGTAGGAGCTGATACGTTTACACCGGCAATTTTACCCGTTAAGGCATTACCCATGTTTGTGGTACGAGATTCGGTGAATTTGTCGCCGTCTACCTGAGTTACAGAGTAACCAAGACTTTTCTTGTCTTTCTCAATACCAAAGGCTGTAACAACGACCTCCCCAAGTGCGTTAGCATTTTCTGTTAAGGCTACATTAATAGAGGTTTTGTTTCCCACGGCAATATCCTGAGAATCGAAACCAATATAGCTAAACGTCAACGTTTGATTTGGAGACGCAGTGATGGTGTAGGTACCATCGTCTCCAGTAATAGTACCTTTAGTGGTACCTTTAACTGTTACGTTCACACCGTACAGGCTTTCACCTGAGGTGTCAGTAACTTTTCCGGTGATTCTGTTTTCCTGTGCGTTTGCTACGAAGGTTCCGAGAACCAGTAGAGACAGGAACATTTTTTGAAATAGTTTTCTTCTCATATACAGTTTGAGGTTAATAGAAAAAAAATTACGAAAAGGATGAATAGGTTTAAAAAGGTAGGCTAGGAAAAAGGTCGTAAACCTTATTATTGTTCATTCATTTTCTCCCGATCCTTCTTCAATGATAGGCCGGAAACAATAATGAATAATTAACAAAAAATTAATGACCATTTAATGCAATGGAATAGTTTAACTATCTCTTTACATTACCATATCATTGAGTCAAGATCGTTTCTGAATGATGCCCCTCGAAGTGTTATTTAAGCCTGATAATGGAGAAATAGAATTATTTTAAGATAAAATAGTGTCAAGGTGTGGACGCGTCTAAATATTAGAAAAATACAATTAAAAAAGTTTTCAGTAATAGACGCTTGCCAGACTGAATTTAGGTTTTCGGGAGTTTGATTAAGACAATTATTAATAAGTTATTTCCGAAAAGAGGAGAAGATTTCCTAATTAATTTTCCAGTACATCCTGAAAGCTTTTAGGAAACTTTTCCGCAAATAAACTCTCATAATTCTCCGTGAAAAGTTGGTAGGTTTTTTTGGAAAGGGAGTGCTTTCCCAATAAGTGTTGAGCCTTGCATTTTATGGCCATGGCCATTTCTTCAACAGGATCAAATAAGAAGATTTTATTACTGATATCGATTAGGTCGTTGGCGGTATTTTTATTTATATCTATTGACTCGGCATAGAGTAGATAGGCGTCAATTATCTTATTTGAGGTTTCGCTTTTAAAACTTTCTAACCATTCAAAATCCTGATTTGGGAGGAGGGTGCCTTTTTGGACAATCTTGGTCAAATGATCAATCTCATCTTTGGTTAACTTTTCGTTTCGTAAGACCAATTTCAAATACTCTGCATAGTCAATACAAAGTTCTTCAGGTTCATACTTTATTTCCCAACTACCAGCATTTTTTACCAATGATACACCTTCTATCTCGGCCAGCACACCTTTTAATTTTATGATATTCACAGATCTGTTGTTTCTGGCACTGGCTTTTGTTTTATCATACCAAAACATCTCGTCAAGTTTGGCTGAGGAAAGTCCTTTATCCCATCTTAATGAGTTAATTAAGATGTACAAGAATATCTCTTTTAATAATGGTGTGAAACTACCTGTAATGTCATGTCCTTTTTTGTTGATAACATGAAATTCTCCAAACAGCGTGATTTGTCCTTTTTGAGGTTTAGAAGCCTTTATCGGCATTTCCTCTATATTATTTACTTCTTCGGGTTCAGGAGTAAGAGTAGTATTTTCTTTTATCGACTCCTTTTTATT
>JANSYO010000050.1 GCA_024742395.1 Cytophagales bacterium
GGTCTCCCAAAATAATAGGTGGGATTCTGGTGATGATTATAGGCTTTTGGGTCGTGAAAATCATTTCCAAGATTGTCACTAAATCTTTAAAGAAATCCAAGGTAGACGAAGATTTAATCCCATTTTTCACCACACTAATTGCAGTTCTGTTAAAAGTACTTGTTGTTCTAACCGCTGCCGGGGTAGTGGGTATTGAAATTACTGCTTTTGCTGCCTTGCTGGCCGGTGCTGGTTTGGCTATTGGTGCTGCTATGTCCGGAACATTAGGTCATTTTGCCTCCGGTGTAATGATACTATTATTTAAACCTTATAAAATAGGGGACTTGGTAGACATTCAAGGAACGGTTGGTACCGTAGAAGAAATTCAGGTATTTAATACAATCATTCATACACTTGATAATAAGAAAGTTATTATGCCCAATGGCGTTGCAGCAGGTGGAATTATGACAAATTTATCTGCCACTGGTAAATTAAGGGTAGATCTAAATGTAGCTATGCCTTATGAAGAAGATTTTGACAAGGTGAAAGGGATTATTCGAGGGGCTTTAGATAAAGTTTCTGAAAGATTACCAGATGAGCCTACCATTGAAATTGCTAAGTTTGATGAAAGCAATATCTTGCTGGATGTCAGACCTTATGCCACCGATGCAAATTATTGGGATGTTTATTATAACTCACATAGAGAAATTAAGAAGGCCTTATCTGATGCAGGTATCCGGGTTCCATACCCAATAGAAATGGAATATAGAATGTCATAATATTTCCTGAATCAATTCAATATGAAAGTCATTCTCCAAAAGAATGGCTTTCTTGGTTTAAAAACAGGATGATTTGGGCTATTGACGCTAAACAACTAAGAAGGTTTTGACTAATTTTGGTCAAATACCTAATTCTTATGGCTAAACAGTTTCCTGAAATCACCCAAGAGTTCAAAGAGTTTATAGAAGAACAGCATATCTTTTTTACCGGTACAGCAATGAAAGATGGCTATGTTAATGTATCACCCAAAGGCATGGATTCTTTGCGGGTTATAGGAGCCAATAGAATAATCTGGAGAAATCTTACCGGAAGTGGTAATGAAACGGCCAGCCATTTAAGTAAGGTTAATCGGATGACTTTAATGTGGTGTGCCTTTGATGGCAAGCCATTGATCCTTAGATGCTATGGCAAGGCCAAAGTTTATCACAATACAGACAAAGAATTTACTGAATGGAATGCATTATTCCCACCAAGTAATGGAGCCAGACAAATTTTTGATGTTCAAATAGATTTAGTTCAGTCTTCATGCGGATTTGCAGTTCCTCTAATGGATTACAAAGCAGACCGCGAAATCCTGGAAAAATGGGCTGTAAATAAAGGTAAAGAAGGCATTAAAGAGTACTGGAAAGAAAAAAATAGGATTAGCATGAACGGAATAGAAAGTGGTATTCCTGTTCAAGAGAAATAGCTAAGTCATTGCTTTTTAGGCTTTTCTTTCAATTTCCTTAAGATTATCCATTTTTTTGTTTCTCAAAAATCCATTAATATCTTCAAAATGCTCTTTCACTCGCTTATTTCCAAATTCAAAGACTTTTGTGGCCAATCCGTCCAGAAAATCTCTGTCATGTGAAATAAGAATGATAGTACCTTCAAAGGCTTTTAAGGCATCTTTCAGTATGTCTTTAGTCCTTAAATCCAAGTGATTGGTAGGTTCATCCAATATGAGAAGGTTAACAGGTTCCAGAAGTAATTTAATCATGGCCAATCTGGTTTTTTCTCCACCTGAAAGCATTTTTACCTTTTTATTTAAGTCGTCTCCTCTAAATAAAAAGGCTCCAAGCAAATCCTTAACTTTTGTTCTGATATCGCCAACCGCAATGTTATCGACAGTTTCGAAAACAGATAGATCACCATCCAAAAGTGAGGCTTGATTCTGAGCAAAGTAGCCAATATGACCATTGTGCCCCACTTTTAAATCTCCTTCAAATTCAATTTCTCCCATGATAGCTTTCACCATGGTAGATTTCCCTTCCCCGTTTTTACCTACGAAAGCAACTTTTTGTCCCCTTTCAATGGTCATATTTACATCCTTAAAAACCAAATGATCGCCGTATGACTTGCTAACTTGGTCTGCGATGACAGGATAATTTCCGGAGCGGGGAGCCGGTGGGAATTTAATATTGATGGCCGAGGTGTCAATTTCGTCAACTTCCACTATTTCCAGTTTTTCCAACATTTTGACTCTTGACTGTACCTGAAGAGTTTTGGAATAAGTACCCTTAAACCTTTCAATAAACTCTTGTGTATCCGCAATCATTTTCTGCTGATCATTGAATTGCTTTTGCTGTTGCTCTAGTCGCTCTTTTCTTAGCTGTAAATAGTGGGTATAATTGACCTTGTAATCATAAATTTTACCCATGGTTACTTCAATGGTTCTATTCGTAATATTATCTACAAAAGCTCTGTCGTGCGAAATTACAATTACGGCCTTTGAGCTGTTAATCAGAAAGTCTTCCAGCCATTGAATAGATTCAATATCCATGTGGTTTGTTGGCTCATCCAGAAGTATTAAATCAGGTTTTTGTAAAAGAATTTTTGCCAATTCAATCCTCATTCTCCATCCTCCGCTGAATTCACTGGTTAACCTGTTAAAATCTTCTCTTAGAAAGCCTAAACCCTGAAGAGTTTTTTCAATTTCTGCGTCATAGTTGACTTCTTCTATAGAATAGAATTTCTCTCCCAGTTCAGTAACTTTTTCAATGATAGTCATGTACTCTTCTGAGTCATAATCTGTTCTGGTTTCTAATTGGTGATTTAAGGCATCCATCTCAGATTTCAGATTGAGAACAGAAGAAAAGGCTTTGGCCGTTTCTTCGAAAACAGTCGTTGTATCATCGGTTAATAAATGTTGAGGCAAGTATGCTATTACAGCATCACCAGGGGCAGAACTTTTCCCTCTGGTGGGTTTATCCACTCCAGCTACTATCTTAAGTAATGTAGACTTTCCTGCTCCGTTTTTACCCATTAGGGCTATTCGGTCGTTTTCATTAATATTAAATACTACATCGCTGAAGAGGGTTCTTCCGCTAAATTCTACTGCTACATTATCTACTGAAATCATAAACCTTGCTAATTGGGCTGCAAAGATAGTCTTATGAATCTGTAAAATCGATCATCACTTTTTATTAAAATAGCCTTTCGTTCATGGCGTCTTTCAATTGATGAATGATCTGATTAATCGTTGAAAACAAAGAAGCCAATTCCTCCCGGATCTTGAAGAATAACATTGTCTACAATCCCTTCTATATTAAAAACTGTGACTTCTTCTTTAATAGGTATATTTACTTGTCTGATTTTGTCAATTACTTCTATATTTTTACCACTATTAAAAAAGGTAAGTGATGGATTGAAAAATGAATGTGGACAGCTATTAGCTTTCATAATGCTTATACTGTTTCCGGAAGAATCTTTAAGAGAGAGCCATCCTACTTCCGGGTTACCGCTTTCTGTTTTAAAACCCAATGATGTATAAAACTCCAGCGACTTTGACATATCTGTGCTCTCTATGCTTACTCCCGCAAAATTTCCAAGAATAGAATTAGATTCAGGTTTTTTAGAATCTGCAGTATCCGGTTTATCACTGATATAAATTCTGATTCCAGAAGGATCTGAGAGTATAAATTCATTTTCTGAGAAATGAAGAGGCCCATAGTTTTCAAGTTTGTCTTTAGCTTCTTGATAAGACTTAACAAGAAACCTTAAACCTGGCCTTGAGAAGGAGTCAGTATTCAATTCTACTTTTATACCATTTGACATAGCATAGTGCCTGTTTTGGTAAGCCAAAATCTCAAAATCAAGTTTCAGATAAAACTCACTACTTTTGGTAATTGATCTGGCAGGGCTTACGATTATCATCCTTGTTTTTTTATGTTTGAAATTAAGGTAAAAATAAATTTACCAAGGCAAAGAAATGTTGAAAGATAATTCTTTGAAAAAGGACAATGGATATAGCATTTTGAATGCTACCCAAATAAGAAGTTGATACAACCAAATCAGGAAGAGGGCATAAGTTCTTAAAGACTTTAAATTTTAATTCAAATGGGAGAAGATTGGTTAAAAAAGTATACGGCAATACTTTTATTCTGCTTTATTTGTTTTCAGGCGAATGCTCAAACAGCAGGTAATCTTACAGCACCACCTATTTACAATCTATTACTCAAGCAAATTGAGAATTATTCTAATACTGATAAAAGAGGAAGTAATAATGGAATAGAGGGGACCCCATTTTTAAATGTTGACTTTTTACCCGGAGTGATTGTGACTACTGGTGGAAATTTGACTGCAGAAAGGTTAAGATATAATGTCTACTTAGACATTGTTGAATTTGAGACAAACGGCCAAAGAATGATCTTGGATCCTAATTCTTTCTTTCAAAGAATTCAAATTGGAGAAATTACTTTATCCGTTTGTAATTATCCCTCAAAAATGGGATTGAAAAAAGGTTTTTTAATAGAACTTATTACTGGGAGAAATTCCCTTTATTTTAAAAAGAATATGAGTATTAGAGAGGCTCAGCCTCCAAAAGCTTTGCAGGAAGCCGGAACTCCCGCAAAATACATTGAACTTTCAGGATCGTATTATTTAAAAAATGAAAATGATTCGTATTCTAAAGTGAGTAGTATTGCCGATATAATTAAGGCCTTGCCACAATACGCTGAAAAGTTGAAGTCTTATGCAAAAAATGAAAAGCTATCCAAGAAAAAAGAAAAAGATCTGCTGTCAATAGTCAAGTACGCAAATAGCCTTTAAAACTTGTTTTTTTGAAATTTCGTAGATGTGAGCAATGATTAAAAAGGCATTCTTTTTTGTTCTGCTGTTATTTCTGCTGAATCTATATCTAAAGGGACAGACTTGTTGCTCGGGAGGTGTACCAATATCAAATTCTCTTGGCTTGCCGTTTAGTTCTAAGTCCTCATTTCAGGCTTCTGTTTCTTATGACTACCATAATTTAAATACACTATTTCAAGAAAAGGAAAGATTGGAGGATAAATCGAGAGAAAGAGAAACACATACTTCGCTAATTCAATTAGGAACTGTTTTTAATAATGGACTTTCTTTTGAAACTCTGATCCCGTACATAATCCAGGAGAGAAAAATAGCGACCACTATAGGGACCGACATAGCACGAACCAGCGGTCTTGGCAATGTCTTGGGATTAGTTAATTATCAAAAGCAAATCAAATACTCAATTCTTTCCGTTGGAATAGGATTAAAAGCACCCACAGGAAGTATTGATAACAGAAACTCTTTAGGTATTTTGCTTAATGCCGACTTACAGCCCAGAACAGGTTCCTGGGATGTTCTTCCGGTTTTCAGATGGGTGCGATCCTTAAAAAATAAGCCTAATACCAGTATTTACAGTACAGTAATTGCAGCTGTAAAAGGAACTGATAAAGAATATCAGCAAGGCCTTTCATATAAATTTGGAAACGAGCAACAGCTAACTTTAGGCCTAAGTTCACAGCAGTATTTTTTAAAAAGCTTATGGAATACAGGTGTTGGTTTGCGTTTTAGAAATGTACAAAAAAATGAGACGAACGGTCAAATAGTAAGTAGCACAGGCGGCAGGTGGTTGCTGCTAAATGGTAATATTGGGTATTGGTTAATTCCTGAAAAGTCTAATCTGACCATCTCAGCAGATATACCTGTATATAATGGTATAAATGGACTTCAAAATGTGCCCACTTACAGACTAAACTGCAGCATTTACTGTTTATTAAATTATAAAGAGAAGAAAAAATGAAGAAAGTTTCTATGGTTCTAAGTGTTCTTTTTTTAGCTTTTAGCTGTAAAAAAGATGACAACACAGGTTCAGTGATTGTACCAGACGGAACTGAACCCAATAGCGAATGGGCTATTCCTGTAGAGCAAGTTAGAGACGGTGGAGTAGGGCGTGATGGAATAAAATCAATCGATGCTCCCTTAAGAGTTCTGGCTACTCAGGCAAGTTTCTTAAATGATGACGACCTTGTCTTAGGTGTAGTTTACAATGGCAAGCCAGTAGCCTATCCTCATAAAATTTTAGACTATCATGAGATAGTCAATGACAAAATTGATGATTTTGCTTTTAGCATTTCATATTGTCCATTAACTGGCACAGGTGTATTGTATGATCGTACCATTGACGGTAAAGAAACTACTTTTGGTGTGTCAGGATTGTTATATAATTCAAATTTGATTCTGTATGATCGTGAATCCAGTTCGCTGTGGTCTCAGATGCTTTTGAAGTCAGTCAATGGAGTTCAGTTAAATGCCAATGCACCTTTTTACCAGCTCATTGAAACGACTTTTGGAACCTGGAAAAATTGGTATCCAGGTACAGAGGTGTTTACTGTTGATCTAAGGATTGCTCCTAATTATGACCAATATCCATACGGAGATTATAAAACCAATAATGATTACCTTCTTTTTAGTGTACCTATAGAACTAAAGACAATACCAAACAAAGAAAGGGTTTTAGGGGTTAAAGTGGGAGAACAGTTGACTTACTATCGTTTCAGGACCTTCGGCCAATTAAATTCTTACGTAACAAAAGAGTTCAACGGTGAAGAGTTACTCGTCTTTGGTTCTGAAAAGGATAATTATATGATGGCCTATTTTACGAAAACTACTGATGGAGAAAAAGTTAGCGTTCGTGAATCCTTACTGGGTATTGAAGAGGGAGGGCTTTTTATGGATACCTCGGGTACTAAGTGGGATATTTTTGGAGTAGCCTACGAGGGGCCAGGTAAAGGTGATCAATTAGTGATTCCCACTAATTTCATAGGCTATGCTTTTGCCTGGGCCGCTTTTTACCCCAATGATTTTGTGACTTTTCAATAAGAAATTTCGCTCCAAGGACAGTTATGTTAGATGGCTTTGTAACTTTGCCAAAAAGCAACGAATGAAACCAGTATATAAAGCACACCCTTGGCATGGTATTTCAATAGGAGACCAAGTGCCTGATTTTGTAAACACCTTTATCGAGATAGTACCATCTGATACTATCAAATACGAAATAGATAAGGATACAGGTTACTTGAAAATTGACCGTCCGCAAAAGTATTCAAACATTGTTCCTTCTTTATACGGCTTTGTTCCGCAAACTTATTGCGGTAGAAGAGTAGCAGATTTAGCCATTGCAAATGGTGCTGAAAATGTAAAAATAGGAGATGGCGATCCATTGGATATTTGTGTACTATCATCTCATAATATTCCACATGGTGATATTTTACTTCAGGCAAGACCTATCGGAGGTCTCTGTTTAGTTGATAAGCTTGAAGCAGATGATAAAATCATCGCTGTCTTGGTAGGAGATCATATCTACGGAGAATACAAAGATTTAAAAGATATGCCCAGAGAAGTAGTAGAAAGACTTAAACACTATTTCTTAACCTATAAGAATCTTCCTGATGAACCAAAACATTGCGAAATAGCCTTTGAATATGGTAAAGAGCATTCAGATAAAGTAATTCAAAATGCTATGGAAGACTATCGTGATCTTATTTTTAAACCTATGTAAATATGCAATGGCTTAGCCTCCCTTGGCTTTTATCATTACTGTTACTGTTCTTTTCAGATAAAGACTTCAAAAGTTATCGCCAGGAAATTCCTAATACCAATCAAGGTTTTGATATGCAGGCAATTCCCTCTGGAGAATTTCTGTTTGGAAGTCCTGAAGATGAGAAGTATCAAAAAGATGATGAGGGCCCTCAGAAACTTGTTAAAATGGATGCCTTCTGGATGTCTAAACATGAAGTCACCTGGGACCTCTACCTGATTTATCAGAACAAAGAATTGGAGCTCGATAAAAGCCTGGCTGTTGATGCAGTTTCAAGACCAACTAAACCTTACGTTGAAATGTCTTTTGGTCAGGGGAAGCTGGGAGGTTTTCCTGTTTGTAATGTAACACAGTATGCCGCAAGATCATTCTGTAAGTGGCTCTATCAAAAAACAGGGGTTTTCTACAGATTACCTACTGAGGCAGAATGGGAATACGCCGCTAAAGCAGGTTCAAAAACAGCCTGGCATTTTGGAAATGATGAAAATGAGCTCAATGATCATGCGTGGTTTTATGAAAACTCTGACGGAGCCTATCAGTTGGTAGGGCAGAAGAAACCCAATGCATGGGGTCTATATGATATGTATGGTAATGTAGCAGAATGGACCTCTGATCAATATGTAGAGAATATTCACGAACTATTGGAAGAGGGTACTCGTAATCCGTACACAGAACCTACTAAGCTCTATCCTCATACCATTAAAGGAGGGCACTGGGACGATGATCCGGATATGTTAAGATCTTCGGCCCGATGGCCATCAGCTCCTCGCTTAAAACAACAGGATCCACAAATACCAAAATCTGACTGGTGGCTAACAGATGCACCATTTCTTGGTTTTAGATTGGTCAGACCAGTGATTATACCGTCAGACAAAGAAATAGAAAAGTATTTTTCAGCACCTCCAAAGGATATATGATTTCAAGAATTTGGCTTGTTGTACTTCTTGTTTTAAACTTTTCTGCCATTGGGCAAACTAAAAAAAAGGTATGTTTTAGTATTGACGATTTACCTGTAGTTAGTTACGGTGAGAAGTCTCCGGAGTTTCATTTTGACCTGACTGAGAAGCTTCTTCATAACCTTTCGTCAAAAAAAGTACAGGCTATTGGTTTTGTTAATGAAGGTAAGCTTTTCGATAAAGATGAGGAATTGATTTCGTTCCAAAAAGAATGTCTACAAAAGTGGATTGAGGCAGGTATGGATTTAGGCAATCATACATTGAACCATAAAGATTATAATACTACAGCGTTTGAAGAATATGCAGAGGAAATTTTAATTGGTGAACAGGTAACTAAGCAATTACTTAGTAAAAAGAGCAAAGAGTTAAAGTACTTTAGGCATCCTTTTTTACATACCGGATATACCA
Organism: Cytophagales bacterium; assembly: GCA_024742395.1. Classification (GTDB taxonomy): domain Bacteria; phylum Bacteroidota; class Bacteroidia; order Cytophagales; family Spirosomataceae; genus Jiulongibacter. The sequence continues at coordinate 8,944 of JANSYO010000050.1, forward strand.
AAGAGCTTTCAGACTCTTTAGATTCTTTCCTTTCTAAACATGGATATATTGTCTCTCCTGTCACCATTGATAATTCAGATTACCTTTTTGCCAAAGCCTATCATCTAAGTATTAGAAAGGGCGACAATGTCATGGCTAAAAAAATAGCCAAAGACTATTTAGTGTACATGGAGGAGAAACTCCTATATTTTGAAAGACAGTCGTTTGAGCTTTTTAATAGAAATATTAACCAAATTCTTCTGATTCATGCCAGTCTTTTGAATGCTGAATATGTGGATGATTTAGCCGATATATACATAAAGCATGGCTATACGTTTGTGAGCATGGATGAGATACTGGAAGATCCTGTTTATAAAACACCTATAACTAAGTTTGGTAAATATGGTATTTCTTGGATTGATCGATGGGCACTCTCTGCTGGTAAAAAGGGAGATTTTTTCAAGGATGATCCGGTAACTCCGCAATACATCCAAAACTTTTAAGTTGCAGCTTAAAAAATCTTGATCCGACGTTTCAAAAAAGGGTATTTTAGTGTCAAGATGTTCTTCTCAATTGCTTCTTAGAACATTCTGGGCTACATTTATATATTAAACAACCCTAATTAAAATGAAAGATTTAGATAGACGAGCATTTCTCAAAAATGCTACTGCTATAGCAGGTACTTCAGTACTGTTAACTAACCCCTTTACAAGTTCAGCTTTTTATGCACAAAGTGCAGATGAAGTTAAAGTAGCCCTGGTTGGTTGCGGTGGAAGAGGAACTGGTGCTGCTTTTCAAGCTTTGTCTGTTAAAGAAAATGTAAAACTAGTAGCTATGGCCGATGCCTTTAGAGATCGTCTGGATAGTTGCTACAATAACTTGACCAGTGGAAGAGCAAAAGAAGGTCAGGTAGCTGCGAGAGTAGATGTTCCGGAAGAACATAAATTCACAGGTTTTGAAGGTTATAAAAAGGCAATGGAACTTGCAGATGTCGTGATACTTACTACTCCTCCCGGTTTTCGCCCAATACATTTCGAAGAGGCTGTAAGGCAAAAAAAGCATGTATTTATGGAGAAACCTGTTGCAACAGATGCTCCGGGTATTCGAAGAGTGCTCGATGCTGCAGAGGAGTCTAAAAAGAAGAATCTTAAAGTAGTAGTTGGCTTGCAAAGACATTATCAAAAATCATATCTGGAAACCTATAAAAGGGTAGTGGAAGAGGGTCAGATTGGTGACATTGTTTCGGCGAGGTGCTACTGGAATAACGACGGTGTTTGGGTAAAAAAGCGTGAAGAGAATATGACAGAAATGGAATACCAAATGCGAAATTGGTATTATTTCGTTTGGTTATGCGGAGACCATATATCTGAACAACATATCCATAATATTGACGTGATAAATTGGTTTAAAGGAGGCTATCCTAAAGAAGCCATTGGTGTAGGAGGAAGAGAAGTTAGAAAAGGGAAGGAGTATGGTGAAATTTTTGATCATCATTTAGTAGAATTTGAATACGAAGACGGAATGATCCTTAACAGTCAATGCAGGCATCAACCTGGTACTGTCTCTAATGTTTCTGAGCATTTGGTAGGAACAAAGGGTAGGGCTACTGAAGGGCGTCTCACCGACTTAAAAGGTAATTCCTTGTGGAGACATAGAGGAAAAGATGATAAAAACCCATATCAGGTAGAGCATGATCATCTTTTTAATTGTATCGTAAATAATATTCCCGTTAATGACGCGTATAACGGTGCAATGAGTACTATGACAGCCATTTTAGGAAGAATGGCAACTTACTCTGGTCAAAAAATAACAATGGAAGAGGCAATGGCATCCAATATCTCATTGGCTCCAGAATCTTTCACATGGGATACTTTACCAAAATCATTGCCTGACGAAAATGGTTTTTACCCTATTCCGGTACCAGGTAAGTTTAAAGCTGTTTAAATACTGCTTAAGAATTCCAAAGTATTGATACCATCAGCATAATCCTTTAATTGTGGTGTTTGGCTTTGTCCGAAAGGAATGTAAGAATGCCCCACAATGCATTGGATTTTGTCTTTATACAAACCGAGCTTCTGATCAAGCTCGGTTTTGTTTTTGTATTCCTCCGAAAAAACTACTGCCAATGGACTAACCAATCTCTGGTCTTCTTTTAAAAGCAAAAAACCATTATCAAGGTGTTTATCACCATTAACTAAGTAGATAGATTTATTATAGTCGTAGTTGTTATTATACTTATGATGAATTTGGATGGTGTTCCAATATTCTATGGCTTCAAAGAAAGTATCAAATTTATACCCATGAGGCACATATAATTTTGAAACATTTCTACAACCCAATCCAAAGTACCTGAAGATATCATTACCAAGGTTTCTTAGATCCATTGTACTTTCAGAACCGTCTAATACGGCAATAGAACTTCTGTTTTTACGAATAATACTTGGTTTTTTGCCAAAATAATATTCAAAATAACGTGCCGAATTATCACTTCCTGTTGCAATATATGCATCGGCGGCATTTAGCCGTTCAGCAATAATAATCTGTTCTTCAAATTTAGGTTCAATTTCAATTAGCTTGCCGATAAAAAGTTTCATCAAGACAGAATCACTGCTACTTAACTTAATCATAGCCTTATGACCAGCCAATAATACACATAGCAAATCATGTAAACCTACAAAAGGTATATTTCCGGCAGCTACAATACCTACTACTTTTGGGGTGTTTGACTTTTGCAGATCTTTTGTGAAGCTTCTTAACTTCTCTTCGTTTAAAAAACATTTTGAAATGTTTTCAATGGCCAGCATGACATTATCTTCTGTAAACCAGGCATTTTCGTTTTTCGCTCTTGCTGCCCATTCTAATCGCATATTTTCTGACTTTTTGTCAGACAAAAGGTCTCCTAAAGATGAAAATATGACTATTTTGTTTTCTAATGTCATTTTTTAAATGTCTCTGAATGAATTTTAAAATCTGCCTCAAAAATACTAAGCTCCTGAAACTTTGTAGGCTTATATTTGTTCTTTCTTTGAGTAACCAACAAGACTAGTAGAGTAATGGCAATTATTATTACTGACGAATGTATCAACTGTGGAGCCTGCGAGCCTGAATGCCCGAATACGGCAATATATGAAGGTGGAGTAGAATGGACATGGGCAGGAGGAACTTCGTTAACTGAAGTAGATTTTGGCGATGGAACTGTAATCGATGCGAAAGACGAGCAGGAGCCGGTATCAGATGAGTTCTATTATATAGTGTCTGACAAATGTACAGAGTGTATGGGGTTTCATGAGGAGCCACAATGTGCAGCTGTATGCCCTGTTGATTGTTGTGTTCCAGATCCAGATAACGTGGAAGATGAAGAAACGCTATTGGCTAAGCAAGCATGGTTGCATGCTGAATAAGATATACCTTTTACAGGATAAAAAGCTCCGTTTAATTACGGAGCTTTTTTTATGTCTATTCATTAAATATGGTATTTTGTAAAATACTCGATAGATTATTCTAAATCGAATATTAAGGGTATTTTGAAATATTATGACTTTAATTATGATTTAATGGCGATAATTGACACTATATTTCATTTTTTAGGGATCGTTGTAGGTCAGTTCTTATTCAATTGCTAAATTTAGACATAGTTAATATTGATTCTTTCAATAGAATATAATATTAAGTTTGATCAAAAGTTCAAACTATAATTTTGTAAGGTAAAGGTTAGGTGTTAAACAGAAGCACAATTAATTGTGGTTTTGTTGTACTCAAAAAGCAAAAGCCCACCAGTATTGGTGGGTTTTTCTTGTTAAAGCCTTATGTGATTAAATTCTTAATGTTTCTCAAAAACAATTGCAGACTCTGAGACTTCCATTATGCCCTCGGCATTGAGGTTTTCAAGTTTCACGGGCATGGTGGTATTGATTAATAGAGGATCATATTTGGCAGAAACCCTAACATAATTATTTGTCCAGCCATGCATATTACCATTCTCTAGATCTTCTTCCCAAAGTACAGTTTCTTCTTTGTTCTCTTGCTGCAGGTAAAATGCTCTTTTCTTTTTGTCTGATAGAATGTGAAGCATTTTAGACCTTTCTGCCTTATCTTTTTTTGAAACTTTTGGATGTATATCTACAGCATCTGTATTGGGTCTTTCAGAATATGTAAAAACGTGTAGATAGCTTATATCTAACTCGTTCAGGAAATTATACGTCTCCAAAAAGTATTCCTCTGTTTCACCAGGATGACCCACAATAACATCTACACCAATACAGCAATCAGGCATTAGTTCCTTGATCTTCTTTACCCTGTCCACATAAAGCTCTCGCTTATACCTTCTTTTCATCAGTTTTAGAACTTCCGGAGATCCACTTTGTAAGGGAATATGAAAATGAGGGACAAACTTTTTAGAATGAGCCACAAAATCAATGATCTCATTGCTAAGTAAATTAGGCTCAATGCTTGAAATTCTGAAACGTTCTATTCCGTCTATATTATCAAGAGCTTCACAAAGGTCCATAAAGGTGGCCTTCCGTTCCCCTTCAATTAACCCGAAATCACCAATATTTACTCCTGTTAGAACAATCTCTTTAACACCCTTAGAGGCAATTTCTTCAGCAGCCTTAATAATGTTCTCAATACTGTCTGATCTGCTTTTACCTCGAGCCAATGGAATAGTACAGTAAGAGCAAGGGTAGTCACAGCCATCCTGAACTTTAAGGAACGTTCGGGTGCGGTCGTTTAAAGAATAGGAGGTATGATAGTCTAATTTTGTTTCTATGCTGCCGGCATATACTTTATTTTCCGGTAGAACTGAAGAAGGTTCTTTTTTGAAATCTCCGATTATATCAAGTAATCTGAATTTTTCCGAAGCTCCTAAAACCGCATCAACCCCAGGAATTTCCGAAATTTCCTTTGGTTTTAATTGGGCATAACAGCCAATAATTGCCACATATCCTTCTGGGTTAATGGCTTGAGCTTCTCTCACAATTTTTCTACATTTCTTATCTGCATTATCTGTAACTGAACAGGTATTGATAATGAATATATCGGGATTCTCATTGAAATCCACCTTTTCAAATCCCTTCTCTTGAAACATCCTCCCAATGGTAGATGTTTCAGAATAGTTTAGCTTACAGCCAAGAGTATAAAATGCTACCTTTTTCATCAAGGTGCAAATTTAAGTCTTTTTCTCTGTGATATATACAAGAGCTATGTGAATGTTCGGCAGGTGCCAATAGAACAAAAAAAGCCCTCTATTCAGAGGGCTTTTCAATATCAAAAAAGGCTATGATTAGATTTTAGCCGATTTTACAGTTTTGATAATTCTAGCAGCGATTTTATAAGGATCACCATTAGATGCAGGTCTTCTGTCTTCTAACCAACCTTTCCATCCTCTTTCCACAGTAATTAATGGAATACGGATAGAAGCTCCACGGTCAGAAATACCGTATGAGAAGTCATTGATTGAAGCAGTTTCATGCTTACCTGTTAAACGCTGATCGTTAAATTCACCGTATACTTCGATATGCTCTTTCACTACAGGTCTGAATGCTTCACAGATAGCTTCATAAGTAGCTCGGTCTCCACATGTTCTCAAAGTTGAGTTTGAGAAGTTAGCATGCATACCAGAACCATTCCAGTCCATATCTTTTCCTAGTGGTTTCGGGTGATACTCGATATAGTAGCCATAGTCTTCAGTTAATCTGTCAAGTAAATATCTCGCAACCCAAAGTTCGTCTCCGGCTTGTTTTGCACCTTTAGCGAATAATTGGAATTCCCATTGTCCGCAGGCTACTTCCTGATTGATTCCTTCAAAGTTCAAACCAGCAGCGATACAAAGATCTGCATGACGTTCTACCAGCTCTCTTCCGTGTGTATTCTTACCACCTACTGAGCAGTAGTACATTCCTTGAGGAGCAGGGTATCCACCAATTGGGAAACCTAATGGAAGCAGAGTTTCTCTGTCCATGATGAAGTATTCTTGTTCAAAACCAAACCAGAAATCATCATTGTCGTCATCTATTGTTGCTCTACCGTTAGAAACGTGTGGAGTGCCATCTGCATTCATTACTTCGCACATAACTAACCATCCGTTCTTACGCTCAGGATCAGGATAAATTGCAACCGGAACAAGTAGACAATCTGATGAACCGCCTTCTGCCTGCTTAGTAGAAGAACCATCAAATGACCAGTTACCGATTTCTTCAAGTGTTCCTTTAAAGTCCTCGTGCTCCTCCACTTTAGTTTTGCTTCTAATGTTCTGAGTTGGGAAGTAACCGTCTAGCCAAAGGTACTCTAGTTTGATTTTTGCCATGGTGATGTTAAACTGTTAATTATTGATTTTGTTAAAATATGCTAGCAAATATATATGAAAATCCCATACATAATTGCTCTGTTTGGCAAATCTCTAGTTCATTATTCTAAATTATTGAAATAATACAACAAAGTATTGGTTATGTTCCGAACCGAAGAATATTCTACTACTTATCCAGATAATCCTGGAAGTATTTCTGCTGTATTGCCTTAGAATTCAGAATATCTGATTCTGTTATGTCTCCTTTACTAGAGATTTCTTTTTTACCCACATTATCAAAGAGAAACTCTTTTTCACCGTTTATATATCCGAAACCATCGTTAAAACTAAAGAAAGCCCAGTTGTTTCTTTTGGTTCTGAATAAGTTACGACCCCATTCATATTGCTTAGAAGGAATTCCCATAATTTCCGATAAAGATTTGGCAATATCCAATTGTGACACAATATCTTCTATGGTATTTCTACTTTTAACCGCTCCGCCTGTCCACAGCATTGGAATCCTAAAGTTGTCTGCCTTATTTCCCGTTTCCGGTAATCGGTGACCATGATCTCCTACTACAATAACTACAGTGTTGTTCCACCAAGGCTGAGTTCTGGCAGAATCAATGAATTTCCCAAACTCTCTGTCAGTGTAATACAAAGAGTTCATATAAAGGCTTTCTTCATCAGAACCTGCAAAAACTGTTGAATCTAAAGGAACATCAAAAGGTTCATGACTACTTATCGTTAATAATGTACTGAAAAAGGGCTTATTTCTAATGACCTGATGATCTTTAAGAAAACGATCAAAAACTATCTCATCATGTACTCCCCATTTAGTAAGGAATAAGTCGTCAGAAAGAGTATTTAAATCTGTTATTTGCTCGTAGTCTGCGGTAAATAAGTATGATTTAATGTTTGCAAATTCTGTTTCGCCGCCATAATAAAATTCGGTTCTGTAATCTAAAGCTTGAAAATCCTTAGTTAAAATAGGCAGCTTTTGAGTTTTAGATGGCTCTTTTATTATAGATTGAGTTGGCTGTGCAGGGTAACCACTTAATACGGCAATAAGCCCTTTGTCGGTTCTGTCGCCGGAAGCATAAGCATTTGAGAAATAAACCCCTTCTTTCTTTAATCTATTGAAATAGGGAGTTACTTCCTTTCCATTTATTTTTTTGTCGATTACCTTTTCGGTAAAACTTTCCCAAATCACGATTAAAACGTTCGGCTTGTCGGCGTTCATGATTTTTATTGGCGTGCCTTCCTCTTTATATAATTGAGCCATGGAGGAAGCAATCTCGTCTTTTGGCAAATAGGTGTAAGGATTCACCTTGTCATAGGTCTTGTTTACCAAAGAACTAAAGAAATTCCATGAAGCATTAACAGCAGAAATATTGGCGAAATTACTATCTGAAAAGTAAACAGTGCTCTGGTTCATTGGTGCAATTCCAAAGCCACCTCTTATAGGAATTATTAAGGCTGCTGTAAATAAGATAACCACCGGAATAAATGGCATCTTTTTTATATGTTTCCAATTGTTAATTTTCTTGGCTATGATTCTGTAAACAAAATAACTGGCTACGATTAATAGTAGGATATAGCTAAGAATTAAGCGAATGAAAGGAGATGATCTTACAGAAGCAATTGCTTCTCTTGGAGAGCTAAGATAATTAAGTGGCGTAGCATCTAACCTGTAATCCCATACATTATAGACTTCAAGATCTACTACAACAATCAAGGTCAAAATGAAGACCAAAATTAAGGTGTAGCTAAACAACGACCCTTCAAAAACACTTTTTTTAATGAAGTTAGAAAAGCCAACCCAAAGAAAAGGCAGAATGGAAAGGTAGCCCGCCATTGACAAGTCCATACGGATGCCATTCCAGAAAACTCCGGCTAGTGTTTCTAAAGTAAGAAGCTTGGTCTGATCTATGTGATAACCAAGAAATATAAGCCGGGCACATAAAAAGTAGACAACCCAGAAACCAAAATAGATGAACAAAAATTGTATTCTTTCTTTCATTCAATTTTAAATGATGAAATTTGGGCAAAGATAGAAAATAATGGGGCATCGCTGTTTAGCCAGTAAGCCTCAATTATCTTTGTATTAATAAATATAAACCAAGTGTCAATGAATCAAGGATTTGAAGCTTCTGAAATTGAGAAATTGAAGAATGAATGCAAGGAAGAGGGGCAAAAGTATATTTTAGTTGAGGATGAAATGGATCTGGCGGAGTCTGGAGAATATTTGCAATTTCAGTTTGTTGGCCAGTTTGAAGGCAAAGAAGTGATTTACGATGCTGCCATGTTTACTCTGGAATTACATTACCAAAGTTTGGTTATGGAAGAAGCAGAGCGGAGAGTAGCAAAAGATCATAAGAATTTTGTTCCAATAGAGGATAGAAAACCTGGTTATAAAGAAAACCCGGAAATAGATGAGTTGGTGCAGGAGTATATTGAGGAAATTCAGGAAGAAGATACTTTAAAAGTATCGGAGTTCGTCGAAATAGATAAAGATTTTGACTTTGGTATAGGTCTGGAGGTAGGTTTGAATGTTCCGGAAATCAATCATAAAGTCATTACCAATTTTATTGAAAACTTCAATAACGGGACTTTGGGTTTAGATAAGAACCTTTTTAGTTTCAAGGAGGAAGAGTAATGCAATTGTTTTACAAAGCAGACTTTGGAGAAACTCAAATGCTGGATGAAACAGATTCGAAGCATTGCATCAAAGTATTACGAAAAGCGATAGGGGATGAAGTGTGGGTGACCAATGGTCTAGGTGACATGTATCAATGCATTATTACAGATGCAAACCCCAAGAAGGCTCTATTGAAAACTACGCAACATCTGGTAGAGTTTCAGAAGTCTTCCAGACGAATCCATTTGGCTATTGCTCCTACAAAGAACATTGACCGCATCACGTATTTGGTAGAGAAAGCCACAGAGATAGGTCTTTCAGAGATTTCCTTTATACTTACCACTAATTCTGAAAGGAAAATAATAAAGAAAGATAGGGTAGAGCGGGTGGCGATTTCGGCGATGAAACAGTCATTAAAAGCCTATCTTCCCAAGGTAAATGAGTTGGTTACTTATGAAGAATTCATTGCCAATAATACTTCAAATCAAAAGTTTATTGCTCATTTGAGTGAAAAATCCAGTCCATTAGAAAGCTATTCTCCGGAAAACGACGTTTGTATTGTGGTGGGTCCGGAGGGAGATTTTACAGATGAGGAACTATCTCTTGCAGAGCAAGCAGGCTATAAACAAGTTAGTATGGGAACCAGCAGACTTCGGACTGAAACTGCCGGATTAGTAGGTGTCACGCTGCTTAATCTTTTAAAGTAATATGTGTAAAAAAATATTCGTACTTCTTTTCTTTGGGTTCTCGCTCGTACAAGCCCAGGTACCAACGATCAAAATTGCAAAATTAAAGTACGGTGGTGGGGGAGATTGGTACGCCAATAAAAGCTCTCTTCCAAATCTGATAAGCTTTTGTAATAAAAATCTGAATACAAATATTTTCTCTGAAGAAGATATAGTAGAAGCAGGAAGTGTTGAGATTTTTCAATACCCATTCGTTCACTTAACAGGACATGGAAATTTATTGTTTACAGATCAGGAGGCTCTCAATCTGAGAAAGTATCTTATTTCAGGTGGTTTTCTGCATGTTGATGATAACTATGGCTTGAAGAAGTTTTTAGAGCGGGAGATGAAAAAAGTTTTTCCGGAGTTAAGTTTTGTAGAATTACCTTTTAGTCACCCCATCTATCATCAGAAATATGATTTCAATAAAGGCCTCCCTAAAATTCATGAGCATGACAATAAGCCCCCTCAAGGGTTTGGATTAATCTATGAAGGTAGGTTAGTCTGCTTCTTTAGTTATGAGTGTGATCTTGGTAATGGATGGGAAGATCAGAGTGTCTATGGCGATCCTGAATCGGTGAGATTGCAAGCCCTAAAAATGGGGGCAAATATTATTACTTATGCCTTTACCTCTTCTCGTTAATTGAACTTTTCAAAGAATTTTTACCTTCTTATAGTATTAAAGGAAGCGGAGTTTTTCTTAAAATTAAATTCTCCCATATCTTTCTGATCGAGTACAAACAATTATATGGCAGCAGCACTTTCATTTTTCATAGGTCACTGGTACCTATCACTTTTTAGTCAAACATTTTATCTGCATAGATATTCAGCTCATAAGATGTTTAAAATGAATAAATTTTGGGAGAAGTTTTTTCATCTATTCACTTACATTACGCAAGGGTCTTCCTATTTAACACCAAAGGCTTATGCAATTTTGCACAGAATGCATCACGCATACAGCGACACTGAGAAGGATCCACATTCGCCCCATCATACAGAGAATATCTTTACTATGATGTGGAAGACGAAAGAAATCTACAATGGTCTTTTGAATTACAAATTCAAAATTGAAGAACGTTTTGAAAAAGATTTACCAGAATGGCACCTCATTGATAAATTCGGAGAAACATGGGTTTCCAGATTGGCATGGGCAATAGGCTACATAGCTTTTTATGTAGTTGGGTTTGTTTACTTTGATATGCACTGGGGTTTCTTTTTCCTGTTACCCATTCATTTTTTAATGGGGCCAATTCACGGGGCAATTGTGAACTGGAGCGGACATAAATATGGCTATCAGAACTTTGATAATAAAGATGAATCAAAAAACAGCCTTTTGCTTGATTTTCTTATGATGGGTGAATTATTTCAAAACAATCATCACAAGCATCCTATGTCAATTAATTTTGCAAAGAGATGGTATGAACTAGATCCGACCTATCCTTTAATAAAGTTATTGACATTTCTTAGAATCATTAAGCCTAAGAAATCGTAAAAAAATATATCGTGAAATGAAAAAGTCCTTACAGGTTTTCCTGTGAGGACTTTTTTTGTGGGTAATTGAGTTTTTTAGATTTCTCTCACTCTTATATTCTTATAATAAACCTTTTGTCCATGATGCTGAAACATAATGTGGCCTTCAGAATCAGAATGATAATCAGGGTTGTCTTTAAATTTGCTTGTAGCTAATATTTCCTTTAGTTCGGGGCTGCCGATTTGAAAATCCAGAACTTTCTGCCCATTTAACCAGTGTTCTACATGTCCGTCTTTATGAATAAGCTTGGCCTTATTAAACTCGCCAATTGGTTTTAATTCCTTATTGACAGGTTTTATTAAATCATATAAAGAACCTGCAGATCTTACCGCAGCAGTGTCATTGAAATGCAAATCATCCAATACTTGAATTTCAAAGTTCTCAAGCCAGTTTGGACTGTTTCCATTCCCGGATTCCATTTTTTCTTTTTCCTGTACATGAAAAAAGACGCCGCTGTTTGCCGCAGTATCAACTGCCCATTCATAGTCTAATTCAAAATTTTTGTATCTATCACGTGTAATTAAGTCTCGGTTTTGCGAATCCGGATTTGCTATCAATGCACCGTCTTCAACAAACCAAACCCCATTGGGAAAGCTATCTAGGGCATAACCTCTCAGAGCTTTTGTACTGTTGCCATCAAAAATTACCTCCCAGGCATTCTGAGCTATTTCCAGCTGCTCTTCGGAGTTAGATTCAGATGTACATTGCATGAGGCTAATTACCGCAGTAGAGATAATCGCCAGGTTTCTAAGTTTCATTTCTTAAATATTTGTAAGCTCGAAATTTAAGAAGAACTTTTTAGTTAGAAATTCTAAATAGATGTATTGTCAAAAAGGGTTGATGGATAAACGAATTCTTGAGCTAACGATTTCTTATATAAATGCTTAGCTATACTACCTTGAGGATTTACCTGTTGGTTTTGGTTAAGCCAATCTGAGACTCGAAACGGTTATTAAACCTATCAATGAAATACTCAGTTAACATTGAAGACTCTTCTGGTTCTGTATGATGAACAAAGAAATATATGTTTTCCAGCCCCTTACTGCTCCATAAATGCACTCTATCTAACCATTGATCTAAACGGTCATAGTCATTTTCTGAGGTATCACTTATGAATCGGATATAGGCCGTGGGCGTAGTTAAACGCATATGAAGTAATTCCCTTTTGGCAGTAGCATCTGTAATGATATTGGTTATTTTATGTTTTTCAAGTAGATGAAAAAGAGCTTTGGAGATTTCCTTATGTGTAAACCACTCTTTATTTCTCAGTTCAATCCCAAGAGGAATATCAGAGGGCCAATTCTGTACAAATCGTTCAATTTTCTCAAATTTCTGACTGTTGAATTTACTGTGTAGCTGAAGAAATACGGTGCCTAATTTAGGGCCAAAGGCTTTTATAGAATTTATAAAAGTATCTACTTCGGTGTCAACCTCAATGAGTCTCTTTATATGACTGATGTAATTAGGGACTCTCGGGAAAAACTTGAATCCTTCCGGTGTTTTTTCGCTCCATTTTATGATCTGTTCAGGTGGATAATTATTATAAAAGGTGGCGTTAAGTTCCACAGAATTAAACTTTTGTGCATAAACCGAAAGGTTATCTCTGTTACTGGCAGGGTAAAAGTTCTTGAGATCGTCTTTACTCCATTTTGCAGATCCTATGTAAACTTCTTTTAATCCATTTCCTTTTTTTAGAATAGAACTTGTGTCTTTATGATCTTCAGGCAGGCTTAAGTCTATGAATTCCGAAGGCTCGGTACTTCCATATTTCATATGTTAATAGGGTCTAGGGTAATACGGTTTTAAATTAACTTATGTGGAAAGGTTAATTTTATATAGAAGAAATCAATGTTGGTACCGTTTTAAAAAAAAGTTTCAAACATTGATGACCATGGCATTTTTTAATCTTACTACTTTTGTAACTCACTACTATTATAGGCTTAGATGCTTTCTCGAAAATACAAAATTTATGCTGTTTTAACAGGGATTTTCTGTGCAAACCTTTGTATTGGTGTGGCGATTGGCTCTAAAATCGTTACAATATTTGGTTTGACAGCTTCTTTAAGTGCTTTTACCTTTCCTCTTACATTTTTTATAACAGATACAATTAGTGAAGTATATGGCAAAAAGGCTTCTAAAACCGTAGTAAAGGCTGGGTTGTGGTGTCTGATTATGATGTTGATACTGACTCAAATAGCTATTTATTTTCCAGGATCTGAATTTTATAAAAATCAAAAGGAATTTGAAACTGTTTTTGGTATTACATATCGATATATCCTTGCTGCTTTGGCTGCATATACTATTTCACAATATTTTGACGTTTGGATTTTTCACATATTAAAAGATAAAACAGCAGGTCAAAAACTTTGGCTTCGCAATAATGTTTCTACTGTCTTATCTCAGTTTGTAGACACTGCTATTTTCGTAGTGATAGCTTTTGGTGGAATCATTCCTTTAATTCCACTTTTTACTGGCCAGTTTGTTATAAAAGTGGTCATTGCTATTCTAGATACCCCGTTTGTTTACCTTCTTGTGGCAGACATTAAGAAGAAAATAAAGACCGTAGCAGAGAAAGAAGTAATTCTAGACTAAATCTAACTTGCTTCTTTAATACTTAAAGCTATCCTTTTCCTCTTTGCATCTACTTCAAGTACTTTTACTTTTACTTTTTGATGCACTTTTACTACCTCATTTGGATCTTTAATAAACCTATTGGCTAGATGCGATACATGTACAAGTCCATCTTGATGAACTCCAACATCCACAAAACAGCCAAAAGCAGTGATATTGGTAACAATCCCTGGCAGAATCATTCCAGCGATTAAATCATCGATTTTATGAACGTTGCCAAACTCAAAAACTTCAAGCTTTTCTCTTGGATCTCTTCCCGGTTTGGCTAATTCTTCCATTATATCAGTAAGTGTAGGTAAACCCACTTCCGAGCTTATATAATCTTTAAGATTTATTTCTTTTCTGAGAGCATCATTGTCAATGAGATTTTGAACAGTCACTCCTTTGTCTTTAGCCATTTGCTTAACTAAACTATACATTTCAGGATGCACAGCGGTGCTATCCAACGGGTCTTTTGCTCCAAATATTCTTAGAAAACCTGCTGCTTGTTCAAAAGCTTTATCGCCAAGTCTGGGTACCTTTTTCAGCTCTTTTCGTGTGGAGAACTTACCATTTTTCGTGCGATAGTCTATGATGTTCTGGGCCAAAGAGGGACCCAGACCCGAAACATAACTTAAAAGGTGTTTTGATGCAGTATTGAGTTCTACTCCCACGGAGTTTACGCAGCTTTCAACCACACCATCCAGACTTTCCTTAAGCAATTTAGGATTTACATCGTGTTGATATTGCCCTACACCAATTGACTTAGGATCTATCTTGACAAGTTCTGCCAGTGGATCTTTTAAGCGTCGACCGATGGAAACGGCACCACGAACAGTAATATCTTTATTCGGAAATTCTTCACGAGCAATAGCCGAGGCAGAATAAATGGAAGCCCCTTGTTCTGAAACTACATAGATGCCTGATTTAACATCCAGATTAATGGACTTAATAAAAGATTCAGTTTCTCGGCTGGCTGTGCCATTTCCAATTGCTACAGCATCAATTTTATAATCCTTAGTTAGTTTCTTTACTGTTTGCTCAGCTTCAGCTCTCTTTTGGTCTGGAAATATAACAGTATCATACAATAGGTCACCAAACTCGTTTAGCACCACAGTTTTGCATCCGGTTCTGAATCCCGGATCAATAGCCAGCACTCTTTTTTGTCCAAGAGGAGCCGAAAGAAGTAATTGTCTTAAGTTGGTAGCAAATATTTTAATGGCTTCATTGTCAGCTTTTTCTTTGCTTAAACCGGCATACTCATTTTCAATGGATGGTGACAGTAAACGTTTATAAGAGTCTTCAATGGCCATTTCAAGCTGCTCCTTGCAGGCAGGCATTCCTTGTAAGTATTGTCTGTCCAGAATATTCAAGGCACGGTCGTTGTCAATTTCTATGTTAACTTTCAGGAAGCCTTCCTCTTCACCTCTTCTTATGGCCAGAAGTCTGTGCGAAGGAATATCTTTCAGACTCTGATTGAAGTCAAAATAGTCACTGTATTTCTGACCTTCAGCTTCTTTGCCTTTTTTTACCTTTGAACTTAGGACAGATTCGCGGTCAAAAAGCCTTCTGAGATTGTTTCTGGAATCTAGGTTTTCATTGATCCATTCTGATATGATATCACGGGCACCTTGAAGAGCGTCTTCCACAGTTTTAACGTCTTTATTTAAAAAGGTTTTGGCCAAAGAGTCTACTTCTCTTTCCTTCTGCTCAAAAATCCTTTTAGCCAAGGGTTCAAGCCCTTTTTCAATAGCGATCACTGCTCTTGTCTTACGTTTTTGCTTGTAAGGCAGATAAAGGTCTTCAAGTTCCTTTAAATGCAGTGCTTCATTGAGTTTGTTAAGAAGTTCGGGAGTCATCTTATCTTGATCCTCAATGCTTTTTATGATCGCCTCTCTTCTCTTATCGGCTTCTAAGAACTTTTCATATTCCTTTTTAATTTCTGCAATCTGAACTTCATCCATTCCGCCGGTTTTCTCTTTCCTGTATCGTGCTATAAATGGAACCGTCCCACCGTCTTCCAGTAGCAGAATGACATTTTTGACGGAAGAAGAGGATATAGAAAGTGAAGATGTGATATAGTTTATTTGACGTTCCTGAAGCATAATTATTAAAAAGAAATACTTGATTACAGAAAATGAAAATTAAGTTAAACCAGGCAAAAAAACTTATTGGTTGTTTATGACACACAACCAACCCAGCTTGGTTTTTTTGCATTAGTATTAACAATGACAAAAGTCTCAATAATCATGAATAAAGTAATTGGCCTATTCGTTTTGTTTTCCACAATTGTAACGACATCCTGTGAAGAGACCGTATCAGCTCCAGCCGGAAATGTAACAATAATTAGTGGTCAAAGTTTCGGGTTTTGTGTGGGTCCTTGTTATCAAACGATGACTTTAAATAACACCAATCAAAAAGTGAATTTCTACGTAAAAAGTACAGATTCAAAAGGAAATCAAGGAAATGCTATGGAAAAGAACTATTCAGATTCTTTAGCGGTAAAAGAATGGGAAGAGGTGTGGAAAGCCGTCGGAAATATTGATGACTTTTTTTCTCTGAAGGAAACCTATGGTTGTCCTGATTGTGCTGATGGAGGGGCTGAATTTATTGAAATAATCAGGGGTGATTTCTCACATAAAGTGACCTTCGAATATGGCAGTGAAGTAAAGGAAATTGAGGATTTAGTGAAACTATTAAGAGCTCAAAGAACTGCGTTTTCTGAAAAATATGTCAGTTATGAATAAAGTATTGCTATTTGTTTTCAGTGTTTTGTTGATCTCATGTGATAAATCAGCTGTTGGGACTGAGGACATCGAAATTAAAAGTGGTCAGAGTTTTGGAGAATGTTTTGGAGCTTGCACACAAATATTGACGCTTACCAGCTCGAATAATGAAATAGAATACTTAGTGAAATACTTACCAACAGATGGAAATTATCAAGACTCAACTTATTATGACGTAATTGACACTGAGTCAATGAATGCTATTTTGAATGAAATAAATACGAAGAAATTCTTTGCTTTAGAATCTGTGTATGGCTGCCCTGATTGTGCAGATGGCGGTGCTGAGTTTATTGAAATAACAGAAAACGGTTTAAGCCATAGAGTTACATTTGAATACGGCTCTTCAGTTAAAGGAATTGAAGATTTAATCAAGGCGTTACGAGCTGAACGAGAAAAATGGGGAGAAGAGTTATTGCCGTAGAAAGCTGCTAAGATTTAAGTAAAATATACTTTTAAATCAATAGTTTTGAAGCATGGAAGAATGAACGAAATTCAAGTTCCCCGTAAATGCTTTATGATTTAATAGTTATTGGTGGAGGTGCAGCTGGTTTCTTTGCCGCTATCAATTCACCTAAAGGTACTAAAACGATAATTCTTGAGAAAAACAGAGCTCCACTTCAGAAAGTTAAAGTTTCAGGTGGTGGAAGATGCAATGTCACACATCATTGTTTTGAACCGGAAAAACTAATTGAGAACTATCCAAGGGGAAAGGAATTTCTGTTAGAACCTTTCAGGAGATTTGGTCCGTCTGATACTATTAACTGGTTTAGAGAAAGAGGGGTAAGTATAAAAAAAGAACAAGATAGAAGAATGTTTCCTGTAACAGATTCCTCACAAACCATTATTGATTGTTTTCAAAAGGAATTATCCAAGAAAAATATAGAGTTAAGAACTTCCACAAAAGTACTTTCATTTTCTAAAGAAGAAGATTGCTGGCAGGTGAGTTTAGAAAATGAGGAAAAGCTGGAAACCAAGAATCTTTTAATTGCAACAGGAGGAGATAAGGCTATTTGGAATCAATTGAGATCATTGAATCTTTCCATTGTAGAACCGGTTCCTTCATTATTTACCTTTCAAATTCAGGATAAATTTCTTCATGAGCTTTCTGGTACATCCTTTGAAAGCTCTACCGTGAAAACAAAAGGATTTAGGTCTTCAGGACCTATGCTAATAACACATTGGGGACTTTCCGGTCCGGCTGTTTTGAAACTGTCTGCTTTTGCAGCCAGAGAATTAGCAGACCAGAATTACTCCTTTACCATAACAGTGGATTGGCTAGCTGAAATAAGTACGGAAAAAATTCTAGAGGAACTAAGGCGATATCAAACTGAAAATCCTAAAAAGAAGGTAAGAAGCTTATCCGTCTTTGGCTTGAGTAAAAGATTTTGGGAGTATATTTGTAATGAGAGCTCCGTTGGTGAATTTCAAAATTGGTCAGAGACGGGGAAAAAGCATTTCCGTAAAATCTCGGAGAATCTGAAAAAAAAGGTATTTCATGTAGAAGGAAAGACCACTTTCAAAGAAGAATTTGTTACCGCAGGCGGCGTTTGTCTTTCTGAAATTGACCCTAATAGCTTTATGGTCAATAAATATCCAGGACTATATTTAGCGGGAGAAGTAATGGATATTGATGCGGTTACAGGAGGATTTAATTTTCAGGCTGCCTGGACCGGAGCATATATTGTAAGTAATTCTATTGCTGCCAAAAACGCTTAATAAGATTTCGCAAAAAAATTAGATTCAATACTTTTTGCAAAGCTATCACTTTCATAACTTTGAGAACCACTTGAATTTGGAATTGAAGCATGACGCATTTAATTGAGCGTTTTACAGAGCATTTAAAATCTGGTAAATACAATCAGCAGACTATTGTAGCGTATAGAAATGCCATTTTTGTCTTTTATAATTTGGTACGTGATATGCCTCAGAGCAAAATCACAGACGAGTTTATTGGAGCCTATCTGAAAGATCTGACAGAAAAGAAGGATAAAAGTGAAGCCATGCAGGCTGGAAAAGCTTTAAAGCTATTTTACGAAGTCATTTTCAATAGAAAACTTGGAATTAAGTCTACAGGAGACTCAAAAGAAGAAAAACTCCCGGAGATACTTTCAAAAGAGGAAATTAAAAAGTTACTCTATACTGTAACCAATGTTAAACATAAGGCTTTACTTCTATTAATATATAATTCAGGACTAAGTATCAGCGAAGCAATAAACCTGCGGGTGGAAGATCTGGATATTGAAAACAGAATGATAAGTATCTGGGACAAAGAAAGAGTAGAATGTCGAAGATTATCACTTGCACCGAATATCATTGATTTTATAAAGCGATATTTTGTCAAAGAAAAGCCTACAGATGTTCTTTTTCCTGGTGAAAAGGGTACGCCTTACAGCTCAAGAAATGTACAATTATTCTTTCAGTCGGCTCTAAAGAAGGCTGGTTTAGAAGAGAAAAATGCTACCGTACATACATTGAGACATTCCTACGCAGTACATGCCCTGGAAGCCGGAATGGATATACATATTCTGCAGCATATACTTGGGCATAAGTTTTTACAAACTACTTCAGTGTACAATCAACTAGCCGTTATAGACTTAACAAAGCTACGAAACCCCATTGCTGATATAAACCTACTGGAAGGAGAGCTTAATTTTTCTCTTTATTAGACTTTATTATCTTTTTAATCTCTATCGGAGAGATGGCGTTCTCTCTTAGTTCGCTATTGAGCTTACGGCTTTTATAGATATCTATTGCAGTGAAAATCGCATGGAGCATGGAGCCCGGATTGGCCACATTTTTACCGGCTAAGTCAAATGCAGTTCCATGATCGGGTGATGTTCTTACACCCGGTAGGCCAGCAGTAAAATTAACTCCTGAATCAAAAGAGAGCATTTTAAATGGAGTTAAACCTTGATCATGGTACATAGCAAGAATAGCGTCAAATTGTTTCCACTGGCTTGTAGCAAAGAAACCATCGGTAGGAAAAGGTCCAAAGACCAAGTCACCATTCCTTCTGTAATCTTCTATTACAGGAGAAATAACTTCCATCTCTTCTTTTCCCAACATTCCGTTCTCACCAGCATGTGGATTTAGCCCTAAAACGGCAATTTTTGGTTTCTGAATACCGAAATCATCTACTAGGCTCGCCTTCATCAAGTCTAACTTGGCAGCAATATTCTTCTTTGTTATGTGCTTTTTTACGTTCTCTAAGGCCACATGACCTGTGACCACGCCTAATCTTAAGTCTTCGCTAACTAAAAACATTAATACGTCTTCAGCACCAAAGGCATCGGCTAAAAATTCTGTATGACCAGGAAAATCAAATTCTTCTCCCTGCGTATTATCTTTCGAAATTGGGGCTGTAACCAATGCTTCTATATAACCGCTTTTGAGGTCATCTGTAGCTCGCTTGAGAGCTTGAAATGCCAAAATACCCGCCTCTTTTTTTACTTCCCCAAGACTTAATTCAAAATTAGGCCCATCATAACAATTTATAAGATTAAACTTTTTATTGTTAGCATGTTTTGTGTTTTGAATGGTGAAAAACTGCCAGTCATTGTACCCTAATTCAGTCTTATATCTATTCATGTGTTTACTGGATCCGTAAATGACCGGTGTACACATTTTATTTATTTTTGCTTTGTATAAAGACTTCATTATTACCTCTGGCCCAATACCATTAATATCGCCAATTGTAATACCAATTCTTGGAAGGAAATCACTATCCATGGGGTGTAATCTTGTGGTTTATATAACTTTGCCAAAGTTAAGTATTTATACGAAAGAATACGATTTTCCAATGCTTAGCATCTAACTCTAGACCTAAAATCAACGGTTAGAGTAGTTTAAAATTCAAATGAGATAGAATGAGAGTATTGATTGTGGACGAGATGCATGAGTCCATTGTTGAGATGCCTGAAGAATTGGGCTTAGAAGTAGACTATTATCCGCACATTGATCTGGAAGAGACTCTTCAAATAATTGAGAATTACGAAGGTCTGATAATCAGAAGTAAATTTTCAATTGGCCAGGTATTTCTTAATAAAGCCAAAGCCCTGAAGTTTATAGGAAGGGCAGGAGCCGGACTAGACCTGATTGATGTGGAAGCTTGCGAAAAAAGAGGTATAACCGTTTTTGGAGCCAATGAAGGAAATAAGATTGCAGTAGCTGAACATTTAATAGGAATGCTACTCAGTATATTTCATAAAATTGCTTCAGGTAACAGAGAAGTTCGGGAAAAGCAGTGGAACAGAGAAAAAAATAGGGGAGAAGAACTTTTTGGAAAGACCGTTGGGATCATTGGTTTCGGTAATAATGGCCAGGCCACAGCAGAAAGGCTTGCAGCTTTTGGCTGTAAGATTTTGGCATACGATAAATATAAATATGGTTTCGGGACGCATTTAATTCATGAATCCAGTTTATCTGAGATTTTTGAAGAAGCTGACATAGTAAGTCTTCATATCCCATTAACTGCAGAAAGCGACAAATTCGTTAACAGCGAATTCTTCAATAGTTTTAAGAAGAACATTTATTTCTGCAACATATCCAGAGGCGAAATAATGATTAAGAAAGATCTGGTAGATGCCTTAAAATCGGGTAAAGTAAAAGGTGCTTGCTTAGATGTGTTGGAAAACGAAAAACTAAACAAGTTAAATCCGTCACAAGAAGAGTCATTGAATTATTTGATTCAACATGATGGAGTCATTTTAACACCACATGTGGCCGGATGGTCAAAAGAATCTTATATTCGTATCAATCAGGTATTAAAGGATAAGATTCAACGTTTTTTGACGAAGTAAGCAACTGCTTTGAAATCAATTAAATAGACTACTCCCGATTTAAGTGAAGGTGGCTATAAAATAACTATTCTAAAACTGATTTAGAATAATAATAAACTCTTGAATTTAATAATTTAAAACAGGCGATAACCACCTTTCAGCCTCTTCTGTGCTCACTCCTTTGCGTTTGCAGTAATCTTCTATTTGATCTTTCCCTATTTTACCTAATCCAAAGTATTTACTTTCAGGATGACCATAATATAAACCGCTTACAGCCGAAACCGGCAACATTGCCAAACTTTCGGTTAGAGTTATTCCTATAGCGTTTTCAGCATCTAAGAGCTTAAAAAGCTCCGTTTTTAAGGTGTGATCAGGGCAGGCCGGATAACCCGGTGCCGGTCTTATACCTTGGTATTTCTCTTTTATTAGTTCTTCATTTGCTAAAGACTCATCTGCCGCATAGGCCCAATACTCTTTTCTTACTTTGGCATGAAGTAACTCTGTAAATGCCTCTGCAAACCTATCTGCCAAAGATTTCACCATGATAGCATTATAGTCGTCATGATCTTCTTCATATTTCCTGGCAATTGCGTCTGACCCAAATATACCCACGGCAAAACCTCCCAAATAATCTACTTTCCCAGAATCTACCGGAGCCGTAAAATCTGCCAGTGAAAGGTTAGGTAGCTTACTTCCTTTTTTACCTTGTTGTCTTAAGTGATGGAATTTGGCCAAGACTTTCGATGTATCCGCCGAATAAACCTTGTGATCATGGGTTAGCGGTGAGCAACTTGAATTATGTCCTTCGTCTTTAATAGCATAATTGTAAACTAGTTGGGTATCATTTTCATCTACATTTGATGGCCAGAAACCAATTACAGCTTTGGCATTAAACCATTTTTCATTGACAATCTTCTTTAACATTGACTGAGCGTCATTAAATAATTTTTGTGCTTCCACGCCCACTACATTATCTTCAAGAATACGTGGATATTTGCCATGTAAATCCCATGACTGAAAAAATGGTGTCCAATCTATGTAATCAATGATCTCTTTTAAAGGGAAATTCTCAAAAGTTTTTGTCCCAAGAAATCTAGGTTTTGCTATTTCGGTGCTTGCCCAATCTATTTTGGTTTTATTGGCTCTTGCTTCAGCCAATGAAATATAGGTCTTGGTAGTTTGTCGGCTGTTATAATCATCTCTGAATTTTTCATATTCGGCTTTTTTGGCCTTTACGAAGGCTTCTTTCTGATCATCACTTAACAGACTACTTGCCACAGGTACTGATTTAGAAGCGTCAAGTACATGTACTGCGGGTCCTGAGTAATATGGGTCAATTTTTACAGCAGTATGCAC
>JANSYO010000244.1 GCA_024742395.1 Cytophagales bacterium
ATTAGAGTGAAAATCACACCAAATGATTTCACTCCAGGTAATTTTTGGTTGTGTTTTCAGTTGAGTATGTCTAAGTATCCAAAAATTGATAACTTTGTTTGATCCTTCTGGTCATCAAGAGTTGAAATGGTGGGAAAGATTCCTCTTTGCTTGTAAAAAACAATGAAAGTGCTCCAAAGTCCATGATCTGACCTCTTGCGTGCTCATACAAGGTGATTAAGTTATGTTTGTTTGTGAAATAGGATAAGCAAAATAGAAAAGATGATTCCTAACGCATACCATTTTGTTTCCGGAGTTCTGAAGTGAAACAAAAGTGGGGGTTCG
Organism: Cytophagales bacterium; assembly: GCA_024742395.1. Lineage (GTDB taxonomy): Bacteria > Bacteroidota > Bacteroidia > Cytophagales > Spirosomataceae > Jiulongibacter. Next base: position 325 of record JANSYO010000244.1, read on the forward strand.
GTAAACACTCGATGGATACCCTGCCAGATATGAGGAGCGTCACTGTTAAAGATGCCACACCTGCAATATTTCACAAATTCTCGGTTGGAGATTGTTTCGATGGTTTAACTAAATTTTCGACTCTTGCTATGAGAAATCTAGAAAAGTTGGTTTAAGCAATCTTGACTGACCGAACTTGGATCTCGAAGAAACAAAGCGAACTTACTGGTATCAACCCCTAAGTACATTTTTGCTGTTGTTCTAATATTGTTTGTTGTCCGACACCAACAAACAAATTTCAAGGGATGGTAGAGTTCTAAATCCAACGCACAACCCAGTTGTTTAGAAGAATTCTTTAGAATCACGTTTTAAAACTGGTGTGGTTATTGACCTGCAGTGGAAGTAGTATGAATTTTGCGTGTGTAGGATACACTTGTTACTCTGTTGATAATAGAATGGATCAAATTTCTGGATCCATGAGTCGTCTTAAACAATTTGTCACAAATTCTACAAAATTTAGACACCCTCAAGTGCAAGAAAATTCTCAACCTAAATAAACGGATGCTAAGTCTCCTCGTCCACAACCACTTGCTGTTTCTTCTGTTCCTAAGTCTGTATCCGGCATTGAAAAAAAAACTCTGATGAAGATGATGGTAAAGAAATACATCCTGCTAATTTAGCTGCTATCGAGTCGCAATAGGTAAGAGAGATGGAATCAAGTGAGATTGTCTGAACCGTTAGTAGTACGAGACAATATCATGCTTTCCGAAGATACTGAAACGAAAGCTCTCCTGAAAAGGAAACTGGACCAATGGAAGTTGATGTTGCAAAGCAAAGTGACGACGATCCTTCCGAGGCCTAGGACGATATTGTAGAAGCCAATGATTCTGTTCTTTTTTATTTTTCCAATCATGATGATTCGGAGACAGCGTAAGTGGAAGAGATTGATTATTCTGGTTCGGGAAGAGAACGTCACTGACTCTATTGATATTGATGATTTGACTTACCAGGAATTGCAACTTGAGTGCAAGAAACAAGGCTTAAGCCAAGGTGGTAATGCTAGTACATTGCGTAAACGCTTACAGCAAACTAGAAAGTAGAACATATAAACGGAATAAATTTTTACTAAACAAATTAGCCAAAAAAATATTAAATTATAATATAATATTTTTTCATGACCAGAAACAAGGGACTATTACTAGATTATTTTATGCCGCAAATTTACTAACGTTTCCATACGAGATATTCGCTGCAATTGAGACCGAATTGGTAAGTGTAAGGAAG
>JANSYO010000205.1 GCA_024742395.1 Cytophagales bacterium
GGAATTAACTCCTGACGGCCCTATCAAGGACTATTGTGGTACTTGTACAGCATGCATAGATGCATGTCCTACTGATGCCATTACTGAGCCATATGTGGTAGACGGAAGTAAATGTATTTCATATTATACTATTGAACTGAAAGAGGCCATTCCTGAAGAAGCTAAAGGGAAAATGGAAAACTGGATTTTCGGCTGTGATATCTGCCAGGATGTCTGCCCCTGGAATAGGTTTTCAAAGCCTAATAAGGTAAAAGACTTCGACTTACATCCCGAATTGAATGAATTTGCGAATAAGGATTGGGAGGAGATCACAGAAGAAGTTTTTAAAGAAGTCTTTCGTAAATCACCATTAAAGCGTACAAAAATTGAAGGTTTGAAGCGAAACGTATCTTTTGTAAAGAAGAGTTAATTCAATTCTATACGTGTGGTATTTCTACTGTAAACGTGCTACCTGCACCAATTTCGCTTTGTACAGAAATCTTTCCATTTAATACCTTGACTATTCGTTGACAAATAGAAAGTCCTATGCCTGAACCTGTGTAGGATGTTGCATTTTTGGATCTGTAAAACGGTACAAATACATTCTTTATTTCATCTGTAGGTATGCCGATTCCGGTATCTGTGATGCTCACAATACAGGATTCGCTATTTGAATTAATGATTACATCTGCGGTCTTATTGTCGGAGTATTTGCAAGCATTGTCTATCAGATTAGATAAAACAGTTTTTAAGAGAGCCGTTTTACCTTTCACAGTTACCCAGTTAATATCGTCAGGTATCTCTTCAAAATCAATATTGACCCGATAATCCTTATGGGTGTGTTGCATTTCCTCCTGAATTTTAAATAGAATTTCATCTACTCGTATTAAATCATTCAAGGCAATTTGCTGGTTACTTTCAGATTTTGCCAATTCAAGGAGGCCGTTTGTCAGCTTTATTAATCTTTGATTATCAGAAAGTAAGGTTTCCAGAACAGTTCTGTACTCCTCCGGAGTTCTATCGTTTTGAAGGGCTACTTGAATTTCAGATTTTACTGCAGCCAAGGGAGTTCTTAATTCATGTGAAGCATTAGAAACAAAACTCTTTTGAAGTTCAAAAGACTGGTTTAACCTCGAAAGCATTTCATTGAAATTTACAGCAAGGGTAGCTATTTCATCTTTATTGTTGCCGGTATCAAGCTTTTTACTTAGGTCATATGCAGTAATAAGGCTAATCTCATCATTTATTTTCGATATTGGTTTTAAAGAAGACCCGGCAAAGAAAAAACCTAATAAAACAGTAAGCAAAACTGCCCCCAAATAACCAACGACCATGGTATCCATGATGTTTTCAAGTTTTTGTTTACCGTAAATATCTTCTGCCTGAGCCAAGACCAGATAGTTTTGATTCAATGTATCCTGATACATGGTACCTACTACCTGTTTATTACTAAAAGTTGTTTCAATGTATCGGCTATTTCGAATTCTATTCAGAAGCTCAGGACTATAATAAATAGTATCTGCCTCATAATTATAATAGGCTACCTGATTTGAATCGTTGAAAACGAGTACTTGAGCCGGATAAAGTGTCGAAAGCGTATTCTTATCAATCACTTTTAGTAACTGACGATCTATCTGTGGTTCTTTGATCAATAGACGAGCTGTAGTTACTGCCCTGTCTCTTAAGCTATTATAAAACTCTTTTTGACGATAGTTTTCTGATAGTAAATAGATTGCAATAGAGAAAATAGCCAAGATTGATGCTACAATAATGGAGAACTGAATGGCTATTTTCGTCCTAATTTTCATTGATTTTGCAGATTAATCTTTTAAAGAATACAGAACTATTCTTCTCGCAATACATAACCCATACCTGACTTGGTATGAATGAGTTTGGGTTCAAAATCTTTATCGATTTTCTTTCTTAAGAAGTTAATATATACTTCAATAACATTTAAGCTTTGATTTGCCGTTTGATCCCAAATGGCTTCTGCTATTTCAGCCTTCGATACGACTCTGTCATGGTTTTTTAACAGGAACTCTAAAAGACCAAATTCTTTAGGAGTGAGCTGAATAGCCGTGTTATTTCTGAAAACTAATTTGGCATCATAATCAACCACCAAATCTGCCACTTGAACTTTATGGTTTTCTTCTTCCTGGGCCGTTTTACTTCTTTTTAAAAGAGATTTTATACGTACAAGCAATTCTCTGAAGTCAAAAGGTTTGACTAAATAATCA
>JANSYO010000275.1 GCA_024742395.1 Cytophagales bacterium
ACAAAAAATCAGACAAGTAAAGCAATGGAGGCATTGGGACGAAAGAAACAACAGATAAATCAAAGTATAGCGATCTTACGTGATAACCAGGCTGCAATCCAAGCAGAAGAGAACGCACTGAATGCCATAAACTCTCGAGTCCGCCAAGTGCTACCACACATTGCACACAACTGCAAAAGTCTCGGGGAAGAAGTTTTACTTTCTTCCACTTATCATGAAACTGTTAACGCACTAAGAGCTAACTTCCATTGCCCTGATGAACACCCCAAGACGTCAAAGGATCCTATGGTTGCAATAAACTAGTGTTTTGTGTTTAAACTGACCCAGAAAGTGCACATGGAATTTGCACCAATCAGGAAGCTGGATCCAAACGGGTTTGGCGGGTAAGAGTTTATGCACGAAACAAGGAAGGTTGCTTTCATTTTCTCTCTCCCTTGACATGTCCGCATCTGCACAGGTTTCTTCGTTTGCTGCAGAACTTAGTAAAGAGATTAGTGACACTGATCGAAAGGAATCTCGCATTGCATTAGCTGCTGGTATTCAAGCCTTGAACAAAAAGAACCATGAAGAAGCCTTGGGTCATCTGGAGAAAGCTATTATTTGTGATCCTTGCAATGTCTCTGCTTTTCTCCACCGTGCTGCTGTTTATTACCGTAATGGAGAACTATCCAAAGCTCTGGAAGATGCAGACGAAGCTATTGCTCTTGAACCAAAGTTTGCAAAGGTGAACGAATTTGTTTGATTTGTTTCTTGCCCTAACAGCTTATCCTAGACATACTCTTTGAAAGGAAACGTGCTGTTCAAACAAAAGAAATATGAAGAAGCTGTCAACAGCTACAACAAAGCCATAGAATTGCAACCAAACGAAGTTGCCTTCAAGAGCTTTAAACAAACTGTTGAACGAGAAATCTCCAAATGTAGAGCTGTAATTCACTTGCTAGATATAAAAGATGTCTCAGAGAGAGTTTACAAAGACAAAGAGATGTCAGAGGCGCTGCAAGAAGAAGAATTCAAACAAATTCTTGAAACTGCCCGCGAATCATCCAGTTCTATACGTGTGCCTTGGGAAAATCCAACACTGCAAAAATTACTTTCAAAGATCCAAAGTATCCAGAATGAGAGAGCGAAAGAGGCAGCGGAAAGTGTCGGGGTATGAAATTTTGAGTTATTTCTCTTTGTACTCACTTACCAACCAGAATAAGAGGCCACCAGAACAGGAAACGATCTCAAAAGAATCAACCAAGCGTATAGTTTCTTCTCAGGATGTAATACATATGGCACTGGAGTGTTCGATTTGTTTAGAGATGTTTGACCAGCCCATGGTACTTCCATGTGGTCACACATTTTGTATGAGCTGTTTG
>JANSYO010000367.1 GCA_024742395.1 Cytophagales bacterium
AAGTCCCTTTACGACAAACAAGCTGAAAACTTTGTGCATAGATAACATCGAGGATTACTTAGTGTCATACTTGATCATTTGCCTATGTGTGATTTTGATAATGGGATTTGCTATAAGAAGGAAAAAATCGAACAAAAAGCCTTCAAGAGAACCGACAGACTCAAACAAAGCTTTGGTGTGATGTAAATAAATATTCGTCTTGTATTCAATCTCTTTTTTCTTTGTTTCCTGTACCTGCTGGTGTCCTTTTCTTTGTAGTAACAGCAGGACGTGAAGATTTCATCTTCTTAAATCTGATTTTGCGTTTTTGGTCTTTCCACCACTGCGAAAAACTACGGTGCTCTATTGGTTGAAATACATTCAGATATATAGCATAGCAAACTAGCCACAACATGACACCATAGCAACCCATCAAAAACCAATCCATGTGTGTAAGTGAGCGAAGACAAGAAAATGTTTCCAGAACTTTGAACATTTGCGTTTATTCCTGTTGCTTCGTTTGCTTTCAAAATTCTTTAGTCCACTTTGCGTATCCGTTTCTTCATTTTGGAAGTAGAATCCTTCACTTTCGCTTTTGTATCGGAAGCGACTTGCTTTGCTGATCGGTGCTCTCTGTACCCTGTTAGGCGATCGTATATAACATAGACTACAATGAGCGCCATTAAGGCATAACAACAATACACAACAAAGTCATCCATGTCAAAGTGGCGGGAAAATGGAATGACAACAAATCCTTTACATTTTCTAAATTTAATGTGCAATAATTTTTGTTTGTTCTGTCCATGGAAGAAGAGTACCACGCGTTGTTTGTTCAGTCAGAACTCACTTCTAGTTTGTTGTTCTTACAGGAGCGAGGTCTTTATGTTTCTGCGAAATGGTAATACCACTTTACACTCTACAAACTTGTTGCTAAGAATTGGCAGGGTTGGGGAACAATTAGGCGGTCTGGACTGTGAAGAATCTTCTGATGATGTTGACGTTACTGATGAACGTCTTCGTGTTATAGAACTTGCAGATCAAAATATCTCTAGAAGTGAGAGGATTCTATACCTCCGTGCAAAGACGTGTTTCGATGTAAAAGAATATTTGCGCTG
>JANSYO010000212.1 GCA_024742395.1 Cytophagales bacterium
ATCGTGCTAAGAGCGCAGACTCCAAAGCGAAATGGGTTTCATTCTTCCAGAAAGGAATTGCTGAGTTAGCCGCTCTTGCTCCAGTGAGTATTTTGGTTGCTAAAGTTATGAACTTAACATATCATAGGATCAGGCATCAGACTTTCTACTAGAGCAGGAACACTTCGGTGGTGGAACCTCAAAGCAAGCTGGATCTATGAAGACATACGAAACCCGCTTACTCATCAAGAAACTACATACTCGATGGTTTGTACTTCGCAACGGTATCCTATACAAACAAAAAGCAGCACAAGTAAGTGACCAAACTTCCCAAAGCTCCCGTAGATTAATTTGAAGCTTAGGATAAAAACTTTCGCTCAGCAATTCAACTAGAAAACTACAAGCTGAGGGAAAGGAGTGCTGAGAATACAGATCCTAATGCATTCGATTTAGTTCATCCCACAAATACGCAAACCTTCGTACTTAAGACTGAATGCGAGAAAGCAGTATGTTTGCATCTTTTAAGCACCTTATATACTTACTATTGTATTAGGCATGGATAAAAGCAATTAGAGAGAGTATTATGAGTGCCGAGATACCTATCACTGATCTTTGCGTAATTCACGTTGATAAGGGAGACAAGATACCACTAGGCTATACTCCAATACAAGAGTCCTATTATGGACACACTGGAAATGTAAATGCGGAAGGCGGAGGCCGAGAAATTTTCATTTGCTACGAACGCGGGGGATTAGACAAAGATAACAAACCAAAGGCCCCTATTACTAATATCGCTTTAGTATTCACTGATAATGGCTCTTTGTTGAAACGAAGAGCGCCTGAACAAATCCCAGCCAAGGAAGGCTGGACAAAGATTGAAAAAACCTACTACGACCGAGATGTTGCTGATTTGAACAGAGGGAAAGGAGGAAGAGAGATTTATTTGTTGTATAAGCGAGAACCAAACCGTCCAGCAATTACTCGGTTGACATTGCATTGGAAAGTCAACGACGAAGTTGTCCCACCTGGGTTCACTTTGTTAGAGTATACTGTGAGCGGAGGATTCTATGCAGACCTCAACACAGCAGCAGGAGGGCCAGAAATTTATCTGTGCTACAGAAAAGTAAGTGACGAGGAGAAATTCTTCCAAAAAGAACTCGGATGGGATCCCAGCAATGGATTTAAGGTACAAAACACATACATCATGTTAATGTTCTAACATACAAGGATTAGAAACAAAAAATGTCGCTAGCCTGGCAACATTTTCTCTCTGAAGTTGGCATCTCTGATGAAGAACTCGCTGGTGATAATGACCTTGTTCGTTTTGCTGTAGAAGAGGCTCTTGAGAAATATCAGAGCATTATCAATGAGAAAGAAGCACTGAACCTTGTTTGTTGCTTCAATTGTCACCGCGAGTTTAACTACCCGAATGAAACGAACAAAGTATTATGTCCATTCTGTCAAACAGTGAATCAGTGTACCTATGTGACGAAGGTAGAACCATCTGGTAACTCTGGACGTCCTCTGGGCCAAAGTTGTAACCCACGAATCGGAGTTCCAAATTCTTACGCTCCTCCTAACCCACAATTAGTACGGAGTAGTTCTGTTGTTAACCAGACACCACCAGCATATCTCCCATCTTATGCAAACTTTGGCCAACCTGCTGCAAATACTCAGGCAAACGTTCCATCTTATATCTCTGGTCTTCCTCAGGTTCAGCCATCAAACCCAGCACCGCCTTCACCCGTACCATCCTATGCGGCACCATACTTACCGCAAACAAATTTTGGCCCTCCTGGTTACGGGGCGAATCTTTTCACCGAAATACCTCTAGGCACAGTTCCTGTATGTTTTGCGCATTTGAGCATTCGTTAGTTCTAAACTGAATGTAGGTTCAAGAAGAAATAATCCAGAAAGATGATAAAACCGTCGCCTTTTCTGAGTTAGCAGACAGGCAATACCAGGACCTTGTTTCTCACGTGAAACAACGTTTGTCTTTGAAATTAGATGGGTTGGAGGACTTTCAGTTGGTGAATGAGTAAAGTGGATTGAGCATAGTCATAAAATTCTTTAAACTTCACGAAATGTTTCTCTTTGCTGTTTATTTACAAGTTGAATG
>JANSYO010000159.1 GCA_024742395.1 Cytophagales bacterium
AATGGGGCAATGCTAAATATCTTATGGGAAGAAACAAGGGTCAGTCTTAATTTAACCGTAGACAATGAATATACCATCGTTTCAGCCATTGAAGCTAAAAATAATGAAGCCGCAGGTGCTTTTCAGCAAGCAGCTGAATACATGGTGAATAGAGAAATAAACATTGAGAAGGCTTTAGAGTATGTAGACAAATCAATTTCTCTAAAACAAACCGTTCGCAATACCTGGATCAAATCGGTTATTCTTAGAAAACTGGGTGATAACGATGGAGCCTTAAATTTTGCCCTTAAAGCCAAAGAGCTGGGAATGAATGATCCTATTTACTCATTTTTTGAACAAGCCATAGAAACCGCAATTATTGAACTTAGCGGTAAATAAATCAGAGATCTATTCCATTTGGCTTTATCCCTACCATAATTTCCTTTATAATCTGTTTTTCTAAAACATCTATAAAAACAGCTGTATTGCTTTTTTGATTAACCAGCAGAGCTTTGCTATCTGAATCGTAAAACCTGACCATATGCGGGTCTTTACCATTAAAATCAAATGAATTAATTTCTGTCCATTCCGGCTGCTGCTTAAAAACCCTAAGTTTTCCTTCGTCACCATTACACACCCATAATTCCTGAGTTAACTCATTGTATGTCAGAAAGCCCGGAACAAAATCAAAGTCAATAAAATCTGTCACCTGAAATGTACTTAGATCAACAAAGTTTACAGATTTCTTTAATGAATTTGAAACTAACACGATATTTCCATATCCTTCCCAAACATTGCTTGGTGATAAATCAACCTTTATTTTCTTCTCAATCTCCTTCTTATTTTGATCTATTACTTGAAGAAAAGTACTTTCACCACTCGCAACTGCCGCGTATGTTCCATTTTTTGAAAAAATAATTTCAGAGGGATCTGCATCCAAAATAATTTCTTTAACCAGACTGGTAGAATTGAAATCATAAATATAAGCTCTTCCAGAGTGACTCAAACCAGTTGTCCAAATCTCTGAACCGTCACTTGAAAACAAAGCATTATGGTTTGCAAATGGTACCTCAAAATCTTTTAGAACTTTGCCGGTTACAGCATCCAATACTATTACGCCTCCGGGTATTTGCTTCCCATGAAGACCGCTATGACCCAGCGAAAAGTCATAAGCCGGATTCGCCACTGCCAACATTTTTTTATCCTTTGACAAATAAATATGGTGCGGGAAACGCTCTGCATTTGATGAAATTGAGAAAGAATTATAGACTTTCATACTGTCTAGATCTATAACCTCAACGGTTCTTGAACCTCCTGAGACTACGTATGCCACATGAACAGGAAAATTTACAACAGGGTCTGTTGGCGTTTTTTTACAACCTACCGAAATTGCGAATAGAAATATCCAAATGAAGTGTTTATACATAAAAAAAGCGTTGTACTAAGTACAACGCTCAATATTCATCGTCTAGTTCTTTTAACTCAAGAAACTAGTCACAAATTCTACAATTACATTAAAACAGAAATATAAAACTACCATAACACCTTCACCGATAATCTGTGAAACACTTTTACCAGATATCTTATCAGAAGTTTTCTTAGGTGTTTCTTTACTTTTTTCAACCATAAGCACTTCTTTGCTTTCAGAACTTCTAAGTTCTTCAGTTTTCTTTTCAGAGTTTACATAAGTGTTGTTTTCAGGTGCACCAAAACCAGACGCAAATAAAAACACAAGACTTAAAAACAGCAATTGAGAAGCTTTTTTCATGGAATTCTATTTTGATACACAAAAATAGTATTATTTCGGTAAGTCTCCAACCATATCTTCAGGTCTTACCCATTCATCAAATTCTTCTGAAGTTAAATAGCCTAATCTGATGGCTTCTTCTTTCAGAGATGTACCGTTCTGATGAGCAGTTTGAGCTATTTCAGCAGCTTTATAATATCCAATCTTGGTATTCAAAGCAGTCACAAGCATCAAAGAATTATTTAGTTGTCGTTTAATATTTTCATGAATCGGCTCTAATCCTACTGCACAATTATCATTGAACGAAACACAAGCATCACCTATAAGCCTTGCCGAGTGCAAGAAATTATAAATCATAACCGGCTTGAAAACATTTAACTCAAAGTGTCCATTAGCTCCGCCAACATTTATAGCCACATCATTTCCGAAGACTTGTGCCGCCACCATAGTTATGGCTTCGCTTTGTGTTGGATTTACTTTACCTGGCATAATTGAAGAACCTGGCTCATTGGCGGGTATAGATAACTCGCCTATTCCCGAACGAGGACCAGAAGATAACATTCTAATGTCATTACCAATTTTCATTAAACTGGCAGCTACTGTTTTTAATGCACCATGAGCAGATACAATAGCATCATGTGCAGCTAAAGCTTCAAATTTGTTTTCAGCTGTGATAAATGGAAGTCCTGTTAAATTGGCAATATATTTTGCCACATTCTCAGAATAATTCTCTGGCGTGTTAATTCCTGTTCCTACTGCAGTGCCTCCAAGAGCTAATTCTGATAAATGCTCCAGAGTATTTTTAATGTGCTTTATTCCATGATTTAATTGTGAAACATAACCTGAAAGCTCCTGACCTACAGTTAAGGGAGTAGCATCCATGAAGTGGGTACGTCCTATCTTCACCACGTTCATAAATTCTTTTGACTTAGCCTGAAGAGTGTCTCTTAATTTCTCAATTCCAGGGATGGTCACTTCAACCAGGATTTTATAGGCGGCAATGTGCATAGCCGTAGGAAAAGTATCATTGGATGACTGTGATTTATTCACATCATCGTTAGGATGAAGAAACTTAGTCTTGTCCGTTAAGCTTCCGCCATTAAGTACGTGTCCACGGTATGCAATGACCTCGTTACAGTTCATATTACTCTGAGTTCCAGAACCAGTTTGCCAAACTACCAAAGGAAATTGATCGTCTAAACTTCCATCTAGAATTTCATCACATGCCTTTCCTATTAAATCACACTTTTCCTGAGATAAAACGCCTGCGTCCTTATTTGTTAATGCAGCTGCTTTCTTTAAATAGGCAAAAGCTTTAATGATCTCTTTAGGCATCTTATTGATGTCTTTAGCGATGTCAAAGTTTTCAATTGACCTCTGAGTTTGAGCCCCCCAATAAACATTTGCAGGTACTTTAACCTCTCCGATAGTATCTTTTTCTATTCTGTATTCCATGATTGATTTTGTTTCTCAAAATATTGCCCAAAAATAAGTGAGGATTAATGCTTCTTCAAGCCATTCTTAGTTTTATTCCGCATCTATGATAAATATCTTCTTTTGTCAATTCTCTAACCTCACGAGGCTTCAGATTGTCTAATTGTAAGTTAACAATGGCCAAACGAATCAATCTTAATGTGGGCAAGCCTACTGCAGCCGTCATTTTTCGTACTTGTCTGTTTTTTCCTTCAGAAATAGCCAAGGTAAGCCAAGAGGTAGGAACCGTTTTTCTAAATCGTACAGGCGGATCACGTTCTTCAGGAATTTGCCCATTAAAAGTTTCTGCTTTTGCTGGTGCCGTATGGTGGCTTTTACCCTTATGTTTAATTAACACTCCTTTCTGTAATTGTTTTACAGCTATATCATCTACTAATCCTTCAACTTGAGAAAGGTATGTCTTATAGTGCTTAAACTTTGGATCTAAAAGACGCGTTTTAAAGTAATTATCATTAGTCAGGATTAAAAGACCTTCACTATCATGATCGAGTCTTCCTACTGGATATACATCCTTAGGAAATTGATAATTAAGGTCTGACAAGGCCTCATGCCCCCCTTCTTTCGAAAACTGGGAGAGCATGCCATAAGGTTTGTTAATAATGAAATACCTCAAGTTAATTTTATGTCTTTCTTCTCTTTAAAAAACAAAATGAAGAGTACTAAAACGACAATGGCAATGACAGAAGGAACCATCCAGACACCAAGCCAATCATAGGTAATGGTATCACCAGAGGTAACTGTGTATTTCTCTAAGACCAATCCAGACAATTTAGACCCAATTCCCATACCTACGCCATACGTAGCAAAGGTAATTAAACCTTGGGCCGCACTCTTTATGTTAGCACCTGCCTTATTATCAGTGTATATCTGTCCGGTGACAAAAAAGAAGTCATAACAAACACCATGAAGTAGGATACCTATCAGTAAAATCCACTCCTGGCTTACATTTCCGTAACCGAAACAGATAAAACGGAGAATCCAGGCCAAAAGACCTATAATCAATATTTTTTTTACACCTAACTTTTGAAAGGCTAAGGGCAACAAAAGCATAAACAAAACTTCCGAAACTTGTCCCAGAGACATTTTATTTTCTACGTTAGTCATCCCTACATCAGTTAAAGCAGGGTTTGCAAGTGCATAATAAAATGAAAGAGGTATACAGATTAAAATTGACGCAATAAAGAAGATCAGGAATGACCGATCTTTGAAGAGCACAAAAGCATCTTTCCCGATAATCTGAGCAAATGTCATTTCTCCGTCATTCTTTGGTGGTGTATCAGGCAAAGTAAAAGCATAAACACCTAAGGCTACAGAGGTAAACATTGCCAGAGAAAATATGGTCACTTTATCTCCAAAAGCATAATATCCTACAATATTGGTAACTACGATCCAGGCCAATGTACCAAATACCCGAATAAATGGAAATTCCTTTTCAGGATTCTTCATTTGGTTCATGGCTATTGAAGTTGAAAGTGCCAAATTGGGAGTAAAAGTGATCGTATAAGCCAAAATATACCAGAAAAACACTCCGGGGTTTTCTACCTGAATCAGAAAGTAAAGAATTATTGCACCCAAAATATTCAATACTCCCATTACCTTCTGAGCTGAAAAGTATCTATCGGCAATTAAACCAACAAAAAAAGGAGCTAAAATGGTAGCAATGGAAAAGGCGGTGTACGCATTTCCAACCTGATCACCACTGGCTCCTAATTGGGTAATGAGGTATTTACTCATTTGTCCGTACCAGGCTC
>JANSYO010000074.1 GCA_024742395.1 Cytophagales bacterium
AAAGACCATCTCATTTTTTAATATGAGACAGCCTCTTTTATTTTACAGATTACTTTCTAAATAATTCTTAAACAAATCATAATCCGGATTCATATTAAGAGCAACTTTCTTCTTATCCAGCAATTCATTGAGCCTCTCCGGAATGGCTAATTTCTCACCAAGCACATCTTCAACATCCGGCAAGAATTTAGCATAATGAGCGGTTGATAAAAAGACACCGCTAAACGGTTCAGCTTCAGCTTTCGCAAAGTCTTTCAAACCCAAATAGGCAATTGCAGTATGAGGACATGCCACATAACCATATAATTCCTTCAACTCCTTAATTCCTTCTTTTGTTTCAGCATCAGTGTAGCTACAGCCAGAAATCATGCTTATTATCTCCTCGTATTGGCCTCCAAAAAGTGCCTTAAGTCTAGGGAAATTACTCGGATCTCCAACATCCATCGCATTAGAAATAGTACTTATTGAGGGTTTAATGGGCTCATATTCTTCAGTTTCTAAGTATTTAGGCACCACCTTATTAACATTGGTAGCTGCAATGAAGCGTTTAATGGGCATTCCCATTTTAAAGGCAATTACTCCGGCACTTAGGTTGCCAAAATTTCCGCTTGGTACAGCAAACACAAGGGGCAAGCCTTTAGTTTTCAAACGAGAATAACTATAAGCATAATAAAACGCTTGTGGGATTAACCGAGCAATATTTATCGAATTGGCAGAAGCCAGATTAAACTTACTTCTTAACTCTTCATCTAAAAAGGCTGCTTTGACTAATTTTTGACAATCATCAAAGGTTCCATTTATCTCAATTGCCGAAACATTCTCACCTAAAGTTGTTAATTGCTTCTCCTGAATTTCACTTACTTTTCCCTTTGGATAGAGAATGTGAACATTAATATTCTCGGTCTTAAAGAAACCTTGTGCTACTGCTCCACCTGTATCTCCTGAAGTAGCCACCAGAATATGGATTTGCTTACTCTGAGCCTTTAAAAAATAGGACATAACTGCCGCCATAAAACGAGCACCAAAATCTTTAAAAGCCATCGAAGGCCCATGAAATAGTTCAAGGCAATAAAGATTCTCCGTAATTTCAACTGATGGAGCATCAAAGTCAATTGCTTTTTCAAGAAGTGCTCTCAAATCTTCCATTGGAATGTCATCTTTGAAAAACGCATTCGCTATTTCAAAAGCTATTTCGGAGAAAGATAACTTATCACAAGTATCCCAAAATTCCTTAGAAAGTGAAGGAATTGATTCAGGCATGTAAAGTCCATTATCTGGAGGCAAACCTTGAAAAATAGCTTCTTCAATCCCTACCAGCTCACTTTTATGATTTGTGCTATATAAGTGCATTACTTGTTTTTTCAGTATATTCTTAGAAGCCGCAATTTTAGGAAATTTATTGACTACAGACTAAGCTTTGCTAAACAAATAGCTAGTTTTGCCTAATGGATAATTATCAAATGTCAGCCAAAACTTTGGCTGGATTAGAACAGACTCTTTCCGAGGAAATCGCTTCTTTAGGTGGAGCAAACATCAGGGCAGGAAAAAGAATCGTTTTTTTTGAGGGAAACGATGAATTAATGATGAAAGCCAATCTTTCATTACGGACTGCTTTAAATATATTAATACCTTTCTATGAATTTGATGCGGTAGATGAGGAACAACTATACGAGGAAATTTATGATTTCCCATGGGAAGACATGTTTAGCCTTAGAAATACCTTTTCTATTCAAGCTACCGTTGCCGGAGATTTATTTACTCATTCTAAATATGTAGCTCTTAAAACCAAAGATGCAATAGCCGATAGATTCAGAAAAATAAGTGGTAGAAGACCCAATGTAGAGGTAAGAAATGCTGATTATCAATTTGTAATACATATCAACTATAATCACTGCTTTTTATCTTTAAACTCATCGGGTCATGGACTTGACAAAAGGGGCTATAGACTGCAATCAAACGAAGCTCCATTGAATGAAGCCATGGCAGCAGGCATTATCCTTAAATCAAAATGGGATAAATTATCTGATATCTACGACCCAATGTCAGGTTCTGGAACATTTGGAATTGAAGCGGCTTTAATTGGCACCAATACGCCTCCGGGAATTCATAGAAGGTTCGCTTTTCAAACATGGAACGATTATAACCAAGAGCTTTTTTATAAAGTCCTGAATAACTTAAAATCTAATATTACTGAATTAAAAGCGAATATCTATTCCAAAGATATCTCTCATCAAAACCTTGAAATTATACATCAAAATGCCAGTAGAGCAGGTGTAGAAGAATTACTGGAAATAGAACAAGGAGACTATTTTGAAAGTGAGGCAAAAAGTATTGGAGGTATTGTTTATTTAAATCCTCCGTACGGTGAAAGAATGGCTATAGAGGATGCCAAAGCAGAATATAAGCTAATTGGAGATCAACTCAAGAAAAAATATAAAAGCTGCGATGCATGGATTATAAGTTCCAATATCGCAGCTTTAAAAGCCTTTGGCTTAAAACCAGAGTCTAAAGAAATAGTTTATAATGGAGGGCTTGAGTGTCGCCTTCAGCACTATAAGCTATTTTAGGACAACAAGCTTACAAAATCATCAAATAAGTATCGCGAATCATGAGGACCTGGAGCTGCCTCAGGGTGATATTGTACAGAAAAGGCTTTTTTCCCTTTGACAGAAATACCTTCTACTGTATTATCATTAAGGTTTAGGTGGGTGATTTCCACATTATCCACTTTTTTAGCCTCATCAGCATCTACCGCAAAACCATGATTTTGAGAAGTAATCTCAGACTTCCCGGTCTTTAAATTTTTTACAGGATGATTTAGGCCTCTATGACCATTATGCATTTTGTAGGTATTGATACCACATGCACGGCTTAATATCTGATGTCCTAAACAAATTCCAAATAGCGGCTTATCTGTTTCTACTAATTCTTTAACCGTATCCACGGCGTAATCCATTGCAGCAGGATCACCTGGTCCATTCGAGATAAAATAGCCGTCTGGATTCCAGGCTAAAATTTCACTTACCGGTGTTTTAGCGTTAAAGACCTTCATGTAACAATCTCTTTCAGAGAAGCTACGCAAAATATTGGTTTTACAACCCAAATCTAGCACAGCTAACTTGTGCTTAGCCCCTTCATTTCCAAAAAAGAAAGGTTCTGGTGTACTCACAATACTGGAAAGTTCTAAACCTTCCATTGATGGACATTTTGCCAGTTCTTCTTTTAACTGCTCCACATCTTCTATTTCAGACGATATAATACAGTTCATCACACCGGCATGTCTGATGTGTCTTACAATTTGTCTGGTGTCTACATCACTAATACCCACAATTCCAGCCTTTTCAAGATAGGCTTGCAGAGAGCTGTCAGCGGTTTTTCTGGAATAATAATCATCGGCATAAGTACTGCAGACCATTCCTTTAATTTTCACACTCGAAGATTCCTCTTCGTCTACTAATTTTACTCCATAATTACCGATGTGAGACGTCGTATTCACAATTACCTGGCCGAAATACGAAGGATCAGTATAAATCTCCTGATAACCTGTCATTCCGGTATTGAAACATATTTCTCCAGATGAAGTACCTATTTTCCCTAATGCTTTTCCTTTGAAAAGTGTACCGTCCTCAAGTAGTAAAAAGGCGGCTTTAGCTTTGGTTTGATCCATTAACGCTTTAAGATTTCCGATTGAGAAGAATGAATTATCGGAGTGTAAAGTTAGATAAATTATTTTCAATTACTAAAGACCTAGAACATTAGATACTCTCTTTTGGAAGATATCTAAGAAATATCATATTTGTTTAGATCATATATCATGTTCTCTGCGTTAAATAATTAACAACTTTAGACATAATAAAATAGAAAACATGAAAATAATAGTAGGAGTAGATTTCTCTAAATCATCGGACAATGCCATAGATTTTATTAAAAATTGGGCAAAAAAGTATATTGCAGAAGTAGAACTTGTTCATGCGTACATGCCTCCAATGGTAGATCCATCCATCCCTGTTGGAATGATTGAGTCAAATTCGGTTGAAATTATTGAGGAATACAATAAGGTACTGGAGAAAAAAGTTAGGAACCTTCGTGAATCTGGAATATCAGCCTCCTACAGAGTTGTAGTTGGTGATTTATTACATGGAATCATAGGTAAAGACCACTCAACATCAGCGGATTTGGTGGTGCTCGGAAAAACTGAAAAACCAGATTTCATTGATCGCTTAATCGGGTCCACATCGCAACATCTAGTAAATGAAATCAACATTCCTTTACTGATTGTCCCTGAAAATTATTCAAAGCGGGAGACCAAAGCAATTGCTTACGCTACGCAACTAGAATTTGAAGAAACTGATGTTGTCAAAAAAGTTAAGGAATTGTCTGATAGACTAAAAGCCACTATGACTTTTGTTAAAATAAAAACTCCAGACGATCTTGATATAAATTCTGACGATAGATTACTTGAAAAAATTAAGAGTATACCAGGTTTAGAAAAAACACATGTTGTTACTTTAGAGGCCAATAGTCTTAAATCAGGTCTGAAGGACTTTACAGACCTAAACGATTCAGATCTGTTAGTTCTGGTATCACATAAAAGGGGTTTATTAGATTCCATTCTTGCACCCAGTCAAAGTAAGAAGTTAATTTCTAAACTCGACATTCCGATTTTAATCCATCATTTTGCATAAAAAAAGGGGAACAGAATTGTTCCCCTTTTTTTATAATACTTATGAATTCTATTCAGCTTTAGGTTCTTCAGAAGCCTCTTCAGTAGAAGCTGTTTCTTCAATTACCTCAGCAGAACTTTCTCCATCAGCTGCTACCGTTTCTTCAGTTGACTTTTTCTTTCCAGAACGTCTTCTGCTACGTTTAGTTTTAGAAGCTGACTCCTCTTCATTTGAAGATAGAAGATTCTCATTGAAATCAACAAGCTCAATAATTGCCATTTCTGCATTATCTCCTAAACGAGTACCTAATTTGATGATTCTTGTATAACCACCATTTCTCTCCGCTACCTTTTCACTAATTACAGTAAAAAGTTCAGTAACAGCGTCTTTGTCTTGTAGATAAGAAAAAACAACTCTTCTTGAGTGTGTTGTATCATTTTTTGACTTCGTAATCAATGGCTCTGCATATTTTCTAAGAGCTTTCGCCTTAGCTACAGTTGTCTTGATTCTTTTTGTCTTGATTAAAGAACAAGTCATATTACTCAAAAGAGCAACTCTGTGTGACTTTGTTCTTCCTAAATGATTTACTTTCTTTCCGTGTCTCATAATTATTGGCTCGCAAGTATCGGTAAGGACTCTCTATCGCAGATCGTTTATCCCACCTATTACGATATTAATTGTTTAATTTATTCTGCGATTTACTCTTCGTCTAATTTGTATTTATTCACATCCATTCCGAAGTGAAGACCTTTTTCAGCTACTAATTGCTCAAGTTCAGTTAATGACTTCTTACCGAAGTTTCTGAACTTCATCATGTCAGCTACTTCAAGTTTAACTAGATCGCCAAGTGAACGAATATCTGCAGATTTAAGGCAGTTATAAGCTCTAACTGAAAGATCTAAATCCTGAAGAGAGGTCTTTAGAAGTTTTCTCATATGCAAGAACTCTTCATCAACCATGTCATTATCCTCATCACCTGTGGTATCAAATACCATATTTTCGTCGGTGAATTTAAGGAAGTGCTGAATCAAGATGTTTGCAGACTCCTGAAGTGCTTTCTCCGGGTGGATTGAGCCATCAGATTTAATCTCTAGTAAAAGTTTTTCAAAGTCAGTTCTTTGCTCAACACGCGTGTTCTCAACTGTAAACTTTACATTCTTAATTGGAGTGTAGATTGAATCTACTGCGATAAAGCCAACTGGCAGATCTTGATTTTTTTGTTCTTCTGAAGGAACATATCCTCTTCCTTTATCTACAACGATTTCAAATTCTAATTCTTTTTTAGAATCTAAACGTGCAATAACTAAATCAGGATTTAAAATTTCAAAGCTCTGTGTAAATTTTGAAATATCACCGGCTGTAAGCTCGGTTTGGTTTTTAACCTTTATTGAAATCTTATTATCTACATAGTCTGAAACCTTTTTAAATCTAACTTGCTTAAGATTTAATATAATTTCAGTCACATCATCTACAACACCTTCAATTGATGAAAATTCATGAAGAACTCCCGGAAACCTTACTGCTGTAATTGCATAACCTTCTAAAGAAGATAGCAAAATACGACGTAAAGCATTTCCAATAGTTACCCCATAACCTTTTTCAAGTGGTTTAAACTCAAAAAAACCATGGAAGTCGTCAGCTTTCTCCATAACGACTTTATCTGGCATTTGAAATGCTAAAATTGACATACTATGGTGTATTTTTTTCGTTAACGAAAGAAGATTTAGGAATTTCCTAAATCGAAAAATTGCTTGCCGCTAATAAAGCGGCAAGCTATATATTATTTATTGTACAATTCGACTACTGCCTGGTCATTGAAGTTTTCAGGAACAAGCTCTCTCTCAGGGTAAGAAATAAACTTACCACTCATCTCCTTTCCGTCCCACTCAATCCAGCTATACTTGCTAGCAGTGTTAACACTTACACTTTCAAGTATGCTATCCATAGCCTTTGATTTTTCTCTTACACCAATAACCTGACCCGGCTTCACCAAGTAAGAAGGTATATTTAGCACTTCGCCATCTACAACGACATGCTTATGAGATACTAATTGTCTGGCAGCTCTTCTTGTTGGAGCTATACCCAATCTATAAACAAGATTATCTAATCTTGACTCACATAATTGAATCAAGTTTGTACCTGTTTGACCTGGTCTAACTGCAGCCAAATGAAAGAATCTTGCAAACTGCTTTTCAAGCATACCATAAGTATACTTTACTTTCTGCTTTTCCTGAAGTTGCAATGCATATTCAGATTTTTTACTTCTTCTTCCACGTCCGTGCTGTCCCGGACCGTAGTTTTTTTTCTGTAAGGCTTTGCTCGGTCCCATTACTGGTTCACCGAATTTTCTTGAAATTTTAGCCTTTGGACCTGTGTATCTTGCCATTATTAAAATTTACTGCTTAAAAGAACGCTCAGCCCCAATGTCCAAACCGGCTTTCTTATTAAGCGATGAAACAAATTTGATTAAACTCTTCTTCTTTTAGGAGGACGACATCCGTTATGAGGCAACGGAGTCTTGTCAGTAATTGACACAACTTCAATCCCTACACTTTGAATTGTACGGATTGCAGATTCTCTTCCAGAACCAGGTCCTTTTACAAATACATCGGCCTTTCTCATACCAGCTTCGTAAGCTTTCTGACCACAATCCTGAGCAGCAGTTTGAGCCGCGTAAGGAGTATTTTTCTTAGAACCTCTAAATCCCATTTTACCAGCAGAAGCCCAAGAGATTACTTGACCTGTACTGTTTGTTACTGAGATGATAATGTTGTTAAAAGAAGCTTTGATATGCACCTCACCATGAGGTTCTACTACCACAACTCTTTTCTTTGCTTTGTCTTTTCTTTTAGCTTGAGCCATTTTTTAAATTATTAGACTATTTGGCAAGTTCCATCGGAACTCCTGATCAACGTTTATTACTTAGTAGCTTTCTTCTTGTTGGCTACAGTTTTTCTTCTACCCTTACGAGTTCTTGAGTTGTTTTTGGTGTGCTGACCACGTAATGGTAAACCTTTACGATGTCTAAGCCCTCTGTAACAACCAATATCCATAAGACGCTTGATATTTAGCTGAACTTCTGATCTTAAAGCTCCTTCTACCTTAAATTCTTCAGTTATGACACCACGAACTGCATTCGCTTCATCATCTGACCACTCACCAGCCTTTTTATCTCGGCTAACTTCAGCCTGATCTAATATTTGCTGAGCAGAGCTACGCCCTAAACCGAAAATGTAGGTAAGTGCTATCTCGCCTCTTTTATTATCTGGAATATCTACACCTGCAATCCTCATATTTCTTAACCTTGTCTTTGTTTAAATTTTGGATTCTTTTTGTTGATCACATAGATCTTCCCCTTTCTGCGGATGATCTTGCAGTCTACGCTACGTTTTTTAACTGATGCTTTAACTTTCATGTTCTGAAAATTTAGAGGAACTAATCCTCAATTATTACTTATATCTATAAACTATTCTTGCTTTGCTAAGGTCATAAGGAGACATCTCCAATTTGACTTTATCTCCAGGTAAAATCCGAATGTAATGCATCCTCATCTTTCCTGAAATATGGGCAATAACTTCATGCTTATTTTCTAACTCCACCCGGAAGCGAGCATTAGAAAGAGCTTCTGTTATTATACCATCTACTTCTATATTTGCTTGTTTTGCCATGCTTAAACGTAAAACATTTTTTTATCATCGAGCACTTTCTCTAAATACTCGAAAGTTGTTAAGATATCATACCCTGAACTTGTAACCACTACAGTGTGCTCATAATGTGCAGCGTAGCTTTTATCTTCCGTTCTGATAGTCCATCCATCTTGCTCTTGCAAAACAAATCTCTTACCGAGGGTAACCATAGGTTCAATGGCAATCACCATTCCGGCTTTCATCCTTGGGCCATTTCCCCTTCTACCGAAATTAGGAACTTCAGGAGCCTCGTGAAGAGCCTT
This sequence comes from Cytophagales bacterium, assembly GCA_024742395.1. Classification (GTDB taxonomy): domain Bacteria; phylum Bacteroidota; class Bacteroidia; order Cytophagales; family Spirosomataceae; genus Jiulongibacter. The sequence goes on from JANSYO010000074.1 coordinate 8,614, forward strand.
CCCAACACCATGCCCTACCAATTCTCTCACAATTCCATAACCACGTTCTTCATTGTAAGACTGTACAGCATGACTTAAATCACCAATCCTGTTTCCAGGTCTAACCTTTTCTATACCTTGGTATAAAGATTCCTTCGTGGCTTTAAGTAAACTTTTCACATCATCAGTAATTTCACCTATAGCATAAGTATAAGCACTGTCGGCATGAAAACCATCCTTATAGACTCCACAATCTATGGATATAATATCACCATTTTTAAGAACTCTATTACTCGGAAAACCATGAACAACCACTTCATTGACCGAGATACACAATGAAGAAGGAAAACCGCCATAACCTTTAAAAGAAGGAACCGCCTGATTATCTCTTATATACTCTTCAGCAATTTGATCTAATCTACTTGTTTTAACTCCTTCTTCAAGGGCTTTAGCAACTTCAGCGTGGGCCTTACCTAAAATTTCACCATTGGCTCGAATTACTTCGATTTCTTCCCTTGATTTCAGATAAACAGATCCTTTCGCCATTATCTATTGAGTGATTACACCTGTCTGTCTTCCTTCCAGACGACCAGACTGCATTAATCCCTCATATCTTTTCATTAATAAATAACTCTCTACCTGCTGTAAAGTATCTAATACTACCCCTACAAGAATCAGTAGTGAGGTTCCTCCAAAAAATTGAGCAAATACATTACTCACACCGAACATACTCGCCACAGCCGGGAAAATTGCAATGGCTGCAAGCAAAATAGCTCCAGGCAAAGTAATTCTATCCAGTATAGCCGCTATATAATCTGATGTAGCAATTCCTGGTTTAACACCCGGTATAAATCCACCACCTCTCTTCATGTCATCAGCTATTTGATTTGGATTAATCGTAATTGCTGTATAAAAGAATGTAAAGGCAATAATTAAGAATGCATACAAAGCATTATACTGCCAAGAGGTAAAATCAGAGAACACAGTTTGAACATTCGCCCAAAAGTCACTTGACTCAGCAAAAATACTTGCTATCGCTGATGGTACGAACATTAAGGCTTGACCAAAAATGATTGGCATTACACCTGAAATATTGACCTTTAATGGCAAGTATTGTCTTTGACCAGACACCATTTTATTACCAACAATTTGCTTTGCATACTGAACCGGTACTCTTCTTACTGCCTGCGTTACTGCCACCGCAAAAACAACAACTAAAAACAAAATAACCATTTCAATAATAAAGAATAGTATTTGCCCACCGTTGGCTCTTGCACTAAACTCTTGAACTAAACCTGCAGGAAGCCTTGAAACAATACCAATCATTATGATCATTGATATTCCATTTCCAACACCCTTCTCAGTCATACGCTCACCTAACCAAACACACATCATTGTACCTGCCACCAACATTATTACTGATGAAAAGTAAAATAAGCCTTGATTTACAGTAATCGCTTCTGTAGGTATAGCCGTCTTTAAGTAAGTAAACCCTTGCATCGCAGTAACCGCAATGGTTAACCAACGCGTTATTTGATTCATTTTCTTTCTTCCAGACTCACCTTCTTTTTGAAGTTTACTGAAATAAGGAAGAGCCAAACCCATCAACTGGATAGCAATAGAAGCAGATATATAAGGCATGATACCCAATGCCATGATGGAAGCATTACTAAATGCACCACCTACAAGGGTATCAAGCAAACCAAGAAGTCCGTTCCCGCCAGTCAAATCCTGAAGACGGGTTGGGTCTACACCAGGTAGAACAATGAAAGATCCAACTCTGAAAATCACAATGATCAACAAAGTATTAAGAATTCTATTTCTTAATTCTTCAATAGACCAGATATTCTTAAGGGTCGTTATCAGTTTATTCATAGTCAGAGTTATCTGCTAATTATTCAGGCCTTCCGCCGTTTAATTTATCTTGCAATTCTTTCAATTCATCCCACTTACCTTCAGCAGCTAATCCTGCTTGCTCTGGCCATGTAGTAGGATTGTGTGCAGCATATCTAGAACCCGCTTCTGTTAAAATAGCTTGTAAACTATCCACTGAAGCCGCTGCTACTTTAGCAAAAGTATCAAAACCTCCTTCTGCCAACAATTCAGCAATTTTTGGTCCTACACCTTCTATTTTTTTAAGATCATCACCCGCAGCCTTAGCAGTTTTCTTAGCTACCGTTTTCTTTTCAGTTTTTGGAGCTTCCTCCTTAACCTTAGCCTCTGCTTTTGGTGCTACTTCCTTTTTCTTTTCCTTAGCAGGTGCAACCTTCACTAATGAAGACTTAACATCACTGGAAGCCTCCGGGTTAAATGTAGTATCAACAGCAGCTGTACCACCAGCCTTTTCGATAGCTTCAATAGCAGATTTCGAGAAAGCACTAACTTTTACATCAAGTTTCGAACTTAGATCACCTCTACCTAAAACTTTTACTGAATCAGATTTCTGAATAAAACCAAGGTTATAAAGAACTCCCAGATCAATTGAAGAAACACCGCTATCCGCTAAAGTTTGAAGTGTATCAAGGTTTATTGCTTTGAATACAACTTTGTTTGGATTATTAAAACCAAACTTAGGCACACGTCTTTGAAGTGGCATCTGCCCACCTTCAAAACCTCTCTTCTGAGAATATCCAGAACGCGACTTCGCACCCTTGTGACCTCTTTTTGCGGTTCCACCGCCACCAGAACCCTGACCTCTACCTACTCTTGTATTTTTCTTAGTCGCTCCTTTAGCAGACTTAAGATTACTTAGATTTATCATTACTCTTTAAATTTTACGCAGGAATACTTCCTACTCGGTTTTCCCTTATTTTTCTACTATAACTAAGTGCTGAACTTTATTAATCATGCCTTCAATTGCCGGATTAAGTTCAAGTTCTACTGTGCGATTTAATTTACCCAAACCAAGAGCCTGAATTGTTCTCTTTTGTTTCAAGGGTCTGTCAATCGTACTCTTAATTTGAGTAATTTTTACAGTTGCCATTATCTAAATATTACTATTTCTAATTAATTAACCGTTAAACACTTTGCTTAACTTAACTCTACGCTGCATAGCAATCTCATGAGGAGCTCTCATTTTTTGCAAAGCATTGATTGTAGCCTTCACTACGTTATGCGGATTAGATGAACCTTTAGATTTAGCCAATACATTATGAATACCAGCCGCCTCTAATACTGCACGCATTGCTCCACCAGCAATTACTCCAGTACCAGGAGCCGCAGGCTTTACAAACACGTATCCACCAGAATACTTTCCGTAAATTTCGTGAGGTACAGTATCATTCACTATTGGAACTTTCACAAGATTCTTTCTTGCATCGTCAATCGCCTTTGATATCGCATCCGTCACTTCATTTGCTTTACCCAGACCCTGACCTACTGAACCTTCTCCGTCACCTAAAACAACTATCGCAGAAAAGCTAAATCTACGACCACCTTTAACCACTTTGGCAACACGGTTTATCGCAACTACTTTTTCTTTAAGTTCAGATTCGTTTACTTTTACTCCTTTACTCATTATGATAATCGTTTCAGATATTAAAATTTAAGTCCGCCTTCTCTTGCACCTTCAGCAAGAGCCTTGACATTACCGTGATACAAATAACCACCTCTATCAAAAACGCAGGCAGACAGGCCATTATCAATAGCCTTCTTAGCTAAATCTACCCCTACTTGCTTTGAGTTCTCCACCGTTACTGATGTTAAACCTAAAGTCTGAGTTGAAGATGATGCCAGTGTATTACCACTTAAATCATCAATTAACTGTGCGTATATTGCCTTATTCGAGCGATAAACAGATAGTCTAGGTTTCTCTGCAGTCCCCTTGATCTTCCTTCTGATTCTCCACTGAATCTTTTGCCTTCTCTTTGTTTTAAAAGTTGACATCTTATAAGTTTTAATTTCTTAAATTCTAAATTTATTAAATTACTTGGCAGCAGTTTTACCAGCCTTTCTACGAATAACCTCGCCTGTGAAGCGTACACCTTTACCTTTGTAAGGTTCGATTTTCCTTAGTTCTCTAAGCTTAGCAGCCACTAAACCTATAAGTTGCTTGTCAATACCCTCTAAAACTACCTTAGGATTCTGTCCTTTCACCATTTCAGTAGCCACCTTTATTTCATCAGGCACCACAAAAATTATATTGTGAGAGTATCCTAAAGAAAGATCCAAAACATTGCCTTGGTTAGTAGCTTTATATCCTACACCGACAAGTTCTAATTCCTTTTTGTAACCCTCACTAACACCTACTACGGCATTATTTACTAAGCTCCTGTAAAGACCGTGAAGAGCTCTGTGTCTTTTTTGCTCAGATGGTCTAACCACAGTAACTTCTCCCTCGTTAAATTCCAATTTAAAATCAGAATCAATCGGCTGAGTAAGTTCACCTTTTGGTCCTTTAACTACCACATTGCTATCAGAATCAAGAGATACCGAGACACCTTGAGGAAGTTTAATTATTTTTTTACCAATTCTAGACATTTCAATTTGTTTAAGGCTTATTCCTAAGCGGTCAACTTAACTAATTAATATATATAACAAAGAACTTCCCCACCTATATTCAAGGTACGAGCTTCTTTATCTGTTACAATTCCTTTTGAAGTAGAAAGAACTGCTATACCCAAACCGTTTAGTACACGTGGTAAAGCTGAAGCTTTAGCGTATTTACGTAAACCTGGTTTTGATGCTCTTCTTAAATCTACTATAGCAGATTCTTTTGTTACAGGATTGTATTTCAAAGCAATTTTAATTTGACCTTGTGGACCTACGTCCTCAAATTTATAACTCTGAATATACCCTTTATCATAAAGAACCTTTGTGATTTCCTTCTTCATGTTTGAAGCTGGAATATCTACAACTCTGTGTCTTGCACTAATAGCGTTTCTAATCCTAGTAAGGTAGTCTGCTATTGGATCCGTCGTTATCATTCTTTTACTATTAAATATTGGATACCTAAGCCTTCATTGAGTAGTATCACGGGCGTGACTTTCTCAATTGGGCTGCAAAGATAGTTAATCTAAATTAATTTAAAAAATTTTACCAAGAAGCTTTTGTAACTCCCGGTATAAGACCTGCACTCGCCATTTCACGGAAAGTAACACGGTTGATACCAAACTGACGCATGTAACCTTTTGGTCTTCCGGTAAGTTTACATCTATTGTGCAAGCGAACTGGTGAAGCGTTTTTTGGAAGGGCATCTAATCCTTTCCAATCACCAGCAGCCTTTAAAGCAGCTCTTTTATCAGCATACTTTGCTACCAATCTTTCTCTTTTTCGTTCTCTTGCCTTGATTGCTTCTCTAGCCATCTCTATCGAAAATTAATTTATTACTTTTTTTGAACTAGCGAAAGGCATCCCTAACGCTTTTAACAATTCGTAGCTCTCTGCATCTGTTGGAGCAGAAGTCACAAATGTTATATCCATACCCTGGATTTTTGATATTTTATCTATTGAAATCTCAGGAAATATAATCTGCTCAGTTACACCGAACGTATAATTACCTCTTCCGTCAAAACCTTTGTCACTTATCCCTTGAAAATCACGAACACGAGGAAGAGCTATAGATACCAATCTATCTAAGAATTCATACATGATCTCTCCTCTAAGCGTTACTTTGGCCCCAATTGGCATCCCCTCTCTTAACTTAAAGTTGGAAACTGCCTTCTTAGACATTGTTGGTACAGCTTTCTGTCCTGTAATAGTAGTTAATTCTTCTACACTGCTATCAACTAGTTTCTTATCACCAGTTGCATCACCTACACCACGGTTTACTACTATCTTCTTTAAAGAAGGAACCTGCATTGATGACTTATAAGAGAATTTCTCCATAAGTGCTGGTACTACTTCTTTTAAATATTGTTCTTTTAATCTTGCCATTACTATAAGTGGATTTCCGACCCACGATTACTTTTTAAATCAATTTTCCGCTCTCCTTGGAGTAGCGTTGCAATTTGCCTTTTTCGTTCAATTTTCTTCCGGTACGTGTAGGCTTGCCAGTAGCAGGATCTACAAGTTGTACATTACTGATATGTACACTACCTTCCACCTCCTGGATTTCACCCTGAGGATTTTGAGCATTAGGCTTAACATGCTTCTTTATCATGTTAACTCCTTCAACGATCACACGGTCCTTTTTGGCTATCACTTCTGTAACCTTACCTTGCTTACCTTTAGAGTTACCGGCCATCACCTGAACTGTATCTCCAGTTCTCACATGACGTTTTTGCTGCTTATTAGTATTTCTTTCCATTTTACTGATTTTTTCTCCTCTTCGAAGGAAATTTAAAGTACTTCTGGTGCTAAAGAAACAATTTTCATGAACTGCTTCTCTCTTAATTCACGAGCTACAGGTCCGAAAATACGAGTACCTCTAGGCTCATCATTATTATTCAAAAGAACTACCGCATTTTCCTCAAATCTGATATACGAACCATCCTTTCTTCTAACCTCTTTCTTTGTTCTCACTACTACAGCTCTGGAAATAGTTCCTTTCTTCATGTTAGTAGAAGAAGATAGTGCCTGCTTCACAGTAACTACTACCTTATCGCCAATACCGGCATATCTCTTTTTAGTACCTCCTAAAACACGGATTACTAATACCTCTTTGGCACCGCTATTATCAGCTACGTTAGCTCTTGATTCTTGCTGTAACATTATCTTATAGTTTTAACTTTTGTTAACTCCGGACAGGAAGATTACTTCGCCTTCTCCAGAACTTCAATGAGTCTCCAATTCTTTGTCTTACTCAAAGGTCTTGTTTCCATAATCTTAACAGTATCACCTATACCGGCCTCACTGTTTTCATCATGAAACATGAATTTCTTTGTCTTGAGCATAATTTTACCATACTTAGGGTGCTTCACCTTACGAACAACCTGAACTACTCCAGATTTGTTCATCTTGTTGCTTACTACAACCCCGATACGCTCTTTTCTAACTTGTCTTTCCATTTTGCGGTAACAGATGAGTGACTCTCGTCACGATATTAGTATTCTGTATAAAAATTTAGGATGTCTAAATTATCTACTACTTAGTTCAGTTGACAATCTAGCAATCACCTTTCTTGATTCGGTGATTCTTTTAGGATTCTCTATCGGCGTAATAGCATGAGCAAACTTCATTTTCTGCAGTCTACCTTTCTCCTCAGAGATCTGAGCTTCCAACTGCTCTACCGATAATCCCTTTAAATCTACTTTTTTCATTGTCCTATTCTTTGCTGCCGGAACCAATCCGACTTATTAAATTCAAATAGTTTGGTCTACCTTGACCTTTAATTATGCCTGATAGTCTCTTCTAACTACAAACTTTGTAGTCATAGGAAGCTTCTGAGCAGCTAAACGAAGTGCTTCTTTAGCTACTTCAAGTGTTACTCCACCAGCTTCAAATAGAATAGTACCTGGATAAATGTTAGCCACCCAATACTCAGGAGCTCCTTTACCCTTACCCATCCTTACTTCTAAAGGCTTAGCTGTAATAGGCTTATCAGGGAAAATTCTAATCCAAACCTGGCCTTCACGTTTCATTGCACGAGTTACAGCGATACGAGCAGCTTCAATTTGGCGAGAAGTTATTCTTCCAGGCTCAAGCGACTTGATAGCGAAGCTACCAAAAGCGATCTGATGCCCTCTGGAAGCAATACCTTTAATCCTTCCTTTTTGCTGCTTACGAAACTTTGTTCTTCTTGGTTGTAACATAACTTTTATTCTTATGAGGTCTCAGCCCCTTATATTCTTCAGAAAGTGTTCTTAATTACGGCCTCTTCCTCTTCCGCCGCCATCTCTGTTGTCACGGCCGCCTCTGCCACCGTCTCTTCTTCTGCCACCTCTATCGCCTCTGTCATCACCACCTCTTCTTCTCTTGTCTCCAGTTGAAGAATCAGCAATTGCACCTGCAGGAGTTAAATCTTTCTTACCGAAAACTTCACCCTTGAATACCCATACCTTGATACCAATGATACCATAAACAGTAAGTGCTTCAGAAACTGCGTAATCAATATCCGCACGAAGAGTATGAAGTGGAATTCTTCCTTCTTTGTACATTTCGGTACGAGCCATTTCAGCACCACCTAATCTACCAGAAAGTTTTATTTTAATCCCTTCAGCACCTACACGTACTGCAGATTGAATAGCTTGTTTCATCGCTCTTCTGTAAGAGATACGAGCCTTTAGCTGCTGAGCAATAGTTTCACCAATCAGCTTAGCGTCTAGTTCTGGTCTTTTAATTTCAAAAATGTTGATTTGAACATCTTTACCAGTAAGCTTTTTCAGCTCTTCTCTTAATTTATCAACCTCAGAACCAGCCTTACCAATAACTACTCCCGGACGAGCCGTATGAATAGTCAAGGTAATTCTCTTTAATGTTCTTTCAATAACAACTTTTGAAATTGAACCCTTTTGAATACGGGCATTGATATATTTTCTGATTTTGTTGTCTTCTACTAACTTGTCAGAAAAGTTCTTTCCACCATACCAGCTAGAATCCCAACCTTTTATGTAACCTAGTCTAAGACCGATAGGATTTACTTTTTGTCCCATGTTTGTACTTAAATATTAGTTTTGGGTATTTTATTCTTCAGTTTTTACTTCTTCTGCAGTCTCAACAACCGGTGCAACATTGTCTATAACAACTGTTACGTGGTGAGAACGCTTTCTGATTCTGTAGGCACGACCCTGAGGGGCTGGTCTAAGTCTTTTTAGGACTCTACCTCCGTCTACATTTACACTTTTCACAATAAGGTCTGCTTCTTCAATATTCACATCCTCATTCTTATTTTGCCAATTTGCAACTGCAGACATCAATACCTTTTTCAATACAGGTGCTGCTGCTTGAGGTTGATGGCTAAGAATTCCCAAAGCCTGACTTACTTTTTTTCCTCTGATAAGATCTGCTACTAAACGAGCCTTTCTTGGTGAGGTAGGGAAATTATTAAGTTTTGCTACTGCTTCCATTTTAAATAGTTTTACGCTTAAAAGCCGAGTACATTAATAATTACTTACGACCCTTGTCTTTTTTATTTACGTGACCTCTGAAGTTTCTTGTTGGAGCAAATTCTCCAAGTTTGTGACCTACCATATTGTCTGTTACGTAAACAGGAATAAATTTATTACCGTTGTGAACAGCAAACGTAAACCCAATGAAATCCGGAGTAATCATTGATCTACGAGACCAAGTTTTGATCACAGATTTCTTACCTGATTCTGCCATTTTATTCACCTTGTTTTCAAGACGAAAATCGACGTAAGGTCCTTTTTTAAGTGAACGAGCCATTATCTATTATTTAGTTCTTTTTGCAATTATTAAGCGATTCGAGTATTTGTTTTTTGAACGGGTTTTCTTCCCTTTAGCCATCACACCATTTCTTGATCTTGGATGTCCACCGGAAGAACGACCTTCACCACCACCCATCGGGTGATCAACAGGGTTCATGGCTACACCACGAACTCTAGGACGACGTCCCAGCCATCTGTTTCTACCTGCCTTACCAAGATTCACGTTCATGTGATCCGGGTTAGATACAGATCCAACAGTAGCAAAACAAACACTCAATACCATTCTCATTTCACCAGAAGGCATTTTTAACGTTACGTATTTGCCATCCTTTGCAAGCAACTGAGCATAAGTACCAGCACTTCTTGCTAACTGAGCACCTTTACCAGGCGTTAACTCAATGTTATGAACAATTGTACCCAAAGGCATATTGATCAACTGCATTGCGTTTCCTACTTCAGGAGCCACACTTTCGCCAGAAACAATTACCTGACCAACCTGAAGACCTTGAGGAGCTATGATATATCTCTTCTCACCATCTTCATATTTTACAAGAGCAATTCTTGCTGTACGGTTAGGATCATACTCTATAGTAGTCACCTCTGCTTTCATATCTACCTTATCACGATTGAAATCGATGATACGATATCTTCTTTTGTGACCACCACCGATATACCTGGCAGTTCTATGTCCTTCGTTATTACGACCACCCGTCTTCTTAACCACGGTGGTCAAACTTCTCTCGGGCTTATTCGTTGTAATGTCTGAGTAATCAGGTGCTACCCTGTTTCTCTGACCCGGAGTTGTTGGTTTAATCTTTTTAACAGCCATCTTATTTAATTTTGCAACCTAACATTTGTCAGGCTTTACCTATTACGACTTTAATTCTTATAAATCAGCGTAGAAATCAATTAACTCACCTTCACCAACTGTTACTACAGCTTTCTTTGTGATTGAAGTTCTACCACTGGTTACTTTTGATTTTGTCATTCTGGATTTCGTTTTTCCAAATTGACGGATTGTTGATACACTGGCTACAGTGACACCATACATCTCTTCCACTGCCTTGGCAATCTGAATCTTATTAGAACCCATTGCCACCTCAAAAGTATATTTACCTTGAGAGTTAAGCCCTTGAGACTTTTCAGTGATTATCGGTCTTTTTAAAACACTCATTATTATCTAAGTTTTTAAACCTACTGGTTCTAATTAATTCAAAATTGTTTCTAGATACGCTAAAGAACTTTCAGATATAAGAATGTTCTCAGCATTCACAAGATCATAAATGTTGATCTCATTCTTTTCAGATACCCAAGTCTTAGGAATATTCCTTGCAGACAGATAAAGATTGTTATCATTACCATCTACTACGAAAAGGGTTTTTCCTGATACACCTACAGCAGAAAGAAATCCTAAGAAATCTTTTGTTTTTGGTGCTTCGAAAGCAAAGTCTTCAACAACAATCACTCTACCTTCTTTAGCTCTTTCAGAAAGAATTGACTTTTTAGCCAATGACTTCACTTTTTTATTGATTTTGAAGCTGTAATCTCTTGGACGTGGCCCAAAAATGGTACCACCACCTACGAAAATTGGAGATCTTCTTGAACCATGACGAGCACCACCTGTACCCTTTTGTCTGTGAAGTTTCTTACCTGTACGATTCACCTCAGCTCTCTCTTTGGCTTTGTGAGTCCCCTGACGTTGATTAGCAAGATATTGCTTAACATCTAACCAGATCACATGTTCGTTAGGCTCGATTCCAAAAACCTCTGGAGAAAGAGTTACTTTCTTCCCGGTTTCCTTACCTTCCTTGTTTATTACTTTAATATCCATTTTACTTTCCCCTTTTTTCGATGTCGTCGGGACTCGACCTTAGTTTATTTATGTAAAGTCAAAAGAGTATTTTTCGGGCCTGGTACAGAACCTGATACTAGAATCAAATTCTTATCTGCCATTACCTTTAATACTTTAAGGTTTTGAATTGTAACATTTGTGTTACCCATTCTTCCACCCATTTTTAACCCTTTGAATACACGAGCAGGGTATGAACAAGCTCCAATGGAACCCGGGTGACGCTGTCTGTTGTGCTGACCATGAGTTGACTGTCCAACACCACCAAACCCGTGACGTTTAACAACCCCCTGGAAACCACGACCTTTTGTCTTACCACTCACATCCAAAAATTCTCCTTCAGCGAAAACATCCTGAACTGAAATTGTATCACCAAGATTGTAATCTTGCGTAAACTCTTTGAATTCGATCAACTTTCTCTTTGGAGTAGTGTTGGCCTTTTTAAAATGCCCTTGAAGAGCTTTAGTAGTTCTCTTCTCTTTCTTCTCACCATAGCCTAACTGAATAGCTTTGTAACCATCAGTCTCTTCTGTTCTAACCTGAGTTAC
>JANSYO010000322.1 GCA_024742395.1 Cytophagales bacterium
ACAAAGCGTTAATTCAAGAGCAAACCTTGGAATGCTTTGATGAAGCAGTAAAAGGGTTATTGGACATGAGTCAGCGAGAAGGGGAGGCACTGAAGCAATTCTTAATGCAACGCATCAGCAGCATCTCTCAACAGGTGGCTCAGGTAAGAACGTTATTACCGCAATTAATGCAGGCTCAGCGACAACACCTGAAAAACAAGTTGGCGGATTTAGAAGTGAATGTCGAACCTGAGCGGCTAGAACAAGAAATGGTCATCGTACTGCAAAAAGCCGACGTGGACGAAGAATTGGATCGCCTTGAGGCCCATGTAAAAGAAGTGGCTCATATTATGGAGCAAGCCGGTCCGGTAGGGCGGCGTTTAGATTTCATGATGCAAGAGCTGAATCGTGAGGCCAATACCCTTAGCAGTAAATCCATTAGTTCTCAGACCACCAACATCGCTGTGGAATTGAAAGTTCTGATTGAGCAAATGCGCGAGCAAGTGCAAAACATCGAATAAAAGTTATTAAAACTCGATTTATTATAATTTTATGCTAGTTTAGTGTTTTCATAGTGGCCACTTGTGCACACTCGCGATTTTTTTGAGCTGCTAGGCTTAATAAATGGCGCAGATGGGCGCTAAGCATAATTATTATTTGGTTTTGTCGTGCTTTATTCATGAAGATCAGTCTCTATTCCGCGCTCAAAATAACAATAACCTATGCCCTGTTTGCAGGTTGTTGGATTTTATTCTCTGATATGGCGCTGGAAGGCTTGGTGAGCGACATTGCTCTATTAAGTCAGCTGCAAACATTCAAGGGCTGGTTTTTTGTTTTAATCACCAGTGGCTTACTGTTTTTGTTGGTTTCTCGTTCCGTACAAACCTCAGAAATACTCAATCAGTTTGATCCACTTACTGGTTTGCTCAATCACTATATGTTCAGTACACAACTTGAGCGTAAAGTGGCAACGCGCAAACCAGAGCAAATACTGGTGGTCATTTATCTCGATATCGATCATTTTTCTCGCCTGAATCGCACCCTAGGTTTTGATGAAGCTAATAGTATTTTGGTGGGATTCTCACGGGCTTTGAAAGACCACTACAGTGCTCATGTATTGCTGGGGCGCTTCCCTCCTGATCAATTTGCTATTGCCTTCTTAAGTAATAAAACGGTGAGTGAAATCGAAACCGGTA
>JANSYO010000434.1 GCA_024742395.1 Cytophagales bacterium
ACTACAAAAGCTTTGTATCGCACTTGAAACGTACGGAGACGTTCCATTATTGATCTGGTCTCAATAACGGCAACATCGGAACATCGATTCTGTTACCCCACAGAATGGTATCTTCCCGCTATTACTTGCCTTGCTATCATTTTATCACCTCAGCAATACAAACATGACCACAGACGTGTTGATAGAGACAAAGGCAAAGAAAGAAAAACGCGACACCAAGCGCATGCTGTTTACGCGGATGAAAAGATTATGAGTAACTCTTTTATATCCCAACGTTCTAAAGCTTTGCTGTGAGAGACAAAGAATTGAGAAACGCCAGAGATCTAGCAAAAAACTCTGCTGCTTGAGGTCCTGAGCTGGTATGAATCATATGACCTGATTCTTCTGCAATCCAATGTTGAACATTCTGAATGAGGGGTAGAATAGCCAATCCAGTAGCAGGTAGGAAAAAGTTATCTTTACCCGCAATTGTCACAAAAACTGAACATTCGACCTTTGTTAAGCATGCTGTCAGATCTTTTTGTAACCTTAACTCAAAACTTAATAACCTAACAACGCTACAATCGAAACACAAACATCCACTCCAAGTTAGAGGACCGTTTGTACCATCTGTCAAAAATTCGTTTTGCTTGTTCTTCCGACCCATATTGCCTCTCTAAAGTCTTCCAATACTATTTTTGTATTTGTTAGTTACTACTGCTTCACAGTTGGGCGTATAAGAATGACATACAGCTGTGTTTGACTTAATCATCTCCGGGAATTCCTTCATGGATGCTACTGCGTAGTCAATCTCTTCTTGAGAGTTTGATATTTTTAAGTGTGGAACAGAGGCTACTATACCAGCTGCACATAATGAGTACAGATCGAATTAGTACGGTTTAAAGTACATACCAAACGCTGTAGGCCTTTGCGCAGCTGCCATTAACGATATATTGGCACCATCACACCAAGATACCACAGCACATCTTTTTATGTGCAAAGCATCAAGAAAAGCCAAGAAATCAGCTG
>JANSYO010000239.1 GCA_024742395.1 Cytophagales bacterium
GAAGACATTGTAGTAGGAGCATATAACGGTGTCAACAAGATCGGAGAAGGTTCAGGCAGATCCACAGACGAAGCAAAACAAGACGCAGCGCGAAATGCACTAGAAAACGAAGCAATCTACCCCAAAGAGGACATCCTCACAACCTACCCCCGAAAATAAAATATACTAATGACCTGAAACCCCAGGGAGGGGATTAATCAGTTTCTTTTGGTGCGTTCCGGCTGACATGGCTGAAAGTTTTCCTTCGTTTTGGAAAGCTGAACATGACTTTGTGGGTGATGATGCTGGCGCTCAGCTTAGTTTTAAGAAAGGTGAAACTTTTTTGATGATAGAACGACATGAAAGCGGGTGGTTTACTGCTGAACGAAACTTGGAACGAGGATATGTCCCTGGCAATTACTTTACAAAAATCGAACCTAGTAGTAAAGGCAACAAACCTGTATCTAAACGTGGTCCTAATGCCAATCCTAAAGGAAATCCAGCGCATGCCAGTACTTCTGTTTTAGAGATTCCAGAACGTGCAAAGAGTGATAAAGATGAATCTATTATACGCTCTTCATCTTCTAATGATTTTAAGGAAACACAAAACGAGGCAAAGCAACGAAAACCGCGGCCTCCTATTCCCATCTCTGCTCCCACGCAATTCAAACCAAATGAAGCTGCTGCACCACCAATTCCTCTAAGAACAGATCTTGGAGAGCAAGAAGCAGTACCAGAGGAACCAGAGATTCCAGTAGTTGATGATGCCATTAATTTGTCCTTACTATTAGCAGGTACGTTGAATGGCTATGCTAAGCTTTTCATATGAACTAAGAAAATTATAGATAATGTTTTCTTAAAGTACCCAAAACGAGGGAAGCCACACAAGAGAATTTTGTCATTAGACAAAACTTTAACGAAGATCACTTGGCGAGAGCCCGATAAACAAAAGCTCGAGGGATTTATACTGGTAAATGATGTAATTGGAACCAAAAAGGGCCATACAAGCAAGAAACTAGTAAAATGTAAGGAGCACAGGGTTATCTTCACTGATTGCTGATTTTTCTGTACAGCTGCGAACTTGAAAATTGCGATGTCTATTATATGTTCAGATGAAAGCAAGACATTAGAGCTAGATGCAGAAACACCAGATTTACGAAATGAATGGCTTGTAAACTTTCAATTGCTTCTGCGACAAAACGCAAACGATCGGTTGACTAGTCAGTGAGCTGTTGTCGTTATCCTGTAGATTATGCATCAAACATCCGAATACTGTTGAAAGAATAGATCCATTTATAAAGAGCTGTAGTCATTTATTCATCCGCAGATGCAAGGAAGTACGCGAGACAATTTCTTCCACTAAAGCGCCTGTTTCTTCATTGTTTTCTAACAATGGACAACTTCTCACATCTAAGTAAGATAGTGAACGGAGATTCTCCAGGTTATCATTGATGTATCTCATAGAATCGATGGTTACTTGTTTGCAACTGTTGATACTCAACGAAGAGAGTTTGGGGCATTGTTGCAACACTGCCTTAACTGAAGAGTCTCCTATTAGTTTACATCCACATAGGTTTAAGGTTTGAAGATTGGGCGCTTTGGCAGCTAAGGCGATCACAGATGAATTCGCGAGATGAAAACAGAACGAAAAGGATAACCGC
>JANSYO010000294.1 GCA_024742395.1 Cytophagales bacterium
CGAGGTTGAGCGTATTTGTGAGTTTGTAGGTTCGCAGCGAGGGTATGAATCAGCTTATATGCTACCCGAGTATGTGGGCGAAGACGGAGAGTCAGGAGTAGGCGATGTGGACCTGGCCGACAGAGATGTGCTTTTTGATGATGCAGCACGCCTGATTGTAGCTCATCAGCAGGGGAGTACTTCGCTGATTCAGCGCAAACTCAAGCTGGGATACAACCGGGCAGGGCGACTAATAGATCAACTCGAAGCTGCAGGAATTGTAGGTCCTTTTGAGGGTAGCAAGGCCCGGGAGGTACTAGTAAAAGACGAGTATAGTTTGGAACAGTTATTGAATGACCTTTAACACTTGATAAAACAGAATAAACACTAAGAAAATGAATAAATTGAGCTTAACGATATGGGCTGTGTTGGTATGTGTGGTGCAGGCGGTGGCCCAGAAAGATCCCCAGGCGCTGGAGATATTGGATGCGATGAGCAAACGATACCAAAGCATGCCGGCTTTCACTGCCAATTTTAGCTATATAATGGAAAATGAGGCAGAAGACATAGATGAGAAGTTTGAAGGGATAATTACCGTAAAAGACAACAAATACAGGCTACAAATGAGTGGTCAGGAAATTATCAACGACGGATCTTCGGTGTGGACTTATTTGAAAGATGATAACGAGGTGACGATATCAGAATATGATGATTCGGAAGAGGAAATTACCTTGTCCAATATCTTTTCGATTTACAAAACCGGCTACAAATACCTCTTTCTGGAAAGCAAGGAAAACGGTACGCTGGATGTGGTAGATCTCGTACCCGAAGACAGAGACAAGACATTTTACAAAATCAGAATGGAGATCAAGAAAGCTGATAACCAGCTGAAAAACTTCCGGATTTTTGACAAGTCAGGAAGCCGCTACCTGTATCAGATCAATGATTTTGCAGTGAATGATACCATTACGGATCGGGATTTTGTATTTGACGAAAAGAAACACCCGGGTGTAGAAGTGGTTGACTTTAGATAAAAACAAACTACAGTAAAGAAAAAAGCCTGACTCGTATCACTTACGAGTCAGGCTTTTTTATGCTACATAGGCTCTGCTGAGAAAGTCTCAGGCATGTTAGCTACACGGCGGGTGAGGAGAAGATGTAACATATACTTCGACCCTCGCCCAACACACTAGATGACATGCCTGAAGCTAACGTTTAAAGGGTCACTTGATGATTCTATGGTGCACGGAAAATCGTGCATTTTGCTCAAAAAGCTTGCATCAAATATGAAATGTCTA
>JANSYO010000333.1 GCA_024742395.1 Cytophagales bacterium
GGCAGAAACTCATCGATCGAATATTATCAAAAAAATTCAGGTTAAAAATGTAGCCGGACTGATTCGGTTTGCCATTAAGTCCGGCTTGGTTAGTTAGTGTTAGCATTCAGGTTTGAGTAAACTAAACGGACTATTAAGGATTAGCCTTCAACATATGTATGAAGTCTTTCAGCAGCAAAATCTACTACTTTATTAATAATCGAATAAAAGTTAGGGTCAAATCCATTGATAACCTTTCTTGTTTTCGACTTCCCTTTTTTAGTATGGTAGGTTTCCTCACCTAGCACATGAATGCCTTCATAAAGTGGTTTTTTGGCATAGGGATCAGTTCTTAGCCTTGAAACAATGGCTTCATGGTATTTTCCGTACGGGATACGTTTTTCTGTTCTTGCTGGATTCTTGTAAAGCAGATCTGCTTGAATAAGCCAAAACGAATCTCGAAAGGAGTCCATTTCTATGGTCACTATCAAGACGGCATCAAGATTCAAGGATTCGAAAAATGCATCACGCTCTTTGATGGCCTTCGGCATGGCCCCGAAATATGGCAATGTCATATTTCTGTACCCCTGAGCAGGACCAGAATTCCCCGCACCTGTCAGGCCGTCGAATGCCTTGACGGCCTTCAGTTCTTTCAATTGGTAACTATCATAGATGCTGGATTTTTCTTCTGTGTCCAGATAATCATCTATTTCCAACAAGTTCATACCTCTTGATGTAAAAGATGCCTTAATCCCATCTATCGTTTTAGAGTACAGATGGTTAGCATACAGACTAAGTGCCTCAGAAGTACGTTTGGTTCTTGAAGTTGTCGTTACAGAAGAAGAGACATGAGTTACAGTTTTGGCCTTGTCATTAACAACAAAAGTCAATAAACCTACACGCTGTGGAAGTTTGTAATCTTCTTCTTTGGCCCATCCTTTTTTGATTTGAATTTTACGCAATTCTCCTAACTGAACCAGAACTGATTTACGTAACTTATCTGGGTTGTCCATTAATTTGGCCAACTCCTTGGATTGACTAGAACAAAAATGGTTAAGTCCAAATACAAATATTGCAGACCATAACAGAGTTACAAATTTTTTCATTTCGCTTTAGGATTTAAATGGAGCAGGTATTCTCTTCAAGTCGACCTAAAGCATTGAGACGTTGGAAGAGAAAC
>JANSYO010000082.1 GCA_024742395.1 Cytophagales bacterium
ATGCCTGCACATTTACGCTGCAAATGGCCAAAAAAATAGCCGGAAAGGCTACAGTTGCTTTTACAGCAGAAGGAAAAGTAAAACTACCAAAGCAAAAAACAAGCATCAGAATTAAAGATGGGGAGTTACAAAACTTCACTGCCAATAACGAAGGAATTACCGCCGACATGACCTTGAGTCTCTCAGCCGCAGGTG
This sequence comes from Cytophagales bacterium, assembly GCA_024742395.1. Taxonomy (GTDB): domain Bacteria; phylum Bacteroidota; class Bacteroidia; order Cytophagales; family Spirosomataceae; genus Jiulongibacter. Next base: position 196 of record JANSYO010000082.1, read on the forward strand.
GAACCTCCGGAGAGCATAGTCTTAAGCTTCCGGGGGTAGCCTTAAGTATACCTATTCGTTTTATTCCTACCCCTGGTGGGCCGGTACCTTTGCCTATACCCGTTTCTATAGACATAGGCATTCAGTTTGTATCTCAAATTACCATTGTAGATGCTAAATCGTCTGCAACGGCGAGCAGTAAAATCAGTATGAGTGCAGATGCGGGTTTTGAATACAAAGGTACCACAGTAAGTACGAGTGGTAGTTTAGGTAAAGAACAAATCACAGACGGCACCTTTGATTCTGCTGCAAACATTGGTTTCCCTATTGATGTACAATTTGGAGTTGCTTTCCCAAGAGTAGGATTAAATATTGCAGGTCAGGAGTTGGCTTATGTACATACAGGATTTACAACTGGATCAAGCCTTAATTGGGGTCCGCTATGTAAAAAGGGTTATGTAAAAATGGTGGTAGAAGGTGGCTATGAACTTAAAGTTTTAGGTCAGACACTTGCCGAGCAAAAGAAGGTTTTTGTAGAAAGACAGAAAGAAGCCAAAGGTGAAGGCTGTCCATAGGAACTATTCTACGCTGAAATCATACTGCTCATTGTAAATGGTGATGAATAAAGGATAGTTGGTGCCGAGTCCATTGTACTCGGCATTTTCTTTATTGAGCCTGTGCTTAGTTACTTTTACCAAAAGCTTATAATCACCCTTCTTCTTTAGAATATGCTCTAATTTATATGTCCGTTCTTCTCCCGGATCAAAGTTATTATCGCTGAGTTTTTTGGCTTCAGGGTACCACTCCCATTCTTCGCCTATTCGGTTTTCTTTGAATTTCAGGGTATCGCCCTGGTCATTTATTAAAGTCAGATATACCTTAATAAATCTTTCCGGATCGCCACTTGGCACTCTGTGACCTGCATTTTCATTTTTTGCTTTAAAATCAAATGTGAAAACTTCATCGGCAGCATACACTTTGGCTATTGAGGAAGGCTTAAATACCAACCCGTTTTGTATTGTTGTCTGTACTGTGTCAAACTTTGGGATACCACTACCGGTAAACCAGTGTCTATGGCTTTTTCTGACCGGATAACCCGTTACGAGTGGCCTTTCTACTTCTGTCATATGACAATCAATACAATTCTTCTCCCCATAAAATGGTCCGGCTTTCCATTCGTCGCCCGTTTGAAAAGTACATGCTAAAGTTGGTGTAATTACCGCACTTGCGTTATGACAACCTATACAAAGGTTTTCATTTAACAACTCCGGTGCTTTCCGAACCGGATGTGGAGCTAATTCACTTCCAGTAGCTCCTATTATTTCATTATTTCTAACATGACAACTGGCACAGGTTATACCTTCTTTTTGAAGAATTGGGTCAAAATGAGGATTTTTCTCTTTTACTGGTCTGTAAATATCACCATTGATGAGCCCCGTAACTTTAAACTCCTGCTGATTCTGAAGTGGGATATGACAATTAATGCACATAAACGGACTACTTTCTTTCTTTAGTTCAGCCTGAAATTGGAGGTCTGTCCAGGCGTGGGCATGTGTGGCAAGTTTCCACTCCTCATAATGCTCCTGATGGCATGTACCACAATCTTCAGCCTTTAAAGAGACCAACCCAGACGGCACATCTTGGTTTGGAATTGCAAAATCCCAACTGTTCGTTAATGGAGTGATCACTTCTTTTTCTCTAAAGAAAACTGCATAAATCACTACCGATAAAAAGACAGTAACAATAAGACCAATAAGGAGATTTTTTCTCAAATCGAATAATTTAGATTCACTGCAATAATAGCATATTCCCTACCTTAATTAGGTAACAAATGTCACCTCTAGAACGTTTACTCTTTCCTATTTATCCATTGCATTAGGAATTTTCAGCTCCTCCTCGGGTATAAGCATTGGCATACGGCTTTCAGATTTTAAAGTCTTTGTTGGCATTGGAACCATTTCGTCGGCCCAATATTTTGAATATACTTCTTCTTTAGTATGGAAACCTTTGGCATCCCACTTTAGGGGTTTAGAATAATCATTGATTAATTCATTGCGTTTATAAAGCAAGGTTTCCGTGGCAATGTCAGAGGAATATGGTATTTGAGCAAAGGATGCTACCGGAAATGTAATAAAGAAAAAGACGAAGCTTCTTTTCATAAAAAACTGTTTTAGCTAAAGCAATTTAAACTTTAACTAAAACAGTCAAAATCATTTTAACATTTAATCAGTGAATCCCGAATTAAAAATCCAGCTTACAATTTACCCAGTCGTCGTCAAAACGTGTTCCGTATTGTCTGTAAAACTCGATAGCAGATTCGTTCCAATCCAGTACTTGCCACATCATTCCTGTACAGCCGGTTTCTTTTGCTTTGGCAACGGTTTGCTCAAAAAGTCCTTTGCCAATACCTTTACCTCGCAATTCTGAAGTCACCACTATATCTTCTAGATAGAGTCTTCTGCCTTTCCAGGTAGAATATCGGAAATAATAGATTGAAATACCGACTAATTTACCGTCCATTTCTGCCACAAAAGACCCAAAAATTGGATTCTCACCAAAACCATCCTCAGTCATTTTCTCAACCGTATTAGTCACCTGATCGGCTCCTTTCTCATATTCAGCAAGTTCCATAACCAGTTTCATCATGGCCGGCACATCTTCTTTGGTTCCTACTCTTATCTTTAATTCTTCCATAGTCATTTACATTTATTGTCAATAGCCAATCTATTAAATTCCTTCTGAATTTCAATAAGGAGAATCAGTTGTACTGAACATAATGTTCCCATTTTTCAATTAGCTCTTGCATGTCGGCCGGAAGTTCAGAATCAAATTGCATCCATTCTTTTTTCTCAGGATGCTCAAAGCCCAATGACTTAGCATGTAATGCCTGTCTGGGCATTATCTGAAAACAATTATCTACAAACTGCTTATACTTTGAAAACAGATTCCCTCTTAAAACTTTATTGCCACCATAGGTGGTATCGCCAAACAGAGGGTGACCCAAATACTTCATGTGGGCTCTTATTTGGTGAGTTCTTCCTGTTTCAAGATTACATTTGACCAGGCTGACATATCGCATTCTTTTTATTACCTCATAGTGTGTAATGGCTTTTCGCCCAATATCACCTTCAGGAAAAACATCTGTTATTCTTCTGTCTTTAAAACTACGCCCCAGATTTACATTAATGGTTCCTTTGTCTTCTTCTGGTTCTCCCCATACTACAGCATAATAAGTTCGCTCTGTTGAGTGGTCGGCAAACTGACGTGCCAGGTGCTGCATGGCATATTCTGTTTTGGCTATAACAAGAAGTCCTGTTGTTCCTTTGTCTATTCTATGCACCAAACCCGGCCTTATGGCTCCGTTTTTTGAAGTGGGAAGATGACCAAAATGATGAACCAATGCATTGACCAATGTACCGTCCCAATTGTTATAACCCGGATGTACCACCATATCAGCGTCTTTATTAACAATTAAAACCGTATCGTCCTCATAAATAATGTCGAGAGGAATATCCTGCGGAATTATTTCAGTGGGTTCTTTAGGGGGCTTTGAAAGAGAAATAGATACTTCATCTCCAGGCTTTATTTTATAACTGGCTTTTACAGCCTTACCATTAACTTTTACAGATTCTGTATCAATGGCGTCCTTAATCTTAGTTCTGGAGACATTACTATGATGTGTTATAAATTTATCCAAACGCAGAGGAGTTTGACCAGGGTCAGCCACCAGCTTCAGATATTCATATAACTCATCATCTTCTTGCTCTAAATCTATGTTATTCTCTTCCACACTTTTTGTTTTAAAACACAAAATTACCCTAAAACCTTGAAACGACGGTTGTTGAGGCCAAATGATATGAAAGAATAAACCAACTCCATATTTATGAAACAAAACTATCTATTCACCCTAGTCATTTTTATAAAATAAAAATTATTTATTAAATTATTTTAATAATATTTTCTATTTACATTTTAATTATTCACAAAATAATTGATCTTCAATTACTTCATCAAAAAAGTAAACTTATGAGATTATTAATTTTACATACTTTACTTGTTCTCTCTACACTAAACAGTTTTTCGCAGGACGAGGTATTCGATTATTATACAAAGCCGCCAGGTAGGTATAATTTAAAGAATGAAATAACAGTTACTCCCTTTGACCAACCATGGGTCTATGAACCCATTAAGTTGAAAGCTGAAGGACTTATTAAAGATGAAATAATGGGTAGCCAGTACTACCTCAACTATTGGCACAAAGGGCAATTTCAATTATCTGGTGGCAAGTATATTGAGGCTTACCTCATTTTTGACATTTTTAGCAATACCCTCTTGGTTTCTAAAAATGGTGAGCAGACTGATTTTGTATTGTCACCAGAAAAATTCAGAATCAAGAATCAGCTTTTTTCTAAATACAATCATCAATACCTGAATGCAGGAAATTCCTTTTATCAGAAGATTAAACACCCACATTTTACTATACTAAAGGCCTATTCTTGTACATACACAGACTATTCAAAGAATGGACACAATGGATATGATAGAATAGTACGTCCTAATTATGAAGGTTCCTTTGAAAAAGACCAGCACTTTTATTTTGTTATAAATAATCGGCTGAGTAGAATTTCCTCAAACAGATCGTTTTACAAGTTATTTGATAAAAAGAGACATCTTGTGCGTGAATTCGTAGAAAGTCAAGATTTGGACCTGACTTTAAAAGCCGATGTATTAAAGTTGGCTGATATGATTGCCTCTCTTTGATTTAGAAAGAATAGTATTAAAGGATTCTAATTATTTTCTTTGAATCTTAATCTATTCTGATGTGCTCTTAGAGAAAGAAATTAATACACCTACTCCTTTAACTCAGATACACTCTCCTTTATTTACAGAAAAGGGAATTGAGGTATGGATAAAAGAGGACTATTTGACTCACCCCGCTGTTTCTGGCAATAAATACCGTAAGCTTAAATACAACCTGATTAAAGCGAAAAATGAAGGTTTCAGCGAGCTAGTAACTTTTGGAGGTGCCTATTCCAATCATATTTATGCTTTGGCTGCAGCAGGTAAACTTGCCGGTTTCAAAACAAGAGGAATTATCAGAGGAGATGAATTACATGCACAATCAAGTCCTACCTTAACCTTTGCCCATAATCAGGGGATGAAATTTCATTTTGTAAGCCGATCTGCCTACCGAAACAAAGAAGAGTTAACTGAGAAATATGCCTCCGGAGCTTACCTGATCCCGGAAGGTGGTAGTAATCTCCTGGCTCTGCCGGGATGCTCTGAAATAGTAGATGAAATCCTGCCAATAGTCACTCCAACTGATATCATTCTAGCAGCAGGCACCGGTGGAACAGCAGCTGGCATACTTACAAATGAGAATTTCCATGGCAATACCCATGTGATTCCTGTTTTAAAGAACGGAGGCTTCATTGCAGAAGAAATCACAATTCTTACCGGTACAACTCATCCTAAACTAAAACTACATACCGACTATCATTGTGGTGGTTATGCTAAAGGAAAAGATAAGCTTTCATTTTTTATTGAAAGTTTTGAACAAGAGTTCAAAATCCCCATAGAACATGTCTATACTGCTAAGTTATTTTTTGGATTGATTGATCTTATTCAAAAAGACTATTTCTCTAGAGATGCCACAATAGTAGCATACCATAGCGGTGGACTACAAAATCATAATTTGACATTCTGATATTGGTAAATCAAAATTATAATGTGTAATTTTTGAACAACAAACCATTCAGCATGAATAAATTAGCTTTAATACTTATTGGAATCTTCGTTTCTGCAAGCCTGAGGGCACAAAACCTTACCCCCGCTTATTTCGTGGACAGACTCAATATGGAATCTGCTACTTCAAGAATTGACACTAATGATTTCGGAGAAGTGATTTTAGTCTCTGAATTTAAGACTAATAATGTCAAAGTTAATAGCAACATGGAATTTGAGAGGTACTATTTAGGAACTCCATTTTTTGAAAATGGCTGGTATAAAGGAAAAGTGATTTTAGAAGGCGGAGAGCCGGTAGAAGGAGTAATGGCCTATGATCTTGTCAGGAATGTTGTCTACTATTCTAAAAATGCCACAACCAATGCCATAGAATTAAGACCTATGGATTTCACCATTGGAACAACTCAATTTTCGAAGTTTGAAGGAGAATACAGTGGTGCAGGCAATTATTATTATGAAACTTTAGTAGCCTCTAGTCCTATGCTTCTGAAGCAATATGTAGCAAAATATAGTCAGAGCAAATCAGAGGTAGACAATGGCTACGGCTCAACATCAACAGACAAATATGAAGGAGAATATGTAAAGGAAATCAAATATTACGTAGCTCTGGATGGCAGGTTAAATCTGGTGAAAAATAAGAAAGCTTTTTTTAGATCTTTAGGCCCATATTCAGAAGAGGCAACGGCATACGTAAGAAGAGAAAAGTTGAAAATCGGAGACGAAGAAGATACCATAAAACTGATAACGTATTTGGGTACTCTATCCCTTTGATTCATATCAAAACACAAGCAAAAAATCCAAAATTTGAAATCTTTGGTAGCGTAATTAGCTAAAACGGTTAAGAAAGAATCCACAGAAAACGATTCCATTCGATTATTTTGCTAGTTGACTGAAAACAAGCAAGGTAATTCTGACATATGCATGATAGATTTGTAAAGGAACAGTCATAAAAAGACCTCTTTACTAAAATCAGGAAGCAGTGTACAACAGAAAACTAATTGACTTATTTAACAAGCGATACAAAAAAAGTAAGCTAAAAAGTGAGGCAATCAATCAAGCATTTAAAGAAAGATTTATTTCAAATATTTCGGAAATTAAGGCGATTTCGGATGAGCTCTATGGTAACTCAAACGAGGATGTTTTTGAAGAAATATTGAATAGCATTTTTTCTGCGTATCAAGAAAGAGCACCTGACCTCAAAAAACTTGATCTGGAAAAAGAGAAGAAAGATGGGTGGTTTTTAAGTAATGATCTGGCCGGCATGAGTTTATATGTTGACCGTTTTGCAGGTAATTTAGAAAATCTTCCCAAACACCTTCCTTACCTTGAAAACCTCGGTATTAATTTATTGCATCTCATGCCCATCTTTGAGAGCCCCGAAGGAGAAAGTGATGGTGGTTATGCTGTTTCAAACTACCGAAAAGTAGATCCACGTTTTGGCACACTCGACGACCTGAAATCTTTTCATAAAGAACTGAGAAAAAAGGATATGTATCTAATGATTGATATCGTCATCAATCATACCAGCACCCATCATGAATGGGCTAAAAAGGCAAGAGCCGGTAACAAGAAATACATGGATTACTATTACTTCTATGAAGACAGGCAAATCCCTGATCAGATGGAACTGAGTATGCCTGAAGTATTTCCGGAAAGCTCACCTGGCAATTTTTCTTATGTAAAAGAACTGGATCAATGGGTTATGTCTGTTTTTCATAATTACCAATGGGATCTAAACTTTAGAAATCCGGAAGTTTTTATTGAGATGCTAAACAACATCTTCTTCTACGCCAATTTAGGCGTAGATATCATAAGAATAGATGCCCCCGCCTTTATCTGGAAAGAAATGGGCACAAACTGCCAGAACCTACCTCAGGCACACAAAATTTTACAGCTTATAAAGCTTTGTAATGAAATAGCTTCTCCCGGCATGGCTATTCTTGGCGAAGCCATAGTAGCACCTGCCGAAATCATGAACTATTTTGGTAAGGGTCGATTTGCTACACATGAGTGTGATTTCGCTTACAATGCTACTCATATGGCCTTACAATGGGATGCTCTGGCCACCGGCGATACCCGTGTAATGATGGCTGCACAGAGCGAAATAATGGGTAAACCATTAGGCACTACCTGGCTAAACTATACACGTTGTCATGATGATATTGGGCTTGGGTATGACGACGCCATGATTCAGCAGGCCGGTTTAGACCCATACCTTCACAGAACCTACCTGAAAAACTACTTTTCGGGAACAAGTCCTAATTCGCCGGCCAAAGGTGCATTGTTTGGTGTAAACCCGAAAACAAATGATGCCAGAATTTCAGGCACCCTGGCTTCTCTTTGTGGTTTAGAAACAGCAAAAGCAATGGGCTCAAATGAGATAATTGAACTCAGTATCCAAAAGATATTGCTCATGCAGGCTCATTCTTTTTTCTTGGGTGGTGTACCTATGCTCTTTTATGGAGACGAAGTAGGCTACGAAAATGACTACACTTACCTTCAAGATGAAGCAAAGAGTTATGATAATCGATGGATGCACAGACCTGTAATAGACTGGAGCAAAAATGAACTCTCAAAAAATGCGGACTACACAGAGCATAGCGTATTTTCAGGCACGCAGAAACTATTGAAGATAAGAAAAAGCTTATCGGTAATAGCTGATAAAAAGAACTTGTACTGGTTGCAAAATCACAACAACGCCATTTGTGGCTACTTAAGGCATAGTGACAATCAAAATGTTTATTGTCTCTTTAACTTTAGTGAATCAGAACAAAATATCACCTTTTACGTACTTGGAGAAGCTTCTAAGAGACCAGCTAAATTGAAAGATCTTTGGACAGGGAAAAGCATTCCTATTGGCCATGATCATGAAAATCTGCACTTTAAACCTTACCAATTCTACCTTTTAACTGAGCAATGAAAAAAGGCGGTCACTTTAAGTGCCGCCTTTATCATTTTATAGAATGTATTGACTTAAATCTTTATTTTTAACCAGACCGGAAAGTCTTTTTTGTACCATGTCTTTGTCTATGACAATTTTTGCATTGGCACCAATAACATCCGGAACATCAAATAGGATTTCATTGAGCAGGTGACTCATCACTGTCTGGAGCCTTCTTGCACCGATGTTTTCCACTTCGCTGTTTGCTTCGAAAGCTATTTTTGCTAACTCCCTTAAAGCCTCATCATTAAAACTCAATTCTACCTCCTCTGCTTCTAACATGGCTATGTATTGCTTAGTGAGAGCATTTTTAGGTTTGCTAAGTATTTGGTAAAAATTCTCTTCAGTCAAAGATTCCAGTTCTACCCTTATCGGAAATCTACCTTGTAACTCAGGTATTAAATCTGAAGGCTTGCTTACGTGAAAAGCTCCGGCTGCCACAAAAAGGATGTGATCTGTCTTAATGGTACCATGTTTAGTATTCACCGCAGAACCCTCCACGATAGGGAGCAAATCTCTTTGAACCCCTTCCCTACTCACATCAGGACCACTTTTTCCTCCACCTGAGGCTATTTTATCTATTTCATCAATAAATATCATTCCAAGGTTTTCAGCTTTCCATATGGCCTCTTCCTTAACCTCATCCATATCGATTAGTTTGGCAGACTCCTCTTCCAGCAAAATCTTTCTGGCCTCCGCAATGGTCACCTTGCGTTTTTTGGTCTTCTTTGGCATCATTCCACCTATCATCTCTTGAATATTCATCATAGAGACGTCATCTATAGGGCCGCCCATTACACCAATAGGAGAACCAGAATTCCCTTTTACATCGATTTCAATTTTACGGGTTTCCAACTCGCCATTCTTAAGCTTTCTTCTGAAAGACTCACGTGTTTTTTCATTCAGTTCTTCATCAGAGGTTTGTCCCACTTCTTCAGGAATTCCCACTCTGCTTCTTTCTGCTTTTTTAGAAATCGGCGGAATTAAAATATCCAATAGAATTTCTTCAACAGTTTCTGCAGCCTTGAGTCTTACTTCTTCTTTTTTAGCTGTTTTTACCATGTTTACAGACTGCTCTACCAAGTCTCTAACCATGCTTTCAACATCTCTACCTACATACCCTACTTCGGTAAACTTAGAAGCCTCTACCTTTGTAAAAGGTGCATCTGCAACGATAGCCAGTCGTCTGGCTATCTCCGTTTTCCCAACACCAGTAGAGCCTATCATCAGAATGTTGTTAGGAACTATTTCATTCCTCATTTCTTCCGAGGCGTTCATTCTCCTCCATCTGTTTCTTAAGGCAATAGCTACATTCTTTTTTGCATCCTCCTGCCCTATTATATATTTATCTAATTCTTCTACTATCTGTTTGGGGGTAAGATTCTCTATTATTTTACTCATATTTTATTTTTATCTAAAAAAAGGAAGCAATCCCTTTATTAAGGGCATAAACAAAAGCTGAGAAGGAAAAATTTCTTTCTTGGCAATTCTACAAAAAAGAAGGACGAATTCTTTCGAAAACGTCCTCATTGACAAATTTATAGAACAATATTTTATTGCCTTACCACAAAACGTTGCGTAAGCTTTTTCTCTCCATCCACTACCATCGTCATCAGATACAGACCATCCGGCCATGCTTTTGCGTTGGCATCCAGACTACCGTCAGTATCTGTTAATGCGTAAGAACTTATTAATTGACCGTTGATATTAAAGACGAAAATATCAGCCTTTTGCGTACTGCTTGGCATTTGGTATTCAACATGAAGATTTCCTGAAACCGGATTTGGGAAGATTCTGGCTACTGTAATCACTTCATCCATATTGCCAGGCAACATACTCGGATTATCACAGTTACAAAGACTTACATTGACAAATTGCCCTTTTGATTCTGAAACTATATTCTTTACTTCAGCTTCAACAATCAGACTCCGCCGATCATCCTTTTTGTCTACGAAGGCTACATAATATTTCCCTTCCTTTTCGGGTCTGAAAGAGTTTCCTTTCCCTATCCTTTTAGTACCCAATTCATCTGCATACCAATACGTTTTGGTTCCTTTTTGCGGATTTTGAACTTTAAGATTAGGCATCGCAGTGCCAGGGCTGAAGTACTCTAATGCAGAAGCCAATTGAGGTGTCTGAATTATGCCTTGCTCACAATTGGGTGCATTTACAATTTTCACATTCCGGCATTCGCCACGTAAATCTGTTGACACCAAGGTAACATTCGGCATAAAAGCCGGTACGTTTTCTACAATGTAGTATCCATTACCAAGTGAGGTCACAAAACCAGCACTTGAGGTAAGAGGAAGTACATTAAGTCTTCTTAAGAAATTTGTTAATACCGGGTAGTTTAGATTAGAAAGAGCATAAAAGACCTTTTCGACTAAACTCCAGTTGTCGTTTTGCAAATGAAGTTTGATGTTATAACTATCTACATTCGTATTACAATAGACAGAATCTATAATTATAGGAGGCCCTTTACATCCTTGAATTATGATAGGGCAGCAGGCGTTATAAGTGCACTTATCTACTACTTTTGTGTAGGTAAACTCCCCGCTTTGTTTAATACTTAATGAACTATCTGCATTAATTTCAGCAATAGCCGGATTTGTAAATTCATTGATTACTGAAAAATTACCCGCAGCATCTTTATAGTACCAGGTAAGACCTTTATAATTCTGCAAAGTAACTTTGTATACTTCGTCCTTTTTAATGTCTATGGGTACAGTAACGCAGCTTGTTGCTGCAACAGGATGAGAACTGTCTTGGGTGGGAATGGGCTGCCCATACAACATGTAATGCTTACCTGCTCTTGAAATATAAGAAGTCAAATAAGATAAGCCATTTCTGGTAACTCTGGCTCTTATGACTAATTTCGGGCTCTTGCCAGCAGTCATCGTTCCTATTACCCAGGTATTTGTAAGGGGGGAATAGGTTCCTGCATCGGCGTAGAAATAAATGATTTCGAAAGAATCTGAATAGAATTGTGATATCTCGACGTTCTCAGCCTTTTGACCTCCTCCGTTTTCTACCACTGTAGTAAAGGTAACAATATCTCCTACTTGCGGAGTTGGATTATCGACACCTTGAATGACTTTTAGTTCAGTATAGTCTAACTTTTCTGCATAATTTATATGTGAAAGGTGTACTGACTGATCTGTGTAACATGTTTCAGATTCATTGTATAGCCTGACTTTGTAAACTACGTTTGCCGCCGGATTTCCCAATCCTTTTATATTGACCACTACTTGTCCAGAATCTAAAGGAGAAGCTTCCTTGAAGTCATAGTTTGTGGTTCCGTTTTGAATAATTTCGTAGTGAGTGGCATTTTGAATACCAGAGATGCTTATTCTTCCATCTTTGGCATTTTGGCCGCTAACATCTTTCCCGGTTACTCGGTAGATAGGCACTCTACATACCTCAGAAAGGGTGTCTGGCGGAACAATACTGAAGGCGAGAGATCCGATTGAACTTAAAAGCAAAACAGCAAAGATCAACATCCCCTGAAGGAACGTAACTCTCTTCGATAAGTCAAAATGAGTTATTTGCTGAAACATCTTTTTAGTCGAAACGCCTTATGGGCCTTGTTGTAGTATTGTTTTAGGAATTGTGCTTTTATAAAACCAGTCCGGCCTGAGCCGGACTGGTAATGATTATCATGTTCTCAAATTACGCTAGAGTATCCGCTGGACCTGAGCAGGTTCACAATATCCACCAGGACATTCACAATCTTTCTCAGTCATTTCTACGGTATCTACCTGCACACAGTTAAACTCATTCGTTATCTGTATCACATAAGTATCTCCGCCTGTACCAGTAGCCGGGCTACTTAATCCTGAAGCGAATACACCACCATCAGCTCTTGCCTGACTTCCTAAGACTGTTCCGTCAGTTGGATCTACAAGATTAATATCAAACGTATTTCCTAAGTGCCATCTGATAGTATCAGAGTCAGTATAGTTTGTTACGTAAAGGTTACCATCGTCTTGTTTTTGTTCACCAATACAAAGTGCTTGTACTGCAATTGGATCTACCACAGGAAGTGGATTGACGACAACCGTCAGGTCTTCTTCCGGCCCTCGACAAGTGTTTGTACTGCCATCAGGATAGAGATAATCCCATTCTTCCCAGACTAAACCGTAACTCGAACCAGCCTCCGTGGTGGACGGGGTATGATCTGTAGTCGCTCCTGGAGTTTGCCCTGGATAAGTCCAGTGCACTCTGGTTTCGCTAGGAGTGGTTGTACTCGCAATTGATTGAGTTAACCCTGTTGATAATGGGTCTGCCGTTTCATTTAGACAGTATACAGGATCAACATAGGTCGGGGCATCCGGTGTATCTTTTATAAATACTGTGAGTGTCGCATTATAGGATTCACAAGAGTTTGTATCCGTTTGAGTTACAAAGAAGTATAAAGTATCAACTAAGGCAGTAGAAGGAATTGGTGCAGGTGTTTCTGCTCCCGTTGAATCCTGACCATACCATGCCAGAGTAAATCCGGTAAGAGCTGTTGGTACTGCTGTCAGAGCTGCCGCACCCGTTTCACCCTCGCAGTAAGCTAGGTCTTCAACTGCAGGTGGATCTGGAAGCTCGTTTATTACAATAGTAAAGGAATCAGGATACGATTCACATCCATTTATATCTACCATCGTCACGTAAAAGGGCCCATACGTTCCATCTTGTGTTGAATCTGGTCGTGCATTTGCTACAGCTGTTGAATTCGTTCCCTGTGGCGAACCACTAAAGCTTCCTGTTACGTACCAATTCAAATTATCTATATCAAATCCATGTGAATTTGTTGAAGAATCAGCAACATGAGTGGGCAACGCAGCAATTACATTGTTTTGGCAATAAACTGCATCAGTCAATACCGGAGGATCTGGCAATGGATTTATTTCAACAGAAACGGTATCATATCTTGAGCATTGAGTATTTCCAAACCCTACATCGAAGTTATTATAAACTCTGACTACGTACGTTCCAATATCAGCGGTGTACGCTGCACTAGCTATACCCACACTATCTCCAGCTGCATTCCATCTTGATGAGTCAGTTTCAAACCACCAATTAAATTCATAGTCTGTCCCTGGGTAATCTGCCATGTTAGTAACAGTTAACTCAATCTGATCTTCTTCGCAAACTGGTGTATTTTCTGAAGCTATAGGCTTCTCAATATCGGTGATGACAAAATCGAAACTGGTCGTATCAGTACATGTGGTATGCTGTGTATCATGTGCTACAAGAGCATAGTGGTAAGTACCCGCTACGTCAGGCATACCTGTCCAGTCAAAAACTGTAGTGTCATTATTAGCGATAGCCGCCATTGTACCAGGATCTGTACCATCCCAAGTATACCATTGATAGGCAACAGGACCTCTGTCAGAATCATAGTCTCCAGGAGCAGTATTATCAATAGCCACTACATCAGGAAAAGGATCTGCATAACAAATTGCTATCGGAGAAATTGGTGCTAAATCTGGCTTAACCCCTTCTTCTACTAAAATAGGACAACATCCAACTTCTGCAGGGCAAGCGTCTGGACCAACCCCAAATGATTGTGTAAAGTTATAATAACCTACGCCACCGATCACCAAATGACCATCTGTATGTCTGTAACTTCCATTGGCGATAGGCGTTGAGGTAATTGGCGACCAAGTGGTACCGTCTGCACTGTATTGCCATTCTATATAGGTATAGTCAGGAGAAGCTCCAGCTAATTGAAAAGTGAATTCATCTCCACTACACCAATCCCAAGGTGCCGATACGCAAATAGATCCTTCGTCATCTTCATCATCAAAAGTAGGATCTGAACCGTCATTAGGCTCAGAGTCATATTCATCATAAACACTGGTAGTGCTAACTACTTCCGCTCTGATTTGGTAAACACCTCTGGCATCTATGGTATAAGTCAGTTCTATTGATTTTGTCTCTCCGGCAGCTACATCGCCTACCGTCCAAACCTTAGTTCCGTTATCGAAAGCTCCATCTCCGCCTGAACCAGCATTCGATCCTACATAATTCAGACCTGCCGCATTTGTTTCAATAGCTTGTATCACCACATCTGTGGCTGTTTGAGTGGTTACACCTGCGTTGGTGTTATTATTTGTTACCGTAACGGTAAAAACGACGCTACCGCCTAAAGCAGTGGCATCTCCACTTTTTGTAATATTAACTTCTAAATCTGTCACGGGAGGTGTAGTACTCCAGTTAACTGACGGCATAAATACCGTTTTTTCCGTATAGCAGCTATCGTTACCCCACTGAACTCTTGCGGTATAATTTGTACCACCAACTGCCGGGTTAGGAAGACCTTGCTGAACATACCGACCAATAGTATTGGCTTCAGTAACGGCTGTAAGGCCAGAGAATGGACCCGTTAGAGCACCGGCATATCCACTGGATAGCCCTCCTCCCACTTTTACATCACTATTAGGCACCCCGGAAATGACTACTTTGGCATCACCTGCATTAGGGGCCGTTTCATCTATAACCTGGAGCGTAAACTCTATTGGGTTTGTACATGCTGACTGTGCAAAGGAGTAGTTCCCTATCAAAGTCAACATCAAACCAAATAAAAGCTTACTGACCCAATGCCGACCGAGAGGGGCCGAACCTTTGTTTTTGTTGATCAGATAATTGTTTTTCATGATAATCGAAAATATTTAGCTTTAATTATTACTTATTTTATATATGGTTACGCGAAAAAATTCTATTTAACTTTTATGAATTGTGCAGGCTCGCAATACGGCAAACACTCTTCACATTGTCTGATGAAGTCAACTGTGTGATCTATCGGACATCCATCAGTACTTAATATTCTTACTGTATAACTTTCAGATACACCTACCGGATTATTTATGTTTTCTGTAATCTTCCCGTTACTTGGAATCACTGCCGGGCTTGAAGGCGTGGCCGAACCCGCATTGTAAGTATTTCCTAAACTGTATGAGTACATTTCCCCTTCTCTAAATCCGTTTACTAAAATTATTCCATTGTTAAGAGCTACTTCTCCGATACAGGTACTATTAATTGCATTCACCTCAGCAGTAGAAATATGTCTTATTTCAGCCACCGCTCTTTTTCTTTCTGTACTCATACATCCGTTAGAATCTGTACAAGTCACATAGTAGTTTCGAGTAGCCGATATTGAATCAGTGACAAATGTTGTGCCAAATCCTATAGCAGAGCTGGCAATAGTACTGGTATACCAGCTTATATCACCACCTGAACATCCTGATGCTGAAAATGTTACCTCCCCAGGACCGCATAAAAATTCATCTGAAACTATTGGTTGTGAAGGAGCAGCATGCACGATAATGTTTGTAGAATCGCTGTTTTCACAGCCATTTTCATCAATAACTAAAACTGAATAATAGCCTTGATAAGCCGTTTGAGCGTCTAATCTGTAGGCATTTTCTCCAATGAAAGTAAAGCTTTGAGGTCCACTCCACTCATAATTTACACCACCCGTTGCTGCCATGCTAATACTATCACCTTGGCAATATTCCCCACCAGATACAGTTACTACAGGAAGCGGATTTACGGTAATGGTTACGGTATCTCTATCAAAACAAGCATTAGTGTCTGTTGCGGTTACAATGTAGGTAGTTGTGAGTAAAGGACTCACGGCCTGAGCAGCTCCGTTTGGCAAGGAATTGTTCCAGGTAAAGGCAATTGTACCATCTCCTCCTGTAGAATTCGCTAGTAGATTGACGGTTTCTCCTACACAAATAGTCGTATCCTGATTGATTGTCACCTGCGGTGAAGGGTGATCTACCATGCTAATACTACCCAGATCTACAGGACATTCATCATTTTCCCAGCGTACCCATAAGTCGTAGTTACCCGGCGAAAAGTTAACATAAGTTCTTGATCCAAGGTTGTCATTAACAGCTGGCTGATAAGTAAGCCCTCCGTCCCAACTAAACTCAAGCTGAGTTCTTGTAGACTCATCAGGGAAAGTGAAAGTTATTGTTCCATTGTCTATTGTACACGTAGGGTCGGTATAAACCACTGTTACCTGCGGAGCCGGACGGTCACTAATCGTCACAGCACCTAAATCTACAGGACAGTTTCCACCTTCCCAACGTGCAAATAGAAGATAGGTATCTTCAGTTAAAGTATCAATGCTAAAACTACCCAGCGAGTCGTATGTAGCATAAGGGTAAGTGACTCCCCCATCGATACTAAATTCAATTCTTGTTTGATTTGGTTCATTGCTAAATGTAAATGTAATCTGTCCGTTATCAGGTACACATAAAGGGTCAACCTGAGAAACAGTTACGTCTGGATAATCACTAATAGTGAGAATCGCAGGAGCAGATTCAGCATCAGTACATCCTATTCCATCTGCCATGGCAGTGATTCTGTATGTATATTGACCACCAGTTGAAGTATTTGGGTTAAACAATGCGTCAGTAGCTCCTGAAATATCAGACCAAGTACTACCATTGTATTCTTGCCATTGATAAGTGATGTTACCCACTCCATTTTGAGGGTTCCCCTCAAAGGTTACCGCATCACCTACACAAATATCAGCTGCACCAGGATCCACATCTATAGACATTTGTAACTGAACATCAATAGTAGCGACATCTGAAGTAGCCGTTCCACATCCTTCACCGGAAGCAGTAGCAATGACTTGATAATAGAATGTACCGGTATCTCCCGTAGAAGGATATAATCGAATATTTGTTGAATCGGTGAGATTTGAGAACGAAACTCCATCACTGGAATATTGCCATTGATAACTTATTGTTCCAGATCCGGAGATGGTATCAGCCTCTAAAATGACAAGTCCGTTAGTACAAATCTGATAATCTTCCACTACCACCTCCACATCAAAGTTTGGAAGTACTTCAATAGTAGCAATTCCCGAAGAAACTGTACCACATCCAGAGCCTTGAGCTGTGGCTTCTACATAATAATAGTAATGACCAATATTCCCCGGAGTAACGTTTAAAATCGAATCGGTCTCTCCTGATATTGGGCTAAATGGTCCACCAACGTTTGTCGATTCAAACCATTGATAGCTTACCGCACCTGTACCATTGCTGGTATCTGCACTGATCCTTACTGTTCCACCAAGACAAATTATACTACTCTCAGGTGAAACATCCACTGAGAAAACAGGCAACACTTCCACCTCAGCAATATCTGACTCAACTGTACCACATCCTGCTCCATCTGCCGTAGCTCTAACTTGATAATAAGTAGTTCCGTCTGAGGTTGTTGAAGGATAATAAACTGTATCCACTTCCCCAGGTATTACAGTAAACGGCCCTGCAAAGTTTGAAGAGCTAAACCACTCATAAGTAATATTACCG
>JANSYO010000022.1 GCA_024742395.1 Cytophagales bacterium
AGACCACTCAGGTCTTTCGTCGTGGCATTATTGCTCCACTTATAGGTCAACGTTCCTGTTCCGCCTCCGGCTGTCAGGGTCGCCTTTCCTGTCTGGTCGCCATTACATAGAAGATTCGTTCCTGTGATGCTTGCGGTGACTTGTGGTGCCTGGTTTACAATTACAGTAGCTGTAGCAGAGCAACCATTTAAGCTTGCCGTCACAGTATAAGTACCGTTATTAATAGGCAACGCATTAATTACCACACTTGCCCCAGAAGCAGAGAAACTATTTGGACCAGACCAACTATAGTTTGTTGCATTTCCTAGAGCAGTAAGTGTAATCTCTTCACCATAACATTTAGGTCCATTGCTTGAAGCAGTCACCGTTGGCTTTTCTTTCATTATTACTAGAGCAGGATCAGAATCATCCTCATCTGTTGCTGCTATTCCATCACCGATAGTACCAGTACCATTTCCGTCTATATAATCATCTGCAGCCGAACTTACCAAACCACCTGCATCATCATTAGAAACCGTATTTGGCTTACTATCTACATCAAATAGATTTAGCGTATTACTAGCGTGATTGCTAATTTCTGCTCTATTAACAATTTGACCTGTTATAGCCGTTGGCAATACATCCAATACTATGTTCACCGTCGTATTTTGACCAGGCAAAATTGGGCCAGCTATGGTATACTTTGCATTACCTGCAACCATAGACCAACCATTGCTTTGCGATGTATTTAAGCTCAAGCCAGCTGGTATATAATCTGTAATCTCAATATTAGAGGCTTTTAATGTACCTTGATTGAATACAGTAATCACATACTTTACTGACTCATCACAACCTACTTCTAATGATTGACCTTCTTTTAACTTTTTGGTTAAAGCTAAATCAAGAATTTGCTTAATTTCAATTTCTGCAGGATCGTGATCATCTTCATCACCACCATTTTTACCATCTCCAGTTATATCATCGTCATTAACAAATTTATCCTGATCAACATCATCTGGCGTACTGTCTATATCCACTAAAGGATTACCATTGTTGTCTTTATCTGTAGTAGAAGATATCTCAGCCTTGTTTATTAAGGATGTACCCTCAAAGTTTGCATCTACCTTTAAAACTATATCAATCGAAGTATTAGCCCCAACGGCTAAAGATCCAGGAATTACCCTTTTCGCCTTATCGGTACCTACTGCTGTCCATAGAGGATCATTCAGTGTCATTCCAACTGGAATGTAATCTGTAACCTCAATACCATTCGCCTCTATAGTTCCTTGGTTATAGACTGTAACAGTAAATGTGGCATTTTCACCTGGTTTAATATCACCAGTAGATTTCAACTTCTTGATCAGGGCCAGGTCATACTTCTGTACCGTGATCTGGGCAGGGTCAGCGTCGTCTTCGTCGTCTGTTCCGTTGCCGTCTAACTTATCGTCCGTAGGGCTGTTTGGTACACCACCCGCATCGTTGTCTGCTATATTGTCCGGCTTACTGTCGATATCTACTAATGGGTTACCATTGTTGTCTTTATCGTCTGTCTTGCTGATCTCTGCTCTGTTTACCAGGTCTTTGCCTTGCTGACCGGCTCCGACTTTCAAGATGATCGTCGTGCTGGTGTTCGCTCCGGCCGCCAGTGGACCGGCGATTACCTTCGTGGCCTTGTCTGTGCCTACTGCTGTCCAGCTTGCATCGTTCAAGGTCATGCCGGCTGGTATATAATCCGTAAGCTCGATGCCGTTGGCGGCAATCGTTCCCTGGTTATGTACCGTGATCGTGAAGCTTACATTGTCGCCTTCTCTGATTACCTGACTTGGTGTAGTCATTTGCTTGATCAGGGCCAGGTCATACTTCTGTACCGTGATCTGGGCAGGGTCAGCGTCATCTTCGTCGTCTGTTCCGTTGCCGTCTAACTTATCGTCCGTAGGGCTGTTTGGTACACCACCCGCATCGTTGTCTGCTATATTGTCCGGCTTACTGTCGATATCCGGTAGTCCTTTATCATTTGAAGCCGCACTAATTTCAGCTCGGTTTATAAGATCAACTCCCTGAGCGTTAGTCGCAATTTTAAATGAAATATCTCTAGTAACATTTGCACCTGGAGCCAAAGAAGCAATTGGTGTATTCAATACAGTGATCCCTGCAACAGGTGTTGACCATGAAGGATCATTCAGAATTAATCCTGTAGGTATGTAATCTGAAACCTGAATATCTTTCGCAGTCACCGTACCTTGGTTGTGTACAGTAATAGTAAATGTTACATTGTCTCCAGGTTTATAAGTCAATCCCGCAGTTTTTGGTTGCTTAATTAGAGCCAAATCAAACACACAATCTTTTGGAGAAAGTGTGATTGCCAAGCTAGCTGAACAATTATTTTTATCTGTTACTGTTACGCTATAAATACCTTCAGGAAGGCTTGAAATATCCTGAGTAATAGCACCATTTGACCAATCATAAGTATATGGAGAAGTTCCACCTGAAACTGAAAGATCAATAGACCCATTAGATTTTTCACAATTAGGATCAATAACAGTTTTTGTTAGTTCTAGTTTATCTGGTTGACTGATTACCACAGATGCAGTTGCAGTACAATTATTAGCATCCGTTACTGTAACCGTATAACTTGCTGCCGTCAAGCCAGTTGCAGTTGCACCTGTCTGTCCGTTACTCCATAAATAAGTAAAGGATGGTTTACCTTTAGTGGCGGTCGCTGTTGCCGTTCCATTTGTTCCATCAAAACAAGTTACATCTGTTTTTGTAACTGAAACATCCGTACCTTCAAAAATTGTAATAGTTACTTCATTCGATGATCTCGTTCCACAACAATTTGTTGCATTCCTTCTATACTTTGTTGTAACTGAAGTAAATGGAGGATCATAGGTAGACTGATTAGCATTTAAAATATCTACCCACTGGCCAGTCTCGAATACCTGCCATTGATAATCCAATGAGTTATTTGCTCCTTCACATTGAATACCATTTTTAAAAACAGAAGACTGAAGAACTAGAGCCCCAAATTTATCTCCATTCACAATTGGAGCTGAACAAGAGGTATGAATTTCTACAGTTTGAAGTAAAGCCCCTCCTTGTGAATCGTAAATACTCAAAACAACCGGATTAGTTAAATTGTTAACTCCGCCGTTTGATACTGTAAAATTATTATTTAGACCTACAGTCCCAGAAAATTGACCATTGTTTGCCGATATGAATACGGAAGAATTTGTGACATTTCCTCCAGTACAATCCCATTTACCTCCAATTTCGCCTTGATTATTTTGAGAATCTTGACAGCTACCACCTTTGTATTTGAGTACAAAAGATACTGGTTTGTCCCCACTATCGCAACAATCTTCGACAACTGTATTCTTACATTCTCCCGAGGCATCTTCAATACTATTTATAACGGTAGGATCAAATGGGCCACAATTTGATTGATCTGGTCCTATCTTTCCAGGCTCAAGAGTTTCGTCTGTAACTTCAACAATTACTTGATCAGTATCCGTACAACCAGTAGAATTATCAGTAACTGTTAGAGTATAGGTAGTTGTTGTATTCGGACTTACCGTAATATTTTGTGTAGTAGCTCCTGTACTCCATAAATAAGAATAATTACCCGGCGTATTAGGAAAACCATTTACCCAGCCGTCTACAACGGATGTTACATCCCATTTATAGTCTTGCTTTGAAGTTACTATTTGTGACGCTAATAATGGATCTCCCGGATTAATTACACCTGGAGTGTTCCAATTTATACCTTGGTCACTTTTTAACCAGGTCACTTTATCCGCATTCCATTTAGTAGAAATAGGATATATTCCTACAGTTGTATTTCCAGTATCTTCAGATTTAAGCACCAATTCAGCCTTATCAACCTTTCCGGAAATTGAATTTAAGTCGAATTTAATTAATGATCTATCATTCTCTTTTCCGTCATAACCAACTGCAATATCATCGTGATTATGAGATTGATGATCTCCTTCACTTTCAATTCGTGCCCTTTGTGATGCCAGTAATATTATAGGCGTTGTGCTACCATTTTGATAAATAAGCAACCTCGGCCCTTCGGATCCATCCTTCTTAAACTTAATATTATTCTCAATAGAAGTATTTTCAGGCTCAGACTTAAGCAAGAAGCCATTAGCACCTGTGCTGTAACCTACACCACCTGTTAAAGTTACAGTTCCTCCATCGCAAACTGTTTTATCAACCCCAGCATTTGCAAACACTTGAGGTTTAACAGTTTTAGTAACGATATTTGAATAATCCAATCCACAACAGTTAGTGGTTACTCTTCTATATTGAGTCGTAGTTGTTATGTAATCAGGATTATAAGTTAATCCCGTCGCACCCGAAATTGTATTCCATGACCCTGAACCAATTTTTGATTGCCAAGAATACTTAATTCCACCAGAACCACCATAGGTTTGACTGTTTGATCCTTTAACCTGATTTAGAACTAATGAACCAAACTGGTCACCAATAACAATCGGTGCGGAACATGATGTATGCACTTCAACATATTGCAATAAGCTTCCTCCTTGCTGGCTATAAATACTAATTTCAACTGGATTAGTTAAAGTAGAGCCACCATTGGTTAAAGTGAATTCTGAGCCAATTGCAACATTACCTGTATATTGACCATTATTAACTACAATATAGACGTTTGCGTCACCATTAGGACCAGAACCCGCTTCCTGACAATCCCATTTTCCACCTTTAGTCCCTTGACTATTAAGAGATTCTGAGCAATTTTTTCCATTATAAAGGAATGTCATTGAGACCGGTTTCCCTGAACCAGAATCGCAAATATCATCGCCAGTAATATCCGGCCCTCCACAATTCTCTCCTGTAGGAGAAGTAAGATTTACAATTTCTTCAGGATCATAACCTCCACACTTAGATTCATCATAACCAATACTTCCCCCCGAAGGCCTTTTAAAAATTGTAACATTTATAGTCGCTGTTGCAGTACAATTCTCTACTGATGTAACTGTCAAAGTATATACACCTTCTGCAGCTTCAGTCGCTGAAGAAATAGTTGGATTTTGTTGATTTGATGAGAATCCATTTGGTCCAGTCCAAGAATATTTATTCGCATTCGTCCAAACACCCGATTTCAGAGAAATTTCTCCTCCTTCACAAACAGCTTCCACAGCAGGAATATTACCTTTTGGTTTAGGGTGAACCACAATAGTTACCTTAGCTGAGTCGATACACACAACACTTGGTGGTGTACATTCTGCCACTGCAGCTGAAACAGCACCAATACCAAAAGAGTCCCCATTTCCGTCTGGAGAACAAACAGTTATTTGAGCAATTTCTGCTGTAGCCGGTACATTTATTAAGGTAATTTCCGCAAGACCGACACCATTATTTCCACCCGTTGTAGTGATAGTTTTTGTTACCCCACCTGCTGTAATTGTAACCTTAACAGGTCTTACATTGTCTTTCTCATGAAGAGGAATTGTAAAATCTATATCTCTAGCCTGTGAACTTCCTCCTATAGGAATATTAACCGTAACGCAGTCATCACCATTACTTACATAACCGTGGTATAAATCGGTATCACTTGATAGATAGGATGAAGCACCACCAATTTGATCTCTTTCAACATATACTGCCACACTACTCATTTGACAAGAGCCATTGCCAGCATTGATGTTTATTATTCCATCTGCACTTATACTTGACAGCGTTGTTCTAAATATTTTTTCGGTGTCTGGTTGACCATTTGTCCTTACAACAAACGCACCAGTTGCAGTCTGACCTTCAATTGTTATGGTGTTTGTACAACTACCATTTTCAATCCAAACTTCTACTATCGCACTATTAAGATTTGTTGGGTTTGGAATAGAAATAGTGTTGGTTTGTCCGCCACCTTCAAGACCTTTAACATATGTGTTAATGATTTTATTACTTCCACAACCATTTAGTACTGCATTATCTGAACTGTATCCTTGGATAGGATCATTAATTTTATACTCCTGTTTGTAAACAAAACTGTCAGTTCCTGAGAACCCAGTTAAAGGAGTGTAGCTAAATTCACCGTTATCACTAACTGATACTGAACCATTTGAAGTTCCTGACTTTAAAGAGTACTTTACATCAAAAGCATCTGTTGGTAAGACATCATTTGAAGATACGTCATCAGTTAAAACCTCATTCTCACAGATTTCAAATTCGTCATCTGTTGGTGGGATACAATTATCTGTACAATCTTCTACCAATACTATACCCTTCGCAGAAGCAGTACAACCATTCTCAGAACAAGTTGCTATATATTCTTTTGTAGTAGTCGCATTATTTATGACTAAAATGTTTCCTGATGCACCAGTATTCCATGTAACCTGACCATTACAGCCCGTAGCCGTTAGGCTTGTAGAAGTTCCTTGACATACAGTTTGACTATTTACGCTTATAGTTGGCTGAGGTTTGAATGTCACCTTTGTTGTAGCCGTGGCAGAGCAACTATTTGTAGATGTAACAGTTACTGTATACGTACCTGCCAGTGATGTAGATACTGAAGAACCTGTCTTCGTTCCAAATTCTGAAGGTCCTGACCAACTGTAAGTTAATCCTGAAGTTTGCGAATTAGCCGTCAAGGTAATATCAGACCCAATACATTTTGGTGAATCATTACTAGCCGTAACAGTAATAATATCGGACTTATTGCAAGCAATAATCTCAATATTATCTAGATCCCAAACTGTTCTGTTTGCTCCATTTCCAACCGCATCGAAAGCTGTTAATTGGAATTCAAATGTGGTAGCAGAAGTTATTTCAAAATCCGGATCATTACTTAAATCAATATTTTCTGTTGTCCAGTTTGTTGGACTTGTAGAACGGTTTAATGATTCATAAACCAAAGTGCCTCCTTTATATATTCTAATTGAATATTTCTTAGGATAATTATTATTCGCTGTACCGCCGCTAGAAGCAGGATCAGGTGAATAATTCAAGACTGAAGCTGCTCTTTGATTAAATTTCAGTGCTGTAATATCACCAATTTGAGAAGGTGTAAATGTAGCACTAAACTTCACTGCCTTACTCCAATCAGCTGATGAACTGACATTTGCAGACACACACATAGCTCGGTCAGTATTGGCATTACCAGAAAAGCCAACTACGCAGCTATGGAAGTTATCATTTGGACTATCTCTATAAACGTTGGTAGCTGAAACCGAGCTAAAGTTTCCGGAATTAGGATATTGAGGTAAGAACTCACTATAGGTATATGCCCCTGTTAAAGCCTGGCAAGTATTCAAATTCCACTTAACAACGGTTTTGGGATCACAGGTCAAACAAACATTATTATTACAGTTTGGATCAACAGTTACTTCCACTGATTGTTGGGCACTACATTCGCCTAAAGAACAACTAACTAAATATGTAGTTGTAACTTGAGGACTTACTGTAATTGATGCTGTGGTTGCACCATTGCTCCAAGATAGAGATCCATTGCAATTTGACGCTGTTAAAGTTACACTCTCTCCTTTACAAATATTGGCATTGCTAACATTTATAACTGGCTGAGCCACAGAGTTCCCACAACATCCATTTAGTTTTACTTCATCAATTTCCCAAACAGTACAACCGCCAGTTGGATTAAATCCTACTAATTCGAAGTCATATGTAGCAGCAGCATCTGATACGAAATCAGCTGTTCCACCAAATGAAACAGTTTTTGACTTCCAGCTAGTTGTTAGACCGTCAATTCTTTCATCATACACTTTAACCCCATTTTTATATACATATAAAACTAAGGATTGAGAACCACCGCTATTACACTGATAACCACTACGCTTGTATTTGAATGATAATTCAGCCAGGTTATATGTTTTATTGGCTCCAGGAGTAATAGTAGTGCTGAACCTTACGGCCTTGCTATTATTTTGACCTGGTTTAGAAGTAGAACTTACACCATCAACACACATAGCGTCCGAACCATCCGGCCCATCAGCACAAGAATGTTTATTGGTATCCGGGTTTATTCTATAAACCGTAGTTGCCTCTATATCAGAGCACCCTTGTTTACTTATTGTTGGTTCGAATTCCCCATACCAGTTTCCTCCTGTACCTGTGTTACATTGGTTTAAATTCCAATATACCATTGTTTGTGGTGTACAATTTGGCAAACAAACGGGCGTTCCTCCACAATTACTATCAACTACAATATTTACTGTAGAAGTGGCACTACAGGTTTTTCCATTGGAAACAAAACTTGCCGTAACAGTATAAACACCTGCTTGATCTTCTTTTATATTATTAATTGTGAACGATTGGGAAGTACTTACCACTGAACCTCCTGGTGCTTTCCACGAATAATTTAGAAGACAAGAAGTAGGAACTTCACCTTTAAACTGAGCATTTAACGTGGCAGAACCATCCAAACAAATAGAAGTAGCTGAGGCCGAAGCTTCCAACTCAAAAGGTATAAGTGCACCTAAATTAAAATTGAAATCTCCATGATCTGTTTTTGCAGACCAACCGTTAGAACCACTACTATTAAAGGATAAAGTATACCAACCACTCGCTCCAAAATTATTAGTATTCACGTTTGCACCAGAGCCCACCTGAAATGCCGGAATATTATTACCACTATTATCAGCAATAGTAATATCCATTCCATTGTAGATTCCACCAGAAATACCGGTAATGGTACCAGAGGCATCCTTATAATAATATAGGTCGTTACCGTATGTACTGCATGAATTTGCTTTCGGGCTGTTTGATGGAGTGGTTTGAGTTCTGTTAGATAGATTATAAACAACATTTATACAATCATTAGAACCACCACCTACAGCACAGGCCTTACCCCAAATTTTCGCTGTTCCGTCACAATATTCCTCAAACTTTAAATCTGAAGAAGTAAAGTGCTGATAATTTGGTTTTCCATTTGAAGATTTAAGATCAAGCCAAACGGAATAGTAAGTTGTAGCCGAAGGATTACAAGCACCTTGAAGTAAATTGTCTGTTATAGCTCTGGCACCTGAAAGACATACCGGATCGTTAGTACCGATATTTTTTACTTTTATAATATGCTTGGCAAAAGTACCACACGGGTCTTGAGGTTTAAAAATTGCATAATAGTAATAAGTACCTACTGAAGAAGGAGCTGTAACTTGAATAGATACTCCACCATTTGATACATATCCTCCTCCTACTACTACTTTATTAGTTAATTGATCTAAAGAAGTTACATTTTGTGTAGATCTAACCCATTCTATATAGACGGATCCGGGGCCATCTGATTTAACGGATAAATCAAAAACCTGACTAGGATTAACTTCTGCAGTTGAAGGATCTGGGTCACTGATTGTATACGGACAA
Source organism: Cytophagales bacterium (assembly GCA_024742395.1). Classification (GTDB taxonomy): domain Bacteria; phylum Bacteroidota; class Bacteroidia; order Cytophagales; family Spirosomataceae; genus Jiulongibacter. The sequence continues at coordinate 9,319 of JANSYO010000022.1, forward strand.
CTAACCTCACAATCTAAAGTAACCGACGCAGTTTTGGTACAATTTGTATTTTTATCCTTAACCTGTATAGTGTAAGTACCTTGCCCTAACCCAGTAAACTTATTAGAAGTCTGATAGTTTCCACTATTGATTTTGTATTGATATTCACCACTACCACCTGTGGCTTGTACTTCAATAGAACCTGTATTAGTACCACACTCAGGTTTTACTTTAATCGTATTACCTATGGCTACTTCAGGATAGCAAGTACTTAGAACAATATTATCAAATTTCAATGCGGTTTTCCTTGCATACCCGTAAATACGTACTTTATCAGTACCATCAGGTGTAAACCCTTCTATCGGAGTAATACTTTGTAGAGAGCCATCAAAGTTCTTTGTTACATTATAATCAGGGGTCATTCCAATCAGCGTATTGCCCTGATAAAATTCGAGTCTTAAATACGCATTATTGCTAGTGCTATGCTTTGCAGCATCTCCTGTAAGTTTATAATACTTATTCTCTCCTAAAGCAATATCTTGATATACAGTATAATCATCATCGTAATTACTGTTATTTAAAATACCATATCCTCCTGAAGAAATACCTGTATAGCGTGCGAATTGACCTTTAGGAGCGATCCAGTTATTCGCATTTGAATCAAAATTTGGATTGGATGCAAGATTATATGATAAACAAGTACATGAAAGTGGAGCTGGATTACAGACTCCATTAATAGCTATAGCACTACCTAAAACCCATGACTGTCCATTGACACCTGACTGTCCATTCTGATTATGTCTTGTATCTACAACGATTGCTACACTGTTTACACTGCCGGGAACATTATTAAGTTCTAGTGTTACAATATTTAAACAGCAATCGCCAAGCGTTTTGTCTGAACTATAAATGAATTTCGAAGTTGAACTTGATCCAGCTGTTGCCTTAATCATCAAATACCTGTTATCATTAGTCATTTCAGAAATCGGCACATTGATGGTTAGATTTCTAGAACTAGATGAAGTAGGTATGGCTACATTAATTGTTTGAATATCATTATAGCCGCTTCTTTCAGTAAACAATCCAGAACTCTGATACCCCACAACATTCCTCTCTACATAAAGCACAAAAGATTGCAGCTTGGAGGTACTGCTTGAATTAGTATAAGTTACTGAAGATGCTTTTGGAATTTGTGCTCTATATACATAAACATCAGAGCTTCCTCCGATAGGTACTGTTCGATAAGCTGTCTGACCTTGTATTGTTATGGAAGAACCAGGATTCCCGCCTTTGTAAATAATTTCAGCGTAAATAAGATTTACATTGGCAGAATTAGGAATATTGATAGTAGAGGATGTCTGTCCATTAATTCCTTTACCAAATATTTCTACCTTCTTGCCATCAGAACACGAATATTGCCAGCTAGTAACACTGGTAGTTGTGGCTTTTGCTGAAATAATTTGCTCCGCAATGGCATCATTATCTTTTCTGATAAGATCTGATGAAATGTACCTGCTAATCCTTTCCAACCTTTCAAGCCTGTGTTCTTCGCCTTCCAAAAAAGGTGCAGCCTTTAAAACTGCCGACTCCGCCTCCTTAAAAGAGATTGCCTCTGTCCCCATAGCAGAAGACTGACTTAAAACACTTTTTAGTTCATTCTTCTCAGGCGATTCAACGCTTTTGCTTTGTGCAAAAACGTGTAGACCAGAAAAAGATAGTAGAGCAATGAAAATAAATAAAGATAAGGCACTACTTATGCCTTTCTTCCCTTCAGAAGATAATCTGGACAGACTTCTCATTTCAGTTTGTAGTAAATGTTCTCTCAATAGAACTGGTTTTAAATAAATTCACTCAGTAGCTGCTTATCAAACTACCATAAACAAAAAAAAGTAACACCTTGCAACGTTTTGGCATACGCAAATAGCAGGACTTTCGCCCCGATAAAAATTATGCCAAACTTAGGAATGCACGATATTACTTTAAAAATTGGGTATACAAAAGAGAAAATCCTCTTTAAATACAATTCAATCTACCTTTTGTATAAATACCTGGTTAGATTGATCCCTCTGACACAGTATATAGTACAAGAATCGTGCTAGAACCAATTCTCCTCCTAGCTTTTATCATAATTTGAGACGGGCGTTTTACATTCGGTCACTTTCTTTCTTTCTTTGTGAAATCATAAAAAAACAATCAATCTGTGAAACTCTGGAATAAGGATAATAGCAAAAGTGTTTTGGATAATATTGAAAAGTTCACCGTGGGAAAAGACCGCGAACTGGATATTCATTTGGCTCCATTTGATGTTTATGGATCAATGGCACATGCCATTATGCTGGAAACCATAGGCTTACTAAAAAAAGATGAATTAGCTGAGCTCATTAATGAACTTAAAAATATTCAAACGAGCATTTCAAAAGAGGAGTTTATAATAGAAGATGGAGTAGAGGACGTACACTCTCAAGTTGAAATATTGTTAACTGAGAAGCTGGGGGATACCGGCAAAAAAATACATAGTGGAAGGTCCAGAAATGATCAGGTTTTGGTTGATCTTAAAATGTATCTACGTTTTAGAATAGAAAGAATAGCTAATCTTACCGAACAACTGTTCAATAAGCTTATTGAGAAAAGCAATAAACATAAAGCTGATTTACTCCCTGGTTATACACATTTACAAATAGCCATGCCTTCTTCCTTTGGATTGTGGTTTGGTGCCTATGCCGAGAGTCTAACAGACGATATGGAAGCTCTTTTGGCCGGGTATAAAATTGTCAATAAAAACCCACTTGGAAGTGGAGCAGGTTATGGTTCCTCCTTCCCTTTAAATAGAAAGTTAACGACTAAACTTTTAGGGTTTGACACACTTAATTATAATGTAGTGTATGCTCAAATGACTCGCGGCAAAAGTGAATATGCTGTTCTTACAGCATTGAGCAATTTGGCACAAACACTTTCCAGGCTGGCCATGGATGTGTGTTTATACAACAGCCAGAATTTTGGGTTCATAAAACTACCGGAAGAGATTACTACGGGAAGTAGTATAATGCCACATAAGAAAAACCCGGATGTGGCAGAAATTCTAAGGGGTAAGACCAATTTACTTAAAGCAAGTCCTACTCAAATTAATGCTCTGCTTACAAATCTACCCAGCGGATATCATAGGGAGTTACAATTACTTAAGGAACTGGTCATGCCTGCCCTTGACAGTTACGATGAATGTCTTGAAATAGCCACGTTTATGATCAGTGAAATGGAGATTAAGCAAGATCTTTTATCAGATAAAAAGTACGATCTTTTATTCAGCGTAGAGAATGTCAATAATCTTGTAGTAAAAGGAGTTCCTTTTAGAGATGCCTACAAAACGGTAGGTGAAGGAATAAATTCGGGTAATTTCGAGCCAGACCGCAGCCTTAATCACAGCCTGGAAGGAAGTATAGGCAATTTATGCAATGATGAAATTAATGAACAGTTTAATCAAATAAAGAATGCTTTTGGCTTCGATAAAGTCGCACAAGCTTTTGAGAAACTTATGCAGTATTAATACATTCCATACCAGTACCCAAAAAGAAAGGCGGTTGATAATCAACCGCCTTTCTTTTTTACTCTATTTATTTTCTTAGAAACAAGAGCTGTCTCCATTTGAACAACATCTTGAGAATTTCTTACCTAATTTGTTGTATTGCTTCTCAGTAATTTCAATGTATACTTTGCCATCATGGCCTGCTTTCATTAATTGCTTAGTGAATGAAGCATCCAAGTCAATTGGAAGATTTACGTTTTTTACATCAGGCTCATTGCCATCTGCATCACATATTTCTAAAGCCTTAGTTAAAGTACTATTACCTTTCAACTGGTATAGCAGAGCTGATGAACCAGGCACTACATATTGTCCAAGACATAAATAGCGGTCAGCAGACTCACCATTCGCTAGTTTACCTGTCTTTTTAGAGTGAGCAATTACGGTAATTGTGTTTGAATACTCTTTGCTTACTACTTCACTTTCTGCAGCGTTTCCTGTAAAGTAGAAAGTTTGCTTTTTAAGACCTGGCTCAGAAGAAGTGTTGCCTTCAGTCATTGGTTCTGCCTCCATCATTTCCATTTCAGGAGCAGTTAATGTTTCCATCGTTTCCCCTGTAATTTCTGTTGCACAAGCAGAATAGTACTTTTTCAAAGCCGCAAATCTCTTGGCTGTAACATCCATTACAATTTTTCCATTATCTCCGAAACTCGTCTGACTTTCGGTTACATCAAAATCAAGATTCACAGGTATTTTCAAATCCATTGAAGACTGAGCATTACCGTCTTGATTATCAACTTTTACCACCTCTGATGCACTCGTACTTCCAGAAGCCTTGTATTCGTAAGTGACATTAACCGGAACCATCATTGTTCCCATACATAATGAAGATCCACCATAACTGGCTACAAGAGTCACTTCTTTTTCACCCATTACACAATCCCCGCTAGCAATATTACCCTGACCTGTTAAATTAAGTTTTTGATCTACCGTCTCCTGACATTCAGGACATGGAGTACATTCACAGAAAGGATTTACTTTACCGGTAAATGCAGAAGCATTCAAACATTCAGGGCAAGGATAAGAAGTATCACAAGGCTCAGGTGTTACGTAGAAAATGTTTCCACAAGTTTTCATTATATAGACGAAACACGGGCCATCCTTTACATAAATTTTAAATCCTTCAAAATCCTTTCCGAATTGAGCCTTAAAGTATTTAGTGCTTCCTGAACCCATCCAACCCACAGAACCTGCTGGCACAATTACCGGCTCCAGCGATGAAGCATTAAAAGAAGGATCATTAACACCCGTATAACCTAGTGTCATTAATAATCTATCTAGCTCAGCACCGTGCCTTCTGCTTCTCCTCTTCACTCCTTTTAGTCTGCTATAGGCTGATGCAGCTGTGTGCTTACTGATTCTGCCGAACTGAGGATTTGTTCCTAGTCTATTAAGCACCTTAGGCTTTGCCCCTTGCGGCATGGTAGTAACCACTTCTTTATGAAAAAACTGATTTAAAGTTTCAACACATGGTACCGGCCCCTGAGCATTCGAAGTTGTGATAATAGATATGGTGAAAATAAAGACACCTACAAAAGATAAATACTTCTTCATCTGAAATGTTTTCTTAGTTAGTTTATGGGAAAGTAAAAATACAACAAAGAACCATATGATTTCAAATTCAGTCATGAAATCTCAAATTCAATTTTATGTTGTTAGATAGATATAATAAAAATCATTCCAAAGTGGGAATTGATTTCAATGGGTCAAATTCACATTTTACCCTATTTTTGCATTTCAAAATTCAAAAATAATTAATGAGTCTTCTAACTGTAGGATCTGTAGCTTTTGACAAAATAGAAACACCATTTGGTAAAACAGACAAAATCATAGGAGGTGCTGCCACATACATAACCTTGGCCGCATCCTATTTTACTAAGAAAAATAACCTTGTGGGCATTGTTGGGGCTGATTTCCCTCAAGAAATGATTGATTCTTTAAAGGCACATGGAGTAGATACTGCGGGCCTGGAGGTTGACCCGAACGGGAAAACATTCTTCTGGTCTGGCAGGTATCATAACGATATGAACTCTCGTGATACACTGGAGACACAATTAAATGTATTAGAGAATTATGAACCTACCATCCCTGAACAATACCAGGATTGCGAGTTCCTCATGTTGGGGAATATGGTTCCCGCTGTACAGCATATGACGCTGAATAAATTCCACAAAAAGCCAAAGTTTGTTATGCTTGACACAATGAATTTGTGGATGGACATTGCCATGGATGATTTAAAAGGTATCATAGCCGAAATAGATTGTTTAACAATCAATGACTCTGAGGCCAGACAACTTTCTGGAGATTACTCCTTAAAGAAAGCGGCTAATACCATTATGGCAATGGGACCAAAAACACTGATAATTAAGAAAGGGGAACACGGTGCTCTGTTATTCCAGGGAGAAAGGACTTTCTTTTGCCCGGCTTTACCTCTCGAAGAAGTATTTGATCCTACTGGGGCTGGCGATACTTTTGCAGGTGGATTCATTGGCTATTTAGCCCAGACTGATGATTTTTCTTTTGAGAATATGAAACGTGGAATTATTTATGGCTCGGCCATGGCTTCTTTCTGTGTGGAGAAGTTTGGTGTTGAAAGAATTCAAAACTTAACTGAAAGAGAAATTGACGATCGAGTTATGGAGTTTGTTCAGCTTTCAAGCTTTGAAATAAACTAATTATAATGTCGTCTTTAAGGCGATGATAAAATTTCTTCCGGGGGCGGATATTCCGGATGCGAAAAGTCGGTAGTTTCTATCAAAAATGTTTTCGAGAGAGGTTTGAATAAAGAACTTCTCTCGAATTTTTTTTGAATATCTAAAATTAAGTATCCACCAGGCGGGCGTTCCATCTGCAGTGGCATACCTAAGGTTATCTTCCCCGTTTTCATTGTAATCTTCTAATTTCTTCCAGCCATTGAACAAACTAAAAAGTTCAAACCTGCCATAAGATTTAGATGGGTAGAGGACAGAAACCCGTCCAAACAGTGGAGGAATGTGATCTAAAGGTGACAAATCCTTCAGGTAATAGCCTTTAGTATAGCTTAGATTGGCCCCAAAATTCAGTGCAGAAACTTGTGCTTTTAAGCTGGAAGTTATTCCCCATATTCTAGCTATTCCGGCATTTTGAACAGCAAAAATATCTGAAAGCTCATTTTGATAAATAATTTCAGTTTGACCGTTCAAATTATACGGCAAAACCGATAGAATATTCTGAAAGCTAATCAGGTAAATACTCGAGTTAAAACTAAATTCATCAGGCATGTTAAATTCCAAGTTCAAATCAAAAGATTGTGTTTTCTCCGACTTCAAATTGATATTGGGAACAATTAAAACACCTGGTCTTGAATCGAATACTTTCGAGAAGTCATCTACATTGGGGACTCTGAAGCCACTTGACCAATTAGTAGCAAGCTTTATAGAATTAGATGGCAAGTAAACCAAGCCAAAGTTACCTACCATATTATTTACACTTTGTCTCAAATTCTCACCATTGACAGATACATATGTTTTGTCATTAAATTCAGCCTTAAGATTTGTGACATTGTATCGCAAACCACCGTTCAAAAAAAGCTTATTGTCTAGAATTTCATATTTATCCGAGGCAAAAAATGAATATGAATTCATTAGGCTTCCACCATCGGGGTATCTGGTAGAAGAAATTTGCTTTGAACCATTTATTATATTGAAACTAAACGCATTAGAATTGACGACATTGCTAAAATACTCTGCACCATAGGTAAAGCTATGGTTTGTCAAATCTTTTCTAAAGTCAAAGTTTACTGAACCAACATCCACTTTTTCATTTTGGCTGATGAGTTGTTCAGAATTAAAACGACGGCTATTTCTGCTTTCTTTAAAACCTTGATAGGCTACTGTCATCTGTGCCTTAGTAAAAAGCCTTTTGTCAAACACATTTAGACTGTAGGCCATCAGGCTCCGGTTCTCAGGTCCATAATACCAACTTGCATACCTCGGAATACCGTTATCTTCTTCCGTTAAGCGGTCATATCTTGGAACATCTGAAGTAAGTGAATATTGAATATTTATCTCGTGGCTTATCTTTTCAGAACTTTGAACAGTGACTTTATTGACCAAATCAAACTGACTATACCCACTAAATTTCTGTATATTAACATTGCCGTTTGGCACAATCAGGTCTTCGGCATTAACTCTGTCAACATAAAAGAACCTTTTACCAAAATCAGGATATCTTTCACTCCTAAGAACCCCTTGCTTAGTATCTCCATAATCACTAAAATTTAAACTGATTAACCAAGCCAATTTTTCACCCCCAATATTGTAATCCAGGTGATAGGTCTTTTCATTAATGGCATTTGAATATCTTAATGAAGCATTAAGTGATCTTTTATTTGGTTCAGCTGATCGGGTATTGAAGGCAATGACTCCTCCAAGAGCATCGCTACCATGAGCTATGGAAGATGATCCGTATATAACATCTATACTCTCAAGAATATTTTGATCTAAACGGAGCACATTCTGCAAATGTCCTGACCTAAATATGGCATTGTTTATCCTTACACCATCTACTATCAAGAGAATTCTACTAGCCTCTAAACCTCTCAATACAGGGCTACCTCCACCGGCTTGGCTTTTCTGAACAAATATCTCTCCTGTATTTAATAATAGCTCAGCAGTAGAAGGGGCATTTTGAAAGAAAATGTCTTCTCGCCGAATTCTTGAAACAGAGTACGGTATCTCTCGCTTTCTTTCTTCAAATCTATTAACCTTAACCAGAACATCATTTAGCGTTATCACTTTTTGAAGACTATCATCTTTCGAGAGGCCTGGTAAGGAATCGCAAGGCGAAGACAAAACGGAAAACAGAAAATAGGAAAGTAACAACTTCATTAACTCAACCCCTCATTTTTAACTCTATCTGATACCCGTATCCACATTTATTGTTATGACACTAGTATTAGTTGAGTTGACAGAGAAAGAATTTGGATTGACTGTAATAGCTTTTCCTGCGTTACTAACTTCTATCGTGTATTGATCAAAGGGCAGCGTAACCTGAATGTTTGCGGGATAGGTTAAGGCAGCGTTATAAAACAGTTTAGAATTGTCTGAAGAGCTAAAAACCTTGGCTGAATAGCTACTGTAAATTTCATTCAACTCAGTGTTACTTAGCCCACAGGGTGTAACATCATTTACATTAGCAACCGGGCATAAGGGTCCAATTTCCACGGCCAGGGTTACTGTGCTTGTAATTTCACTACTAGTGCAAGCCAAACAGGATAAAACAACAAATAGAGAATATACAACCTTTTTCATAGTACCATTATTTTTATGTAAAGATGAGCTTTTATTACAATCAATTTTTTGATTAATACGGACATCCTACAATTTTTGCCTCAAAAACAGCATTAGCTCCTGTTGAGACATTTGTGGTGGGCGTAGCAATAAGTGTGATTGACTTTCCTGCCTTATACTGTTTGTTACCTGTTATTTCTACATCCTGAGCGGTAATATCTTCTACCGCTTCAAAAGGAGCTAAAGTACCCGAACCCACAGCCAGGTCTTTTGGTATCACTGTAACATTCAATGAGTTAGTACTGGTAATTACCGGATTCGTTGAAACTATTCTTAATTTGTACCCATTGCCGCCTAATACAGAAGCAGGTACATTGGTTATTACAATCCCTGAAGTAGTTCCGGCTAAACTACCCACCTGAACAGGAGCACCGAAAGTACCTGCATTGTTTGATAACTCAGCTTTAAACATATTTCCGGCTGTATATGTGCCTGCGGCTGTAAAGTTCAAATTATAATCTTTTTCGGCACAAAGTGTTCCGCTAATTGAAGTTAAGGTGATCTCGTTAGCCATAGACATAGAAAGTTTTGCCCAATACGTTGCCCATCTATCGTAAGTACCATTATTGGTTGTAGAATATTCTCCCAGTGACCAAAAATCAATTCCATTAACAGGATCTACCAAAGCAGTAAAGTAATCTCCCCATCTATTTCTGCTTCCGCCATACCTTTTATAATAGTGTTCAACACCCGCTTTATAAGTGTAATTGGAACTAAAGGTAGAAGAACCACCTAATTTTAGTGCATATGAGCTAGACGGGTAGGTAGTAGGTGAGAAATGAGCAAAATTAATTAACACATCCTCATTGTCATTAATTGCAAGGCTGGGAAAAGCAAAACTGTTTGTTGGAACGGAATATGATCCCATGTTTGTGGTTCCATTATCTATTATTCTACCCCATTCATTAATTGCAGCGGTGTTTGGGTTAACATTTAACCACTGAACAGCACCTCTATAAGTATCTGTAGGGCCATATCCTCCGGAGGAAGAGAAAAAGGCTGTATGTACTGCCCAAAGATTTCCATTTTTCAAAACAAGATTACACATCCTATGATCCCCATCATCTACCCCATTAGTCCTTGATGTCATATCCATTTGTGGTGCCTGATTATAGTAATATGTTCCTCCTAGCCAACCGTTAGCTGCACCAAGTATTGGAAAACCAACATCAGATAATGACGGAGCCGATGGAGGAACACCTGTGATTTTAAATAATTTATATGCTCCTAAACCATTATTCCAATTACTCATTAATGGTATATAATTAGTTGTATTATCTGCAACTACCGCAGGGGCTACTGTAAAACCTGAACTACTATTAGCAAACGCTATTTCATTTACTGAAGTAGCTAAACCCGAGAGTACGTCACTCTTTTTAATTACAAAAAGCTTAGCTTTCTCAAAAGAACCATCTACCTGAAACATATTGCCCGAAGCCACTATCCAATCCTTATTGTATCCTATAGTAGGAAAGTCAAACCAAATAGTTGTCTCGCCAATATTAGTTTTAAACTTGTATAGATACCAAGAACCAGTAGGATCGCTTGTATGAGAAACGGCCAAAAGTAGGTTCGAGGTAGCACTATTTGCTCCATCTAAGTCAAAGAAATAAAATCGCTGCGTATGAGGATCGAAAAGAATCTTAGGATCATAAACCGAGGTTGTTTCTCTAATAGTTGAAAAAAAATCATTGTCATCAATAAAAGTTGCATTCCCACCTGCCCTGTCTTGATATTGAATTCCGTTATTCAATGTCGTCATTACATGAGTAGGCCCTACCGCCCCTGCCACATCTGGAGGAATAGTCGCTATATTATCTATTATGGCATCAAACCCAACGGATGGGGCTAAGGAAGGTAAACTCAATGTCTGAAAATTCTCAGAATCTGTTATACTGGGCTTACCGTTAAATAACTGAATGTTTTTTTCTTTTGGGAGAGGATTTGGAGGAATAAATATCTTATCTCCTGGTTTCTTAGGTTCAATTTCTACTTCTCGTGGGTTAGATAAATATTCATTCAACCTATCCTGGAAATTTGATATTACAGGAGTTCCTTCTGACCGGGTGATAGTCTCATAAGTACTTTGGCCATAACTTGTTATTGAGAGAAAAAATAACGAAAGTAAGAGAGATTGTTTAAACTTATGACCATGAAGATCAGCATCAAATTTCTTTATAGTTTTCATGTTGAGGTTGTTTATTAGCCCTCAACAATACTACAAAGTTTAATTCGCATTTAGAAAAATTCTTATCTTACGGTTTTACAGGCTAATAATCAGCACTTTAACAACTATCAAAAGCCCCCTCGATCATAATAAACTCTTCTTCTACTAAGCTTTAAATCAGATAAAAGTGAAGACCGCACACGTAAATCAAAACTATAATTACTCACCCTTTGACTATTTCCAGCTATTGGGGTCCAATTAAAACTCATATCCCAGCAATGTAGCTCTCTCATCATCCCAATGTTTGTTAACGTTACTTGATTAAAAACGAAATCCCAACCTGTGCTGTACGTTATTTTCCATTTGGGTGTAAGACTGAAATCTCCCTGAACTTGCAAAGCCTGCACTACTCTCGGATCAGACAATCCTTGTTTTATGTAGTTTAGGTTATAGCTCAGATTGACCGACCAAGGAATTGAGAAATCTACATATGCCATTGGATTGGCTTTTACAAACTGCTCCATAGCTTCTCTTGCGGGATCACCTGAGGAGTTTAACGGCTTAGCCGGTTTCTTATTTTTATTAAACGTCTCCGGACTAAGTCTCGTACCTACCGATACGTTAAATCGACTTAGATAAGCTCCCCCTCCGGTTCCGTCATAATTCCACTTTAAAGTCGAAAGCTTTTTACCCGCCAGGTTTGTTGTATTACCCTCATCTAATTCATAAGCATACGGGTCCAGGGTAGCATTAAAGTTTAGATTAATTAAATCTTTAAAAAGTCGAGTATTTGAGGAGAGATTAATATCCGAAAGTCTCATGGAGTCTTGTCTGGTAGACTCCGCCGTAAAAGGATCCAGATTATAACTAAAACTCAATCCCAGATTATCGATTAGAGATATTTTTTCAAAAGCATTTTCTGCCGTATCAGACTTTGATCTTAACTTAACTTCTACCTGATTTGTTAAACTAAAACTCATTGACCTTGACGCAGATGGCGAACTGCTGGTTCCAATGTATTTCGGCAGCCATCTGGCCTCTAACTCATCTTCTCTGACTCTGGTCTGCTGAAAAAACTGATTCTTCAAATCCGGGGTTAAAGAGAAGCTCAAAGAAGGAGCCATAGTATGCCTAATAGCCGTCAGTCGTTTGGCCTTCTTGAAATTAAAAGTACCATAAACTCGCGTATTAAAACCACCATTAAACGAGTACTGATTCGCGAAATACGCCCCGCTAGTTGTATCTATTTTAACTGCATTTTCTTCCTCTAAAAAAGTATAATTGAGTTGTTTTGTAAATAACTCTCCTCTATAACTCACACCCGGGGTAAAGTTAATATACTTTGCCAGTTTAAAGTTTGGTAACGAAATAGGGACAGAGAAGGTAGTTCTAAACTGCCCGTTCTCATTAAACATTTCTTTGATGGCGTCAAAAGAGCTCAGATCTCTGACGGTTGTACTTGAAGATATCCCTAAGGCTTCGTCACGAAGCTCTTCCTCTGTTAATGGTTCATTCAAAACACCCACAATGTTATAGTCATTGTAGTTTACGGTTCTGGTTTGACTTGTCAGGTTGTTAGATACCGTATATCCTCCTTGAAGGTTCACTCCTACTCTAAATGCATCATACCAATTCCCCAATCTCTTTTTTTCAGGTACAAAAGGATTAAATTGGTTAACCCCAATACTGTAATTCGCACTTCCATTCAATACTTTAGTAGAAACGTTCTGGTCAACTCTTAAGCTGGTATTTGTTCTTACTAATTTCCCGAAATTCTTTCCGTATTGGACAGAAGAGCCGAAAGTATTATTGGTGTATTGATCAATGGCATCTAAACGCCTGTTATTTTGGTTAAAGCTATTACTCACAAGGTTAACAGAAGCCGAAAAGCTTCTATCCGTTCTTCGATTCTGAGGCGAATGCGACCAGGTTACATTGAAGTCTTTTGAGGCCGCCTGCTCTGATAGTTCATCTCCCGGCTTGTTATAATTAAACTGCACATTTACATTTCCGGCCGACTTGTATCTTTTCGTATATTGAGATTGAATACCTAAGCCCCAACTACCCTTAGAGTATATTTGACCCAATACCTTGGCACCGATGTATTCATTAAATGCATGGTAATAGCCAAAGTCTCTAAAGTAAAAACCCCTGTTATTAGGCTCTTCACCATAGGTACCCATGATAAAACCCGAAGTACCAATTTCCTTCTTCTTGGGGACGGGGAAAAACCCGAAGGGAAGCCCCACAGGTAACGGAATTCCTGCTAAAACGAAATTAAACGGCCCGGAAATAATAGATTTCTTATTGACTAACTTAATTTTCTTTGAAGCAATGTGAAAATGCGGTTCAGCTAAATCACATGTAGTGTATTTGCTGTCAACAAGGTATAAGTTATCTTCCGCATCTTTCTTCACTTTGTCACCCTGAATAATCCCTTCACCTTCCTGGGTGACAATATGTTTGATGATTGCCTTTCTGGATCTAAAATTGTATCGTATTGTGTCGGTATTGTAGGAGTCTGCACCTTGGCTAAAAACTGGTTTACCCTTAACTTTCTCACCGTATTGCACGGTTGAGTCTGGCAATCCATGAGCAAAAACCTCATTTCGGCCCCAACTTAATCTTATAAAATCTGCTTTTAGGCTAATATCTCCGTAGTCTACTGTGGCATTTCCATACAAGTAAATGGTCTCTCCGTCTACATCCATCACAGTAGAATCTTCAGCAAAATATTCGACGGTAGTTTCCAGATCATTCTCTGTACTTCTTAAAGAATCGGGTATCACAGAAACCACAGTATCTCTCTTACTCTGAGGTAGTTTACGTTGATTTTGCCCTTGAGGAGCTCCGGCCGAATTATTTCCAAATCGGTTTAAGTTACCTTGAGAAATAGCGGCTACATTGATCAGGAAAAAGAATAAAAATAGGGCCGCTTTAAGCAATGCCCCTGAACCTATTCTCGTTCTGACCAAAATAACTGTATTTCTAAATTTTTCCTTTATCAGCAAAAAACGTAAATTTGTTTACAAAAGTAGGGTAAAACTGCTTTCCTATAACGAAACGTGCTTTAAAATATCGTGTTAAATTAACCTAAATAACACTATGCTTTCCAAAAATAAAATCACACTGCCGCTCCTGCTGCTGGCTACCATATTGTTCTCTTTCTCTACCTGGGAGAGCAAATCTTTAAACGAAGTAAAGAAAATTGTCATAGATGCCGGTCATGGAGGAAAAGACCCGGGAACTGCCGGAGGCAAAGAAAAAAGATACGCACTGGATATTGCTCTGAGACTGGGCGAAAAAATTGAAAAACAACTCAAAGGTGTAGAAGTAGTTTATACCAGAAAGTCAGATGTTTTTATTCCTTTAAATGAACGGGCAGCTATAGCTAATAGAGAAAAGGCAGATTTGTTTATTTCTATACATTGCAATGCTTTCAAGTCCTCTCATGCCAGTGGTACAGAAACCTATGTTATGGGTCTGCATAAAACAGAAGCGAATCTGGATCTGGCCAAAAGAGAAAACAACGTGATTCTGATGGAGGACAATTATTCAAAATCATACAAAGGATTTAACCCTAATTCTCCTTTAGCTCATATTATGTTGGCAAATTACCAGTCGGCATTTATGAACCAAAGCATGGATTTCGCCTCTCGTGTTGAGAATCAATTTGTCAGACATGGAAACAAAAGTCGGGGAGTTAAACAAGCTGGTTTCCTGGTAATATGGGAGACCACCATGCCGAGTGTCTTAATTGAAACTGGATATCTCTCAAATCCGGAAGATGCACGCAAACTGGGATCTGAGCAAGGAAGAGACAATATAGCGGAAGCTATCTACAAAGCTTTTTATTCTTACAAATCTGACATAGAACAAAACCAATAAGGCATTATATTTGTACTCTAAGCAAAAAAAGCTTTCGCATTTAAAACGAGGTGTATGAAAATTAGTAAAGAAGCTAAGGTAGGTTTGCTCGGAATAATTTCTTTGGGGATCCTGTACTTAGGTTTCAATTTCCTTAAAGGTCTTGACTTATTCTCAACAGAAAATGAATATCAGGTAGTTTTTAAGGAAGTAAACGGTCTGCAAAACTCAAACCAGGTGACATACAAAGGTGTAACCGTAGGTAGAGTCATGGATATGGAGACAGACCAAGAGAACGATCAGATAAAAGTAACTTTAGCGGTTAACAAGAAAATAAAAGTAACAGATAAAACTGTTGCTCTGCTGGCAGATGATGGTCTTATAGGTGGAAAACTCATAAAACTTAATGTTTTACCAGGGGGCGAATTACAAGAAGGCGGTCAATTAATTGGTGAAATAGAATTAGGCCTTGCGGATGCAGCTATTCAGGAGATTACTCCGGCTCTTTCGCATGTAGACTCATTGGTACTTACCTTAACAAAGGTGGTAAAGGAGTTTGAACATACCGGAGCCGCTTTAAAGACCTTAATGGCTTCGGCCACTCAAACTACAGAAGGTGTAAACGGAGTGCTGGCGAAAAATCAGGCCAGTTTGGCAAAAATTACTACAAATGCTGCAGTTTTGACCTCAAATTTAAATGACCTGACTACCAGTCTTGATTCACAGATGACTCCCATTATGAAACAAACAGGTCAATTTACTCAAAACCTAAGTACCTTGGAACTGGAGAAAACGGTGAGTAACCTAAACACTACCATTGCCGGACTTCAAGGCATACTGGCAGATGTAAACAATGGAGAAGGTACATTAGGCAAGCTTACCTCTGATGATTCTCTCTATATTAACATGGATAACACCGCAGCATCCTTAGATGCTCTACTATCCGATATGAAATCTAATCCTCGCAGATATGTGCACTTTTCGCTTTTTGGAGGAAAAGATAAAAGTGATAAGAAGAAGAAGTAATTGAAACCTAGTTTTCAAAAGAAGAGAGTTCAGTCCATTTTTTCATTCTGATCAGCTCCAATTAGACTTATACCTTCTTCTGATATCGTAATCATTTTCTGTTTATACAGATTCCCTATGGCCTTCTTGAAATTTTTCTTACTCATTTCTAATTGAGTCTGAATATCAATTGGATCTGATTTATCTGAGAGAGACAAAGATCCGCCTGCAGCTTTCAGACTGTCCAACACTTTTTGGGCATTAGGTTCAATGGTGTTTAGATATCCGGCCTTTTGAAGCGAAATGTCTATTTTTCCGTCTTCCCTTATTTTTTTAACGTAAGCAGTTAAAACATCACCCCAAACAACTCTTTGGAAAATTTCATTTTCATAGATCAATCCACGATACTTATTATTTACAATTACATTATAGCCCAGATCTGACTTTTCGTATATAAGTACCTGCACCTCTTCATCTTCTTCCAAATCAATATCTTCAACCTCAAGGTATTTATTCACTTTTACCGAAGCTACAAGTCTATCTGTTTGTTCATCTAAATAGAGATAGGCAATTGTCCAGTCACCTTGACGCAACTTAAGATTTTGTTCTCTAAAAGGAACCAGTAACTCCTTTTCTAAGCCCCAGTCTAAAAAGGCACCAAAATTGGTCACGGCGGTTACTTCCAGACAAGCAAATTTATTCAGCTCAATTAAGGGTTTCAGTGTGGTGGCTATAACCCTGTCTTCAGAATCCCGATAAAGAAACACTTCAATCGTTTGACCTACCTCTGCATCTGCCGGTATATATTTATGTGGAAGCAATACGTCATTTCCTTCATCATCGCCTAAATAAAAACCCACAGAAGTACCTCTCAGTATGGTTAGTGTATTGTATTGTCCTATTGCTAACATATCTCAAATTTTGGCAAAAATACCGCTTTATAACTTGTCAGCATTGAAACTTCTTTAAAATCGGATTTTCGGTGAATTTATCTTCAATTACGAAAAATTCAATTGCCAACAATAATTCGGTCATTTAAGAAATTACATTGTACTTATCTTATAATTCATTTTAAATAACAAGTTATTTTCTGGCATTTTTAAAATTTCTCAATATTTAATTTCTTTTAAAATCAATAACACCTTACACTTGAATCGTATTTAAGAAGAATACTTCAAAGGCAATCAAAAACCTTCGCAACCGACCGCAATAGGCGAAAGTTTTACAAAAGGGCTTTAAGCCTGATATGTAAGCACCCGTGTTATTGTACGATTTCTAAAACTAATCGATTCTATTCCTTAAAAGGTCGGAAAGAGTTCTGCAAGAATTTAAATAAAGAAGATTTTCTCCGTTTCCGGTTTATGAAAGAACTGAGCGGTCGGGGTTATTCATTTTCCGGACGGAGAAAACTTTTCTTTAAGACCTGTTGAGAACCAAACTAAACTGTATAAAAATGAAGAAACATTTACAAATAGCTTTAGTGATGCTCCTTTCGGGGTTAAGCTTTAGTACTATAGCTCAGACAATCTCCGGGGTGGTAAGCTCCGCTGATGACGCCCCCTGCCTGGTGTATCTATTGCCATAAAAGGTACAACAGTAGGAACCATTTCAGATTTTGAAGGAAAATATTCATTAAGTTCTCCTTCCAAAGAATCAATTCTTGTTTTCAGTGCTATTGGATTTGCTACTCAAGAAGTAACCATTGGAAACAAAACCACTATAAACATTGACCTTGTAGCTGATAATAAACTACTTAACGAAGTTGTAGTAACAGCTTTAGGGATTAGTCGTGAGAAGAAATCATTAGGTTTCTCTCAACAGGAAGTAGGAGGCGAATCTCTTGTCGAAGCCAGATCTAATAACGTCGTAAATGCTTTATCAGGTAAAATTGCTGGTGTTTCCATTACAAGTAATGGTGGCCCGGGTAGTGGATCTACAATACTTATCAGGGGTTCTTCTTCCGTTTCAGGAAATAACCAACCGTTAATCGTAATTAATGGTGTACCAATGCAACAATCTACCAGCAATACATATGGTGGTGGTATTTCTGAAGTTAACCCTGACAATATTAAAGCAATTTCTGTTTTGAAAGGACCAAACGCCGCTGCACTTTATGGCTCAAGAGCCGCCAATGGCGTTATCTTGATTACAACCAAAGACGGTTCAGATTCAAAAGGTATTGGTGTTGACTTTAATTCAAACTTTACTTTTGAAAGACCATTCGTTAAACCAGACTTCCAAAATACTTATGGTGGTGGTAATGGCTACAGAACATGGTATTCTGATGGCTGGAGTGGAGTAATACAGCCAGATGCATATGATCAGTATGCGGCTGCCTATAATGATTTAGTACCAGGAAGCACCACAGGTACAGCAGGTACAGATGAAAGCTGGGGTGCACCAATGGACGGAAGGTTAACCAGACAATGGTGGACAGGTACTGATGTAGCTCCATTAACTCCTCAACCAAATAACTGGGATGAATATTGGGACACTGGAAAGACATTTTCAAATAGCCTTGCCTTATCAGGAGGCAATGAGCATGGTAATTTCAGATTATCTTACGCTAAGGTAGATCAGAAAGGTATTGCTGCCTTTAACGATTACACCAGAGATAACTTCACTTTAAATTCATCTTATAATTTAAAGAAGTGGCTTACTGCAAGCTTTTCAGCTGATTATGTAAAATCAGGAGGAAACAGAAACTATCAGGGTGGACAGCAGTTTATCTGGGCACACCGTCATGTATCATGGGATCGTCTGGCTAACTATGCCGATTACGAAGATGTGCATATTCAAAGAGCAGTTAGTGGTAAATTAGAAGATACTGATCCACCAAACTGGCAGCATACATATTTCACAAACCCATTCTTTACTAACGAATATCTGCCTACAGTCAATGACAAAGACAGATTGCTTGGAAACCTGGCCTTGAAATTCACTTTAACAGATGATTTAGGCTTAATGTTAAGATCAGGTACAGATTTTTGGTCTGACACCAGAATTAATGTTTCAAACTTTGAAAGAGTAAGAAATGGAAACCAAACACCTGGAAGATACTCTGAAGAGGTGCTTAGAAGTCAGGAAACCAACCACGATTTCCTTTTCACTTATGACAAAATGTTTGATAGCGACTTCTCTGTAGCTGCACAGGCAGGTGGTGCTTTAAGAACTAACTACTATAAGAGAAACTATACATACGTAGGAGAATTAGTAGTGGATGGTGTTTATAACCTTGCAAACTCAAACCCAAGTCAAAACACTGTTGCCAGTACAATTGAACAATCAGAAGTACAGAGTTTATATGGATCCGTTCAATTTGGATACCTTAATGCCTTGTTCTTAGATGTTACAGCCAGAAACGACTGGTCTAGTACACTACCAACAAACAACAATTCTTATTTCTATCCTTCTGCATCGGTTTCAGCTGTCTTTACAGACTTGCTAAGCATAAACAGCCCTATCTTATCATTTGGTAAGTTAAGAGCCAGCTATGCTCAGGTAGGAAATGATGCTTCACCGTATCAGTTAACACAAACATTCAGAGCTGCCGGATCTTGGGATGGTTCAGCTCCCGAATACTATGAGAATACAGAATTGGCCAATGCTTTCTTGAAGCCGGAAATCACAACAGGTCTTGAACTTGGAGCTGACCTAAGATTCTTCAAGAGTAAAGTTGGCTTAGACTTCACGTACTACAGCCAAACTACTGAGAACCAAATCTTAGGGGTTGAAATCTCAAAAGCGAGTGGTTATAGCACAAGAATTCTTAATGCTGGAAAAGTAAACAATAAAGGAATTGAAATTTCCCTTACTGGAACTGTATTAGAACTTCCTGGTGGTTTCAAGTGGACTACTGCACTAAATTATGCTAAGAACAAAAACAAAGTAATAGAACTGGCAGAAGGACTTGACACTTATACGCTTCAGGAAAGAAGAGGTTTAACCTCTATTGCACGAGTGGGCGAGCCATACGGTACTCTTTACGGAATTGGTTTTGCTAAAACTGATGACGGTCAAATCATCTTTGAAAACGGCTTACCTGTAGTAGAAAGCACTCCTCAAATCTTAGGTAACATTCAGCCAGACTGGACTGGTGGATTCATGAATACGTTCTCTTATAAGAATATCGAACTATCAGCATTGATTGATGCTCGTTTTGGCGGAGATTTCTATGATGAAGGTACGGGTACGGCTCGTTGGACAGGCCAGTATGCAGAAACTGCTATTGGTAGAGAAGAAGGTGTTATTGGTCTTGGTGTAATGAACATCGGCACAGATGAAAATCCTGAATACGTACCAAATGATGTAATTGTAGCAGGTAATCAATACTATGGTTACAATAACCCAAGAAGATACCACGAAGCTGCTGTTTTTGATGGAACGTATGTAAAACTAAGAGAAGCTACAATTGGTGTAAAATTACCTTCTGCCTGGTTAAGCAAGTACAAGATTCAGAGTGCCAAACTTTCTGCTGTAGGACGTAACATCTTTATGATCTACTCAAATGTTACTCACATTGATCCAGAAGTAGATGAGTATGGTGGAAACTCTCAAGGCTTCTCCTACGGACGTCTTCCTACTTCAAGAAGTCTTGGATTTAACCTTTCTCTAAGTTTCTAAAAACAAAAAAGAAAATACTGACATGAAGAAATATATAAATAAAATAAACACAGGAATACTCTTTGGGTTACTGATGTTCACCGGCTTCTCTTGTACTGAAGACTTCGCCGAAATGAATACAGATCCCAATAACCCTACAAGTATAGGAGCACAGTACCTTTTACCTTTCGCAATAGAATCTTCTATTGACAGATACTGGGGTGGTACCACACGTTTCGAAAGACTGAACATTGACGGAGCCATGCTTTGGGTTCAATATCTGGCAAGAAACATTTATTCAAATGAAGGAGACAGCTACGGTATTTCTCCCGCCTTCTATAACAATACATGGTCATCTCTGTATAACGATGGATTGGTAAACTTTGAAAGAATTATCAAGCAAGCTGCAGCCGATGGCCCAACGCCAAATACGAACTACGTGGGTATTGCCATGGTAATGAAAACCTGGACATACTCTGTACTCACTGACCTTTATGGAGCAATTCCATATGGTGAGGCGGTGAAGGGCTCTGCAGATGAGCCAATTTATACTCCATCTTATGATAACATGGAGGCTATATACGCAGGTATGTTAGCCGATCTTAAGACGGCCAATGAATTACTTACTGTAGGTGGTCCATCAGTTTCTGGTGACATTATTTACAACGGAGACATTATGGCCTGGAAGAAATTTGCCAACTCATTAAGACTGAAATTGGCCAACAGACAAGCAGTGAAGAAACCAGCAGAATCAAAAGCGATCATGGCCGAGATTTTAGGTTCACCATCTACGTATCCAATTTTCACAAGTAATGCTGATGATGCACAATTAGTGCACACAGCTACCAGACCAAGTAATAACACATGGCACGAGGTAATGGTAATTGGTGGCAGAACTGACTGGAGTATCAGTAAAACATTTGTTGACATGTTAATGGCTACTTCTGATCCTAGATTAGGAGCTATAGCCACAGAAGTGAACGGAACATATGCCGGTATTCCTAACGGCTTACCAGATGCTATCGCGACTACTTATCTATCTTCTGCATCTATTATGCAAGACAAGTTCCGCGACCCTAGTGCACCTAGTGTTCTTATGACCTTCAGCGAACTTAACTTCATTTTAGCTGAGGCTGTAGTAGATGGAGACATCACGGGTGATGCAGAAGCATACTTTAAAGCCGGCATCGACGCTTCTTTTGAAAAGAACGGACTTAGCCCAAGTGCTTCTTTTGTAGAGGGTCTTGGTAGTGTGACCAAGGAAAAAATAATGGAGCAAAAGTATGTAGCTCTATTTGGTCAGGGAGTCGAAGCCTGGACAGAATACAGAAGAACAGGCTATCCGGTAATGCCGGCGGCAGATCCAAGAGCCATTTTCGAGAATGATGGTATTATTCCAACTCGTTTGCCTTACCCAACTACTGAATATTCTCTAAACCGTGAAAAGCTTGATCAAGGAATTACACTGAATGGTGGCCCTGATAACATGCAAACCAAATTATGGTGGTCAGAATAATCATTCTTAGTAAACAAAACTTAATACAATGAAAAAGATAATATACATATTCATAAGTCTGATAGTCGCTGTTTCTTTCACAGCGTGTGAGAAAGTAGATCCTTTTGTAGACCGAGTAGTATCACCGGTTTTAGTACAAATCATGGACAGTTCTGGAGGTAGCAGCAGTGGTCTTACTACAGACCCTACCGTCAATGCCACATTTGGAACTTCTGCCAAAGTAGGCATCAAGGTATTAGAACTAGATAAGACTAATATTCTTGATTACACTAAAGGAATAGATTCATTACCTGTTACCTCTCTTGCCTTAGAAATTAAGTTTAGAGGGGGAAGTTCTCTGGGAACATTCACAACTGGTTCTGATGGCGTAGCCTCTGTAGAAATACCTTGGGCAGACCTAGGTGTAACCGGAGCGGGCAGTAGTGTTTCGCTTACAGCAAGTGGGTCTTACAAAGACCAAAGCTTTACGAAACTTTTCAAAATAGCTTCTAAATAATCAACCCACCCGGGGGTAGCTCCCCCGGGTTTGTTAATAATTGATCAATAAAAATAAAACAAAATGAAACAATCACTTAATCGTCGTAACATGTTAAAGACGGGCCTTCTGTCACTAGGCGGAATGGCTTTGGCTCCACATATCGCTAAAGGAGCTTTTGAAAATGCTCCTTTTAAATTAGACTCTCAAAACAGGCTTTTTTATAGCCCGTTAAACAGAGAGTATTTTGTTGACACAAAAGAAGTAGAGCTTTTAGCTAAACTTAATGCCAACGAAAACCCGTATGGTCCTCCGGAAAGTGCTAAAAAGGCTGTGATTGATTCTGTTGCCGGAGGTAACCGTTATGCATGGAGAGAAATGTACGAATTGGTAGGTAAAATTGCCGAGAAAGAAAATGTTACTCCTAAGCATATCATGATGGGCCCTGGTTCTTCTGATCTTTTAGAAAAGGTAGCCTTAGTTAGATTCATGAACGGCGGTAATCTTGTTTCTGCTGACCCTACCTATATGTCTCTTATCCGAGTGGCAGAAAGAGTAGGTGCTACCTGGAAACCGGTTCCATGTACCGAAGATTGGTCTCACAATCTGGATGCAATGGAAAAAGCTATTGATAGTGACACTAAATTGGTTTACATCTGTAACCCAAACAATCCTGTAGGTGCTATGACACCTGCTAAAGATCTTGAGGCCTTCTGTAAAAGAGTATCTAAGAAGGTGCCAATTTTCATTGACGAAGCCTATATGGAACTAGCTTATGGCCCAGATGCTGTTACTATGTCTCCCCTTGTAACTGAAGGACACAATGTAATCGTTTGCCGTACTTTCTCAAAAATCATGGGAATGGCTGGCTTAAGAATAGGTTTCATGTTAGCTCAGCCTGAGTTCGTAGATGAGATATCATCTGTAACCAGAGGCGGTATGGGCATTTCTTTAACTTCAATACATGCGGCAACAGCTGCCTATGGAGATCAGGAATTTCAAGAAACGACTAAGGTTAAAAATGATGAAGCGAAGAAGTACGTTTTAGCCGAGCTTAAAGCTATGGGCTACGACCCGATTCCTTCTTACACGAACTTTATGATTTTCCCAATTGAGATGGAAGGAAAAGCATTCCTCTCAAAAATGCAGGACAAAGGCGTAGGAGTAAGAGCCTTTAACATCATGGATAAAAACTGGTGCCGTGTGAGTATGGGTACAATGGACGAAATGAAAATTTTCGTTAGTGCGATAAAGAGTATTAGTTAATCTTCTTCCTTAACGTATACGGGGCAGCACTAAAGTGGCTGTCCCGTTATCAATTCTTAAACTTCATGAACGAAGCTATATTTAAAACCCTCATTTTAGTTCTATTGATTGCACTTGGTTTTGTATTGAAAGCAAAATTCGGAGCCAAAAGCAAATTAGATGGAATCAAAGAAATAGTCCTGTCAGTTGCTCTCCCTTCTACTATTTTCATTGCCTTAATGAAAATAGAACTTGATATATCTCTATTGTTCGTACCAATTGTTGCACTCCTTTTTAATTTTATCATGTATCTGGTAACGCCATTGGCTATGGCCAGCTTCGGAATCAAAAAGGACTCTTCTACCGGTAAAACAATGAGAATACTCCTGCCTTCATTAGCTCCCGGCTTATCATGCTTTCCTTTTATTATTGAGTTTCTTGGTGATGAAAGTCTGGCTCTTGCCGCTATGGCAGACATTGGAAACAAGTTCTTCGTACTTATTTTTCTGTATGTAATAGCCATGAATATGTCGCTCAAAAATATGGGTACAGAAAATGGTAAAATGAAAGACAAGATTCTATCATTATTAAGCAGCCTGGCCAAAGAACCTATTAATTTAATCCTATTTGCCGGTATTCTACTTCTTTCTTTTGGTGTAAGTTATGACACTTTACCAAATGTAGTTCAAGGTGTATTTGACAAAACAAGTGCCCTTATGACGCCTTTGGTTTTAATTTATATAGGATTAGCACTTAAGTTAAAAGAAAGCAATAAAAGAGTAGTAGTGGCACTGCTTCTGATGAGAGCGGGCGTAAGTTTAGTCCTAAGTGCCATCTTCATTGCTTTAGCAGGAATCACCTCTGTTAATATGATTTTATTGACAATCGTATTCCCTCTTAGCTGTGTGAGTTTCTGGCCGTTTGCACACATGTCATTCTTTGCAGCTAAAGAAGAAACAATGGAAATCCCTAAAGAAAAGAGAACATTCAATATTGAGTTGGCTATCATGGTATTAGCTATCTCTTTGCCGTTTTCAACTACTTTGATATTAACCATTCTTACCGCCGGAACATATTTTACAGACATCTGGAGAATTATGTTCTTAGGAATGGGTCTTCTTGCACTTGGTATTGTACCAATGGCAGCTACCAGACTTTATTTTAAAAGCACTAATAAGATGGCGAAAAATCACGCCTGAGTTAATATCTTCCTGTCAAAAACCCCAAAAGGCTCTTCTATTTCGTCTGAAATAGTAGAGCCTTTCTTTCTTTTGGTTAATTTTGCATCCTTATTTCCGAAAAATCCGGGAATACGGTATAAAAACGAAAGCAATGTTACTGAACGAACAAGAAATCTTAAGAAGAGAAAAAAGAGAAAAGCTTATGGGCATGGGTATTGACCCCTACCCGGCAGAAATGTTTGATATCAATACTTCCGCAAAGGAAATTGAAGATAAATACACTTCTGACAGTGATGACTTTAAAAATGTTCGTTTAGCTGGTCGTTTAATGAGCTTTAGAATCATGGGGTCGGCCTCCTTTGCCGAACTTCAGGACAGTAGCGGGCGAATCCAAATTTACCTTAGACGCGATGACATTTGCCCGGATGAGGATAAAACCCTATACAATACTGTTTTTAAAAAACTACTTGATATTGGTGATATCATTGGTGTAGAAGGCTACTGCTTTACTACACAAACAGGTGAGAAATCTGTTCATGTTACATCTTTCAAAATTCTTAACAAGTCTTTAAAAGCACTTCCTGTAGTTAAAACCGACGAAGACGGCAATATTCATGATGGATTTACAGATCCTGAAATGAGATACAGAAGAAGGTATGTTGATCTTATTGTAAACCCACAAAACAGAGAGATTTTTAAGAAAAGAGCAAAGGTGATTTCAACTATGAGAACCTTCTTTGATGCTCAGGGTTGGCTTGAGGTAGAAACGCCTATTCTACAGCCAATTCATGGTGGAGCGGCTGCAAGACCTTTCAAAACGCATCACAATACGCTTGATATGCCGCTTTATATGCGTATAGCTAATGAACTTTATCTGAAAAGGCTGATAGTTGGAGGTTTTGATGGAGTCTATGAGTTTGGCAAAATGTTCAGAAATGAAGGAATGGACAGAACTCATAACCCGGAATTTACTGCTCTTGAATTTTACGTAGCCTATAAAGACTACGAATGGATGATGGGTATTACAGAGCAAATTTTTGAAAAAGTAGCCTTAGCCGTTCATGGTGATACCAGCTTTAAATTTGGTGATACCACCTTAAATTTTTCGGGTCCATTCACCCGATTGAGCATTATTGAAGCCATAGAACAGTATACGGGTGTTAATGTAGACACATCTACAGAAGATGAGTTAAGAGCCAAATGCAAAGAATGGGGAATGGAGATAGACAACAGTATGGGTAAAGCCAAACTGATAGATGAGATTTTTGGTGAAAAAGTAGAAGCCAATCTTATCCAGCCAACATTTATCATCGATTATCCGGTGGAAATGTCTCCATTGACCAAAAAGCACAGAAGTAAGCCAGGTTTGGTAGAAAGGTTTGAACTATTTGTCATGGGTAAAGAAGTAGCCAATGCCTACTCTGAGCTCAATGATCCAATTGATCAGCGTGAGCGTTTTGAAGACCAACTAAAACTGGCTGAAAGAGGAGATGAAGAAGCTATGGTAATGGACGAGGATTTCCTTAGATCTCTAGAGTACGGTATGCCCCCTACTTCAGGGATTGGTATTGGCATTGATAGACTTACCATGCTTTTGACTGATAACACCAGCATACAAGAAGTATTATTCTTCCCTCAAATGAGACCGGAGAAAAAAGTAGAAATGGCTAAAGTTTCTGATTATGAAGAGATTGGTGTCCCAGCTGTTTGGGTACCTGCACTGCAAAAAATGGGATTCATGACTATTGCTTCTCTTAAGGAGGCCAACGCCAATAAAGTCTTTAATGATCTGGGAGGAATGAGAAAGAAACTTAAGATTGACGAAAAACTTCCTGCCAAAGAATTAGTTGAGTCTTGGATCAATGATTAATCCAAGGTTCATCAAATAAATTTATCGAAGTAAATCAGGACAATTTCCTGAAAATGTTCAATATTTAAGCCTCGTTTTCTAAACGGGGCTTTTATTTTAATCAGTTAAGGAAAAATATTCTATGGAGCACATTGATCCGGTAGATTTAAAAATACTAAAATTACTGGTAGCAGACGGCCTGGCAACTACCAAAGAGATTGCAGCAGAGCTTAACCTCACCACTACTCCGGTTCATGAAAGAATTAAAAGATTAAGGAGGGATGGCGTTATTGAGAAGTATACGATAGAGCTCAATAGAAAAAAACTCAATAGAAATCTATTGATCTTCTGTAATGTCAGTTTAAAAGAGCATGCCTTCGAATATCTGGAGCGATTTGAAAAGGATGTACAAACATTGCCTGAAGTGGTAGAATGTTACTGTATCTCCGGAGGATCAGACTTCTTATTAAAAATTATCGTTTCAGATATTGATGAGTACAAACTCTTCATTCTGAACAAGCTTTCAATCCTGCCAAACATAGCTAACACACAAAGCCAGTTTGTAGTCAAAGAAGTGAAGCAAAGCAGTATCCTTGATGACTAGTTTTAAAAAAATCAGCTAAATTCGTTTTATTCAACAATACCTAACAGACATGCCGAATGCCAAAATAGCCGGAATTGGCTTTTACGTTCCAGAACAAGTAGTTACTAATTTTGATCTCATGAAGGTCATGGACACTTCTGACGAGTGGATCAGAGAACGTTCCGGCATTATTGAGAGGCGATATGGTAAAAAGCATGAAGAAACACCCACTACAATGGCAGCCGAAGCTGCTAAAGTAGCCATAGAGAGGGCAGGTATATCCAAAGAAGATATTGACTTTATCATTTTTGCTACGCTTAGTCCCGACTATTATTTCCCTGGTTGTGGGGTGCTATTGCAGCGGGAATTAGGAATAACTAAAACAGAAATAGGTGCTCTGGATATTAGAAACCAATGTTCAGGCTTTATTTATGGCCTTTCTGTAGCAGATCAGTTTATAAAGTCCGGAATGTACAAAAACATTCTTCTAATCGGGTCTGAAATGCATTCTATGGGGCTTGACTTCAGTACCAGAGGCCGAGCCATTACAGCCCTTTTTGGAGATGGAGCCGGAGCCGTGGTATTACAACCTTCAGAAGATGAAAACAAAGGGGTATTAACCACCCACCTACACTCAGATGGAACTCATGCCGAAGAACTGGCCATGCTTAGTCCTGGTTCGCACGGCGGAAAACATCTTCCGGATGTAGATTTTGGATTTCCTCCGGCAGACGAATTAGGTGAAATCTTTGTTTATGACAATCTACTGGAAAATAAGAGTTATTACCCACAGATGGACGGCCAGCTGGTGTTTAAAAAAGCCGTAACCAAATTCCCGGAAGTGATCATGGAAGCTTTAACCAAAACAGGGTACACTCCGGCAGATATTGATATGCTAGTGCCACATCAAGCCAATCTCCGTATTGCTCAGTTTGTGCAAAAAACCTTACAGTTACCAGATGATAAGGTCTTCAATAACATTATGAAATATGGTAATACAACGGCCGCTTCTATCCCTATCGCATTATGCGAGGCCTGGGAACAAGGAAAGGTAAAAGAGGGCGATCTGGTATGCTTAGCTGCTTTTGGCAGTGGTTTTACCTGGGGAAGTGCTCTAATCAGATGGTAATTAATTTATAATACGAAAACAGTATAATTTGGATATTCTGGCCAACCATTCTACACTTGACTTAGCCTTAGCCTTTTTAGCCACTTTTATTATTGGAGTATCCAAAGCCGGACTTCGAGGCATTGATGTCATGAATGTTACTATCATGGCCCTGGTTTTTGGTTCAAAGGCCTCCACAGGCATTGTCTTACCACTTTTGTGCGTTGCAGATATTTTTGCAGTGGTGTACTACAATAGACATGCTGACTGGAAACATTTTAAACTACTCCTGCCCTGGACAGTACTTGGGGTTTTACTAGGCTGGTACATCGGTAAAGATATTGATGAGGTTATTTTTAAAAGGATAATGGCTGGCATCATATTCACAACAGTAGCTATATTAATATGGTGGGAAAAGAAGAAAGTAGCTGAAATAAAAGGTGGCCAGTGGTTTGCGGGTCTTATGGGTATAGCTTCAGGATTTACTACAATGATTGGTAATCTGGCCGGGGCCTTCTCTAATATTTATTTTCTGCTTCTTAAATTCCCTAAAAACGAATTCATAGGAACCGTCTCCTGGTTATTTCTATTCATTAATTTATTCAAAGTACCTTTCCATGTTTTTTCCTGGGGCACAATTACCGCAGAAACTATTAAAACGGATTTGGTTTTAGTACCAGCTATGGCATTAGGCTTTTTTGTAGGAGTACGAATTGTGAAACGAATTCAAAATGACAATTATCGCAAAATAATCCTCGCTTTAACCGTACTGGGTGCTTTTGTTATCTTTTTTAGATAGTGTAACAATTCTCACCGTCTTAACATCTTGAATTTTGGAGCTTTGCTCTATAAATGATTAAATTTAATAAAACAATAAAGAGATGTTTGACTTTTTAAAGAAATTAATAGGAGGAGAAAAAGTAGATTACCGACAGCTAATAGCTGATGGTGCTGTAATTATAGATGTAAGAACGCCCTCTGAATTTAAAGGCGGGCACGCTAAAGGAGCAAAAAATATTCCATTGGACACTTTAGATGCCAACCTAAACAAAATCAAGGCATTTAATAAACCACTGGTAATGTGCTGTGCATCAGGAATGCGATCAGGCAGAGCCACATCTTTTCTAAAAGGAAAAGGTCTTACAGAAGTTTACAATGCAGGAGCTTGGGTAAATATACGATAGTATCCTACTGATTCATATTCAAAGCGGGCAAACCAAATTGTCCGCTTTTTTTGTCTTCAAAATTTATTATTAAAATTTTTTAATAAATTAGCATTCTAACATTAACACCTTATTCTATGAAACGTATTTCCTGTTTCTTCTTACTTCTGATAACTGGTCTATCTGGCTATGCCCAAAACAATATCATCCCCGCACCGGTGGAGTATGAAACAACTAACGCCATGTTTATGCTCGATAACCGAACAAGTCTGGACGTAAGAACAGAAGATCCGGAAGTCCAAAAATATGTGACGATATTTTCCGAATTCCTAGCCTATTCAGGCAATCAAATAGCCTTCAAGCATGTAGATAGTCCAGATCAAAATAACAAGGCAATTATCATTAGCTTAAATAATTCATTAGACAGCAAACTAGGTTCTGAAGGCTATGAATTGGTAGTCAATGATAATACGGTAGAGCTAACTGCACTTAAAGCTCCGGGAATTTTCAATGGTTTGCAAACATTAAGACAGCTGCTACCCAGAAATTTTGAACAAAAGCAAGAATATGGAATGGGTATTGGTATGATCATGGGATGCAAAATTACCGACTATCCTCGGTTTGGCTGGAGAGGTCTTATGCTTGACGTCAGCAGACATTTTTTCACGGTAGAAGACGTAAAAGCCTATCTTGATAAAATGGCACAGTATAAATTCAATGTATTCCACTGGCATTTGACAGACGATGAAGGTTGGAGAATCGAAATAAAGTCATTACCAAAGCTTACCGAAGTAGGAGCTTGGAGAGTAGAAAGACACGGTCGTTTCGGCGAAACCAGGCCTTACCCGGCAGAAGGTGAAAAAGCAAGCTATGGAGGCTTTTATACCCAAGAACAAATCAAAGATGTAATACAGTATGCAGCGGCAAGAAACATCAGGATTGTACCTGAAATCGATATTCCGGGTCACAGCATGGCGGCACTGGCAGCTTACCCTGAGCTTTCTGTAAACAAGGAGCCGAAATTTGTTAACCCGGGTTCAAAATTTGCGGAATGGTTCGGTGACGGGCATTTTGAAATGTTAATAGAAAACACGCTCAACCCTGCTGATGAAAAGGTATACGAGTTTGTAGACAAAGTAATGACCGAAGTAGCCGCTCTTTTCCCGGGTGAATACATTCATATGGGAGGTGATGAGTGCTTCCATGGTTATTGGGAAAAAAGTCCTGAAGTGCAGAAATTCATGAAGAAAAACAAAATTGCTAATACTCATGAATTACAAAGCTATTTTGTAAAGAGAGTCGAAAAGATAATCAATTCAAAAGGGAAGAAAATGATAGGCTGGGATGAGATTCTGGAAGGCGGACTGGCAGAAGGAGCAGCAGTAATGAGCTGGAGAGGCATGGCCGGTGGAATAGAAGCAGCCAAAATGGGTCATGAAGTTGTTATGTCTCCTACTACCTATGCTTACATAGATTATTCTCAGGGAGATCATAGCGTAGAAAATCCAATCTATGCAGACTTACATCTTGAGAAGACCTATTCATTTGAACCCGTACCAGAAGGCATAGATGCCAAATACATTTTAGGTGCTCAAGCAAACTTATGGACCGAAGTAATCCCTAATTTGCCTTTTGCCATGTATATGACCTACCCAAGGGCTTTTGCAGTAGCAGAAGTAGCCTGGAGTCCTAAGGAGAAAAAAGATTGGGTAAGCTTCATCAATCGTACCGAACAGCATTTTGCTCGTTTTGAAGCAGCAAAAACCAATATTTCAACGGCTGTTTTGGAGCCAATCGTCTCGCTAAAAAAGGAAGGTGATAAACTCATTTGTACATTGGAGAACAACGCTTCGAATACAGAAATCTATTATACAATTGACAATACTTATCCGATGAATTATGGAATAAAATACACCGAACCGTTTGAAATTCCGGAAGGCAATCTGAGCCTAAGAACTCAAACTTATCGCAATGGCAGACCTATAGGCAGAGAATTGATAATTT
This sequence comes from Cytophagales bacterium, assembly GCA_024742395.1. Taxonomy (GTDB): domain Bacteria; phylum Bacteroidota; class Bacteroidia; order Cytophagales; family Spirosomataceae; genus Jiulongibacter. The sequence goes on from JANSYO010000022.1 coordinate 40,970, forward strand.
CAAGAGAAGACTTAGCAAAAAGGGTGAAATAAGTCTAGTCAAATCAAACTAAGAATATCTTAAAAAAGGCGAGCAACTTTAATTTAGATTTGGGCATCTTTGATGTCTAAATCTAAATTAAATCGCATGAAAACCATACTTCTTTCTCTCTTCGTATTCCTCAGCTTCAGTTCACTCGCACAAGACCTGGCCGGCCGAAAAATCATAAACGGCACATTAGGTTTTAGTTATTTCTCTGAGCGACATAATAATGAAGGCCTATCCATGAATACCTCAGTTTTATATGGTAAAATTAAGGAAGATCATACCTACTGGGCTTTAGGCGGAGGTTTCTCTTATCAGTCGGGCTCAATAAATGGAAATTGGTCAATTGGACCCGGTATAGAACGAGGTAAATTCATACAGTTAATTGATAAACTTTATATTTCACCTTACATTGGTGGTTTTGTTCAAGGACGATTTGGAGATGACAGTGGTGTGGTATTCAATGCCTATGCCTCGCCGCTAAGGTTTATGTACCATCTTAAAGAAAACTTTCTACTTTCCGCAGGCTTTGGTTCAGCGAGAGTAAGCTCCTCGTTCTTGCAGTCCGGAAATCACATAAATTTATCGGCTTCTCTTGACAATAGCAGTGGCTTTGGGATTTTCTATACTTTTAAATAATTTGAATGGTCCTGAATCAATCTTGCAGTATCAGTTATAGAATTTTACCCAATCTTAATCTTGACTTATCGTACAGGGCAATAGGCGTTCTTCTTAGAAATATTTTTCATTAGCTTTATTTCCAAATCCTATGAATTATGTCTCTAAAGTTTACCTATCTGCTTGCATTTTGTCTTGCCCCTATTATTTTTTCATGTACTGAGTCTAAAAGCTCTCAGCCTAATGTTCTTTTTATTTTAACCGATGACCAAGGCTGGGGAGACATGAGCAGTCACGGGAATGAGATACTAGAAACACCAACTTTAGATCAGCTGGCAAAAGACGGAGCAGAATTCGAAAACTTCTATGTTTCACCTCTTTGTGCTCCCACCAGAGCAAGTTTGCTTTCAGGCAGGTATCACCTTAAGACAGGAGCCACTTCTGTGTCTAACGGCTTAGAAATCATGGATGCAGAAGAAACCACTCTTGCCGAGCTTTTCAAAGCGAATGGTTACGAAACAGGAATTTTTGGCAAATGGCACAATGGCTCCCATTATCCGAACCGCCCTACAGATCAAGGTTTCGATGAATTCATTGGCTTTTGTGCCGGCCATTGGAGTAATTACTTTGACACCAAGTTAGACAGCGGTATAACTGAAATACAGTCTAAAGGTTACATCACTGATTTTCTTACAGATAAGGCCATTGACTTCATTGAAAGAAAAAAGGACAAGCCCTTCTTTTGTTATGTACCTTTTAACGCACCTCACAGCCCATTTCAGGTACCAGACAAGTACTTTGATAAGTACAAAGCCAAAGGTCTCGACAATGAGCTGGCATCTATTTATGGCATGGTAGAGAACGTAGACGACAATATCAAACGACTGTTAGACAAACTCGAAACCAGTGGGTTTGCTGAAAACACACTGGTAATTTTCATGACGGATAACGGGCCAAACAGCCACCGATATAACGGTCATATGAAAGGGGTAAAAGGAAAAGTGGATGAAGGTGGAGTGCGAGTACCAGCCCTATTCAAATGGCCTGAAAAAATTAAGGAGGGAAAAAAAATTGAATCTATAGCTGCTCATATTGACCTCTATCCTACCCTTGCAGAACTTTGCCATTTAAAATCAATTCCTGGTAGGACTTTAGATGGCCAAAGCCAGGCATCGCTCCTTATGGGTACAAGTGAAAAAGCTGAAAAAGACCGTGAATTATTTACTCATGTGGCCTTTCTTGACAAAGAACTAAAAGACAATCCGGGAGCATTGAGAACCAATCAATTCCGATTTGTTTATAAAGGTGAACAGCCAGAATTGTATGATATGATTTTAGATCCCTCACAACAAAAGGATATTGCCGGCAAAAATATAGACTTAACCCAAGGGTTATATGAAAAGTACCTTAAGTGGTTTAAAGAAAGCAGTGTGAATTTCCAACCAGTAAAACCAACATTTGTGAATACAGAGTACGTTGAATTACCAACTTACGAAGCCCAATTCTCAGGCAATTTACAATACGAAGAAGGACATGGCTGGGCACATGACTGGCTAAAAAACTGGACCTCCAAAACAGACCAGATGAGCTGGTTAATTAGCTCTGACAAACCAGTAGAAATGAGGGCGTATATCAGATATACCTGTCCTGAGGGACAAACCGGGAGTACCGTTCGGCTAAGCTCTCAGCAGAATAAAGTAACTGCCACAATATCCAATGCTTTCGACGAAGCACCCTTGGAAAGTCCTGACAGGGTAAAAAGAAAAGAAGCTTACGAAAAGAATTGGGCAGAAATGGAGATTGGTCTAATTAAAATTGAAGAGGGTGAGTATCCATTGGTTCTTTCTGCTCTTGACATACCTAACAAAGAAGTAGCAGAAGTAAAAAGCCTGGTCTTGCGTAAAAAGTAAACTACTTTGCTCTGTTTTTTAAGAGAATCAGGTCTACTCCACCTTTCGCCCATTTTTGTAGCTGTTCTCTTTCTACCATTAAAGGCACTAAATGCGACCCCAACAAGATGTCGACATCTCCATCTTGGTCAAAATCTCCTTGTTCAAAAACCAGGTACCTGCCACTGTCGGTTTTTGCAGAAAGGAAAGGTTCAAACTCAAAGTTTCCGAGATTCTTTAAGACCACAAAACCTCTCTGAGGTGATTCTTTAAAGGCTGCAAAATTAGCTATAACTGCCAGATCCATTTTACCATCCAAGTCAAAGTCTGCCAATTCTAATCCGGCAGCCCCTTTCAATGGTACAAACTTTACTTCCTTAAAATTAAAGTTTCCTTCATTCTTAAAAAGCCTGACTCCGTGATAGGGCTTCTCAATTAAGGAATAGTCAGCATTATCGCCATTGGCAATCACAATGTCTTTATTCCCATCATTATCAAAATCAAACCATTCAAAGGCTGTGGTTCCATAGACGGGAGGCAACTGTATCCATTGATCTGGTTTAAACTGGCCTTTCCCTAAATTTTTAAACCCAAAAACAGATTCATTCCCCTGACTAAAAAGGGCAATAATGTCCATTAAACCATCTTGGTCATAATCTTCAATTTTAACCTGAATAGCCCCTGCCAACGGCAATAGTAGTTTCTCTTCAAAGTCGCCATTAGGCAAGGCCTTATACCAGGACAACTTACCTACATGAAAACCAAAATTACAGATAACATAATCCTGCAAACCATCCCCATTAAAGTCATATTCTAGGAAGTTAACTGGTCTGAATAGCCCATGTACCAGCGATTTTTTCTGTCCATTTGACTGCCATTTTTCTAAGACACCCAAAGGCTCATTATTGGGTCTGATTTCCCCTGTAAGAAGGACCTCCACATCACCATTATCTTTTACTGTTAGGTCTGCAGGAGAGCTCGTAAACATGCTCGAATCTATTTTATTGAATCCGCCATCATAGACCATTAATCGTCCATTTCGTCTGCCAACATAAATCCTATTCGACTTAGCATCGAAATGAATCAAAGTATTTGATGCTCCCTGAAAAGCCATATCCATAGAGATTGGCTCAATCTCAAATAAATCTTCAAGGTCTTTAAACAGTTTTGGTTGTGATTCGGCCTTCAATATCTGAGGAGAATTATCTATGTAATATCTTTTTATCTTCTCCCACTTTGCCTCACTGATCATAGGCTTTACGGGTATTAGATCTTCTGCCCCATTACGGCCATATGAAGAATTTCCAGCCATGTCTTTAATGAGAATTTCTTTACTTTCTACCCCAAGCCAGGCACCCATTCTGGGCAAAATACTTTCCTCCCAGGTGGCTTTATCAAGCATGTCAGGCGTTGGTGCTAAATGACAACCTCCACAAGACCTTTCTGCCAGACTTTCATCAGTTTCAAAATTGCCACAGGAAAATTGAAGAATCAGAAGGCCAAGAAAACTTACAATTAGAATGAAAACACGCATCCAGAACTTTTTAGATTGAATGGCAAATCAAGCGAATTGCAGCGATGAAAGCCAATCATTTTCTGTCTTTTAGGATAACCACATAGATGTTGACCTTCAAATTAGCGTTCATCACCTATGCATAAACATTTACTTAGCGTTTTTGCATGCAAATCTCTTCATAATTAGGACATTCAACTTCTGAGTTTATTTATCGCCATAAAACCAACATCTCAATTAAAAGATTGAGCCTTCTATTACCTTTTGCAATGCAAATTAATCAAAAGCCAACGCTCGTATTTTCGCCTCGTGGATCAGAGGCCCCTTCCAGTACACCATTAGGATGAACCATGATACAGTCCATTCTTCCCAGTGTTCTGTTCTGAATTTCCATGATATAACCTAAGCTTAGCAGATCACTTAAGGCTTGAGTCTCAAGAGCATTGGTTTCCATAAATACCTTGTCAGGTAGCCATTGGTGATGAAACTTAAGAGCATTCACTGCCTGCTGCATGTTCATTCCGTGTTCTACCACATTAAGTAAAGTCTGATAAACAGAAGTAATAATAGTACTGCCACCCGGTGTTCCCAGAACAAGGAACAAATCGCCATTCTTCTCAACGATCGTTGGAGTCATGGATGAAAGCATTCTTTTTCCCGGTTGAATTTCGTTGGCTTTGTTCCCAATTAATCCGAACATATTTGGAACTCCTGCTTTGATACTGAAGTCATCCATTTCATTATTCATCAAGAATCCGGCACCATCTACTACTACTTTACTACCATACGCACCATTTAACGTTGTGGTAATGGAAACCGCCATTCCATCTTTATCAACCACCGAAAAATGTGTGGTTTGATCTGACTCATAGTATGGAATTTTACCTGCCTCTATTTCCGAGCTAAGAGAAGCTTTATTTTCATTATAACTCGCCCAAATTTCGGAAAGATAAGGTGTACTCGTTAACTCCTTCAAAGGTACTTTTACAAAATCCTGATCACCCATCCATTTGGCTCTGTCTGCATAAACTCTTCTTTCATCTTCAATCATCACCTGAACGGTTTTGGCACTGTTCCAGCCCCATTCTTTTAGTGGGTACGGTTCTACCAATTTCATTAATTGAATAAGAGCTACACCACCACTGGAAGAAGGTGGCATTGAGATAATATTATACTCTTTATAATCCTTTTCTATTGGTTCTCTCCAGACTGCATCGTACGTTTCTAAATCCTCATGAGAGATAATTCCCCCACCATCTTGCATTTCTTTAACCAATAAATCAGCTGTTATTCCTTCATAGAATCCTTTAGCTCCATCTGACTGAATACGCTTTAAAGATTCTGCTAAATCTTTTTGAATAAAAAGCTCTCCTGTTTGCCATTCGCGGCCATCGGGCTGAATAAAATATGGTGTGTCTTCTCCATTAACTTCCTGAAAGGTCTTTTTGTAATTATTCATTCCCCTGGCCTGGCCTTCGGTTAAAATCACGCCATTCTCTGCCAGGTCTATTGCAGGTTGCAATAAATCTGCCCATTTCATGGTGCCCATTTTCTCGTAAAGTTCTACCATCCCGGCTACCGCACCAGGAACACCACTAGCCAGATGCCCTTTCAAACTCAGACCTTTTATTACGTCTCCATTTTCATCTAGATACATATCCCGGTGAGCCGCTAAAGGTGCCTTCTCCCGAAAGTCTAAAGCAAAAGCTTCGCCCTGAGTGTCACGTACAACGGCAAAACCTCCACCACCTAAATTTCCGGCAAATGGATGTACCACAGCTAAAGCAAAAAAGGTAGCAATTGAAGCATCTGCTGCATTCCCACCTTTTCTTAATATTTCCTTTCCTACCTCTGAAGCTACAACATGTGCTGAGGCCACCATCCCTTTTTTGGCAAACACCCCTTCTTTATTAGAGTAAAAAGGCTCTCGCCCCTCTTCCACTTCAAAGAGTTGAAAAAGACCGTTCCCTTCAGAAAGAGATCCTTTTGGCTGATTTGTTTTACAGGAAAATGTAAAGAGTACAAAGAGAAGAATGACAGAAAGTTTATTCATACAGACAGTGAGTTTTTTACTAGTATACTTGATTAATCATAAAGCCTATCACCTTTAGAACCTTTAAATAAGTTTTAGTCAATTATTCCCCAGAATCTGTCAACAAATCTTAAAAATCATCTTTAAAACAGCGTAAATTGGTTTAAAATAACCTTTGGGTATGATAAAAGCCATTTTCACGTTTTTTCTGACCTTTCTATCCTTGAATGCGTTTTCTCAAATTGAAAAACCTGCTTTGGCCATTTACATTTCCCCTCTTCAAACAATAGGAGTTGACCCAACTTTAACCTTTGGAACTGAAATAGTCTTTGAATCATCTCAAAGCCTTTTACTTAGTTATGGATATGGTTCAAAAGAAGTATTTAAAGAAAACTGAAACCTGGCCGCTCATAAATTTGGAATTGGCTACAAAAAGTTTCTTAAAGAATTGTCCATAAATCAAAAAGGAGGCATCTACTGGGGCACTGAATATATCTACAAAAAGGCTCTGCAAGGTACTACTGCCCATAAATTGGACGAACAAAGCAGTAATCCCACTTCCTTGGAATACATTGTTAACGTAAATGTGCATGCTTTAAGAATGAAACTCGGTGCCACATTCTTTCCTCAGATATTCCCATATGTAGACGCCTCTTTCGGATTGGGCTTAAAGTATTTTGATAATTATAATCAAAACCTTCCAAACGGATTTGGCTTTAGTACGCCTACCATGTACAATCGCTTAGCAAGTACGGGAATAGCACCTTCTATTAACCTGGATATTAAAGCGGGCATGGGGTTTTGGAAAAAGTAAACTCCATAAATCCTGAATAAATACCACTTGTATGGTGGTGGTTTCTTCCAGCCCAATCTCATTGGAGAACGGCAGATTAATGATTTCTTTTGTACGTATAATATCTTCCCCTTGATATGAAATTTATTAAACTGATTTTTGAGAGTTTCCGATTTGCCTGGCAGGCTCTTAAATCTAATGTACTTCGAACTCTGCTATCACTTCTTGGTGTAACTGTGGGAATCTTCTCAATCATTGGTGTACTTACAATGGTAGACTCTCTGGAGGCAAATGTAAGAAACGCATTAAGCAGTATTGGGGAACGTACTATTTACGTGGATAAATTTCCATGGATTTTTGAAGAAGGAGACTATCCGTGGTGGCGATATTTTCAGAGACCACGTCCAAAACACTCAGAGTATGAGTATCTCAAAAGCAGGGTTAGAAATGCAGAGGCAATAACCATTATGGATTATTCAATTGCTAACGCAAAATATGAAAATAGCAGTTTCGATGCCCTGATTCATGGAATCACCTATGATTTCAATGTCATTACAGAGGTGCCGGTAATAGAGGGAAGGTACTTTACTCAAGCAGAAGTGGATGGAGGCAGAAACGTAGCTATCTTAGGCGGGGAAGTGGCAGAAACATTATTTGGCGAAGAAAATGGCATAGGGAAAAATATAAAAGTCAAAGGACAAAGATTTACCGTAATTGGTATACAAGAGAAAAAAGGTAAGCAACTGGTAGATGTGGGCGGGAATCCTGACCAAAAGATTTATATCCCTTTCTTAAAGCATAAAAGATTGTTTTCCTCTGGCGACCTTTACGGGATGATTGCCCTGCAAGCTTTCAAGGATGATGAAAACATGGTTATGCTTGAAAGCGAGATCACTGGTCTAATGAGAACTACCCGTGGCTTAAGACCCACGCAAGAAGACAATTTTGCTTTAAACAGGCCTGATGCAGCAGCCAATGCTATGTCTTCTGTTTTTGACGCCTTAAGAGTAGGCGGATATGTAATAGGGGCATTTGCCTTACTCATCGGAGGTTTTGGTATTGCCAATATTATGTTTGTTTCTGTAAAAGAAAGAACAAATATTATAGGTATTCAAAAATCGCTGGGAGCAAAAAACTATTTTATTCTCTTCCAGTTTCTTTTTGAATCTGTCTTCTTGTGCATATTCGGAGGGCTGATTGGCTTACTCTTGGTTTACTTAGTTAGCTTTATAAACCTGGGTTCCTTAGATTTAATATTGACCACAGGTAACATGATAGTAGGCTTACTCATAGCAAGTGTCATTGGTATTCTCTCTGGTATTATCCCTGCCTCACAGGCTTCTGCTCTTAATCCGGTGATAGCCATAAGGGCTAAATAATTTCAAAAAAAATTTGTTGCTTTGCACCATCAATAAAATAAACCGACAATGAAATTCAGAATATCACTATTTATTATATTACTGATTCTTATAGCTGCTTTCTGGTATATAAGTACAGGCTATTTCAGTTCAGGAGAGAGAGCTGGTACCCTTTCTAAGCTCAGTGAAAGAGGGTATATATTCAAAACATATGAAGGGGTATTAAATGAAGGAGGCTATTCTGGTGAAACAGGTACACTTCAGCCAAGATATTGGGATTTCTCTGCTAAAGAAGATTCAGTTGTTACCAAATTAAGATCGGCTTTAAACACCGGAGAAAGAGTAACTATAAAGTACCAGGAAAAATTTGTAAAATTCCCTTGGAATGGAGATACCAAATACTTTGTGGTAGATGTTATTTTCTTACCTCAGCCTAAAAGTCCGGTTTACGAAAACTACCCGCAGGAAAGAATTCCCGAAGGTAATGCCCCGATTCAAGGTACTGTTCCTGCAGACACCGTTCGTGTTCTTCAGGCAGAACCCGTTTAATTTTTGATAAAAGACTTTACTAATGATGTATCATTGGTATTAAAATGAATAAAATACCTTCCGGCAGGGAGGTATTTTATATTTATAGCATTTCCGGATATTTCTATCTGCTTCACTCTACCTGATTGATCAAATAATTGAATATCATTCAGTTCCTCTATACCTGAAAATTGGATTAACTCCTGAGCAGGATTTGGGTAAAGTTTAGAACTTACATTTTGTTCGGTGGCTAATACACTAAGATCCTGTAATTCAGTCACATCTTTGATAATTAAATTATTTGGATCAAAATCAATGGATTTAATAGTTCCTGATTTACCCGTTAACTCAATCATCACCTGGTTTTTATCCACCATCACCGTTTCTATTTCACTGGTACCATCCTCATAATTGAGTTGCAATTGTACAGGCATAGTAAAAGTGGTAGTTCCAGAGGAGCCCTGATGCTTTACAAAAGCATTTACATTTTGGCCAATTTGCTGCCAGCTATAACTATAAATGGGATAGCCAGTACCAAACAACCATTCCGCAAAAAACCAATCTAAAGATTCCCCATAAACCCTCTCTGCCACCATTTGAAAGTCCTCTATTGTAGCTGCTCCATAGGCAAACTCAGTAGTTTGGTATTCTTTAAGTGCTGAAAAGAATAATTCTTCCCCCATTACACCCCTTAACATATGAAGTACTACAGAACCTTTCTGGTACGTTTTCGCATAATTGAATATACTACTTACCGAACTCGTATTTTCTATGGCAATGGTACCTGTAACCTTTTTTGAAGCCGTCATATAATCAGAAACCTGTTTTTGATACGCTTCTTCTCCTATGAGCTGCTGCACCGCATATAAATCACCAAACTCGGCAAAGCCCTCATTAACCCAAATATCTCTCCAGGTTTTGCAGGTCACCTTGTCTCCAAACCATTGATGAGCAAGCTCATGGGCTATCAGGCCAAAACTAAAACCTCCCATTGAACTGATGGTCTGATGCTCCATACCACCACCAAAACCAAACATGGCATGACCGTATTTTTCTTTTATGAAAGGGTACTCGCCAAATTTCGCAGAAAAGAGTTCGAGCATTGGAACTGTCAAATTTAACAAAGGACCGACATTAGGATTATTTAAAGTTTCCGGATATAAATAATCTACCACTAACATAGAGTCGGTTTCGCTGTGGGTAAAATATCTTTCTAGCTTTTGATAATTGGAGGCAGCTATTGAAATTAAATAATGAGCAATTGGGTATCTGTGCTTCCATTTAGTAGTATGAGTGCCATCACCGTTTACTTTAATTTCTTCAAGATTACCTTGTGAAACCGAAGTATAAAATGAGGGTAGTGTGATCCAGACATCACATGAGTCAGCTTTATCTGCCGGATTATCAATACATGGCCACCATGAAGGAGCGTCATAGGGCTCACTTAGTGTCCAAATAACAGATTGATTATTACCATGCGTGTCAAACTCAATGGAGAGTCCATCTGAAGTTCTTGGAGGCGTACCTCTATAATAAACCTTGGTTTCTATATTCTCGCCTTTTGACAAGCCCTCTGAAAAACTAAAATCAATTTTGTTAGATGAATGCGAAAAAGAAATCCTTTGTCCATTCAGAATTACAGAATCTACCGTATAGGCATTGTTCAAATCTAAAAAGAAACTTGAAACGTTTTCAGCATTCACGGTATACCTTCCTGTTACTTCTCCTGTAAGATATTGCCGGTTTGGATCAATTTTCAAATGAAGGAAATAGTAATTCACATCTATTTGTCCATCTCCCGGAAAACGAAGATTTGATTTATCCAGCATTTCTTTGCTCCATTTTTGTTTAAAATGCGAACACTTGACTCCGGAAAAATCAATTTCTTGTGCCAGGGAAATCTGAAAATAAAAAAGTAAAACAATCGCAATAAGTTTCTTCATAATCATTAAAAAAGCCCTTAAAAAAAGGGCTTTAGATACTTTACTAAATGTACGAAAAATTAGACACTCATGATGTCTTTTTCCTTTTCACCAAACATTTGATCAGCCTTTTCGATGAATTTATCAGTAAGTTTCTGTACTCTTTCCTCTCCTATTTTTGCAGCATCTTCCGAAACTCCGTCATTCTTCAATTTCTTAATTTCTTCGTTACTTTCCTGTCTTACTTTTCTAATGTTCACTTTAGCCACTTCAATTTCAGACTTGACCTTTTTCACTAAATCAATACGTCTCTCTTCGGTCATTGGAGGAATATTCAGTCGAATAAACTCCCCGTCATTTGCCGGTGTTAAACCAATGTTGGCATTGATAATGGCTCTTTCAATATCTGCTAAAAGTTTTTTCTCAAAAGGTCTGATAGAAATGGTACGAGCATCAGGTGTGGTTACTGAAGAGGCCTGATTAACCGGAGTAGGCACGCCGTAATAATCAATAGTAATGCCGTCTATCATATTGGCATTGGCTCTTCCTGCTCTAATCTTTTTTAGTTCTGAGGCTGTGTAACGCAGAGACTTCTCCATGCTTTCTTCAGCCATCTCTAAAATCATGTCTATTTCTTCCATTGTCTTATAATTGAATACTTAATCTAATGAAAACAGCCTCTAGTCTCTGACTAAAGTACCTATTTTTTCACCTTGTACTACCCGTAAAAGGTTACCTTCTTCATTCATATCAAACACAATAATGGGTAAATTATTTTCCTGACAGAGTGTAAAGGCAGTTTTGTCCATAACTTTTAATCCTTTATTAATTGCTTCTGTAAATGTGATTTCATCATACTTTACAGCATTAGGATCTTTCCTTGGGTCAGCATTGTATACGCCATCCACGCTGGTACCTTTCATTAAAACATCTGCTTCAATTTCATTGGCACGTAAGGCCCCACCAGAGTCTGTTGAAAAGAAAGGATTTCCGGTTCCTGCTCCAAAAATAACCACCCTACCTTTTTCAAGGTGTCTTATTGCCCTTCTCCTAATAAATGGTTCAGCAATTTGCTCCATTTTAATGGCTGACAAAAGACGGGTCTGGATATCATGATTTTCTAAAACAGACTGAATAGCCATACCATTAATGACTGTAGCCAGCATACCCATATAGTCTCCCTGAGTTCTGTCAATTCCAGAATCTGCTGTAGCCCCTCGATAGATGTTTCCACCACCAATAACGATAGCGACTTCACAGCCAGCGTCTACAACTTTTTTTATCTCTTTGGCAAATTTGACCAGGATGTCTGAGTCAATAACGTGGCTTTTATCTCCGCCGTTTAAGGCTTCACCACTGAGTTTGAGTAGGATTCGTTTATATTTGATTGACATGAATTAGGAGTTTCCGCAAATATAGCTGTTTCTGCTTATTTGCAAACGCATTCTATTTTCGGTTAATCAGGTAAACACCAAATAATGTCACTCCCATACCCATATAATGCCATAAAGAAATGAGTTCTCCATCCAATAAACCGGCAGCCATGGCTACAATGGGTATCAGATATGTCACGGAGGAAGCAAACACCGGAGATGTTATTTGCAGCAGGTAATTAAAAATGACCAAAGCCAAGGAGGTGTTTATTCCCGCCAAACAAAGAAGATAAACTAAAACCAGCCTGTTTTCAGGAAGTAAAATCTTATGAAAAAAGTCTGTAAAAGGTAGAATACAAAAAGCCGCAAAACCCACAATTAAGAAGGCTACAGAAGTCAGATATAAGGGATGAATATTTTTTAAATATTTACTGATTATGTTTACGTTAAAGCCATACATAAAAGTGGCAGACATAGCCAGCAGAGCATAAGGATTTGCAAAGTTCAATTTGCCATCGTTTCCTGATAGTACCAGAAGCAAACTTCCGGTAAAGCCCAATAGAATACCAATAACCTGATTTTTTGTTACCACCGTAGCAAAAAACAAGGCCCCAATTATCAGTACAAAAATGGGAGTTGTGGAGTTCAGTGTACCTGCTAAGGAGCTATTGAGTTTGCTACCTACCAGTGAAAAAATAAATGCCGGAAACAGATTACCCAAAGCACCTGAGAGAATTACCCATTTTATTTTTTGTTTTGGGACTACCTTTAGCCCCTTATAAGCCCAGGGCAAGAGGAAGACGCCGGCTAAGAATACACGTGCCGCCCCAAGCTCAATTGGGGACAACACCACAACAATCTTTTTTATGAACAGAAAAGACATTCCCCATATTATACTTAAAAAAAGCAGTATCCCCCATGCTATAAGTCCCTGAGATGGAGGATTTTTCGTTATCAAATTTTGCATAAAGCCAGGTTTAACGATCTGTTGATCTATAATAGACCAAGAGAATGAATGGGTAGATCGTAGGTATTAAAAAACATTGTTGCTAAGGTAAATAATACCGTATTTTGAACTTCAACCATTATACCTAAAAACAAAAGAAGATGAAGAAAACCCTATTTTTTCTTGGAGTCATCGCATTAGGTGCCTGTAATAGCACTACTGATACCCAGACAGAAACGGAAGAAGCTGTAGATGTCCCGGTGATAAACAGCAAGGATGTAAAGACACTTGAAATTGGAGCAAGTGCCCCGGACTTTAAACTAATGGGAATAGATGATAAAGAATATACACTCGATAGCTTTAAAGATGCCGATATTCTTGCGGTCCTTTTCACTTGCAATCACTGCCCTACTGCTCAGGCCTATGAGGACAGAGTGCAGCAATATGTAAATGACTACAGTTCAAAAGGAGTAAAGCTGGTAGCTATAAGCCCTAACGCTGACAAAGCAGTACGTTTTGATGAATTAGGCTACACAGATCTGAGTGATAGCTTTGAAGAAATGAAAATCAGAGCTAAGGATAAGAATTATACCTATCCCTATTTATATGACGGTGCCACACAGCAAATTGCGGCAAAGTATGGTCCAATTGCCACACCGCACGTTTTCTTGTTTGACAAGGACAGAAAACTTCAATATGTAGGTAGAATAGATGACGACGAGCATATTGGCAAAGCCAAAGTACATGACTTACGCAATGCAACTGATGCAATGCTGGCTGGAGAGACACCGAATCCTGCCGTCACCAAAACCTTTGGATGCTCAATTAAATGGATGGAAAAAGCCCAATCAAAGCTTGATGAGGTAGAAGGCTGGGCCAAAGAAGATGTGACGCTGGAAAAAGCCAACCTTTCTAAATTGAAAGAGGTTATGGCCAACAAAGGCTCTGGCAAATACAGATTGGTCAACGTATGGGCTACCTGGTGTGGCCCATGTGTTGCAGAGTTTCAAGGTTTGGTAGAATCAGATAAAATGTACAGAAATCGTGATTTTGAATTCGTAACGGTTTCAAATGACGAGGCAGATAATTTTGACAACACCTTGAAATTCCTAAAAAAGAAATACGCCAGCAACACCAATTATATACTTGAGGAAGGCATCAATAAATATGATATGATTGAAGCTATTGACCCTGATTGGCAAGGAGCTCTTCCGTATACGGTATTAATCTCACCTGAAGGCAAGAAAATCTATACCCAAATGGGCGAAATATATGTACAGGAATTAAGAAAAGAAATAGCTGATAATATTGGAAGGTACTTTGATTAAACAAGCCTGTCATTAAAAGACTAAAATAGTCGACTTTCATCGGTCGGCTATTTTTTTTGACCGTTAACTAATTTTTTAAACCTCGTTTACACCAAAGATTTGGCGTCAAAACTGACCAAATAGCCTTTTGAGATATCGAAAATGATAGTTTTTTAGATAAAAACGATTATTTTATGCCGTTTATTAAAAAAAAGGACAGTATAGTATGCCAATGAAAACATTTCGAGATAATATTGCACCAAGGTATTTTTTATATAACTTTCCTCAGAAATTATTAAACAAATCAACCTTAACAGACCCTAATACCTTTTTAAATCAGCGTTTATTATTATTCAACTTAATTCTTTAATTCATGAAAAAACCTAGACTTAAAAATCCTGCTAGTCTCCTGAGAGGGTCGACCTGGCAGTCCTTTTTGGTGACAAGCAGTCTTATGCTTGCTTTTTTGTTTTGCTCTATGCAATCGGTTGCTCAAGTTACCGGAACAGTCAATGGCGATGACGGAACTTCGCTTCCCGGAGTAAGTGTCGTTGTAAAAGGTACGACTACCGGTACCACTACTGATGCTGATGGAAAATACAGTATTGTCGCTCCGGCAAACTCAACCCTGACCTTCTCTTTTGTGGGTTACGTTACCGAAGAAATTAATATCGGCAATCGTAATGTAATTGATGTTACTTTAGGAACTGATGCTGCCGCTTTAGAAGAAGTAGTGGTAATTGGATACGGTACTCAGAAAAAGAGTCAGCTAACCGGTGCTATCTCTACAGTGAAAGCTCAGGACATTAAAGATTTGCCAATTGAGAATACTCAGCAGGCACTTCAAGGTCGTGTAGCTGGTGTAGACGTTATGCAAGCGGGTAGTAAGCCTGGTACTCAGCCACGTGTAGTAATCCGTGGTCGTCGTTCTCCGAATGCCAGCTCTGACCCACTTTACGTGTTAGATGGTATCCCTTTAGTAGGAGGAATCGGTGACATTAACCCTAACGACATCGCCTCTATGGAGGTTCTTAAAGATGCTTCAGCCACTGCCATCTATGGTGCCAGAGGTGCTAACGGGGTAGTTCTGATTACTTCAAGAAGAGGTACTAACACAGGTAAGCCAACAATCTTCTATGATGCTTACTATGGTGTTTCTGAAACGCTAAAAACTATGAATTTCATGGATGGTACTCAATTTGCCGACGCAAAAAGAGAAGCCTACCGTCTGAAAAACCCGGATGGCACACTAGGTGAGCTGCAGCCGGATGGTGTTGTCTTTACTGATATTGAACTTGATGGTATTGCCCAAGGCCGTTCTACCGATTACATTGCCGGTCTTTTACGTCAAGGAAACAGACAAAACCACTCTTTTGGTATTGCAGGTGGTGATGAGAAGACAAAGTACTATATGTCTTTAAACTACTATAAAGACAATGGTGTAGTTTACAATCAGGATTACAATAGAAATGTACTAAGAGTAAACCTTGATCATCAGTTATCAAAGAACATTTCAATGGGTATGTCTACCTTCATTAACTACTCAATCAGAAATGGAGAAAGCTTCAATCCGCTTGGAGGAGCCATGCGTGAGAACCCGCTTGGTCAACCATACAATCCTGATGGTACATTAAACTTTTTACCAACAGAAGATGGATTGAGATCAAACCCATTTTCAGAAATTGTAGAAGGTGCGTATATAGACAGAAGAAAGACGAACAGAATGTTCTCTGGCCTTTATGCTGAAGCAAAAATTATTGACGGTCTTACTTACAGATTAAATTTCGGACCTGATTTCTCTACAAACAAAAGAGATATCTTTCAAGGAAGATACACAAATGCTCGTCGTTTAGCTCCACCTAGAGCTCTCACTGATAACATTAACTCTTTCAATTATGTAGTTGAAAATATCTTGAATTATAACAAGACAATTGGGAAGCATAATTTCAACATCACTGGTGTACAATCACTACAGAAAGACAATTATGAGTTGAATGGAATCACCGTTCAGGATATTCCATCTGAAAGTCAGCAATTCTATAATTTCGGAAATGCAGCGATCATTGAAGGTGTTAGATCTGACCTGGTACAAAGAACCATCCTATCTTATATGGGTAGAATCAACTATGGTTTCAATGAGAAGTATCTATTAACAGCCACTTTAAGAGCTGACGGAGCTTCACAGTTTGGTAACAATACAAAATGGGGTTATTTCCCGGGTGTTGCTCTGGCATGGAATCTTTCAAGCGAAGAATTTCTTAGAAATGTATCTGCCATTGATAACATGAAACTTCGTGTTAGTTATGGTTCAATAGGTAACCAGGCCATCTCTCCTTATCAAACACAAGGTTTGTTAAGCAAGGTAGCTTATAACTTTGGTGACAATGCTTACTTTGGGTATGCTCCAAGCACCATTGGTAACCCTGACTTGAAATGGGAAACTTCTACCACACTTAACCTTGGTTTAGACTTTAGCTTATTCAGAGGACGTGTATCTGGTACATTAGAGTATTACGATGTGACTACAAGTGACCTACTTCTTCGTAGAAACCTTCCACCTTCCATTGGCTTTACCGAAGTAACTACAAACGTAGGTGCTACCAGAAACAATGGTATTGAAGGTACTTTCAGCACGGTTAACGTAGATAACAGAAATGGATTCAAATGGTCTACAGACTTCCAGTTCTTTATGAACAAAGAGCAGTTTGTAGAACTACCAAACGGAGACGATGTTGGAAACAACTGGTATATTGGTCAGCCACTATCTGTAATCTATGATTATAAGAAAATCGGTATCTGGCAGGCAGACGAGTTTGATGAAGCTAAATCTTACGGAAGTGAGGTAGGTGAAATCAAAATATTAGACGCTAATAATGACGGAAAATACTCTGCAGATGATAGAGTAATTCAGGGTTCTGGTGTTCCTAAATTCTCAGGTGGTATTACAAACAGGTTTAAGTTCAACAATTTTGATCTATCCTTCTTTGTTTATGCACGTTTAGGACAAACGATCAGATCGAACTTCCACTCAAGCAACAACTCGCTTTTTGGACGTTATAACAATATCGTGGTAGATTACTGGACGCCTACCAACCCTTCAAACGAAACTCCAAGACCGAATCAAAACCAGGAATTCCCGAAATGGGGTTCTTCTATGAATATCTTTGATGGTTCATTCGTAAAGGTTAGAAACATAAACTTAGGTTATAAGTTTGCTCCTGAAGCTGCGAATAAATTAGGTATGCAATCACTGAGAATTTACAGCTCTATTCAGCAGCCATTTATCTTTTCTTCTTTCATTTCAAAGTATAACGGTATAGACCCAGAGACAGACATCGATGACAATCTTGACGGCAATGTCAGCCCAGCTGTATGGACTGCCACCATTGGTCTGAACGTTACATTTTAATCCTTAAATGATAAATAAATAATGAAAAATAAATTTAAACATATACTAAGTAGATCGGCCAAATACATGCGTGTTGCCGTTCTGCCCGTTGCTCTAATGTTTACTACTCAGAGCTGCGAAAACATCCTTGACGAAGTAGTAGTTAGTAACATCTCTAATGATTACATCAATACACCAAAGGGTTTTGATGATGCAATTTCTGCAGCCTACGGATACCTTCGTACATATTACGCACAGGAGATTGGAATGACCATGTCTCAAATGGGTACCGATACCTTTACAAATGGTGCTGATGGTAGCTATAAGCGTTATGGTCTTTACACATCTGATCTTGATGGTCGTGATAACTGGGTACGTACCTTATGGAGAGAATTCTACAAGGGAATAAATACTTGTAACGCGATTATAGACAGAAGTTCTGAAATAGAAGGACTTTCTCCTACTGCTCTTTCTGAAGGTGTAGCCCAGGCTAAAGCACTTCGTGCATTGTTCTATTTTACATTGGTTCAGCATTATGGCGATCTTGATTTAAGACTAAATGAAACAAATGGTCCTGTTACAGAAATCACAAGAACTAGTGAGTCAGCTGTATACGATCAGATAATCAAAGATTTCAATGATGCTTATGGTGACTTACCTGCACAATCAAGCGAATGGGGTCGTTTTACTCAAATGGCTGTAGATGGTTTCTTAACCAAAGTTTACATCACAAGAGCTACTCGTCCTTTCGGTTCTGCAGCTGATTATGCTACAGCAGAGTCGTATGGTAAAAAAGTTATCAATAACTATGACAGAGAATTATTGGCTGATTTTGCTGATATTTTTGAATTAGGAAATGATGAGAATAAAGAAGCCATTTTCTCAGTACAGTTTAGCTATGACCTGCTTTCTGCCGGTGGATTTGGTAACAGATGGCACTTATACTACCTGATGGAGTATGACACTCAGCCAGGTATGAGTCGTGTTCTTGAGGTTGGTCGTCCGTGGAAGAGACTTCGTCCTACTGACTATACTTACAATCAAGTAATGGTTAACAGAGATGTAGACGCCAGATATGACAAGAGTTTCAAGAAAGTATTCTATGCTACCAAGACAGGTACATTCCCTACGTTCCTTGATAAGTCAAAACCTGAAATTACTGTTTCTGTAGGTGACACTGCGATCTTTATGCCTGGTTATGAAATGTCTGAGGCAGAAAGAGCAAAAAGACCATACCAGGTTTATACGCCTAGCATGTATCAGGAAAAGCAGTTTGGTGTTTTAGGCAAATTCTTAGATCCATTACGTGCTAGTATCAATGAAGTACAGGGTGGTCGTGACTTTGTCTTGATCAGACTTGCTGATGTTCATTTATTAGTAGCAGAATGTTTAATTAAGCAAGGCAAAAATGCTGAAGCTGCTGAGCATATCAATAAAGTACGTAGAAGAGCTGCTTACCCGGGTAAAGCCGCTGAAATGGAAATCACTGCTGATCAAGCTACGATGGAGTTCCTTTATGATGAAAGAGCTCGTGAGCTATTAGGAGAAGGCCATAGATGGACAGACCTTAAGCGTTGGGGAAATCTTGTAGAAAGAGTGCGTATGTACAATGATTATGGTGCACCAAATATTCAGGAACACCATATGTATCGTCCAATTCCACAAGAGCAAATTGACCTTGTAGATGGTGGAAATGCATCTTTCCCTCAGAACCCTGGATACTAGAATTGTAAAATCTTAACTACATAGTTTAAGACATAAAGAGGCTGTCTCAAAACACAGCCTCTGCCCTGCAACTTCTGCCCCGCTGCTTGGGGGGCACTCGCCCCAGAGCTCAGCACAAGAACAGAAAAAGCCACGGGTTTGTTGTCCACTGCTCTCGAAAGAAGAAAAGCCACAAACCGTGCTCAAT
>JANSYO010000146.1 GCA_024742395.1 Cytophagales bacterium
AAGTATAGCACCTATCACCAATACGGCAAGAATGATTAAGATAATTGGTAAATAAGATGAGGCATTTGTGTCCGAACTTTCTGTGAACTTAGGAGTGCTGATATGGTATACCTTTATATTGGTTTGATCTTTCTCTATTTCGTGGTAAGTCAGCACCATATAGAGTTTCTCTTCTAATTCATTATGATAAAGGTGTACTGTTGATCGAACATCATTGAATAAGAAAGGCACCGCCGCAGAAATGTTTGCATATTCGGGTTTCTCAAGAGAGCCTTTGATCAGCTGTACCTTAGAATTATGTTTCAATTGGTTGAAAATCAATCCATAGTAATAATCTTCGTCGGGCGAGATGATTAAATCTGATCCGTAAACAAAGGCATCTTCATTATCTGGAAGTGTGTAAAGTCGCTTTATACTGTTGTTTTTCCAATCAATTTTATAGAGATCATAATAATTTCTAGGAGTAATAAGCTGGTCTCCTGAACTGGACCCGTAACCACCCATATAATAAGAAGACATGGAATTAGCGGGCCCGTTGCCAAATCCGGCCAGGTACCGAGGACTTGGCATGTCTCCTCTTAAGGAGAGGTTAGTCCACTCATTTTTCAGAAGTGAATATTTCTGAAAACTATTTTTATACTTATACATCCCGTAGCCGCCAATGGCCACCACGGCAGAATCCTGAGGATAAATGAAGGTATTATGATGCCAGTATTCGGTTAAACTGTCAGTTTCAGGTATTAGGGGTTTGAAGTTTTTCAGGCCTTCATCAAAGCGGAATAGGAGATGCTCGTTTAGTCTTAATACTCCGTATTCTTTTAGGAAAGGGAAGAAAAGGCCTTCATCTCCGAAGGCTATGGAAGCCCCCAAACCCTTATACTCCTGCTCGCTAAAAAGCTGGGTCAAAAGATTAAGATTATAATAGTGCTTTGGCGAGAAGATGCGTATTTCATTGGTTTCTTTCTGATAAGATGCAGTAAGCACTCCCTCTAACGTTGTATTTAAAATCGGCTCCCAAGTATCTATTCGGGCTCTTAGCCATTTTGGATTTATTGTTGTTCCGTTCAGATTAGCCACTTTATCTGACGCCACATTTCCTTCTGATTCGTTTAATGGCCAGTGATGCTCTAGCTTTTCATTTGAGTACACTTTTACATCTTTGACAAACATTGACATAACGTCCTTGTTTCCTAGACCCGGATGAAGGCTTCGGCCAAAATACAGAGTAAAGCAAGAGTTTAGTTTTACTGTAGAGGAAGACTTTGCCACTAGCTTATCATTAATACTAAGCTCTGCAGAGCTTTTGGTGGCGTCATAGACAAAATTGAATGTATACCAATTGTCTTTTCTATTTACTTCGTCGAAAGCAAAATTAAGGTGCAGGTTTTTTTCAGCAATAATTAATTCGAATCCACCTTCAGAGTAAATAAGGTCAATATTCTGGCCTTTATCATCCACCATTCTTAGGAGGTACCCAAAATAATTGGCTTCTATAGGAATAAGCTTAAGGTCAAAAGTAATTTTGAAGCTATTTGAGGTGCAAATTTGCTTAGTTTGTCCTAAAGCCAGGGAAGTACGTTTATCGCTAATTGCCTCATTTCCTGCAAAGCCAAGTCCATATTGCTGCGAAAAAACAGGCGAGGAAAGACAAAGAAAAAGGATGAGCAAGACTAACAGTCCGGCTATTGATTTAGCAGAGGTTTGATTTTCTATTTGTTGATGCCTTGGACGCTCCTTCATGCAGAAAGCTCTTAATATTCTATCGTTAACGAATGGATTGATGATGAATTATTAAAAAAATTTAAAAAACAAATCTATGAAAATACATCTCCTTCTAAAGATAATTTAATGCAAATTTAGAATAAAAGGAGTATTCAGCTTTTGACTTTTAATACTGAGGCATTTAGAATTGAAGAAAAATCACCTATTTTCTTCATTTTGGAACTTTTTTCGGGGAATTAATTCAAAATTAATAATCTATTCACCCTGTAATGATTAATTTGTGTATCTAAGCCTGTCAGGAAAAGGCGTTTTATTCAACCCTCTTTTTTATAAGCTCTGTAAAGTCAGAGCTTTTATTTACGAGGAATGAGCTAATTGAAATAATTAATCATCATTAATAAGGAAAATATGAGTCCATTTGAACTCAAGAAAGAGAAAGTAACCTACGACGTAGTCATTGTGGGCTCCGGAGCCGGAGGCGGTATGGCAGCTTATCAGCTTGCAAAGGCAGGTGCTAAAGTCTGTCTTTTAGAAGCAGGTGGCTATTTTGACCCTGCAGATCCCAAATACATCACTCAATTAAAGAATCCATGGGAGTCTCCAAGAAGAGGGGCAAGTACTCCTTTAAGATCTTTTGGAGATTTTGATGCAGCCTGGGGTGGATGGAGTTTACCTGGTGAGCCTTTCAAAGCTATGGAAGGAACGGACTTCTGGTGGTTTAGATCTAGAATGCTTGGCGGAAGAACCAATCACTGGGGAAGAATCTCAATGCGTTTTGGCCCTGACGACTTCAGAAGAGGTTCTATGACGGGAATTGGTGACGACTGGCCAATTGGTTACGAAGATCTGGCTCCTTATTATGATAAGGTAGACAGATTGGTCGGACTTTTTGGAAGCAAAGAAGGAATGCCTAATGAGCCGGATGGTATCTTTTTGCCACCACCAAAGCCGCGTCTACATGAATTAATGATTAAAAAAGCGGCCGGGCATATTGGTGTACCTGTCATTCCTTCAAGGATGGCAATGCTGACCAAGCCAATTAACGATTCACGTGGCTCGTGTTTCTATTGCGGCCAATGCAACAGAGGGTGTCAGGCTTATGCCGATTTTTCTTCGTCTTCTGTCTTATGTATCCCTGCAGCAAAAACCGGGAATTTGACCTTGATAAATAATGCCATGGTCAAAGAAGTACACACTGATGCGAATACGGGACTGGCTACTGGTGTTTCATATGTCAATAAAATTGACATGAAAGACTATGAGATCAGCGGGAAGATCGTGGTACTGGCAGCTAGTACCTGCGAAACAGCCCGAATTATGTTGAATTCTAAATCTTCAAGATTTCAAAATGGATTAGCCAATGAAAGTGGAGTTATAGGAAAATACTTAAACGACTCGACAGGTGCCGGAAGAGGAGCTTTCATTCCTTCCTTGATGGACAGGAAACGTTATAATGAAGATGGAGTAGGAGGTATGCACGTTTACACACCTTGGTGGCTCGATAACAAGAAACTGGATTTTCCTCGAGGTTATCATATTGAATATAGCGGAGGTATGGGAATGCCGGGTTATGGTTTTGGAATGGGCATGCAAAATGTGAATAGCCTGTTCCCTGATAGAAAAGGTCCTGCAGGAGGCTATGGAGCAGGGCTTAAAGAAGATGTAAGAAGAATGTTTGGGGCTTTTGTTCATATGGACGGAAGAGGAGAACCCATTCCATTAGAATCTAACTACTGTGAGATTGACCCTGATAAGGTAGATAAATATGGTATTCCAACTTTACGTTTTCACTATAAATGGAGTGATAATGAGGTGAAGCAAGCTAAACATATGCAAGATACCTTTGAGCAGATAATTCATGAAATGGGTGGAATTGCACTTGGACCCAAACCGGATGCAAGTACAAACTATGGTTTGGCTAAGCCAGGTCAAATTATTCATGAGATTGGTACGGTTAGAATGGGGAATGATCCTAAGAAATCTGCCTTGAATAAATGGCAGCAAGCTCACGATGTGAAAAACCTTTTTGTAGTAGATGCAGCACCGTTTGTTTCACAAGGAGACAAAAATGTTACATGGACTATTCTGGCTTCTTCATGGAGAACCTCAGATTACATCATCGATCAAGTAAAGAAGAAAAACATTTAAAAGGAATCAATATGAAACGTAGAGATACCCTTAAGGCTCTTTCATTAAGCTCGTTTGGTTTGGCTGTGATGCCAGCCACTACTGTTGCTGCAGAACCAAAGCCTTTAGACGATTTTAAGCCGGGTCCGGGCCGTACAGATGAAGAGATAAAAAGAGATAAAAAGCTTCATGAAGAAGTTTTCTTTGAAAAAGCTGAGTTAAAAACCTTGGCTATTTTGTCAGATATCATTGTACCTGCAGATGACAAGTCTGGAAGTGCAACTGATGCCGGTGTTCCTGATTTTATTGAGTTCATGGCTAAAGATCAGCCCGGTTTGCAGATTCCTCTAAGAGGCGGACTAAGATGGCTTGATAATTACAGTAAGAAATTATTTAATAAACCCTTTGCAGGTATTTCAAAGAAAGAACGAATTGAAATAGTAGAGGCATTGGCCTATCCGGAGATAGCCAAACCTGAAGTTAGCCAAGGTGTTTCATTTTTCAATTTGGTTAGAGATTTAACTCTCACAGGTTTTTATACTACGCAAATTGGTTTTAACGATTTAGAATACAAGGGCAATATGCCCAACGCATGGGATGGCGTACCTCAGGAAGTCCTGGATCAATACGGATTTAAGTATGATCCTAAGTACTATGACCTGGAAGAGTAAGACTTTTGGGTTTAAGTTTTAGTTTAAAAGGAGGCTCGCTTTTTGGCGAGTCTTTCTTTTTGCCAAAGAGCCTGAGTCTTAGCAAAGACTCAGGCTCTTAGCTTTTTATGTTCATCTTTTAGGGACAAACATTTTGAATTTTGGCTTCAAAGACTGTTCCTGCCCCAGACTGGAAACCAGGCTTCAGAACGATACTTTTACCTGTTGTGAACCGGGAGCTGGCATTTCCTTGGATTTTGTTTGACGCTTGCATGGTATTAATTGCTTTATGGTCTTTGTTTGCATTGTTAAGATCATCATTTGGCGAGCTGAGCAGCACATCAGATGAGACAATAGACAAGGTATAACTTGAGATCACAGAGCTTACAACGGGTGCAGTAGAGGTGACTTTTATTCTGTATTGATCACTACTTTTCAGGAAGTTGGGCAAACTGCAGTTAATGCCTGTAGGGCTGGTAGCAGTACCTATTAATATGGCATTTCCAAAGTCGCCGTTTGCATCAGAGAGGTAAACCTGATAGCTGTTTCCTTCTCCAAAAGTTCCTGTAACAGAGGTGCTAACGGTGAGTGATGACCCTACGCAAATGTTTGTAGATGAAACTGTGGGCTCAGCTACAGTTCTGGTTCCGGTAACCACATAGAATTGATAGATGTCAGGACCAACAAGAACATTGCCCTGAGCATTGTCCTGATCGTATCCTCTGGCAATAAAAGTGTATAAGTTAGGCTCTAACACATCACCTGAGAGCTGTTGATTCACTTCATGCAAAGTAAAAGGCATGTTGTTATCTTCGTAATACCGCACATTAGAAGTACCACTTAGTTGTAGTTTTACACTTTCTATAACAGGAAACTCACAGGTAGTAAGAGCGATTACCGTCATTTTTCTGTCCGACTGTTGCACCTGCAAATTATCAGAAATAGGTGCAATCACTTCAAGTTCCGGCTCAGCATAGGCTAAGTAATAATCCATGGCTACTTGCTGACACGAAACATTGACTTCCGTGGTGGCGGTGGCTGAGCAACCATTGCTGTAAACGGTGAGCGTGTAAATACCAGCATTGGCAGTTTTAGCATCAGCAATGGAAGGGTTTTGAAGAGTACTTGTAAAACCATCAGGCCCCACCCAGGAATAGGACGACCCCCCAGAAGCCATGAGTTGAATTAAGGAACCTTCAAAATAAGGACCTGAATTTGAAGCAGAGGCAATGATTTCTACGGTATTGTCAAGAACCTCTGTCGTTGCAGTGGCCGAACAGCCGTCAGTGGAAGTACCAGTAACAGTATATATTCCTGGAGTTGTAATACTTACTTGTGCATTATTGCCCAAGCCATTAGACCAGGAGTACGAGTTTGCACCAGACGCAGTTCTAGTTACACTTGCAGCAGTACAAGAAAGATTATCTGATCCTAGGATACTAATTGTCGGAGGTGCAACTATGCTCAGGGATACACTAGAAGAGTTTCCACAAACACCAGCCGTAGCATAAGTTATAGAATAGGTACCTGTTGTGCTCTCTGATAAGTCAATTAATCCGGTGCCGGAATTTAAAACTAAGCCAGCAGGGCTTGACGAAAAGGTACCACCAGTAACCCCTGAAATAATAGCCGATGGATCAGATTGCGAGGTACAAAAAGTATTTGCGGAATAACTGAATCCAGCATTGTCTGGTTGATTAATGGTCACAGAAGTTGTGGCCACAGCCGAACTACATCCACCCGAAGCAGCGACGGTATAAGTAACAGTATACACTCCAGCCGTACTGCTGGAAGGCGTAATCTGACCTGTAGAACTATTCAAAGTCAAACCGGCCGGCGAAGAAGTAAAAGCTCCACCGGAAGTCCCTGTCAGACTCACTGCCGCAGGCGAAGCCGAACTGCAATAAGGCGAACCGGAATA
>JANSYO010000120.1 GCA_024742395.1 Cytophagales bacterium
GAGCGGCGACCAGCAAATCAGTAACTGTCAGCAGCAATGCATTTGAGTTAAGCGGACTGGGAGCAGGAAGCTACGCAAACTTCTCTGTGACGGTGAATGCTTGTACAGGAAATTTAGCCACAGCCCAGGTTCTAACCGACCCTCCAACGCCTACATTGACAGCCGGTTTAAAAACGAACCCGACTACCTGCTTAGGAACAGATGGCAAAATAGCTTTCACAAGTACGAATCTGGCAAACGGAACATATACCTTAAATTATGAGAAGGGCGGAGCGGCGACCAGCAAATCAGTAACTGTCAGCAGCAATGCATTTGAGTTAAGCGGTCTGGGAGCAGGAAGCTACGCAAACTTCTCTGTGACGGTGAATGCCTGTACGGGAAGTTTAGCGACAGCACAGGTTCTAACCGATCCTCCAACCCCGACATTGACAGCGGGGAGCTCATCTAATCCAACAACCTGTCTGGGCATAGATGGATTGATTAACTTCACTACTTCTCTGGCTAATGGTTCTTACAGTTTGAGTTTTAAAAAGAACGGAATAGCCTCGTCAAAAAGCATTACAGTATCTGCCGGGGAGTTTGTCTTGTTGGGTCTTACAAAGGGAGCCTATTCTGAATTCGCCGTGACAATTAACCAATGCACTGGAATGGACAACTCTTCGACAATTACTTTGGGAGATCCTTCTTTTAATCCAACAGCTTCCAATACAGGTCCATATGAAGAAGGTCAACTGGCACATTTAAACGCAACCAGTGGCGTATCTTACAGTTGGTCTGGTCCGGCAGGTTTTTTTAGTTCTTTGCAGAATCCATCAATACCTGATCTTAATTCATCTAAAGCTGGTGTCTATTCAGTAACTATTCAGGGAGGTAACAAATGTATTGCTACGGCAACCACAGAAGTTTTGGTTTCTTGTTCTTCTCAAAACCTCAATTACTATTTGGTTTATGGTGGGGCAAATCCTGAAATAATTTCACCTCTGGTAGATAATTTACAAGTTCAGGCCAACGACACCAGACCTATGTCCATTATTGCATTAACTGCTTGCGAGTTACCAGAGATTGAAAGTGTAAAACTTCAGCTATCCGGTACATCTAATTTGCAGTATTTTGTAGATAATGATATGCCTTTTAATTTACACGAGAATGTCAATGTAGTTACCGGGGATATTTTAATACCAAACCATTACACCTTTATTGGTACTGGTTATGATCAGGAGAATGCCACGGGCAATATTCTGGCAGGCCCTGTTGCTATTCCATTTGATATAGTTTGGTATGGCAGGCAAATTAATAATGTAATGCCTAGCACATCTCAAATATGTGCTGGAGGTACGTTTACCACCTCGGCATTAGCTGTTGAAGAACCTACACAAACATTTGGTGGAAGTAACCTTTTCCAGGTGTTCCTTTCAAATGCTGATGGAAGCTTTTTAGGAAGAACTTTAGTAGGTTCTGGAAGCAATGCCTCGTCTATTAGTTGCCAGCTTCCTGAATATTTGCCTTCTGGTGATAACTATAAAATAATGGTGGTTTCCACTGAACCGATAGTCCTCTCGGCTCCAAGCTCTGCAACAATCAAAGTAATAGGAAATGATTTAGCCCTAAAATCACCCTCTGATGACATCAATAATCAGTCTATAGAGAAGTTAGCAAAGAGAACGATCAAGGCAGAAAATAAGGTTTCAGGAGGTTCGGGGATGGGTTCATACAAGGCAGGAAAATTCATAGAATTAAATCCGGGCTTCTCGGCAAATTCTTCTGCTGTCTTTGAAGCCAAAATAGATGATCCTTGTCCTTTACCTTAATATTTAGGTTCACTAGATTAATCCAGGAGTAAATCTGGATTAATCAACTCATTCTTGATGGCATAAACCACCAGCCCTGCAGTATTTCTAACACCTGTTTTTTCCAGTAGGTTATTTCTATGACCATCTACAGTACGAACACTAATAAAAAGCTCTTCCGCTATTTCGTTGGCTGTTTTTTGCTGACAGATAAGATTTAAAACATCGATCTCACGAGGAGAAAGAAGGGACGGCGTATCATTTTGAATAAAGACTTTGGCTTTCTTTTGAGTAACTTTTTTTGAAAGGGCATCCAGTAAGGTCTGATTAATAAACAGTTCTTTTATCAGTACCTCATTAATCGCTTTTGTAACTTCTTCAGGATCAGAGTTTTTTAGCAAATACCCACTAATACCCAGATCTAACAAATGAGTAACAAACCTATCTTCGCTATACACGCTGAGAACGATCACTTTACAGGAAGGAAAGTCGGATTTTACGATTTTCATGGTATCCACGCCATTGAGAACAGGCATGGCTAAATCAAGTAAAATCACATCAGGAAGTTGACTCTGATTCAATTTCAAATAATCAATCAGCTCTTGCCCGTTATTAGCTTCAAAAGTAAACTCAAAATTTTCTTCTTTCTCCAGAATTGAGATAATCCCCTTTCTGAATAGAATTTGATCTTCTGCTATAGCAATTTTAATCTTCTTCATGATTAACTGGGAATTCGATGGATACTTCTAAGCCTTGGCCCGGTTCAGTTTCAATTTTCACTTTTCCACCTAAATATTGGCTTCTGGCCATAAGATTTTTTAAGCCAAGACTATCTTTCCTTTGTGAAGAAGGCAAATCAAAGCCTATTCCAAAATCCTGATAGAGAATGATTGCCTTTTGCAAATCGCCCTTAAGAATTAGTACAATTCTCTCAGACTTGGCGTGTTTGAGGGTGTTGTTAATTAACTCTTGTACTATTCTGTAAACGGTAAGGTTTCTTTTAGACGATAGTTCAGGAAATTCGGAATATTGGAATTCAATATTTATAGGAGAAGCCTGCATTGTTTTGTCTACAAGGATTTCCAGTGATTGCTCCAGACCGAATTCCTCTAAACCATTTGGCAAGAGGTCGTTGGAAATTCTTTTGACGTTATCAATAGTGCTGTCAATTAACAGCTTTAAATCACCATTGCCCTCACTGGCAGAAAGAAGCCGCATCATAGACAAAGAGGAACCTACCTCGTCATGTAATTCCCGGGCGACCCGCCTTCTTTCAATTTCTGTAGCTTCCAGGTTTCTTTTTAATAGGTCCTTTTGATGGATGGCTTCATTTTCCAGTATTTTCTTTTTGTAGTTGAGTATAAAAAAGACAATTCCCCCTGCTAATAAAAGGAAAGCCAGAGTTCCGCCAACCAAAATAATATACATCTCTAGCGAGGAGCTGTTTTCCATAATCCAATACTTATCAAAATATGTAAGACAGCTAATAACATTGAGTGCATGGCCCAGGCTACATTAATAACCTCAAGAGACTTCTTTAACAAAACATTGCTTAGCATAAATACCACAAAACTTCCGGAGAAGTAAATAAGAAAACCCGTGTTTAGCCAAAAATCAGTACTCTTTGTGGGTTCTTTTACCTTAAGCTCATTAAGTATCATGTAATAATACATGAAGGAGAAGAGTATGAGAATGATACATTCCAGTGCACGGGCGTTTGTATTGAAATTGTAAATACCTTGAATAAAAAAGGCATTTATGGGAGCAAAGATTAAGAATCCGATAATAAGTGATAGTAAAAGCTTTCTTGAAAAATAGTTTTTCAACGTTCGGAAAAAGAACAGACTAATAACCCCAAACTCTAAAAAGGTATAAAGATGTAGATAGGGTAGGTTATTAACCCCCTTACCGTGGAGATAGCGTGATAGTCCTTCAAAAAAAACAGCCATACCAAGAAAGTATAACATTTCAGGGCAATGCTTTCTTATGTATTTAAATCGAAAGATTGCTACCAGCACACTTAAGAAAACCAGATAAGGGGTGTAGTCAAAGATCCAGTAAAAAACTGAATTAATCATGGGTATGAAATTTAATAGCGGGGGAGTCTATACGTAAAGAGGGCTGTTCGGGTCACAATTTGTAGGGCAAGGATGCGAGAAGTCATTTACAGGAGCATCTCCCCCTACATTGTCGTCACCGGTAGTCACCACATCTGTAGCACTATGAGCGTTTTCGCCTGTTGCGTTGACCATTAAAAGATGCGGCACTTTTCTTCTTTGCGGGCCTTCTTCACGTAAACCAATATAAAAACGCACATATTCAGCCTCATTAACCTGGCTGAATAGGTCCAGCAGGTCTTTTTTTGAGACTAAGAACGCTCTCATTTCTTTTGGGTTAAATTTCAGGTCTTCGGCAAGACCCTCTTCCTGATCTTTAAGATCAATCCAGTTTGTGCACCACTTTTGTGCTTCTTCCAAAGGTACTTTGTAGGGATCTACAGGCATAATTAAACAGGGTTAGATAAATGAATGGTAATGAAGGGGACGCCCCTTTCTTATCAAAGATACTGTTTCAAGTCTTACAATTCATATTCTTTGTTTAATTCAGTCCCCATGCATGTTTATATAAACCTGAAGATTTCATTTCTTTAAGCCACTCTTCTTTAGAGGTGTCTGCCTTTACTGGCGGCTTAATTTCTGTGTTCTTTACCTCTTTAAAGGTATTTTCTTCTTGGGGTTTTTCATTTTTACAGGCGGATAAAATGGAGAGAGATAGTAGCAGGAAAAGGAGCTTTGTCAATGTCATCTTAGTCATTTTTGTTCAAAGTTATGCCTGCTTCAGCCTCTGCACATGGGTAAATCTACCTGTTTGTAAAAACAGGTTTTTATCTCAGTGTCTTGCTAATAGTATTGCTTTTAAAAAATTATTCAGGCTACAACTTTCACGGATAATGTGCATTTATAATAGTGTTTGTTAATTGATACTTTCAAATGTTTATGGCTTACTTTTATGCTCTTTAAATTAAATGCCCTGATGAGAAAACTTTTTGTTTTCTGTGTATCATTTCTATTTCATGGGGCAGTTGCTCAAAAAGTAATCAGAACAGCCTTTTTACAATCTCCTTCGGCAACGGAGATGACCATTCGATGGGAAACGGATACACCAAATTTAGGCTCTATTTATTATTATGAGGATGGTAAGAAGGCAGCCAGTAAACTAATTTCAGAGACGGTGCCATCCGTAATGCACGAGTTAAGGTTAAAGAGTCTGAATCCTGACACAAAGTATTTCTATAGTTTGGCCGCCAATAGCCAAGGTCTTGAAGGCTCCGATTTTCAGTTTTTTTATACCTCAAAATCATCGGAGAATACTAAACCGATATACGTGTGGGCAATGGGTGACTTTGGTGACTTGTCTTTGCCCAAATATGTGGATAATCAAACTAAGGTCAGAGACAGCTTTGTCAAATACACCTCGGGTATTCATACAGATTTATGGTTATGGCTAGGAGATAACGCTTATTGCTGTGGCACTTCAGAACAGTATCAAACCGGGGTATTCGATTTTTACGGAAGTTCATTACTGAATAATATTCCGGTTATGCCAGTGCCTGGTAATCATGAATACTATGGCTCTACCACTGCCCAACAAGACAGGAAGATCCCGTATTTCGATATTTTTACGCTTCCATCTAACGGAGAATCTGGCGGGATAGCCTCTGGTACCGAGGCATATTATTCTTACAATTATGGCAATATCCATTTCGTGGCTCTAGACTCTTATGGTTTAGACAACGGCAAATTCAGGCTTTCAGATGTGGATGGGCCGCAATACCAATGGCTTGTAAACGACTTAAAGGCAGATAATTCTCAATGGACTGTCGTTTATATGCATCATCCGCCTTATTCAAGACTATCGCATGTGTCAGATCTGGAGCCTGAACTTCGTAAACTAAGAGAAATGTTGGTGCCGCTTTTTGATCAGGAAAAAGTTGATTTGGTTTTATCCGGGCATAGTCATGTTTACGAAAGGTCATACCTGATTAAAGGGCATTATTTTACATCAGATACCTTTTCAGAAGAACAGCATCTGGTTCAGCAAACTGCAGGACATTACACAAAAGATTCAAAGCCATATATTAACAAAGATGAAGGCACAGTCTATGCTGTAGTAGGTTCAGCGGGAAGGTTAGATTGGAACAATTTGCCTGGAAAAATGAATTCTACGGCTTATGCTAATAAGGATATTGGAGGTTCTTTATTACTCAAAGTAGAAGAGAACAGGCTGGATGCAGAATGGATAGCCGCAGATGGCGAAGTAAAAGATCGTTTCACGATGTTAAAAGGTGTCGTTCAGTCTACAACTTCACAAGCTAAATGGGGTGATACCGTTTCTGTAAGAGCTTCATGGCCGGGCACATATATTTGGCCAGATGGCAATACCTTGGAGAGAGAAAGAAGCGTGTTTCTTAAGTCAGACACAACAATAAGCGTTACCGACTCATTAGGGTTTTTGAAAGATGTATTTAAATTTAAAGCAGCTCCTCAAGTTATAGCCCAAGCCGTGTTGATTCCTGATGAAAGGGTATGTACGGGTAAAGAAACAAAGGTGGAGTTGCTGTTGCAAAATGCAGAGTTTGAAGATTACTCGTTCACTTTAGAACTTTTGAAAGACAATCAGCTTAATTACTCGTTGCCAATGAGTTCTGCTTCTGTCAATTTTTCTTTACCAGAAACTATTAAAGAGGGTTCTGGATATCAATTTAGAATATCGCCCAATTCTTCTCTTGTTAAGGTACTACCTTCTGAGGTTTTTTCAATCTCAAATTCTGCTTATGTAGAAATAAGCAATAGTGGAATTAAAGAGTTTGTAAATCAGATAGATTTAAACCTGAGAGCTTTAGGGTCTTTTCCTATTCAAGTGACCATTAATGAAAGTGAAATTTTAAATTTAACTTCTGAGTATTCGTCGCTTTCATTGACGAGTCCTTATATGACGGACTACCATCTTTCTGCTGTAAGCAATGTTTGTGGTACAGGTATATTTGGCACAGAAAAACTGTTTGTGGAATCGCCACTGTCGGTAAATGAAATGATCGGGGGGGCGATTAAAGTTTTTCCAAATCCTGCGGACGAGATCATAATTATTGAACATCAAGAAAGTGAAGTCAATATCAAATTATTTGACTTAAATGGTCGAATTCTGTTAGAAGAAATTGCTGGAACAGGCAAGAAGTTTCTGGATATCAAAAATTTGCCAAACGGGCAGCTGATACTATCCGTTGAAAAGGGTGATCATTTGTGGAGGTCAAAAATTCTCAAAAGGTAGCTTATATTTTAATAAAGATGTTTTTGTTGTACATCCATTTCAGAATGAGCCATTGACAAATGAGTATCAATGAACCGGAAATCAAAGAAGAAAAGCCATTTCCTAAAAGTAAATCATAGTTTTGGCCGATATGTATCCGGAAGCTATTGTCAATAAACTCATTTAGTGTGTGAGCCAATACATAAGCTGCAATAGAGTTCATTCCAATAATCTTCAACCAGTGAAACGGTTTTTTAAGACCCTTCATGTCAATAAGCCAATGAAATAGAGCTAATATCAAAAAACACACTCCCCCACTGAATAGAGTCCAGTTGGGTGTCCAGATTCTCTTAACAATTGGATTAATTCCTAAATAATGGATAGCAAGAGCTATTATAACCAAAGCGAGACCAATTACACTCCATTTTTTGAATAAGTCTGTCTCTTTATTTTTAATCATTTTGCCAGCTATGAGACCGAGAATCATAGTACCTAAGGTGGGAATAAAACTCAAAGTAGCATAACCACCGCCGTTGAATAGAAAGGCGTTTTCTCTTGGAAATAAATTAAGGAACCAGGTATCAAAGGCCCAGGCCAGATTAGCGTTTTTGTTCCAATGTGCCTGAAATCCTTCCATGAGGTGTGGCCAGTCTTCCGGAACTCCAACTGCCGCATAATTAAACTCAGCAGCAGGAACCGGATATAGTGAAAAGGCAAGCCAATACATTAGTAGAAGTATCGTCAAAATACTCCATTGCCATTTTGAGTTTTTAAATCCAAGAAAAAATAGAAAGGGGTATCCAAGTCCAATTTGAGAAAGGGTATCTTCAAAAGTCCAATTGGTCATTTCTGAATACATTGACCGCAGGAAAACGCCTAGAAGAATAAGAGTAATGGATCTTCTAAAAGCATGATACCACATCATTTTTTGACTTTCGCCTTTCTTTATTCGACTAGCAATAGAAAAGGGTAGGGCAACTCCTACTAAAAAGGAAAAGGAAGGTTGGATTAGATCATGAAGAGAACAGCCTATCCAAGGTACATGGCTTTGGTGAAAAGCCAAAAAGCCCCAGAGTGCACTTTCAGGATTGTTCTCAGAGATGCCTGATAAATGCCATACCTCAGCCATCATCAGAAACATTACCAGACCGCGATAAATATCTACAGAGTCTACTCTTTTTATTTTTTTGGCTTCCATAACTATGGCTTCTTTTTTTGTTTAAATGCTTCACTTTTTGGGTATATGAGTTTTGCCCTTGTTTGCCAAAAAATGACTACCTTTACCGAGTTAAAGAAAAGCCCTCTAAATGGGCTTTTTTTGAAAAATATTACCAATATACTACATATAACCCTTTTCGTTTATGTCTGAAGGATCACAACAAAACAAGGACTACTCAGCAAATAATATTCAGGTTTTAGAAGGATTAGAAGCAGTTAGGAAACGTCCTGCCATGTACATTGGCGATGTGGGCACTAAAGGCCTTCACCACCTTATCTGGGAAGTGGTAGATAACTCCATTGATGAGGCTATGGCCGGCCACTGCGACACCATAGATGTAACCATTGAAACAGACAATTCTATTACAGTAAGAGATAATGGAAGAGGTATTCCTATCGACTACCATGAAAAAGAGAAGAAGTCGGCTCTTGAAGTGGTTATGACTGTACTTCATGCCGGTGGTAAATTTGACAAAGACACTTACAAGGTGTCTGGCGGTCTTCACGGTGTTGGTGTATCTTGTGTGAATGCTGTTTCAAAGCATCTTAGAGTAGAAGTTCACAAAGATGGTAAGCTATATGAGCAGGAGTATAATGCCGGAAAACCAGAATACGATGTAAGAGAAATAGGTACTACAGATTTAAGAGGTACTTTTATTCAATTCTGGCCAGATGAAACCATTTTTGATGTAACCGAATATAAATACGAAACCGTAGCTAACAGATTGCGTGAGCTTTCTTTCCTTAATAAAGGAATTACCTTGAAGTTGACAGATATGAGACTTCTGGATGATGAAGGCAATCCTACTCAAGAGATTTTTCATTCTGAAGGTGGTCTTATTGAATTTGTAGAATACATTGACCAGAGCAGAGAAAGACTGATTCCTATGCCTATGCATATGGAAGGAGAGAAAGATGGTGTGCCTGTAGAAGTATCAATGATTTACAATAATTCGTATTCTGAGAATGTCTCTTCTTTTGTGAACAATATCAATACGCACGAAGGAGGTACGCACGTATCAGGATTTAGAATGGCTTTAACCAGAACCCTTAAAGGTTATGCTGATAAGTCAGGTATTCTAGCCAAAGAGAAAATTGAAATTTCCGGAGATGACTTTAGAGAAGGATTAACCGCAGTAATTTCAGTCAAAGTGGCTGAGCCTCAATTTGAAGGTCAAACCAAGACGAAGCTTGGTAACTCAGAAGTAACTTCTGCAGTAAGTAGCTGTGTACAGGAAATGCTTCAAAATTATCTTGAAGAAAATCCAAAAGAGGCCAGAACAATTGTTGATAAAGTAGTTATTGCTGCAAAGGCGAGAATTGCTGCACGTAAGGCAAGAGAGATGGTACAGCGTAAGAATGTATTGACAGGCTCTGGTTTACCGGGTAAACTGGCCGACTGTGCCAACTCTGATCCGGCCAGCTGTGAGATTTATCTGGTAGAGGGTGACTCTGCAGGAGGATCTGCAAAGCAAGGAAGAGATAGGGCTTTTCAGGCCATCTTACCTTTGAGGGGGAAAATATTGAATGTAGAGAAAGCTCAGGAATACAGAATTTATGAGAATGATGAAATAAAAAACATCATTACCGCTCTGGGCGTTAGAATGGGAAGAGATGGTGACGAGAGAGCTCTTGACATGGAGAAACTTCGTTACCACAAAATCATTATTATGACGGATGCGGATATTGACGGTAGCCATATTCGTACGCTTATTTTGACTTTCTTTTACAGATTTATGAGAGAGTTGATTGAGAACGGTTACTTATACATTGCACAGCCTCCATTCTATTTAGTTAAGAAAGGAACAAAATCTGAATATTGCTGGACAGAGGCCCAAAGAGAGGCAGCTGTTTTAAGACTAGCAGGTAATGGTAAAACTGATTCTGTAAGTGTGCAGCGTTACAAAGGTCTGGGTGAGATGAATCCGGAGCAGCTTTGGGAAACTACGATGGATCCAGCGGGAAGAACTTTGAAGCAAGTCACCATAGACTCGGCTGCTGAAGCAGATCATTTATTCTCTATGTTGATGGGTGATGAAGTAGCTCCTCGTAGAGAGTTCATTGAGAAAAACGCGAAATATGCGAAAGTAGACGTTTAATATTGAGTCATTAAATAGAATTTTGAAAGACCGGCAGTAAGTCGGTCTTTCTTTGTTTAAGGAAATGGATAAATAGGAGTTTGGGATAAATAAATGCAGATTTATTGCGAAATGAGCAGGATTTCGGAACTAATTTAGAAGCGTAGTTTTTATTAAAGAGCTTATTCCTGCTGAGAGCCGCTGGAGTGGCCGCTTGCGCGGGGCCGCTCA
>JANSYO010000062.1 GCA_024742395.1 Cytophagales bacterium
AGTCTGGCCTCATTTAAACTACTTGCTGTAGCTCCACTCAGGTACTCTTTAACTAAAGGAAATACCTTGTACATTGAGAAACCCTTCAGAGCCAAAATGATATTTGCACCGCTTTCCTGCTGTACAAATCTAAGCAGGTTGAGATTTTCTTTCAATTTATCTTCTTCTAAAACGTAGCACGGGGAGGGGATTTTTGAGAAATCCATGTAGTATATATTCTTTAATGAAATACAAAAATTGCACTTTAGATTAGTTCAAATGCGGTTTCTGCTGAATTTTTTCGATCAATGAGTTTGATGAGAATAGCAAGGATTGAATAAGAATGGCTAAAACTACCAATATAGCCACTTCTAGCTGTGCCGAAGATCTTGTGCTTAACATGATATTTTTTGACTCGTCAATTAATCTGCTACCTTCTTCTTTTTGTATCTCTGAGAGCTTTGACAAATTTGCCAACGCTTTTTCCATCATTATTTCTTCTGATAAATAAGCACCTACAGCTGTGGTATTATGATTTATGCTTAGTTCTCCCTTAGTCACCGGCTGCAGCAAGAAGTTTAATTCTTCAAACAAAGACTCTTCTTCACTAGTTAATTCAGTGTCTGCATAGGCCGCTAAGATAGACTCTACCTTAGAGCCCATTCCTTGTAATTCCTTTCTTAATTTTTGATTACTTTTTTCTGAGCTTACCGCCAGTAATGCCTGTCTTCTGTGTAATAAACCAGACAAATCAAAAATCAATGCTTCCACCACTAATCTGTCCTCATAAATTGAGGAAAATGACTTTTCCAATTGGTTTATTTGACTTCTCTCGTGAAGGTTGTTCCAAAACACCACGCCAAGAATCAGACACAAAACCCCAGCTAATTTCATTTTATTTTTTACCCCATACTTCCATTTCATATCGCTAAAATTTAAAGTCTTACATCTAGAACAATAGTACTATTTTTTTGTGAATTTCGAATAATCCAAATGGGTAAAAGGAGCACAAGTCTTCATAAACCTGAGCTCCTTTGAAGATTTAAAGAATCATTTACGCTGTAATTTTAAAACTTAAAGGCAGGGTATACTTCACTCTTACGGGAGTACCATTTTGTTTGCCGGGTTTCCATCTTGGCATTTTAGTAATTACCCGAAGAGTTTCTTCATCACAGCCAAAACCTATTCCTTTTAAAATCTCAACACCTGTAATCTGTCCATCTTTTTCTACCACAAAAGAGACAATCACCCTTCCTTCAATCCCATTGCGAGAGGCTTCCTTTGGATAACGAACATTTTTAGAAAGCCATATGTACATTTTTGAGATCCCTCCTGTGAATTCAGGCATAACTTCAGAACTTAAGAAAATGCTCGGCGGTTCGGGTTCAGCCGGAGGCTCAATTGGCTCAAAAGGCGTAACAGATACCACACCAAACTTATCTGTACCAGCAAGATCAAAGCCTCCGGTACTTGACTCTCCTTTGGCGTTTACAGTACCAACTATAGCCTCTTCTATTTCTTTTGCAGAAGCAATTGGTTCATCTTCCATTTTATCATCTTCTATGGGCTCTACTATCGGAGGGAGCTTAGCTATGGCTAGAAGCTTCGGTTTAACAGGCTCAATAATCTCCTTTTTTACCGGTTCATCTTCTTTAATATTTGGAGGTTCTACAAAATCTCCCCAATCATAAATTTTAGGAATGTCTGTAGTACCAGGCTTTTGAATGGACTGTTCAACCCAAAAGCTACTCAAACCAAAAAGCATTAAAGAAAGCACGCTTAGAAACAAAGCTTTCGTTAAATTAGCTTTATACTCTTTGCGTAAAGCGTATGCTCCGTAGGCTTTATTATTATGCTCAAAGAGTATATCATCAAGACTCATGTCCATTTTCTTTTTCATTACTGTATTGATTAAAATAAAAAGAAAACCCCACCATATTTTCTAAAAAATATAATCTAAATACGTATGTATTTGGTAGGCTGCCGACCAGATTATAATTGAATTTAAGAGTAATTTTCCAATAGTCAAATAGTTTAACTAATTTTTTAGTTATATATGAAATATGCATAAAACATACGCCTCAAGTACATAAGCCGCCATTTTTCCATTACAAGATATTTCTTAACTTATACTTGTCAATTGTACATTTCTAACAATAGTTATCTTAAACACTTTTGTTACCAGTGGAAAAAGCCCTTATACTTGCAGCCGAATACAGATTTATTGAAATCTTATCCAAATTGTTTTTGTTTGGTTTTCGTGGTTAGGCTCCGAAAGGGTCAGATTTATAATTTAACTATTACAAGCAGCATTATTTATGCAATTCAATAAAAAACAGCCGGTCATATTTTTGGTCTTTGGTGCCACCGGAGATTTAAACTGGCGAAAAATTAATCCTGCCTTATACAATCTGTATTTGGATAATTGGATGCCTGATCAATTTGCAATTATTGGTACAGGCCGTACAAAACTTGAAGATCAGGAATTAAGAAATAAACTAAAAGACGGTGTAGACAAGTTTTCGAGAAAAGGAAAGGCTGAAAAGAAGAATTGGGAAAGCTTTTCTTCAAATATTTACTACCAACCCGCTGATGTTAAAAACAGTTCTGCTTACGACACTCTTGCAGACAAAATTGATGAGGTAAAGAAAGAATGGAAAACGGAGCCAATAGTCATGTATTATCTGGCGGTTGCAGCTGATTTCTTCCCTATAATAGCAGAAAACATCACCAAGAGTAAGTTGCCAACTGAAGAGGAAAAAGCAAGGATCGTCATTGAGAAACCTTTTGGCAGTGACCTGCCTTCCTCTAAAGCATTGAATCAATTACTCTGCAAATATTTTGACGAAAGTCAGATTTATAGAATTGACCACTACTTAGGCAAAGAGACAGTACAGAATATCATGGCATTCAGGTTTGCCAATTCGCTGCTCGAGCCCTTGTGGAATAGAAATTATATTGAGCACGTTCAAATAACTGTTTCAGAACAATTAGGAGTAGGTACTCGCGGAGATTACTATGAAACTGCCGGTGCACTCAGAGACATGATGCAAAACCATGTCTTTCAGCTTCTATGCCTGGTGGCTATGGAAACTCCGGTTAGTTTTAATGCCGATGAGGTAAGAAATAGAAAAGTAGATGTATTGAAATCTTTAAGACCTATTAAGCCTGACGAAATTAAGAATTATGCTGTAAGAGGCCAATACAGCGATGGATGGGTAGAAGGCACCGAAGTCTTGGGCTATAGAGAAGAAGAAAAAGTAGATCCCGAATCAAACACAGAGACTTTTGCTGCATTAAAACTTTTTATTGATAACTGGAGATGGCAGGGTGTGCCGTTCTATCTCAGAACAGGAAAAAGAATGCCTCAGAAAACCTCTATGATCTCTATTCAATTCAAAGATGTGCCACATATGATTTTCCCTGAGGAAGCTGTAGACAACTGGCATCAAAACCGACTGACGATCAGCATACAACCTGAAATGAGTATTCGATTGCAAGTACAGGCAAAAAGGCCAGGTTTGGAGATGGTCCTCAATAATGTCAATATGGAGTTTGATTACGAAAATACATTCGGAAAAGAATCGCCTGAGGCCTATGAAACACTGCTGCTTGATGTTATGATGGGAGATCAAACACTCTTTATGCGAGGTGATCAGGTAGAAGCCGCATGGGATTTCCTCACTCCGGTTCTCGATGCCTGGTCAACAAAGAAAAGAGCTGATTTTCCAAATTATGCTGCCGATACCTGGGGGCCGGAAAAAGCAGAAGCTTTAATTGCCAAAGATGGCTTTCATTGGTTTTCTGCTCCAATAGTCAATCATAAATAGAAGCATGGAAATACATATTTATAAAGATAAGCAAGAAACAATAAGAGAGTACGCCCGATTCTTTATTGATGAAGGTAATAAAGCGATAAAGACTAAAGGGAACTTTAATGCCGTACTTTCAGGAGGCAGTTCACCAAAGGCTGTTTTTGAACTACTGACCACTGAAGAATTTAAGGATCAGCTCGATTGGACAAAAGTCTTTTTCTTTTTTGGGGACGAACGGAATGTTCCAGCAGATCACGCTGACTTTAATGGACTAATGGCTGCCAAAGCATTGTTTGAGCCTCTAAATATTTCTGAGAATCAAATTTTCTACGTTAACACCTCTTTAGCACCGGAAGAAGCTGCTAAAGCCTACATGGAAAGCATAAGTAAACACTTTGCAGGAAAGAATATAGTATTTGATTTAATCATGCTGGGCTTAGGTGATGATTCTCATACGGCTTCACTTT
Source organism: Cytophagales bacterium (assembly GCA_024742395.1). GTDB lineage: Bacteria > Bacteroidota > Bacteroidia > Cytophagales > Spirosomataceae > Jiulongibacter. The sequence continues at coordinate 4,262 of JANSYO010000062.1, forward strand.
TTCCATATACCAAAGTACTTAATGAACAAGGGCTAGATATAAAATCTAATTACTTACCGGAAAAAGAGATTTTTCGAATCACTATGACAGCTGCTATGATTAACCAAGCCAAGGCTATAGGCTTTCTGGTTTATGGTGAAAACAAAGCGGCCGCGGTAAAAACAATCCTCAACGGAGAGCCTGATACTCAAAAGTACCCTGCCCAATTAATAAAGCCGGCTAGTGGTATATGCCATTGGTTTTTGGATGAAGGATCTGCCTCAGATCTAAAATCATAGACTCGTATATACAAATAAAAAAAGGCCGTTTCAGTTTATCTGAAACGGCCTTTTCAATGCTAAAACCCTAAGCTATTTCTTTAAATTACTTAGAAATTCAACCACATCACGAATCTCACGTTTATCCATTAACATGGCCATTGGAGGCATACCTGAAGGCATGTTTTCTCTTTTTGCAATTCTGCTGATTGGAATCTCCATAGGCTCGGCTTCAGAGGTCCTAAGAATTAACTCATCTTTTCTTTCTTCTTCCAGAATACCCATGACTTCCTGACCATCCGTCAGGGTCAATGCTACAGATCCGTAACCCGGAGACAGTCTTGCACTTGGTTCTAAAAGAGCTTGTAATATTTCTTCTCTGCTCAATACATTACCTATATTACTTAGATCTGGCCCTACCGAACCTCCCTGGCCGCCTACGGCATGACATCTTATACATTGACCCGTTTCATTTCGGTTAAAATATCTGTATCCTGCTCCACGATTACCTCCGTAAAGGGCATCTGCATATTCTTCTAAAATATTCCCTTTGGGCACAGCCTCATCTAACTTTTTACTTAAAGCTTCAGAGCCGGAAAGTGCAATAGCCTCTGATAAATCAAGTCGAATCTCGTTGGGTAGTTTTTTATCTCTAAGCTGCTCAATTAATTGACCAAAAACCTTTTCTGTTTTTGCCAATGGCATTTCTCCCAAGCTTTGCAACAATTGCTGTTTTTCTCTTAAACTACCATTATCTATGACATTTTGAACCATGCCGGGTAGTAATTCTGCTGCGATATCTACTTTGTTTAGCATACCTAAAGCAGCAGCTCTTACGTTTCTGTCAGAACTTGCCAAGGCATCATCTACCATTTTCCCTATCTCAGGATACTGTAATTTACCTAAGGCCGTTAAGGCGGCAATTTTAACATCTGCTTCCGGAGAATTACTATATAAGCCGCCCATTTTATTATTGTAACCCCTTATTCCTAAATCGGTGATTAGCCCAATAGTAGCAACAACCACATCTTTATCTTTAGAATCAAGGAAGGCATGAAGCTTTGGAATCACCAGGTTTCTTACATTTTCGGCATCTCTTTTCACTTCTCCTCTGTATCTGCCATCTACTCTGTCGAGTACTGAAGGTTCAGCCCAACTTCCGATGGTAGAAAGAGCTTCTGCTCTCATAACCTGACTTACATCTGCTCTCTGTGCAAAAGCCAGAAGGTCATTTAATTGCTTATCTCCACCCACTCTTAATGCCGCATTAATAGCTCTGCGTAGCACGATTTCTGAAGAGATGGCATCATCATTTAACAACTTTGCCAAGGCAGGTAAAGCAGCTGGTACCGACCAATCATCATTAATGGCTCTTGCAGCCTCTGCTACAATATAAGGATCATGATCTTTCAGGAATCCTGCCAATTTAGGATCATGCCATTTTCTTAAGACCAAAACTGCAGCCGTTCTTAAAGCTCTTGAAGGATGACTCTGTAAATCATAAATTGGCTCTTTAACTCCTATTCTCGATAAAGCAAGTACAGCCGCATGACGTATATAATTATCTTCGTCATTGTTTTTCTCCAACAATCCTATCAACCTGTTTACGGCATCTTTGTTACCAATTCTTCCCAAAGCCTGAGCTGCATAAAACTGAACTCTTGGTGATTTTGAAGACAATAATGAAGTCAGTTTAGAGCCCGCTTCTTTGTATCTGACATCTCCAATAACCTTTGCAGCCTGAGCCACTATTTCTGAATCTGAATCTTCCAAGAATGGCAATAATCTATAGGCCTCGGCACTATTCTTAGCCACGACTTGACCCATACCCCATATACCGTGAACTCTTGCTAATTGAAACTGATTTTGATTAACAGCCTCTTCTAACAAACCAATGCCCTCTTTTCTTACGGCAAGCTCAAACTGAGCCTTCTGACGAATTCTTTGATCTTTATTAAAAAGCAGTTCGTAGAGTTCTGTTTCTGACTGAGAAGAATAATCAAGCATCATGAGCCTTTTAGTCTCTGCTCTTTCTGCAGCCAGATCCGTATTTTTGGTATCTATTTTCCAGATTCGGCCGTAATTTTTTGTATCCCATCCATTGATCCAATCTGATGCATAAAGAGCACCGTCAGTTCCAAATTTAATGGCAGTTGCCAAAACACCACCCACCATGTCAACTTCAGAATTAAAATCAAAAGTGGCTCCTTTGGGTTTGAGATCAAAAGACCATATATGTGCTCTGGATGGCGTACCGGTGAATTCCACAAGGAAAAACTTGTTTAGCCAATCCTTGCCCAAAGCAGTACCAGGGTTATATTGCATACCGGTAGGGCCATTATGATAATTTCTGATTGGAGGTAAGAAATAAGCTGCCTGCCCATCCCATCTTGGTTTGTACATTTCTTCATCCATCCACACCTTGTAACCATTGTTCTTTTCGTCGGTATATTTACCAAACTGCCAGTTAATTCTCCATCCAGAGTCAGAACCTTCCACAATGTGTACTAAACGCTCCGATTCTCCTCTGTGATCACCATCGTTATCTGAGCTGATCATATTACCGTATTCATCGAACACAAATTCATGTGTATTTCTGTGACCATGAGAAAACACCTCAAAATCTGAACCGTCAGGGTTACATCTTACAATAACTCCTTGGTTAGGAAAATGGTGTTTCTTGCCTGTTTGATCAACCAAACTCATACCGGGGTCACCAATACCCCAATAAATCTTCCCGTCAGGCCCTTCTGTTAAACCAGACATTCCGTGTCCACCAAAACCAATGTGGATATTGAAACCATGAGCTATTGACGTTTTCTTGTCATAATAGCCATCTCCATTTGTATCTTCAATTCTCCATAAGTCAGGCCCTAATCCTATAAACGCATCGTTTCTACGAATTAACAGGGCACCTGCCACATCCGTTATTTCTTCATTGAAGTCTTTCAATACTTGCGTAGAAACATCCGCTAAGCCATCTCCATCTGTATCTTCCAGTCTCCAAACTTCTTCTTTCTCAACGGCTAAATCTCTCCAGTCATGTGAGCCATCTCCATTCAAATCCTTTAGCCACTCATTTTCAGCGGACTTTGACGGATCGAAAATGTTTCTTAAAAATTGTCTTCTGTCCTCTACTGTTTGCAGAGCAATAGAACGTGTCATCCAATCTCTATGACCTCTGATATCAAACTCCGAGTTTTTTTGACGATTGGTCCTTGTTAAGTAAATTCTGTTCTGATCATCTATTGACATCGCAATAGGATCTGGTGCCAGTGAGTCTGTGGCCCATAAGTTTATTTTTAGGCCATCTGCAAGCGTGATAGGAGTTTCTGATTCAATTTGCCTTGCGTATTCGGCGTTATTTTCATCAGCCAACAAGGTTACGAGTGCATTAGACTTGGAGGCCATCTTCATACATGACCACACTGTTAAGGCTGTAAGCACAAGTGCGGCGACTCTTATGAGTGATTTTTTCATTGATTAGTATTCAAAAGGTTGATTTGCAACCGCAAATTAACTTGGCTAAATACTCTTTCAAAGGAAAATGTGCAGCATATTCCAGTATTGAGGACAAAAAGGTCAAATTCCTACACTTCTTAGTCTTAAAAGCACGTGTTTAAACCATCTTTATTCAATAGATTTGATCAAGCATTTTTAATTCAACCTTATAAATAAATGAAAAATTCTAGAAGAGACTTTATTAAGACTTCTGCCCTTGGTATGGCTGGTGTGGCGTTTTCAGCCAAGAGTTATGCCAACATCATCGGATCAAATGACCGAATGAATATTGCGGTGGCAGGAGTAAATGGCCGCGGAAGAGCTCACCTTAGTATGGCTCGTTCTTTGAAAAACAATATTAACGTTATTGGCCTCATTGATCCGGATAGCCGAGTTTTTGCAAAATGTGTCAAAGATTTCCCTGAAATACTAAGTAGCTCTACGCCTACAATGGCAGATTTCAGAAGAATGCTGGAAAACAAAGATCTGGATGCACTCACAGTAGCAGCCCCAGATCATTGGCATGCACCAATGGCCATTCTGGCAATGCAGGCCGGCAAACATGTTTATCTTGAAAAGCCTTGCTGTCATAATCCGCAAGAAGGATATTGGCTAAAAGACACGGTTGAAAAAACCGGTAAAGTATTGCAGGTAGGTAATCAGCAACGATCAGCCCCTACGAGCAGAAGCCTAATCAAAGAACTTAGAAACGGCCTGATTGGCGATGTATATTTTGCCAAAGCATGGTATGAGAACAACAGAGGAAGTATTGGTACCGGCAAACCTATGGCTGTGCCCAAGGAATTTGACTGGACTTTATGGCAAGGACCAGCACCGCGAGTGGAGCTAAAAGACAATTATGTACATTATAACTGGCATTGGTTCTGGCACTGGGGAACAGGAGAAATCTCAAATAATGGATTGCATGAAATGGATATCGCTCGATGGGCTCTGGGAGCAGACATTCCTACGAAAGTGGTTTCTGCAGGTGGCCGATATGCCTTTAAGGATGATTGGGAATTTTATGATACCCAAATAGCTTCATTTGAGTTTGGAGATGGTAAAATGCTCTCATGGGAAGGCCGTAGCTGCAATGGCACCAATATAAACAAAGGTCATGGCGGCCGTGGAACCTGGATTCATGGAACTAAAGGTACTGTGGTAGTTGACAGAGAAGGCTACACTGCTTATGACAAATCGGACAAGGTAATAAAAACAGAAAGTGAAAAAGATGGGAAATCGTCTGTCGATACCCTAGGAATTAGTGGAATGGATGATATCCATATGGGCAATTTCTATCAGGCTGTCACCCGAGGAGCTAAACTTAACTCACCGGTAGATGAAGCAGTAAAAAGCACACTTCTTTGTCACCTGGGTAATATGGCTCAGAAAGTAGGCAGAACACTTGAGGTAGATCCTTCAAACGGAAAACCAAAGGATGCTGAAGCGATGGAACTGTGGGGCAGAGAGTATGAAAAAGGATGGAAACCAGCAGTATAACCCATCTTTAACATTGCATTAATAAAAATAAACAGGCCGCTTTGCGGCCTGTTTTCGTAGAATATATAAGAAAATTTATAGGTTGCCTTTTTTCATTTCGTCGGCTGCATAATTAGCCGCTCTGGCCGTTAAGGCCATATAGGTCAATGACGGATTCTGTGTAGAGTTACTGGTCATACAGGCTCCATCCGTTACAAACACGTTTTTGCAGTGGTGAAGCTGATTCCACTTATTTAGCTGGGAGGTTTTTGGGTCAGTACCCATAATTACGCCACCCATTTCATGGATATCTAGACCCGGATTCCACCCTTTTCTATCGTTGGCTTTAATATTCTTAAATCCTGCCAAAGTCATCATTTCTGTCATCTGTTCCTTGTAGTCTTCAGCCATTTTACGATCATTATCGTCTAGTTCTACATTTAATCTTACCAGAGGTACTCCCCAGTCGTCGGTTTTCTCATCATCTAACCGCACATAATTAGTCACTTTAGGAATGGTCTCTCCCATAAAATGAGAACCTACACGCCAATTGCCATACTTCGTTTTTGTAAGATTGTTCTTCAGACTAGCACCAATGCCTGAGGTGTCAGTATGCTCCATTCTACTGGCACTAAAACCTGCGGCATATCCACGTCTAAAGTCTACCTTTTCTTGTTGAAAAACATTCCTGAATCTGGGAATATAGCTTCCGTTAGGTCTTATTCCTTCTGTTTTACTTTCAAGCATACCCTCATACTCACCAGACATTCCTGTAATAAAGCTGTGAAAGTGAATGTACTTTCCCATCAGTCCGTTGTCATTACTTAAACCATTTGGAAAGCGACTAGACTTTGAATTAAGAAGTATAAGGTTTGTATTTACTGTTGAGGCATTTAAGAAAACTACGCGAGCCTTAAAGTCAATTTCCTTTTTGCTTAAAGCATCAATTACTTTCACACCCGAAGCTTTTCCTGTTTTTTCATCATAAATAACCGAGTGTACTACAGAATGAGGTCTCAAGGTCAGATTGCCGGATTTCATTGCCCATGGCAAAGTAGATGCATTTGAGCTAAAATATCCACCATATGGGCATCCTCGCTGGCATAGATTCCGATGCTGACACTTGGCTCTACCTTGTTGATAATGTATCTCCTGAGGTTCTGTCAGGTGTGCACATCTTCCAATAATTACCGGCCTGTTGCCTTTGTAATGTTTGGCCATTTGATCAGTGAAATGCTTTTCAACACAACTTTGCTCATGTGGCGGCAAGAACTCACCATCGGGTAATTGTTCCAATCCATCTTTATTCCCACTTATTCCGGCAAAAATCTCTACATGGCTATACCATGGAGCTATATCTTCATAGCCAATTGGCCATTTAACATCAAAACCGTCTCTATCTGGCCCTGCAAAATCGTATTTACTCCACCTTTGAGTACCTCTGGCCCATAGCATCGACTTACCCCCAACCTGATAACCGCGTATCCAGTCAAAGGGCTTTTCCTGAATGTATGGGTGTTCTTTGTCTTTAACAAAGAAATGTTCAGAGTCTTCTCCAAAAGCATAGCATTTAGAGGCTATCGGATTTGCGTCAATAGTTTCTTTAGTAACACGTCCTAAATGATCAAACTCCCATGGCTGCATCAATGTGGTAGGGTAATCAGTTACATGACGAACGTCCCTTCCACGTTCTAACAGTAGTGTTTTTAAACCTCGGTCACAAAATTCTTTAGCGGCCCAGCCACCACTAATACCTGAACCCACCACTATTACATCGTAGGTATTTTTCTTAATTGCGTCAGTATTTAAATAAGTCATTGCTTTAATCTTTACGAATTATACAGGTACACAGCCATGGTAAAAACCCGGAGCCATATTGTAATTCTTGTAAGTATTTAGATAGAACTCAGAGCTCATGTAAGACCTCAGAGTATGATTTTTCAGAAAGGCGAAAAATTCCTTTTCCCTTTCTTTCGAGCTATTCTCTAGTGCTTGTAACAGTTGTTCTCTCTCGCCTGCACTTTTGCTAACAAAGCCCAATTTTTCAAGACTTTTAAGCCCTGCTTGAAATTGGTTTTGTACTTCAGAACTATAACAGTCTTTAACCATTCTGGCTATATATAAATGGGCTCCCACCGTCTTAGCTCCCGGAGTTTCTGTTTCAGGAATTATGGTTTCCACAATAGAACCAAGAAGTTCTTCATTTGAAATTTCTAAGCCATTGAACTGTTCCTTGCTCCAGGAGTGAGCCCAAGATGGAAGTGCTACCATGGCTCCCAAACTCATTCCCAAGCGTTGTACCGCCTCTCTTCTCTTCATAATTTAAGGTATTTTATACAAGCAGATCAAATTTATTAAATTTTTTATTATTCCTAAAACTCTGATTCATCTTGGAAATATCCTAAAAGAATCAAAAATCATTCAAACTGTTGATAGCTAGCTCCTTGAGTTTTTCTATTTAGACGAATTCTTTAAAGAATGTTGATCCAAAAGTGTTTTGTGTAGACTTAGGAATCTTTAGATTGCCGACTCATTATGATCAACAAACGAATGAAACTTAGAAAAATTAGTCTTTTTAGCTTCATAGCCTTCTTTACTTTTATACAATTTGACGGGCTAGGGCAAGATAAACCTTATGTCCTGCTCGTTTCATTTGATGGATTCAGGCACGACTACGTGGAGAAGTACAATCTTCCTAATTTCAAGAAATTCATTCAGCAAGGAAGTGCAGCGAAAAGTCTGGTACCCAGCTTCCCAAGTAAAACATTCCCAAATCATTACACTTTAGTAACAGGTTTATATCCTGGCAATCACGGATTAATAGCAAATACATTTTTCGCTCCGGAAAGAAAAACCACTTACGGAACCAGAGATAGAAGCTCAGTGGAAGACCCATACTATTATGGCGGAACTCCTTTATGGCAATTGACACGTGAAAATGGCTTAAAATCAGCCTCCTACTTCTGGGTTGGCTCTGAAGCACCCATCAAAGGTCATTTTCCTGACTTCTATTATATATATGATGGCCGTGTACCCAATAACAGCCGAATAGATCAGGTTAAAACCTGGTTAGAGCTTCCATCTGAGGAAAGACCTCATTTTATTTCTTTATATTTTTCTTTGGTTGATACTCAAGGCCACCGAACAGGCCCGAACTCAAAAGAGCTTCAAAACACAGTCATTGAGGCAGATTCAATTCTGGGTTATTTAATGGAGACCTTAGATCAGATAGACCTTCCCGTAAACACAATTCTGGTTTCTGACCACGGAATGATCAATGTTAATACTCTGGATGTTATCGATGCTAAAGCAATAGCTAAGGAGATTCCGGGCTCTGCCACAATGATTAAGGACAAAATCATCTCCTTTGTATATCTACCCCAAAATGAGGTAGAAAGTACTTATCAAAGAATTAAAGCGTTAGAAAACAATTTCAGAGTTTTTAAAAAAGGTGAACTACCTAAAAAATGGCATTATAATGAAAATGACAGAATAGGCGACCTTGTTTTACTGGCCAACCCCGGATACGCTTTCAGACCCGAAAAAGTCAAGGAGGAAATTACCGGTGAACATGGATATGACCCTTATACTACCACTGAAATGCATGGCATTTTCTATGCGAACGGTCCTAACATAAAAAAGGGTAAAGAGCTTAAATCAATTGAGAATGTCCATGTCTTTCCTCTTGTAACAAAGATACTTGGCTTTGAGAACCCACCTATTGATGGCAAATTCTCCAAGGTTAAGAAAATCTACAAGAAATAGTTTATTGCTCCTCTAATTCAAAATGAAAAGGTAGGAAATGGCTGACGTCAGAAGCTTTATATACGTTCTGCTGACCGTCCCACATCCAAATTTCAATAGCATGCTTTTGTCTGGCTCTGATGTCTGAAATTACCTGAAGACAGCCAGCACACGGCACCAATGGAACTGGCACTTTATATTTAGAAGACTGAGCGTAAACTGCTATTCGTATCACCTTGTTGTCTAGGTCTTTGGCACATTGAAATAAGGCAACTCTTTCAGCACATAATCCGGAGGGGAATGAAGAATTTTCCTGATTGGCTCCAAGCACTATTTCGCCATCAGCCAGTTCCACTGAACAGCCCACATAAAACTCAGAATAAGGAGCATAAGATTTACCCGTAGCTTCCATAGCTTTTTCTAAGAAGGCTTTATCCTCTTTAGCCAATGCATTAAACTCCAACTTTTCTAATTCTACTGTCTTCTTCATAGTGTAATAAAGTGGTAATATCGGTTATTTCTATTGAAAACCTAGAGTGTAAAGAAATTTCATATCAACGATGATTTAACTCCATCTTCTTCTATTTTTGATAGACATCATACTTTATACAAATGAGATTATGAAAACATCAACCGTTCAAAATGTAGACGACTATATCGCAGAATTTCCTGAAGAAACACAGATTTATCTAAGCCAAATGCGGGATTGCATCAAAAACGCAGCTCCTGAAGCCGAAGAAAGCATTAGCTATATGATGCCCGCTTATAAATTACATGGGCCTTTGGTTTACTTTGGAGGTTTTGCCAAGCACATTGGATTCTTTGCAACACCCAATGGAAACATTGCTTTTAAAGAAGAATTAAGACCTTATAAAACTGGCAAAGGCTCTATTCAATTTCCCCTGAACAAGCCATTACCACTAGACTTGGTGAAGAAAATAGTGGACTTCAGGGTTGCAGAAAACATTGAAAAGAAGAAACGTAAAACGAAATGACCTCAACAAACTATTTTAACACACTGATTGAAATAGCAGAAGATTCTCCAATTCAATTATCCGAAATACCCCCTCAAAAAGGTGATAAGAAATCAGTAGCCAACCTGCAGTTTGAAATGCTCTATGAGCAGCCATACAAATACAGCTCTGATGAGGTACTCTTCTCTGTTTTTGCAGAAAGAAATGAAATTCCGGAAGGTGAGTTATCTGAACAAAAGGAAGTATTTTTCTCAAAGGGACAACCATGTTTCAGAGCTTCGCCATTGACCAAAAGATATGGATGGGGAGTGCATTGCAATTCTGAAGGAAAGATAGCCCTTATACCTTGCAATCAGGATAAATATATGGAGCTGTTAAAAGACTCTACCATTAAAAAAGTGAAGGCCATGAGGTCAAAACGTAAATAATTAGGTATCCAAATCAGAGGGTAAAACCTTTGAGAATACAGATTAACTTGTAATTTTATTGCTACTAATGCCCAATAAATCCTCTCTATGCCAATTGAAAACGTTCCGGAAAGTTATTTTGATAACCACCTGAAAAGCAGAGACCTTTTTGTTTATGATTTTAAAATGACTGACGATGCAGTCAAAACTAAAGTAAACTTGAGCATGCATATGCTCAGCTTTTTACAGGTAGGAAAAAAGCAAGTACATTATGGTGGAAACACTATTGCTGTAAATAAACATCAATCTCTTCTTCTGAAAAAAGGTAATGCACTCTGGACGGAGATCTTAGATCAGGAGAGCATTTATTACTGCAAACTCTTTTTCTTCTCTGAATCTAAACTAATTCAATTTCTTAGAAAGCATAAAACCAGAACTTATGCACCTTCAGATGAACCACCCTTTTTTATCATTAAGAATGATGAGTACATCCTGGCATTTGTAAAAACACTTTCTGCAATCATCTCATCATCTACTGCTTCAAATGAAGAAATGCTGGCGGTGAAATTTGAAGAAATTCTTCTCTATTTAATGGATAAGTATGGGCAAAAGTTTGAGAAATATCTTCAATCTCTTATTGCCGAAGAGTCATCTCAATTTAAAACAGTGATTGAGAATTATGTATATTCTAATTTGAAACTTGAGGAAATAGCATTTTTATGCAACATGAGTCTTTCAACTTTCAAAAGACACTTTATTCAGGAATATGGCGAATCACCGGGAAAATGGTTGCAGGATAAAAGACTTCAAAAAGCAAAAGAAAAGCTTGCTTCGGGCGAACTAAAACCCTCAGATATTTATATGGATTACGGTTACAATAACCTTTCAAACTTCCGTACTGCTTTCAAAAATAAGTTTGGGCTAAGCCCAAAACAAATGAAAGGTTAAGTATTTATTGTCTCAATATGAGACGTTAAAAGCCCCCAAGCTGACCTTTTTTCATAAGTAATTGACCTTTTTCAATAAATAATTTTCATGGGGTAATTCTACCTTTGTTTATACATGGCATAAAGATATTTATACTCCATCCAAAGGGGTTCATTGCTACCAAATCCATCCCCTCATTGACTAAATCACGCAATCAGTGTCTCGCTGTCTGTAATTACAGACAGTCGAGTCTCTGAATTTCAAACAGCCTTTCTCTACTGATTTCCATAGGCCCTATTAAAATTCTTCTTCATTGAAACAGAATTGACTTCTCAGAATCCAATCTGGTCAATGCATGTTTGCGTACCTAAAGGTATTAATGCAGGATTTATGAGTCAGCCAAATTTCAAAGATCTCAGTGCCGTTTACATCAACTGTACTTTAAAAAAATCACCGAAAAAAAGCCATACTGCCGGATTGATGAGTGTTTCTCAGTCTATAATGGAAAAAGAAGGCGTTTCTATTAAAGAAATAAGACTTGTAGACCATTTGGTAGCCTCAGGAGTTTATCCTGACATGAAAGAATATGGTTGGCAAACAGATGAATGGCCAGAACTTTTTAAAACAATTCTTTCTGCAGATATCCTGATCATAGGTACACCCATCTGGCTTGGAGAAAAATCTTCAGAAGCTCAAAAACTCATAGAAAGACTCTATTCCATGAGTGGCATGAAAAACGAAAAAGGCCAGTATATATATTATGGCAAAGTAGGTGGCTGTATAATCACCGGTAATGAAGACGGAGTGAAACATTGTGCCATGGGCATCCTATATTCCTTGCAGCATATAGGTTACTCCATTGCTCCTCAGGCTGATAGTGGCTGGATTGGCGAGGTAGGTCCTGGCCCAAGCTATTTAGATAAAGAGGCCAATGCCTTAAACAACGACTTTACCAACAGGAATACTACATTCATGACCTACAATATGCTTCACTTGGCTAAAATGTTAAAAAACAATGATGGCTACCCATCATATGGAAATTCAAGAGAACAGTGGGACAATGGAAAAAGATGGGGCTTTGATAACCCAGAATACAGATAAAACACCATGGCTATTCCAATCGCATCTAAAGGAATTCATATCTTGTAGGGCAGATTTAAAACCCTATAGAAATGAAAAAATGGTCTCTTCTAATTTTGGTGAGTTTAAGCGTGGGGATGGTTTCCTATGTTCCAAAAAGCCCTCCAAACATTCTATTTATCGCCATTGATGACCTAAGGCCAGACTTGGGCTGCTACGGCAATCCCATCGTACAATCTCCAAATCTTGACAGATTGGCTTCAGAAGGTAGTCTATTTACTAATCATTTCGTTCAGGTGCCTACTTGCGGAGCTTCAAGACATGCTTTATTAACCGGAAACCGCCCTGTCACAAAAAGACATCTCTCTAATAATATTTCTGCTGAAATCTTATCTCAAAATAAGGAACCCGAAATACCCGAAACCTTTATTCACCACTTAAGGCGTAAAGGCTATCATACAACTGGTATTGGTAAAATAAGTCACTCTGCAGATGGCTATGTATACGGCTATACAGAAGCTAAATCAGAAGTACGTGAACTTCCTTATAGCTGGGATGAAGTACTTTTTGATCCGGGAAAATGGAAAACCGGGTGGAACGCCTTCTTTGCTTATGCAAATGGCGAAAATCGTCAAAGTATGAATAAGCAGGTAAAACCCTATGAAAACGGCCTGGTTGAGGATGTTGGTTACCCTGACGGCTTGAGTGCTAACCTGGCTATCGAAAAAATTAAAGAACTTAAAAGCAGTTCAAAACCTTTTTTCCTGGGCGTAGGCTTTTTTAAACCACACCTACCTTTTAACTCCCCGTCAAAATACTGGGATCTTTATTCCGAAAAAGAAATAGATGTTTCTCCCAACGCCTCAATTCCTGAAAATGTCAACTTAAAGAGTCTACACTCCTCAGGAGAGTTTAATCAATATGCACTGGGTGATGAAGAGGCATCGCTATTCGCACCCGTTTCTGATCAATACGCACGCAAGCTTCGGCGAGCCTATTATTCAGGCATCAGCTACATAGATACTCAGGTTGGAAAAGTGCTTGACGAACTTAAACGATCAGGTCTGGAAGAAAATACTATAGTAGTAATATGGGGTGACCATGGCTGGCATCTTGGTGACCATCTGGTATGGGGAAAACATACTCTTTTTGAAAGGGCTCTAAAAAGTACCTTAATTATCAAAAATCCAAAACTGAAAAACACCAATAAGCAGGTTGAATCCATCGTAGAATCTATAGATATCTTCCCTACTCTTATGGATTTTTGCGGAGTGGATTATTCTTTTGAAACGCATGGCTCAAGCTTTGCTGAGCAGATGAAGAACAATAAAGTGTCAGTTGACGAATTTGCTTACAGCTATTACAATAATGGCATTTCCCTTCGTACCAAACAGTATCGCCTTACCAAGTATTACCGAAAGGAAGAACCGACTTTAGAACTATACGATCACCAATCTGACCCAAATGAAACTAAAAATATTGCGGCAGAAAACAAGGACATAGTTGCCAGGCTATTACCCCTTCTGGAGGAAGGTAATACAGGCTTATACATTAAATGATATAGATAATGGCAGAAAAACTTTTTGAGATAACGAATGCATTGGCTCTATTTAGTTGGCTATTTCTGATTATTTTCCCTTACAAGGAATGGAGCAGAAAACTACTTTTTAATCTCGTGGTTATAGGATTGGCCCTCTTGTATTTAGTTTTGATCACTCAATATTTTGATGTTGATACCTTTGAGAGTTTTGGAGATCTTAATAGTCTTTCTGCCGTGTTTTCAGAGCCTATGAGTGTGGTTATTGGCTGGACCCACTACCTGGCTTTTGACCTGTTGGCCGGACTTTATATCACCAAAGATGCCGAAAAATATGGCATTAACAGGTTCTTACTTATTCCTTGCCAACTCCTTACTTTTATGATGGGACCAGTAGGCGTCTTTCTTTACTTTTTGCTGAGAGCATCTATAACCAAGAAATTAATTCATCCTTTTTAGGAACAAAAAGAACCACTTAATCATGTTAAACAAAATAAGCCTTAGTCTTCTTTTCGTTTTCTTTTCATCTTTTAGTCTTCTGGCACAAAGCTCTAACAAAAAAGTAAGGGTTTTATCCTTTAATATCTATCATGGAGCTACCATGAACAATGACTTTAACCTGGATTACATTGCAAAAATAATAAGTACGTCAGAACCTGATTTTGTCTGCTTACAGGAGGTAGATTTTAAAACCAAGAGATCACAAGGACTCGATATTGCTACCGAACTAGGACAACGAACCAAACTGGCTCCTCTGTTTGGAAAAGCAATGGATTTTGATGGCGGGGCCTACGGGGTGGGTATACTTTCTAAATACCCTATACTCAGCAGCACAGTAGTTAATTTACCATATTCTGAAAACAAGGAACCTCGGGTGGCTCTTGCTATTCAAAGCCAATTGCCCTCAGGAGATACCCTCACAGTAATCAGTACTCATCTGGATCATCTCGAAGATGACTCAGACAGAATAAAGCAAGTAAACATGCTAAATTCAACTTTTCTAAGTAGCCCCTTCCCTATTGTTTTAGCCGGTGATCTAAATGATACTCCACATAGTCCATCCATTAACCTTATTGAGAAGTATTGGCAACCTTCCTATACAAAACTCTCTCCCGCTCCTACTTATCCCTCTGATGCTCCGGAGAAGAAAATCGACTATGTCTTAAGTGCTCCGCAAGGTTCATGGATCGTTCGGTCATCAGAAGTTATTGACGATTCTATGGCTTCTGATCACTGTGCGTATTTAGTAGAACTTGAGCTTATTGAATAATTCAAACTCACTTCTATTATATCATTTCTTTAATTAAAGGCAAATACGTATTATCCATAGTAATTAAGCCAAAATAACCTGTCAATCATATATGAAAACCCTTACCAAACTACTACTGCTCCTTTCTATAGTTATTCAGTTAGCTTGTCAAAAAACAGAGAACAAAGCCGGCGTTTTCAATTTACTTCCATTACCACAAGAGTTTGACATTAACGGTGTCAGTAAACTCTCCCCTGCGGACCTGAAGACCGTTTATTCCGAAAAGGAAAGTCTTCCCTTAATAGATTCTGTTTTCAATTTAAGGGCTATTGACACCGAGATTAATGCAGATATCATTTTTGAGGTAGATAGCTCTTTAAAACTGCCTTCAGGAGGTTACACTATGACTATTGACGAAGAAAAAGTCAATATAATTTCTCAAGACACTGTAGGCTTATTCTATGCATTCAAAAGCCTGAAACAACTGGTAATGGATGCTACTGAACAAAAAGTAAACCTGCCACAATGCACGATAATTGATTATCCTGAAATAGCCTTCAGAGCTATTCACCTTGACATTAAACATCACAGGGAAAAGGAGGAATATTATTATCAACTCATTGACAAGCTGGCTGACTATAAAATCAATGGCATCATCCTGGAATTCGAAGATAAACTGAAGTATCAATCACATCCTTTAGTAGGATCTGAAGACGCACTTAGTGTGAAGGAATGGGAAAATCTGGCAGATTATGCCAAGCAACGATTCATTGAAATAAGTCCATTAGTTCAAGGTCTGGGCCATGCATCCTTTATTTTAAAACATGATAAGTACAAACGTTTAAGAGATGACCCTGAAAGCGACTGGGCCTTTAATCCTCTGGACCCTGACACTTATGAGTTACAATTTGACTTGTATAAAGAAGCTATGGCTGCCACACCTCATGGAAAATACCTTCATGTAGGCGGTGATGAGGTGAAAACTACAGGAAGAGAAAGCGGGAAGTCGGCCTTAGAGCTCCAATTAATTTGGCTGAACAAAGTTTGCCAATTTGCTGCAGAAAATAACAGAACACCAATTTTCTGGGACGATATGCCCCTCAAAGAGGCCGGTGTTTATGAATCAATGTTTGATAGCAAGCTTACTCAAAAAGAAGTGGATGCCGTATGGGCAAAGAATGAACAAAACCTCTTAAAGTATATAGACCAATTCCCTAAAAACTGTATTTACATGCGTTGGAATTACAGCAATTCTGATGCTCTGGGAAATGCTAAAGCCATGCAATGGTTTATGAAACAAGGCCTTCAGGTGATGGGAGCTACTGCAGGCCAAACCCGATGGGTGCTGATGCCACAAGAAGAAAGCAATATGAACAATATTCGGTCTTTTGTGGAGAGTTCCATTGATAATAATCTGGATAAAATCCTTCTGACACTTTGGGACGACGATTCCCCGCATTTTGAATTATACATGCGTGGTATTTTGGCGTTTTCAGAATATTCATGGACAGGAGATAAACGAAGCAAAGATGAAATTAAGGCGGCCTACAGGCACAGGGAATTTAGTCATGAAGTAGCTGCTAAAGAGTTTGCATTTATAGATGACTTGGAAAAAGTGGTTAAAGATTATAAAAACGCACTTCTGAAAGGAAATAAACGCAATTATCTAAAAACAATGGATAATCCATCAGAAATGGGTATCATGGATTTGCCTCATGCAGATAAAAAAGGGGTATGGAGTAAAAATGAAGCCGAAAGAATTGGAATGGCGAAAGCTGCTCTTGAGAAATCTGACAGCATTGCCAGAAAAATTGAGCTTATTAAATCAAAAGACCCCAAGAACCCATATCGTCTTGATATTTACGAACAGGTAAATCGTCTAACTGCCTTTTCAGCGAAAGCCATTTTAGCACTAAACGAATATGATACTGCCAAGACGGAAGAAGAACAAAAAAAGGCACAGGAAAAAATCAGCAATTTAAAATCAGAATTCATTGAAATAAGGAACAGAATGGATGACGTCTATGCACAAACACGCCTCTTAAATAAACCAGCAAATTACATTCTGGATCAAGACCATCATGTTCATCTGGCAAATCAGTCTATAAATTTTGACTGGCAATTTTATGCCGAGATGCTCTTCCTCGAAAAACTTGAGCAATTGCTTTAATATCCTTATCAGAGTAGAGTAAGACAAAGCCTTTTACTCTACTCTTATCACAGAGGTATATCTTCCAAAGACTTTAACCGGAATGGTAGATTGCCCTATTTTTACTTTAATGGCTTCTTGTTTTAAAGGATCGTTCCAGGCGTCATAAACCAGCAACAAAGTAGCTTGTCCATCAGCACTTTTTTTTGCAGCTACTAGTGGAGTATGCTCATACAAAGAATAAGAAGGCAACGCCTGATCTCCTATTGCCAGCCTCTCCCCTTCTCTACCTGATGAAAGAAACTCCCAGGAGGTGTTCGCCTCTATTATGTCCTTATTCATACTCACAGCCCATTTACCTCCTTCCCATCTATCAATGTTTCGATAATTCTGAATAGCATATTGCCCGGTTTGGAAATCAGAAAAACTGGTTGCCACCTTGTTTCCATTTTTATCAAGAACTTCTGTATTGCCACCCAGAAAACGCTTATCCTCTATACGTCCGTAGGGTTCTGACCATAATTCTGCTCCATCACAAAAAGCAAATGCCCATACCGCAGCATTATGCATAGCCGAAGGAAAAACCATTGGTTTTATTTGCGTTTGCAGCATTTGTCCGTCTGCACCTTGAAACCACTCCGTTCCCATTTCAAAACCACCTACATACTCCTGATTATGCCACCACATGAGCACACTTTTCTTTTCAGGAAAGAACTTATTATTCATTATGTGTTGCATCAGAAAATGATGAATATACCCGTAGTTAGTTGGGTAGTTCATGTATCCACCAATGTAGTTTATATCGGCGTTTTCTTTAAGAAACGAATTAATATAAAACGGACTCTGCTGAGAAAGCTGATTGTACCATTCGTTAAAAGTACCCCGAAAGTTCAAATCTTTAGTGAGGGCATATTTGTAATTATTTCCTTCAATATTGATTCGATTCAACTCGAAAGTACCTTTAGGCCAGATGGAAATCGTTTTGTCTGGATAAGCCTTTTTCCACATATCCAAACAATTCTTCAGTTTGTAAATAGCCGGACCATAAGGATCTCGAAAAGCCTCCCAGTTGAGTACCAGATGCTTTATATCAGCATTTGGCTTGATTACTAAATCTTCAAAATTTTTGTACAAAAGTCTTTCATCTACCTTTTCTAACCATTCATTTACTTTTTCCTGACTTTGTGTGTAAGCATAAGGGGCACCACTTTTATAAGCCCATTGGTCATAATCATATTTAATTCTTTTAGATGGAGGTGTGACAAAAGAGCCTGTTAAAGTATAGCCTTTACCTCCCATTTTATTGGTTCTATCTTCTGCCAGAAAAAAGCTGGTAGCCCCCCATTTATTTGACGGTAAAGTGTAATCCGGAAACTGATTATAAGCCTGAGGTAAGTGTGTGTTACCTATATTCTGGAAGTCTTTCGGCAAGAAGAAATATTCCAAACTCCCTTCTTTCCAATGGTTTCTATTTTCTTCTTCTCTGACAGGTATGTGTATAAAGTGCTGTACAAAAGGTCCCGCCTCCCAAGGGGGCATTTTTTTCATATGAATAACCAAGGGGCTAAAATCAAAGCCTCTCATATCGTCAACATCTGCACTCAGAAGTCTATTGTCTTTTACTTCATCATGTTGCTCCGGTTCCCAGAACACTACTTTATTGTGGTTAAAATCACTTAAGTAGTTCTTCTCCCAAAATACATCGTTTAGCATTAACCTGCCCCTATCTGAGCTTCCGAAAGCCAGTCGCGATGCCGTGGCTAAATCTCTTGTTTGGTTGTCGAAGAAAAGTTCTCCTCTTACTAAAGCCTCTTGCTCTGTAAGCATTTCATTTGCAGCAAGTTTTAGCTTTTGAGAGAACGGAGCTGTACTTAATTCCGTTTCATTAGCAGTATGGGCAGTCTTCGAACTTTTGCAAGCCTCTGCTAAAGGAAAGAGTGTTAACAATGCGGCAAAACCAAATATTTTCATTGTCTCTGGATTTCAAAATATGTAAATCATAACGCTATTTCTGTAAAGGTAAACATCATGTCGACCGTAATTTTGTAGAAATTAAATTTTATGCAAGAAGAAATTCAAATACCCGTTTTAGGCATGTCTTGTGCGGCCTGTGCCGGAAGCATAGAGAAAATATTGCAGGATACACCGGGCGTATTAGCTGTCAGTGTCAATTATGCAAATGAAAAAGCTGCGGTAAAAATTGATCCTGAACTGACAAATCTGCCCTTACTTCAGAAACAAGTTCAGTCTATTGGCTATGACTTAATCATAGAAACTGAGAACAATGAAGAACTGGCAAAGGAAGCGAAAGAAGGAAAACTAAAGAAAACCAGATCAAACATGATTTGGGCGGGAGTTTTCTCTGTTCCACTAATGGTAGTTGGCATGTTAGGCATGCACTGGCCATTTGCTTCTTATATTATGTTGGCATTAGCCACCCCCGTCATTTTCATTTTCGGTCGATCCTTTTTTGTGAATGCTTTCAAACAAGCTAAGCATGGCTCTGCCAATATGGACACCCTGGTGGCAATAAGCACTGGAATAGCTTATAGTTTTAGCCTTTTCAATACGTTTTACCCAGCCTTCTTTAAAAACAAAGGTATAGAAGCTCATGTGTATTACGAAGCTGCAGCAGTTGTAATATTTTTTATACTCGTTGGCAAATGGCTGGAAGAAAAGGCTAAAAGTGGCACTTCAGAGGCTTTAAAAAAGCTAATTTCCTTACAAGCTAAAAATGTAACTGCTATACGAAATGGCGAAGAGTTAACCATTCCAATTTCAGAAGTTATAGTAGGTGATTTGCTTTTGGTTAAGCCCGGCGAAAAAATACCTGTAGATGGCAAAGTAAAAAGTGGAGAATCATACATTGACGAAAGCAGTATCTCAGGCGAACCCATTCCTGTGCTTAAACATAAGAAGTCAGAAGTCTTCGCCGGAACAATTAATCAAAAAGGAAGTTTAAAGATTTTAGCGAATAAAATTGGAGGTGATACCTACCTTTCTCAGATCATTAAAATGGTAGAGTCTGCTCAGGGTAGCAAAGCACCTGTTCAAAAAATAGTAGATAAAGTAGCTGCCGTTTTCGTCCCTACGGTTCTTGCCATAGCCATTCTTACTTTTGTTCTCTGGATTAGCCTGGGTGGTGACAATAAGCTGGCTCTGGGCTTACTTTCTTCCTTATCTGTTCTAGTTATTGCTTGCCCATGTGCCCTTGGCCTGGCTACGCCAACAGCCATAATGGTGGGTGTAGGCAAAGCTGCTGAAAAAGGAATTTTAATCAAAGACGCAGAAAGCCTTGAGATTAGCAGAAAAGTAGACACCATTATTCTGGATAAAACCGGAACGATCACTGAAGGCAAGCCTACTGTTTCTGACTTCTTTACTTTTGGCGATGTAGCAACAATTAAATCAATTATAAAAGGACTGGAAACCCCCTCTGAACACCCTTTGGCGGCTGCCATAGTTGACTATTTAAAGGATGCCCAAGCAGCTTCTTTTGACCATTTTGAATCCATCACAGGGAAAGGTGTTCGAGGCGTTTTTGACTCTCAAACCTATTTCCTTGGTACGCCTACTTTATTAAATGAGCAATCTGCTAAGGTCACAAAAGAGCAAACCCAGCTCATTGACTCACTTCAAAAAGAAGCAAAGACCGTCGTTGTTTTGGGAGATAACAAGGAGATAAAGGCCATAGTGGCACTTACAGATAAAATTAAAAAAAGCTCCGAGGCCGCAATAAGGCAACTTATCAAAGAAGGTTTTGATGTTACTATGCTAACCGGAGACAATGAAGCAACGGCCTCCGCTGTGGCTCAAAAGGTAGGAATCTCGCATTTCAAGGCAAGCTGTTTACCTTCTGATAAAAGTGAATATATTAAGATAAGCCAGGAACAAGGCAAAGTAGTAGCCATGGTCGGCGATGGTATTAACGACAGCATATCTCTGGCTCAGGCCGATGTAGGAATAGCCATGGGCTCAGGAGCAGATATTGCTTTAGAGGTAGCCAAAATAGCCATTACTTCAAATGATCTGCTAAAAGTATCAGAAGCCATAAAGATCAGTAAACTGACTATGAAAACGGTAAAACAAAACCTTTTTTGGGCTTTTATTTACAACTTGATAGGAATTCCTCTCGCTGCTGGCGTGTTATATTCTTTTAACGGTTTTATGATCACGCCCATGATTGCCGGAGCAGCCATGGCCTTCAGTTCGGTGAGTGTTGTCTTAAACTCATTAAGACTCAAAACAATAAATATTTAAATTTTAGAAATGAAAGAATTAAAATTCAAAACGAACATAAACTGTGGCAACTGCATTAAGTCTGTCACTCCTTTTCTGAACCAGATTGATGATATTGAAGATTGGAAGGTAGACACGGACAATCCGGAGAAGATACTAACAGTACTAGCCGAAGATGACTTAGACGCGAGTACCGTTTCTCAAACCATCGAAAAAGCGGGTTTCAAAAGCACCGTGTTGGCCTAATCTACTTTTTGACTGTATTCACCTCTAAAACTCTGTAAAGATTCAAGGGTTTAAAGGGCTTTCCGAGGAAATCGTTCATACCTGCATGTATTATTGACTCTTGAAACTCCATTGATATCGAAGCTGTCAATGCTATGATTGGGCCGTTATAACCAAGTAATCTAATTTGCTTAGTTGCTTCAAAACCATTCATTACAGGCATTTGTATATCCATAAGTATTAAGTCAA
>JANSYO010000332.1 GCA_024742395.1 Cytophagales bacterium
AGATTATTTTTCGCGGAATAAACAAATGTTCAGCAAAGAACACCACCGGTATTCAATCAAGTCAAAAGAAAGCAGCGTGCTTCTTATTAAGTTTTTATTTTCGGAACAATGCCGAGCAAATAATAATTAAAATAAAGGAGGTTGAAAAATGATAAGAGTCTTTGCTAAATATGAAACAAATCAATCAGTTTTTTCTTGAACGCGATGGGTAGTTGTATATCAAAAGACGCTCCTGCTAGTGCCAATCCTGAAGAAAAAAAGCGTAATGAGGCCATAGAAAAAGAATTGAGACAGGAAAAACGTGCACAGGAACAACGAGTGATTTTACTGCTGCTAGGAGCGGGAGAATCAGGAAAGAGCACCTTTGCTAAACAAATGAAAATCATTTTCCTCAACGGATACACAGAAGATGAACTGATTTCATATCGAAACATCATCAGGAGCAATTGTATAATGGGAATGAGAACGCTTTTATTGGAAGGGCAAAAACGAGGAAAATATATGGACCTACCCGAAGACTTACGAGTGAGCTTTTTATCTTTATCTTGTGTGTGCATATCTAACTAAAAACAATCAACAGAAAAACTCAGAGATCCTTACACAGGATCGGATTCCAATCCAACTCCCTTTTACTGAAGAACTTGCTTCTGCTGTTTTTGAACTCTGGAAGACAGATGTAATTCAAGAGATCTTCAAGCATAGAAATGAGTTTCAACTGTCAGAGTTTGTTGGGTAGTAAGTGTCTTTTTTTTTCTTTTTTTTTTTTAAAAATCGAAATATCCTAACCTCTACTGTCTAGCTACTGTGAACGTGCTGACAAAATATGTCAAGATGATTATGTACCTACTGTGCAGGATATATTACATGCTCGTGCAAGAACAATCGGAATCAAAGAAATCACCTTCACCTCCAAAGATTATCAGTGGAAGTGCGTACTTGTTTGCCCTCTTGTTATAGTTACTTAATTATTTTTTATTATTATCAGGTTGATTGACGTCGGTGGACAGAGAAACGAACGGAAGAAATGGATCCATTGTTTTGAGGACGTTACAGCTATCATTTTCTTTGCTGATTCTTCAGGCTATAATATGACTCTATTTGAAGATGAAAGGGTTAACAGACTATTGGAGTCCTTGACTTTGTTTGAAGAAATTTGTAAC
>JANSYO010000365.1 GCA_024742395.1 Cytophagales bacterium
AATACGTATAGCAACAGAAGGGAGCATTCAATTTGTAAATAAGATCCTGATGAACCCATACTGGCTGAATTGCGATCCTGTTTGTCGGTTTATTGGTAGAATTATTTCTTTCGCTCTTGAGACGAACTCTTCTTTTCGCAGAACCTTTTTGAAACAGATTGGTGTAGAAGCATTACTTTCTCTTGCGTATAGCTCGAGTACAGAAAGCGTTCGGTATGCTGTAAAGTCTTTCTTTGTTATTTCGATACATACTGATAACGTTACGTACCTATTGAAACATGCTTTGTTTATGGAAGCTATTATACATTTACTAAACGTGGATGATGTGATGGTGAAGCGCTATTGCCTCCATACGTTCTTTAACCTTACTACCTCGGAGTTGTTTAATGATACGCTTACTCAGAGGAAGCTAAATCTATTTGTACAACAGCTTAAAACATCAGATAGAAGATTACTGCTTGATGTATTGATAATATTGTCGCAAGTTCGCTCCCCGCTGTCTACCAAAGCTTTTATTGAGGCTAACGTCTATGAGAATGTTTATGGTTGCTTAAGTTCTGAATCTACTATACAATGGTGGGAGATCCAATACACACACGTGGAAGTAAACATCGAAGAAATTCTAACGGAACATTTGGCCAATTCTGAAACTCGCCTGCTCTCTGATCTTAATACTGTCACTTTGCGTTACTTGAATAGTGTATTTTCTATGGCCTCAAGAAGAGAATCAGAAGGCATATCAGAGCATATCTGCCAGTATAACGAAGGAACTGTTTTACGCAAAATTTGTCTGTTTGCTGGGAGTATTGAGATCCGAATACAACGAGAAGCCTGTAAACTGATTTGTTATCTTTCTCAGCACCCACAATGTCGCGATGCTATCGTACAACAAGCAGGAGCAGAGTGGATGTTGGGCTCTTTTAAGTTTGTTGATGTTTTGCGACAAAAATATTTGTTCAACACACTTGCACAACTATCCTTTTCATTTAATTCTTCATATCAAATGATAGATGACAGTTTAGTGGACTATTTCCTTCAATTGACGGAATCACAGGACCTTATTCTACAAGAACATTCTGTTACTATCCTAGCGCATATGACA
>JANSYO010000411.1 GCA_024742395.1 Cytophagales bacterium
GATAGCTGATGCATCGCTTTCCGGATCGAAGGTCACCTCTGCGATCACGTCGCTTGCAAACCTGAAAGGAGGAACAAAAGGAGAAAGTGTGAAGATAAAAGACGTGATAATGGATGCCGAAATCAAAGATGGCAGATTACACGTGAAGCCTTTCGAGGTAAATCTGGGTGGATACAAAACCACGGTATCGGGCTCGAATGGTATTATGGGAGATCTGGACTATCGTTTGAAAATGGATATACCCTCCGGAGCAGCGGGAGAGGCGCTAAATAGCGCATTGGCTTCTTTTACAGGAGGTAAATCCGTAGTAGGAGAAAACATCAAGCTAAATATAGGACTGGGAGGCACATACGACGATCCCAAGGTAAAGCTTTTGGGAAGCGAAAGCAGTGAAGGAGGAAGTGCAGCCAAGGCAGCTGCCAAAGCCGCTCTGGACGAACAAAAAGCCAAAGCAGAAGCAGAGCTAGCCAAAAAGAAAGCTGAGGCAGAAGCCAAAGCCAAAGAAGAACTAGCCAGGAAAAAGAAAGAAGCCGAAGAAAAGGCCAAAGCAGAAGCGGAGAAACTGAAAAAACAAGCTGAAGAAAAAGCGAAAGATGCATTGAAAGGATTGTTTAAGAAAAAATAAAAAACCGACCGGGATAAGGAGTTGGAGAGGCAGGTTGGTAGAAGCCGCCTGGCCTGTGTTGTTGGGTCATAAATAGAGAACACTATGTTTACCAAGCAACTCAAAGTGCTCGCAACTCTGGCCAATGCCGATGGCGAAATAAGCAAACGCGAAATAATGCTTATGGAAAAAATTGGTCGGGCACACGGTATGAGTCTCGATGAAATTCATGCCGCGATAGCTTCACCGGAGAAAGTCAAAGATTTTTCAGACCTAAGCGTAGATGAAAAATTTGAACTTCTCTATGATATCGTGCAGCTAATGAAAATAGACAATAAGGTATTCAATGAAGAAATATTGTACTGCCAGAAAATAGCAACGAAACTGGGTTTTTCTCTGGAAGCAGTCATGGAGATATACCCGCATATCAAC
>JANSYO010000337.1 GCA_024742395.1 Cytophagales bacterium
CTTCATACCGATTTGTCAATACCTACCGATCTCTCAATCAGACCGATGAAATAGTGGTTTTTTCGAAAGAAAAATGGCCATTTTACAATCGGGTATTACTACCAGACTATGTAAACAAAACCAAAAAATGGGAAGATCTGATCAAATACAATGAGCAGGAGCTTAAAGACCTGAACATAACACTCCATACCGATAAAGGCATTGACCTGATAGATAAGGAGCACAAGACTGTAAAAGATGCGAGCGGAGTGTATCATACATATGACCTGCTTATTCTGGCCACAGGTAGCAGAGCTTTTATTCCACCAAATGCCCGCATGGATTTGCCCGGGTTATTTACCATGCGAAATAAAAAAAACGCCGATGACCTTATGAAGAAAGTGTCAGCCGGAAGTCAGGTAGTAGTAGTGGGGGGTGGTTTGCTGGGGTTGGAGCTTGCAGCAGCACTGGTGGAGGTTAATGTGTCGGTAAGTGTAGTACAGAGAAGTTCGCGTTTGATGGAAAGACAGCTTGACCCGGTAGGGAGTGCAATGCTGCGAGAGTATGTAGAAGAGCTCGGTATCAGGATATTTTCCGATGATGAAGTCACAAATATTCGGCAAGAAAACGATCGCCTGCAAGTAATTCTTCATTCGAGCAGAGTGCTTTCAGCTCATGCACTGGTTTATGCTATTGGTACTCGTCCCAACACCCGTTTGGCTTCAGAAGCTGGACTAAAATGCGCACTTGGGGTAGTTGTAAACGAGCGCTTACAGACCAGTGACCCTTCAGTGTTTGCCTTGGGTGAAATTGCCGAATACAATAAAAAACTAAACGGGATAACAGCCGCAGCAGAACAGCAGGCAGATGTCTGTGCCAGATACCTGGCAGGCGATGCTACTTCTGCCTATTCCGGAAGCGTATCTATGAATATTTTGAAATTTCCAAGCCTGGACCTTTGTTCCATAGGTATTCCGGCAATACCAAACGGAGGCAAAAATTATAACGAGATCACTTTTATGGACAGGGATGCACTTTATTATAAAAAATGCATCATCCATGAAGATCGGCTGGTTGGTGCTATTTTGCTTGGAGATAAAGCAGAATTTGCCGAATTTAAAGAGCTTATAGAATCTAAAACGGAGCTATCAGAGAAACGCCTGCAGCTCCTGCGA
>JANSYO010000300.1 GCA_024742395.1 Cytophagales bacterium
AAAACTCCCATCTGCATAGCTACTTGGTGTGGCTATATTACTATAACTTCCCGTATCAGTAAAGTTCTCTAAATGCCAGAAAGTCTCGTCCATTTGCAAAGGAGTAAAGATGTTCTTTTGAGTTTCAGTATAAAAATGCGTTTCTTGTCCTTCCTTCGTATCTGAGTATGTCTTATTAACCACTGAAGATGTCCACTAGATGTATTCTTACATAATATTCCTTCTACTAAGAACGCAGCTAGCGTAGCTCCCACATTGGAGTAGCTGTAATGCTCTCCTGGCTTGCTATCGAAGAAGTTGCTGCTTTTGTTATAATGAGACCCTAGAGGTGTCAAGTAGTTATACAAAAAATAACCTAAAGGAGTAGAAGAATCCCCCAGCGTGTAGTAATCAGAGAAATGAGATAAATATCCGTCGTCATTGATCGTAGACGTATGAGTGAGTAACATTCGAACCGTTATAGGGTTTTGAGGATAATATGGGTTTTGTACAACGAAAGGAAGATACAAATTAACGTCATCATCAAGAGCAAACAAAGTTTTCTCATACAACTCCATTATAGCCACTGACATGATCGTTTTCGAGATAGAAGCAAGCATAAATATTGTATCTTCAGTACACTTAGAAGACTGGTTGCTCGCAGGCTCCATATAACCATACGAATTCGACCACAAAACGTTATCCTTGTACAACACGCTCCCACTCAACCCACCAACATCCCCCTCTGCCATCTTTTCTCTAACAAAATCATCTATCACATCACATCGAACAGAAATAACACACAACAAGAAAACAACGAAACTGAGCTGCCAGCGCATCCAAAGCCGTGCTGTATTAAAAGACCTTCCTATTTCCCAGTTGTTCAACCTTAAAGAAGTTTCTTTTCCAAGGAAGTGCTCTATGCTCACAGTAACCGTGTCGGCAAACTGAATACGGTTTCCCGCTACAATCATACTTGTGGGGCTCGTATTTCTAACACATCATGTGCTCTATAACTGAGGATTCGTTATTGCATAGATATGAGATTCATGCCAGAACAAAGCAAACACAGAGCGCAACATCGGTTATGGTTTAAGTTTATTTATCTTGTATTTACAGTGGGAGTCAAGTTAGGAGATGTTATAGCTTCGGCGAAGTACAGTGGCAGCTAAAACGGAGCCGTGACGAGCCCCAGTCATATTTAACCCATCTGGACCGAGCTGAGACAAGGCCAGAGCGCCTAGAACGTAGATTGAAGTATCCTTTCGCCATCTT
>JANSYO010000211.1 GCA_024742395.1 Cytophagales bacterium
ACCTCGTGGTGAGTTTCTTTTCATTAATTTGATATGATAAAGATAGAGGCAAAACAACCTGATACACTTTCAGATCAACCAAAACGTGAATTTGAAAAGGATGAATATGCGGACACTGCAGCCATAGTTGATAATCACACGTTGCGGCCTTTTCCAAACGTTACTACGTTTTTTGATAATCCCACTTCGTTCCTAGATTACAAAACATGTGTTTATCCTAAAGTAGAAGACTGCCATGATGAAGATTCTTATGTAAAGTTGTTTCGTCAGATGGATAGAAGAATTGAAAGGTTGGCTGTTCTCAGAATGCAGCCTTATTTCAAGAAGGAAATTACGGGAAGAAACCGGTGCATTGTTGGTGTTTGTGACTTGACTGGGATTGAATTGAATGGGAAGAGTATGTGAGGAGAAAAACCGCTCTTGTTCAACCTTCTGTCTTCAGAAGACTCAAAGTCAAACTTCCAAGCTTTGATGACACTTTTCGCCTCGTTAAGACCACCTACAAAGTTGAATGGAACGATGGTGTTATTCCTCCACTCTCGCACAAACTTGTGTGGTGGTGGTTCAAATGGAGAGATCCTGACTGCGAAGTTGTCTTTCGGTCTTTCATGAAAACTTTTATCCTCTCGTACAATAGCTTTCTTGATACCGTTAGTATTGAATTTGAATATCGTACACACTTTTATGATCCAGAGTCAAGAATTTGGCGAACTATTTGAACTCTGTATCGTCTGATTTTGAATAAACTTGTTGCTTTGAAGTATACACGCCTTTGTGACTTCAACTCATAAATTGAACGACAACATGCGAGTTTCTCCTCGCTAAAGAAAGTATGGTGTAGGGAGTCAAGTTCGTAATATTGAAGCGCATCATGTTGGCCATTTGTTGCAAAAGTCCTACTGGTGATTGAAAGATTGCATGAGTGACACCCTGAAAACCCAAAGGTAAACATATACACATCTTCTACTTACTTTCTTCTATTAAAAAACAAAATCAAATGGAGTTTTCCTGATTTGCTGCTTTAAACATGTACGCCTTGATGAGAAGTATTTCTTCACGAAGGTAGAATTCTGCCACAAGTATAGAACCGTTGTGCAAAATGTGGTCTAAGAATCTTGATAGGATGCTACTCAGCTGCAATGCAGGCTTGATTCAACAATCATACCACGATAGACTGATATCAGGTTCTGGGAGCTTATGTAGCCAGCCAAAAGTAGGACCCAAAGCAGATACCTCAAAACGGATGTTTTTGTTTTCTTTTGCCATGGTTTTTATAATATATTCATTGATATGCAGTACTATAATATCAAAAGGGAGAAGAAAACAACGTTATCATTGACCAGAACACACAACATGCAGACAGCGAAATATCAATCCTTCTTTCCCTTTACAATCGCACACATAGTACATTTTGCATAATACGGATGTCGTTGATTTTGTATTTTTGTTGCGTTTCCTTCTTGTTGGCAATTCTAATGCCCAGCTTTCAACAACCAAAGAACCAACAAACCATTGCCACATTCATGGCACAAGACGATGTGCGAGACAAATGGCACACCATCGTTTATCCTTTAAAACGAACCATTTCACAGAACAATCACTAGTTGACAGATGAATTGCACAGTGTTTCTTTATCGCGATTACAACTGGTTAAAGGTGATTGATCTTTTTTTGCTGTAGAGCTGAAGCACAAGGCGTAACACACAAAGTGCTGAAAAATTAACTGATGCAGGTCAAGCATTCCTCCTAATACCATTGTATTGAAGTCACTGCTGAAACCTTACTAGAAAGAGGAGCACAGGCGGGCTAAGCGACAAGAATGAAAAAAACCAAATCGGGTAGCTTTGCAAGTTAACACGCGCTCACATAAAAATAACCGCATTATTACAATATTTATATAATATTCAATAATTATCTTCCAAAGAAGGATAAAGTTGCTTAATAGCGTAGATTGAGAAAAATATGGTAGGTTTTTGCCTTCTGCAAAACTAGAGAAACCTGGTGGGTTCACCAGGCAATGAGAAAATTCACAAGCTTTTTTTTAAAATAATTTCTTGTGGCAAATGGCTCAACTCTAACAGAAACTTAAACTTAAAGAC
>JANSYO010000115.1 GCA_024742395.1 Cytophagales bacterium
AAAGAGATGGTGCCAGAATGATGGTGGTACATCGTAAAACAGGCGAAATAGAACATAAACAATTCACAGACATTGTAGATTACTTTGAAGATGGTGACGTGATGGTCACTAACAACACCAAAGTATTCCCTGCCAGATTATATGGTGCTAAAGAAAAAACAGGTGCTAAAATTGAGGTTTTCTTATTGAGAGAACTTAACCGCGAAATGAGACTTTGGGATGTTTTGGTAGATCCTGCCAGAAAAATCAGAGTTGGAAATAAATTATATTTCGGCGACAGTGACCTGGTAGCTGAAGTTATTGACAATACT
The DNA here is from genome assembly GCA_024742395.1 of Cytophagales bacterium. GTDB lineage: Bacteria > Bacteroidota > Bacteroidia > Cytophagales > Spirosomataceae > Jiulongibacter. Next base: position 312 of record JANSYO010000115.1, read on the forward strand.
ACCTCCCGTGGAAGAACAATCCGTTTTCTTTTTGATGGTGATCATGAAGAAATGATGGCTACTATTCATGAATTAGGAGAAACACCGCTTCCAAAAGATATTATTGAGAGAGAGGTTACTGAACTAGACAGAGAGCGTTTCCAAACCATTTTTGCTGAGAAAGAAGGAGCGGTTTCTGCTCCTACAGCAGGTATGCACTTTACACGTAATATCATGCGTAAAATGGAGATTAAAGGCATAAATTTCAACCCTATTACCTTACATATAGGAATTGGAACTTTTAGAGGTGTTGAAGTTGAAGACTTAACCAAGCATAAAACAGATTCAGAGAATTTTGAAATAGAGCAATCTACTTGTGATGCTGTTAATGAAGCTCTTGATGCCGGTAAAAGGGTATGTGCTATCGGTACTACTGCATTAAAAACATTGGAATCTTCTGTTTCTGCAGGTGATAGGTTGAAAGCAATTGAAAACAGCTGGACGGATAAGTTTTTATTCCCTCCGTATGATTTCAAAATCGGAAATGCATTGTTAACAAATTTCCACTTGCCTCAGTCTATTGTTTTGATGTCTGCTTGTGCTTTCGGTGGTTATGATTTAATCATGAAAGCCTATGAAGAGGCAATCAAAGAAAAATATCAATTCTTCACCTATGGTGATGTAATGCTTATTCTTTAAGTTAAAGGAATCCTTTATATTTGATAGCCTACATTATGTAGGCTATTTTTTTATGTCAAAATCAAAAAAACGTTATTCAGTTATAGTTGCAGGTGGTAGCGGAACCCGCATGAAAACCGTTATTGCTAAGCAATTTTTACCCCTTCTGGATAAGCCTATCTTATCTCATACGGTAGAGAAATTTCTTTCCTTACCTAATAACGAGGTAATTGCAGTACTTCCAGAAAAGGATATGATATTCTGGGAAGAGATCATTACAAGTAATCATACGCTAAGTGTCGCTGTGGAATCTGGCAAACTGAAAACAGTAGCCGGAGGTGAAACCAGATATCAGTCAGTTTCTAACGGATTAGCAGCTATAAGCTCTGAAGAAGGCCTCGTGGCAATTCATGATGGCGTAAGGCCATTGGTATCAATTAAGAAAATTGAAGAAGCCTTCAGCCAGGCTGAAATAAAAGGCTCAGCCGTACTTTCTGTACCTTTGAAAGACTCTGCCAGAAGAATTGATGGAGACAAAAATGAACATATTGATCGTTCTAAAATCGTTTTGATTCAAACCCCTCAAACTTTTGATCTCAGATTGATAAAAAAGGCTTTCTCATTAGGAGAGCAGCCATTTTTCACAGATGATGCCTCTGTATTTGAATATGCCGGACATGAGGTCAATTTGATAGAAGGTGATTATGAAAACATCAAAATTACCACACCAGAAGACCTTTCAGTAGCAGAAGTACTCATAAACTATGCAAATAATAGTAGCCTCTAAAAATCCGGTTAAAATAGAAGCAGCCTCGAAAGGTTTTCAGCTTCAATTTCCTGATTCAACAATACAAGTAAAAGGGCTCAGTGTTCCTTCCGGAGTACCAGACCAGCCGATAGGCTCTGATGAAACTTATCAAGGAGCCTTAAACAGAGTGATGAATGCCAAAAAAGAGTTTCCGCAAGCAGATTACTGGATAGGCATAGAAGGCGGCAATATTTTGCATGATAAAGAGATGGAAGCCATGGCCTGGGTGGTGGTAGCTTCTAAAGAAAAAACAGGAAAGGCCAGAACAGCCGGTTTCTTTTTGCCTAAGAAAATTGTAGATCTTATTAATTCAGGGATGGAACTGGGGCATGCCGACGAACAGGTATTTGGTATTCAGAACAGCAAACAGAAAATGGGCAGTTCAGGTCTGTTAACAGACAATCTCATTGACAGAGCAGAGCTCTATCTTCCGGCTGTAATATTTGCTTTAGTTCCGTTTAAGAAACCAGATTTGTTTTGAGTCTTCCAAGTGGGGCAGTTCTCATCTATTTTTAGTATTTTTGCGGTCGTTTTCGGATGACGAAATACTAATCGCTAAAACCCTTACATGGCATCTTCTAAAAGAGCTTCTTTATTCAGTAATTTCTGGAAGAGAATTGCTGACCTTATTCTGAATAATAAAACCATTTGGCTTGCTGTAGTATTCCTGACTACGGCTTTTATGGCTTTCCAGGCCACCCGTTTGGAATTATCTTACGAACTACCCAAAATTCTTCCGGAGTCTGACGAGAATTTTGTTCGCTATGAAAAGTTTAAAGAGCGTTACGGTGAAGACGGAAACGTCATGGTGATAGCCGTTGAGACTGATAAAATTTATCAACTCGACATTTTCAATGATTGGTTTGACCTAAGCCGTCAAATGAAGGAAATTGAAGGAATTAAAAATGTAGCTTCGAATACCAACTTGTTTGAAATATTAAAAAATGATGAGGAGAAGAAATTCGATTTCAAACCCATTTCTCCCGTCAAGCCTTCTACTCAGGCAGAAGTAGATAGTATTGAAGCTAAAATTCGCCAATTCCCTTTTTACAAAGGGTTTATCTACAGTGAAGACAATCAGGCCCATCTAATGGCTGTTACCTTTGATCAGGAACAGATGAATTCAAAAAACAGGATTGGCATTACAGAGACCGTTAAAGACATGGCCGATGAATTTGGGGCAAAACATGATCTGAAAATGCATTATTCAGGAATGCCGTTTGTCAGAACCAACTTCATGTCTAAGGTAAGTAAAGAGGTGGCCAGATTCATGGGCTTGGCTTTTCTGGTTACGGCAGTTATACTCTTCCTCTTTTTCCGCTCTTACAGAGTGGTCAGTTTTGCTATTTTAGTAATTGCCATCTCTGTGTTATGGTCGGTAGGGTTTATTCATTTATTCGGTTATAAAATCACTCTTTTAACCGGGCTAATCCCATCTATCATTGTAGTCATTGGTATACCCAATTCGATTTTCCTGATCAATAAATATCAAGAAGAATATCTGAAATGCAAGGACCAGTTACAAGCTCTGAAAATAGCTGTTGAGAAGATTGGAAAGACTACCTTTATCGCCAATATTACTACTTTCATTGGTTTCTTTGTTTTCTATTTCACAGGAAGTCCTTTATTGCTAGAATTTGGATTGGTAGCGGCCATCAGCGTTTTAGCCACTTGGGCTATTTCTTTGATTTTGATACCTATTATTTTCAGCTATAGTTCTCCACCACAGGCAAAACACGTAAGACATCTTGAAAATAAGAATATCAGCAAGTTTCTGGAGTTTGTAGACTTCATTGTTCATAACAGAAGAACCAAGCTATATTGGCTGATCGGAATCTTAATTGTTCTGTCCGTCTTCGGAATGACCAGGATTAAATCCATTGGACATGTAGTAGATGATTTACCAGAAAACGACCCTGTATTTACAGACCTTAAGTTTATTGAAGAGCATTTCAAGGGAATTGTACCTTTTGAGGTAGCTATCGATACCAAAAGAGAGAACGGGGCCCTGGACCCCGAAACTCTTACTAAAATCAGGCTGGTTCAGAGGGAGTTTTCAAAATATCCTGAATTCACAAAACCCATTTCTGTTGTAGAAGCTATTAAGTTTATTTATCAGGGCTACAGAGGCGGTGAAGAGCGTTTCTACCGACTTCCGGGTGCCTTAGAACTGAATAAACTGGCAGAATACGCCGGAATGGCTAAAGGTAAAGAAAATCTGGCAAGTTCATTCATGGATTCAACGAAACGATATACCCGAATTAGCTATCAAAGTGCCGATGTGGGGACCATCAGAATGAATGAAATGATTGACAATCTGCAACCTAGAATTGATTCAATCTTCAATTACGATAGCGAGTTTGAAGAATGGAAGCCTGAAGAAGAGCAAATGGATGCCCGATTAACTGGAAATGGTGTGGTCTTTACCAAAGGAAACGATTATCTACTCAGTAACCTAAGAGACAGTACTATTCTGGCTATCATCTTAGTTTCACTCGTTATGGCCACCCAATTCCTTAATGCCCGCACCATCTTAATTTCGAGTATCCCTAGTGTAATTCCATTGATTATCACTGCAGGAGTCATGGGTTATTTTGGTATTCCGCTAAAACCATCTACTACGCTTATTTTCAGTATTGCATTTGGTATTGCCTCAGATGGCACCATATACTTTCTGACAAAATATAAAGAAGAACTTGAAAAGGGAAATACAATTGCTGATGCGGTAAGTAATACCATCAGATTTACAGGTATAAGCATGTTTTACACAGCCATAATTCTTTTCTTTGGTTTTGGGATTTATGTAGTTTCTGGCTTTAAAGGCACCGTATTCCTTGGCTTGTTAGTCTCGCTTACACTTATGATAGGTATGATTTCTAATCTGTTCTTATTGCCATCGTTTCTAATGACATTGGATAAAAGGCAGACAAGAAAAGCACAAGAGATAAAAGCCTAATTATTCGATCTTCTTGAATCTTCAATTAATGCGTAGCCAACCAGCCTTTCTGAACGTGCAGCTGGTGGTTTATGGTAAACCATTATTTCGTAACTATTTCCCGTATCAGTAAAGTTACCTTCAAAGAAACTAAAATCTAATGGTTTACCTGGCTCCATCACAGCAAATTGAAAGTCATAGATTCCTTGCTTAAGCAATAGTTCAGTAGTATAACCTCCGAACTCGTTAGAGAACTTCATTTTAGCCGAATTTTGGCAATTAAATTGATTAAAACCACCAAGAATGCAAAGTGACTGATTGGGAGCTAAAATCAAAGACGAAAAGCCCACGTCCAGGTGAATATAATCTCCTGAGATAGAAGGGTGCTGATCTTCCAGCGTTTCTACTATAAATCTGCCGTTAAGGTCTGCCGCATCCAGATAAGTTCTGTTTGCCCGGCTTTGTTGTATTTTGAGCAAAACCCTGTCTTCATAACCTTGCAGTGTTTCTTCAATATTATTCCCACTTGTGTAAGTACTCCTAATGTCGACATACCTGAACTCGTTACCAGCGGGAAATAAATTTTCATTGTTAAAAAACTTATAACTGAGTGTTTGTCTCGCTGCATTTAAAGAAGAAGCTGTAAAACCTGTTTTGGTGGTTTCATCTCTAAAATTCTGACGGATCTGAATAATGAATTCTGTACGCGGATCCCGAATTTGATAATTACCATAGTTTATTTCAAAGTTAACTTGCTGATGTGTTCTCCAAACACCTGGATCTTGCGGTCTTTGGACCGTGGCCATAACAGCTACCTGAGGATCTAATACTTTAAATCGTATTTGGGCCAGCATGGCATCACTCAATGAATTTTCATAAAGCTGAAGCACATAATTGCCAGACATTTTTATCTCGGGTAATCTAAAGCCATAATGAAAATATTGAATCTTAGTACCCTGAGAAACTTCATAATTATTGATAATAAAGTCATTATATTCATTCAGATACTCTAATTCTCTGAGCACAGAAGGAGTCCAGTCTACATTGCAATGAACAATTTTGACATGAAACTGTCGGTTTGAGGCAAGCAAATCATCAAACTCAAGTACACCAGAACTAGTACTACCCAAAGTAAAAACGGCCGGACTTAAAGTAGAATAATTTTGGCTTTGATTATAAGGGTATAACTGTACTGTTTGAAGTTCAGGGTCCAAAACAATGGTTCTAAGCTCTTTATCTTGAGCCATTAAAAAAGAACCCTTTATAAACAGACAGGTTATCAGTATGTAAAGAGTTCTCATTTTAAGTATTGTTTAAAAATTAAACAGATTTATGTTCAATTTATTTTAAAAGATTAGTCTTCCAGCTCCAGCATCTTTTCTTCCCATTTACTATTTGCCTCTTTTAAATTGTACTTAATCTTTTCGTACTTTTTGGTTTCTTTGGCCATTTCATCCGGATTAGAAAAGACTCTTTCAGAAGCCATTCTCAATTCCACTTCCTTTTTAGAAGTCTCTAAACTGGCAATTTTCTCTTCTAGCTCTTCTACTTCTTTTTCCAGTTTTTTGCGTTCATCATTTGACCTGTTCCTAGTAGATTTTTTCTTTTCCTCTACTTTATTTTCTGCCTTTGGTGCCTCTTTAGAAGCCGAAGCATCATTGCTTCCCTCCTTCTCTCTTTCTGCTTGCCACCACATATATTCCTGTAAAGTACCAGGATAAACTTTTATTTCCTCATCGTCTATATACCAAATCTTATTGGCTACCTGCGAAACAAAATGTCTATCGTGAGAAACCACTACATACGTACCCTCATACTGATTCAGAGCCTGAACCAAAATATTGACTGATTGCATATCAAGGTGGTTTGTCGGCTCATCGAGTAAAAGAAAATTAGCTTCAGAAATAAGTACTTTGGCCAGAGCCACCCGTGACTTTTCACCTCCAGAAAGAACTTTAATCTTTTTAAAGACATCTTCTCCACCAAAGAGAAAACAACCTAAAACAGACCTCAATTCAGTCTCTGATTTGGTAGGGTCTGCATACCGTAACTCTTCCAGTAGCGTTTCATTGATATGCAAAGATTCAAGTTGATGCTGAGCATAAAATGAAAAATTCACATTATGCCCCAGAGCTCTTTTCCCATCCATCTCCTCTGTTCCGGCAATGATTCTCAATAAGGTCGACTTTCCCTTTCCGTTTGCTCCAATTAGAGCAATCTTATCTCCACGTTCTATGTGTCCTGTTGTATTTTTAAGAATTACCTTTTCACCATAAGCTTTTGAAATATTGTCAAGTCGCATAACATGCCTTCCTGGCTGTGTGCCAAACTTAAAACGAAAATGAACTTTAGCATCATCAGTAATGACGTCATCAATAACATCCATTCGTTCTAAGGCTTTCACTCTTGACTGAACCTGACGGGCTTTAGTAGCCTTTGCTTTGAAACGTTCAATAAAGCGTTCTGTTTGTCTGATTTGTGCCTGCTGATTCTCATATGCTCCTTTTTGAATCTCATTTCTTAATTCTTTTTCTTCAAGATAAAATGAGTAATTACCAGGGTAATAATTAAGCTTACAGTTAGAAACCTCCACCGTACTGGATGTTACGTTGTCAAGGAATGTTCTGTCATGAGAAACTACTATAACAGCATTCTCATAGTTAACAATGTATTTCTCAATCCATTGAATAGAAGGCAAATCCAGGTGGTTAGTAGGCTCATCTAATAACAATACCGAGGGCTTTTGCAGGAGTAATTTTGCCAGCATAACCCGCATTCTCCATCCTCCGGAAAATTCCTTTAGCGGTCTTTGTAAATCTTCTGTTTTAAAACCTAAACCTTCCAAAATCTCCTCGGCACGCGGCTGAATGGTATAGCCGCCCAGTATATCAAACTCTTCCTGTAATTCACCCAGTTTCTCAACAAGCTTATCAGAATAGTTAACTTCCATTTGATGCAAAACCTCCTCTATCTGATGCTGAAGTTCAAGCTCACGAACAAAACCTTGCATAGCTACCTGAATGATTGGCTCTGCAGATTCATAAGAAAGCAAATCCTGGTTCAAAAAACCCAATGTTACGTCTCCGGCCATTGAGATTGTGCCACCGTCAGGCTGATATTCCCCTACGATGATTTTCAGCAAGGTTGATTTACCCTTTCCGTTGAGGCCTATCAGACCAATTTTATCTTTGGGTTTAATTTGTAAACTGGCCTCTTCAAAAATGGGGCGACCACCAAAATAGAACGATAAATTATGAATAGTAAGCATTAGAAGCTTTTAGATGAAACTAAAACAGGCTGCAAAAATAGGCAGCCTGTTTATCAATTGAAAATATGAATTTCTTTAGCTTATTTATTTACAGCCGTTTCCTGAAATAAACCTACTACACCCGGAAAAGACTCATTACTGTTTATTTCTACCTCGGGATAAAGAAATCGCTGTGGCAGTTTCCCAGAAATTGAGTTTTTGATAGGCAGGTTTATCAAATTACCGGTACGCCTGGCATCGTGAAACACCTGAGGCGACCCAATCATTGTGATATATTTCTCTTCCAAAATCACTCTTAAAAGCGTATTCCCTCCAATAGCTACAGTAGGAAAATCACCTTTATATTTCTTTGCCAATTCTGTTCTTACCTTATTGAAGGCAGTTCTTGCTGCATCTTCATTACCGAGTCTTAACTCTGCCTCAGCAAGAATAAATTGGTTTTCAAACCAGTCAACAATAGGATATGAAGCGTCCTGAGCAAAATATCCACCTTCATTGTAGTTGAGCTCATTACCAGAGAAATATGCTGCATACCTTTCTTGTTCGCCCGGTGTATACAATACTCTGTCTACAGAGGTATCACTTAAATTGAGCATCTTTCTTAAATAAGATCTTGTAGCTGTTAAGTAACCACCACGCTGCTCTATTCCAAATTGATAATACAGATTCCCTTGTCCGGCTGTTTTAGAATGGAAAGCAAGAAGACTTCTGTCATTAGAAGAAATCCCAAGTATGGCTTCCTCCTTGGCCTTGGCATAGTTCTTAGTTAATAAGTAATATCTGGCTTTTAATGTATGACCTATTTCTGACCAAACAGCCGCATTGTTTACAAAAACAGGGCTTCCGTAAAAATCTCCTACTTTAGAATTTCCAGCATTTGCGATACCTTGATCCAGAAGATTTTGTACTGCGTTCAATACATCCATTTGAGGATCAAAAACCGGATTGGGGTATTCTACCGGCTGAGCACTTTGAGAATAAGGAACATCACCAAATAAGGCTGCCAGCTCTGCAGCCATAACAGCTTCTACAATTTGTGAAACCCCCAAAAGTCTGGTGTTCCCAGATTCTTCTGCCTTTTGTTGTACAATTCTGGTTTGCGAAATTCCTGCTGTATAATTATTGCTCCAGATTCCGTCAAAATCAGCCGCCTTTACATCATAAGTATTGTAATTAACAAACTGATTACTCAGACCTGTATATTGATCAGTAAACACTCCACATAACCTTGAGGACTCACCTTCTGTCATTAATACCCAAGAAAGATTCGCCTGGCCAATGATTAACTCGCCTGGTGCATCTGTAAAGTTATTTGGATCTACATTTAAACCCGCAGAGTATTTCTCACAGGATATTACAGACAGACCTATTAAAACTATTAGTAACTTCTTCATATTTTAAATTCCTAACTTCAATGTGATAATGTATGAACCGGTGCCCGGGTTGGTAAAGTATTCCAATCCCCTTCCTTTAGAAGCTCCGGTAAGGTTAACTTCAGGATCTACATATTGTAAAGGCGACCAGATAAACAAGTTTCGCCCCGAAATCCCAAGACTGGCAGAGTTTAACTTGGCTTTGGAGATTACCTTAGGTGGAATGGCGTATGAAAGAGACACTTCTCTTAGCTTTGTCCAGCTTCCATCGACAATAAATTGCTCAGAGACATTCCCAAAACCACCACCTACACCTGTATACCACTCAGAGTCAAGTAGCACATCTCCCCCTCCAAAATTGGCCACATTACCTCGTACCAGAGTACCCGCCGAAACAATTCTACCGTCTACTGTTCTGTATTCATTCTCTGTTATAAACTCATTAGCTGTTTCAGGATGTACACCAAAATATTTTAAGATACTTTCTGTACCGGCCCAAATATCGTTTCCTTGAAAAGTCTCAAACTGAACAGAGATTGTAAGACCTTTCCAGCTCAAATTAGATCCAATCCCTCCTTTCCATTTTGGATTAGGGTCACCAATTACCCCCTCCTCTTCCGCTACTTCAGGAAAACCATTTTGATTTAAAGCCAGGAAGCCAAAATCATCTCTCACCCATTTTCCACCCCACAAAGCTCCGAAAGGCTCCCCTTCCACCACTCTAGACGATGTACCTGCAAAACCATTCAAGAAGACACTCTTTACGCCTTTTAACTCCGTAACTATATTTTTGTTCTGAGAAAAGTTTGCATCAAACCTCCAATCGATATTCTTAAATTTGGTTATTCTCAAACCCAAATCAATTTCTAAACCTTTGTTGGTAATCACGGCGGCATTATCCCAAACACTACTAAAACCAGAAGAGGGAGCCAAATTAACCGCTAAAAGAGCATCTCTGGTAATTCTATCATAGTAGGTTACTCCTAAAGAAACCTTATCATTGAAAAAACGGAGGTCTGTCCCTACTTCAACTTCCCTTACACGCTCAGGTGTAAGATTGGGATTTCCTGAGTTACCACTTCTTGCAAACGGATTGCCATAAACTGAGGCAGAAAGTGCATCTCCCCAGGAAGTGCCACGATCAAAAGGTCCGTAAACTGTTTGAGTAGCATAGGCTACCGGTTCAATTCCTACTTCACCATAAGAGGCTCTTACTTTTCCAAAAGTTAAAATATCTGTTTTTAATTTTTCAGAGAAGACCCAACCCACTGAGGCACTCGGATAAAACACCGGAGAGGTTAAGGTAGAAGGCAATTCATACCTTCCAGTTAATTCCAGAAATAACTGATTATAAATCTGAGCATTGAAAACTCCATAGGTTCCGGATTTCCTTTGACGAAGTCTGGTTAAACTTGGAGTTTCATTGGCGGCTTCTGCATTACCATAATTCCGTAACTCGCCTACAAAAGGATTGGTAAATATTGAAGAGTTTCCACCTTGACTGGTAAAGAATCCATCTTCGAACTGTAAACCGGCAATCCAACTGAAATTGAAATCTTTGTTGATTATGTGAGTGCCATTTACAAAAGCATTTAAAGAGGTATTTCTTTCTGTGATATCACTTCTTCCAAAAGAACCCTGATAAACATCTCCTGCAGAATTTACTGGAAACCAACTTTCTCTGGACTCATTGTAATAATCAAAACCATACCGGGCAGTTAAGTTTATCCCTTTGGATAAGTTCCAGTTTAACTCCGGATTAAAAATAAATCTATGCAGCTCGTTAGGGTTTTCCTGCTGATTGATGGTCCAACCTGGATTAGAATAAAACGGTGCTTCCTCTCCCAGGTATCCAAGGTTATTTTGTTTACCTATAAATGATCTGTGGGCATTAAAAGTAGGTACGCCATCATTGTTATAGTATGTACCTATATATTGAGTGTTATCGAAATCGACAGGCGTTCTTAAGTACC